>JBGSKO010000104.1:0-97276 GCA_041741155.1 Saprospiraceae bacterium | reverse complement strand
CTTGAGCACGCGCTCCGCCGCGAGATACAGGCCGTGCAGGCCACCCCAGACTACGAAGGTCCAGGCCGCGCCGTGCCACAGGCCGCCGAGCAGCATGGTGATCGAGAGGTTCACGTACGTCATGGCCTCGCCGCGGCGGTTGCCACCCAGCGGGATGTACAGGTAGTCGCGCAGCCAGGAAGATAACGTGATGTGCCAGCGCCGCCAGAAATCCGAGAACCCTACGGCCCCGTACGGGCAGTGGAAGTTTTCGGGCAAAGCAAACCCGAGACAGAGCGCGATGCCGATGGCTGCGGTGGAGTAGCCGGCAAAATCACAAAAAATTTGCCCCGAAAATGCCAGCACGCCCATCCAGGCATCCAGACCGTGCAGGGCTTGCTCGCTGCCAAAAACCATGTCGGATGTTTTGGACAGGAGCGTGTCTGCCACAACCATTTTCTGGAAAAGGCCCAGGGTCAGCAGGCCGAGACCCCACATCATTTGCTGGAGGTTCGCTTGTTTCGGCGTTTCAAACTGCGGCACCAACTCGGTCGGCCGCACGATGGGGCCGGCCACCAATTGCGGAAAAAACGTCACGAACAGCGCAAAATCGAGGAAGGAACCCGCCGGTTTTGCCCGCCGCAGGTACACATCCAGCGTGTAGGCCATCGTCTGGAAGGTATAAAATGAGATACCGACCGGGAGGATGATATCCGGCGCCGCCGGTTGGTAATCTATGCCTGCCGTCTGCACGAGCGCGGTGAAGTTGTCCAGCAAAAACTTGCCGTATTTGAAATAACTGAGCAAGCCGAGGTTCAGCACGATGCTTACCCACAGGAAGAGCCGCCTCCGTCCGGGCTCCTCCGTTTCACTGATTTTTTTTGCCATAAACCAGTCCACCACTGTGGAAAGCCACAGCAATACCACAAAGGGCGGGTTCCAGGCTGCATAAAAAATATAACTCGCCAACAAGAGGTTGGCCTTTTTCACCCGCCACGGTAAGGGCGCGTAGTGCAAACCCAGTAACAGCGCGAAAAAGAAGAAGAATGACAGGGAGTTGAAAAGCATTTTTTTCGATTGTTTCGATTAGGCCGATTGATTCGATTAGGCCGATTGGTTCGATTGTTTCGATTGATTCGATTGTTCCGATTGGTTCGATTGATTCGATTGGTTCGATTGTTCCGATTGGTTCGATTGATTCGATTGTTCCGATTGGTCGCCGCACTTGATGGCTTTAATTCCGGGCATCCAGACTTTCCAGGTTTTTAAACCTGGAAAGTCTAATGCTCGAAAAAGATGTTCAGTGGTGGGGGCTTCAAAATAGAAGGCACTTTATTTCGGTGCGAAAGGTAGTGGAGTTTGTGAAATCGAAATAATCGGAACAATCGGCCTAATCGAAACAATCGGAACAATCGAATCAATCGAACCAATCGAATCAATCGGAACAATCGAATCAATCGGAACAATCGGCCCAATCGAATCAATCCAAAAAATCGAACCATACCTTTGTGCGCACATCAAAGCGCACCGATCATGTCTGAAAAAGTTGAAAATATCCAGATGGAGGAAAGTTGGAAGCAGGTTTTGGCCGACGAGTTTCGGCAGCCGTATTTCACCGAAATCAAGTCTTTTTTAGTTCGGGAAAAACAGGCCGGGAAGATCATATATCCGCCGGGGCCGCTGATTTTCAATGCATTCAATACCACGCCCTTCGACAAGGTGCAGGTCGTGATTCTTGGTCAGGACCCGTACCACAACCCCGGCGAGGCGATGGGTCTGTGTTTTTCGGTACCAAAAGGCAAAAAAGTACCGCCTTCATTAGTCAATATTTACAAAGAAATCAACCGCGATCTCGGCCTGCCCATTCCTGCGCACGGCGACCTGACGCACTGGGCCGAACAGGGCGTACTGTTGCTCAATGCCATGCTTACCGTGGAGGCCGGACAACCGGCTTCGCATCAAAAAATTGGCTGGCAAACCTTCACCGATGCCGTCATTCGGCACATTTCAGAAAAAAAGGAGGGAATCGTGTTTTTGCTGTGGGGCAAGTTTGCCCAGAGCAAAAAGGCGCTGATTGACGAAACAAAGCACTACGTACTTGAGGCACCGCACCCTTCGCCGCTGGCAGGAAACAAATTTCAGGGATGCGGGCATTTCAGCCGGACCAATGCGTTGCTGGAAAAACAGGGGAAAGTGGTCGTCAATTGGCAACTTAGCACATAAGACCTGCCTGCCGCCCCGCCCCCTTATTTCCCCCGGATAAAATCCATGAAATTTTCCCGGTTGACGCCCTTGAATGTCGCCTGTGGATAGGTTTCCACCCAGGTAGCGGGAGCGGTTGGGGTTTTGGAACCCCACTTGAACTCGTACCCTGAAAGGATCCCGCCGCTTTCCTCCAGAAAGTCTAATTCGGCCCCGGTGTGTGTCCTCCAGAAATACCGATTTGCGAACCGGAAATGGTAGCCGGCGCTTTTGATGCGTTCTGTGATCAGGAAATTTTCCCAAAGTTGCCCCACATCTTGCCGGGTAGATAAACTGTTGAAATTTTCAATCAAGGCGTTGCGGACACCGAGGTCGTAGAAGTAGATTTTATCCATTTTGGTCATCTCCTTGCGAAGGTTTCGGCTGAAACCACGGAGCCGGAAAATAACGAATGACTTCTCCAGCAGATCAATATAATTTTCGACTGCCTCCCGACTCAGTTGCAGCGTATTGGCCAGTTCATTTACAGATACGAGGTTTCCGACTTGCCAGGCAAGCAATTTCAAAATTTGCCGGAGTTTTTCAGGATAGCGGACGTTGGCTAAGGTCAAAATGTCCTTGTAAAGGTAGGAATGGGTGATCTCCTGAAGGTGCCGGATTTTTTTTTCGGTATTTTCAATGGAGAGCAACTCGGGGTACAATCCGAAAATCATCCAGTTTTCCAACTGAAGTTCCGCTTGAAAGTCATTTGCCTTGTTGTGCCGTGCCCACTCTTCTACGGCAATCGGGAAAAGATGAAATGTCCAGGTACGTCCGGTGAGCGGCTCCTTGACCCGATTAGCGAGGTCAAGTGAGGATGAACCGGTGACAATGATTTTTAAATTCGGCAAGTTATCGTGCAGTATTTTCAGGTTGATACCGATGTCGGGGATGCGTTGCGCTTCATCAATAAAAACCAAATCGTAGCCCTGCACCAACCCCGTTAGCCGGTCCAGGTTGCGACTTGAAAGAGCCTCCAAAAAAGGTACCATGTCGGCATTAATTTCCAGTACCCTCCCCGAATAACCCTTCAGGATTTCCTGTACCAATGTCGTTTTTCCCACTTGCCGGGCGCCGTACAAAACCAGCACTTTATTCGATTCCGCTAGTTCTTTTTGTAGGTTGGTTTTTTGCAATCGTTCGATCAGCATAGCAAATTTTTGATGCAAAGATAGTTTTTTGTGCAGGATGACCCGCACAAATAGCGCTATTTGTGTGGGTGGTCCGGCGGAATCTCGCCGAAAACGGTGCCAAAAACAGAAAAAACCGTAGCGTTTTGAGTTTCCGCCACGCGCGGACAACTCAAAACTCAGAACCGCCCCTGTGCGTCGAACACGTTTTTCCGATAGGGCAATTTCAGGAAGTCGAGCGTACTGCCGGGTTTCACGGAGATAAAAAACTCGTATGTGCCGCGCAGGGGCTGCCAGCGCACACTGAACAGCCAGCAGTGGAGGTCGCGGGTGAACCCAAGGTCGGGATACACGAGGCTTTTAAGCTGAAAATCATAACTGATGTTGCCGATGTCTATGGACCACTTGGGCGTCAGCGGGATGCGGCCGGAGAAACTGATATTGTTGGTGCCGATGAGGAAGGTGTCGCGGTTGGTACCGAACAACTGGCGCCGGTCGAAGGAGATGCGGTGGCTGATCTGGAACTGATCGAACCAGTCGAAGAACCCGTCTTTGATCGTGGGGGTGATACCCGATCCGCCGGGGGTATTTTCCGGCTCTTTTTCAAACAGTTTTCGCAGATCCCGGATACTCGTTTGAGTGTTGAGCGCGATACCGAAACTGGCCACACGCAGGAGTTTTCCCTCCTCGTTCAGCATGTATTTGTTGATGCGCGTACCGTTTTCGCTCAAGGTGTACGGGTCGAACGTTGCATTCCAGGTCAGGTTGGAGATACCCTTGAACAACCGGAACAGGCCCCCGGTACTGATCGTGCTCCACTTCAGCGTGTCGCGCGTCAGGCTGTAGCTGCCGGCAAACGCGAGGTTGTCGAAGATGCGTACGCGCTTCACCGTATCCCGTTTGGCAGAGTAAAATTTCATTTCCAGAATATTTCCCAGGCTGTAATTGATGGCCAAATCCCGGGGCGCATTGGATGGGCGGCTGTAAACAGCCTCATCGAAAATGCCGTATTGGCTGAATGCCTCCCGCCCGGGCCGCGCGGTGGTTTGTACCTGCCGGAAGTAGTCGGACTCGGAGTAGTCGGGGCGAAATCCGGTGGAAATAGAGGGTTTCATGGTATGGCGAATGCCGCGAAACCAGCCTTTTTTGAATTGTTTGGTAAAAAACAGCGCCGTATTGGCCGTGATGCTCACGTCGTATTGCCGGAACGGCTTGAAGCCCCAGTCCCGGTAGGACGTGTCGCGGCCCCAAACGGTGTTGTTGCTATCCACCACGATGATGTCGGCCACGGTGTCGTAGGCGAACTGGATGTCGTTCAAAAACTGACGATCAATGGTGTACGGGTACCAGTTTTCCTCGTAATTGACCCTCGGGGCCACGTTGATGAATTTGAAAATTTTGAAGTTGAAATCCGTGCTGGCCTGGTGCTGAATGCCCATGCGCGCGTTGCGCAGGGTTGCATCGGTGAACAGGAGCGTGTCGGCCACCTGCACGCTGTTTTGGAGGCGGGAAGAATAGGTGAGCGATAATTTTTCGTACCACTGTTCCTTTCCCAGCGGGTTTTTGCGCTTGAACGGGAAGATACGCTGCACGTTGAACGCCGCCGTCGGGAAGTTGATGTTCATCTGCCGGGTCTGGGTATTTTGGGAGTGGCTGAGACTGGCGTTGAACTGGTAGGGTTTGCCCGGGAAACGCTGGGAATAGTTGAGGTTGGACGTCAGCTGGTTTTGGTACACGCTGGCGTAATCGTTCCGGTTCCGGTTTTGGTCGCGGTTGGTTTCGATATTCACCGAGCCGCCGAAGGTGCGCGTGGGGTGGGCTTTGGGATCCTGCTGGTGCGACCAGCGGATGCCGAAAGATTTATTGGAAACCTTCTGCGCCTGGTTGTCCTCCACGACGCGGTTGTTGAAACGCAGGTTAAAATTGCCGTTGTAGCGGTAACGCTGGTTGTATCGGGTATCGTTCTGCACGCCCCAGGAGCCGCTGGTGTAAATATTGAACCGGAAGGTCATGTCCAGGTGGTCGGAGAGGGGCAGGTAATACCCCCAGTCTTTGATACCGAGGCCTTCCTGTGTGGCAAATTCAAAGTCGCGCGGGATAATCAGGCCCGACTTGCGGGATTTGGTAATGGGATAAAAACCGAACGGCAGTACCAGCGGCGTCGGGATACCCCCGAATTCTACGTTGGAAAGGCCGGTAACGACCAGTTTATCGGGGATAACCTTCAGTTTTCGGGTGCGGATGCCGAAGTGCGGATGTGGGTCGTCGCAGGTGGTGAGCAGGGCATTTTGGTTGTAAATCGTATTCCGGACAGGCTCGTCTTTGTTTTCGGCAGGTTGGCCGCTGACAAATTTGGCCCGTTCGCCCAGCACATAGAGGTCCTGCTGCTTGGTGCGGGCTTCGTAGATGATCCCTTTTTTCGAACGAAAATTGTAGCGCAGCCGGGTCGCTTCGAATTCCTCTTCGCCGTCCTTAAATTTGGGCAAACCCGCCATTTGCCCGGTCTGGTCGGGGAATTGCTCGGCGGTCACTTCGTTTTTGGAGTAGTCCAGCAGGATGTATCCCGCTTTGAGGTCAATGTTGGTGTATTTGACAAAAGCCTCGCCGTAGAGGTGCAATTGTTTGTTTTTTACGTCAAACCACATGGAGTCCTTCGCGCCATACTCCACCGTTTCGTCAAGGCCCTCGCTGGAAATGCGCACGCTGCGCAGGTCCACGGTAGCGGAATCGCGCAAACCCGGGGCGGGAATGGCGGGAAAGGCGCTTGCGGTATCGCGCAGCGAGGGGGGAAGCGTGTCTTGCGGGATTTGAGCAATAACAGGCGACCATGCGAAAGCGAACGCTATTTGCCAGAAAAGCCGATATTTGCCCATATTTTTTTGAAGACGCTCCAAGGTATTTGACAACGACGCATACGCATGAGAAAACAGATTGCCCGACAAACGATCCTGACGCTGCTGACGTGGCTTGTTTTTTTAAATTTTAACACGGCCACCCCCTGCAAACACCACACCACCTGTACCACTTCGGGCTTCGGAAGCGGCAAAGGTATGGAATCTTGCCCCGTAGAAACTGTTGATGCAGTTTATAAGGTTTGTGCCAACAACCTGCTGCCGGCGGCTTACCACATCAAAAAGGTAGTGCTTGATGCGGGGCACGGCGGCAAAGACCCGGGTTGCCAGGGCGCCGCCTCGAAAGAAAAACACAACGCCCTGGCTATTGTGCTGCAATTGGGCGCGCTCATTCAGGCGGAATACCCGGAAGTGGAGGTGATTTATACCCGCACCACGGACGTATTTGTGGAACTCAACGAGCGAGCCGCCATCGCCAACCGGAACAACGCCGACCTGTTCATCAGCGTGCATTGCAACTCGATCAGCGTGTCGCATGTGAAGGGAGTCGAAACGTACGTCATGGGCCTGCATACCGCCGAGAGCAACCTCGAAGTGGCCAAACGAGAAAACGCGTCCATTTTTTTGGAAGACAATTACAAAAAAAATTACGGCGGGTACGATCCCAACAGCGCGGAAGCGCACATTTTTGGCAGCGTCTGGCAAAGCGCATACCTGGAGCAAAGCATCCTGTTTGCCAGTTTTGTGCAGCAGTTCACCAAAAAAATGGCCAATCGGGAAGACCGGGGCGTGAAGCAGGCCGGATTTATCGTACTGCACAAAACCGCCATGCCGTCTGTATTGGTCGAAGCCGGTTTTTTGACCAACCGCGACGAAGAAAAATTTATCGCCTCCGAAGCCGGGCAGTTCCAAATGGCTGATGCCATTTTCGAGTCGTTCCGGGCGTACAAAGCCAAAATGGAAGGCACTCCGCTGGCTGCTCGCCAACGAACAAACCCGGCCCAACTGGCCGCTGTACAACCCGCCACCACACCCGCTGCCGTACCCGCCAGTGTTAAAACACCGGTACAGCCCTCCCCTACAGTTAAAGCACAAAAAACATTGGACAAACCTTCCGCCGTTGTTGCTATCAATACGGCCCCGCCCCACACCGGCGATCAGTACGCCGACGAGCAGCCGGCTACCGGTGTTTCCCCGAAAAAGGCCGCCGCAGCCTACCGGATTCACCTGATGAGCTGGGCCTCCCGGCTGGATCGGAACACCGGCCAACTGAGTCTGCTGGGCGATGTGGAAGAAGAGCAATCAGGCGGACAGTTCCATTATTTTACCGGTACCTTTGCCGCCCGCACCGACGCGGAAAAAATGCTTCCTGAACTCCAAAACCTCGGATTTCGAACAGCAAGAGTAGTGGCGCGTGCCGAGTGATACAATCACCACGCATCGTTTCTTATACCGCACGCATCGCTTTTAATACATCGCTCATCATTATAAAAAATATGTTGAAAATCAGCAACGAAACCAAGATTGGCCTACTCGCTGTCGCCGCCATTGCCTTGGGTATTTGGGGCTTTAAGTTCCTCAAAGGCCTCAATATCCTGAACGCTTCGCAAACCTTTTACGTCCGGTACGATCATGTTGACCAACTGCGTCCGTCCAGCCCCGTGTTTATCAGTGGCCTGCAGGTTGGCATGGTCAAGGATATTTACATTGATCCGGAAGATGACAAGAGTATCGTCGCCGTGCTGAACATCGAGCGGCGGGTAGAGGTGCCCAAGGATGCCATAGCCGTCATCGTAAGTTCCAGTCTTATGGGCGGAAAAGCGGTTAATCTGGAAATTTCCCGGCCGTGCAGTGGCGATGATTGTGCCGAAAGCGGCGACTACCTCACCGGCCGGACCAAATCGTTTTTTGAGAGCGTTCTTGGCAATCCGCAGGAACTGGATGCCTATACCGAACGCCTGCGCATCGGCCTGACGGCGCTCTACGATTCCATCGCCGACCCCCGAGACCCGCAAGGGTTCGGGCATACGCTGGTAGCCCTCCGGGAATCGCTCGAAAATATCGCCCGGATGACGCATAAAATTAATAGCTTCCTCGACGCCAGCACCTCCGGTCTTACCGCTACGGCCAACAACGCCGCCGAGATCACCCGCACCATTCGCGACAGCAACAAGAATATCAGCACAACCCTGGACAATATGGCCGCGTTCAGCCAGCAACTGAAAGACGCGGGACTGGATCAAACCGGGCAAAAAGCCTCCGTGCTGATGGACTCCCTGACGGTGTCCATGAGTGCGTTGCGCAGTACGCTCCATACCGCCCAGTCTGCCATTTCCAAAATTGATACGCTCGCCGCCGGCCTGGCCAACGGCGAAGGCTCGGTCGGGAAGTTGCTCAATGACCCGGAGTTTTATACCAATATGGTGCGCACTACCCGGCATTTGCACCTGTTGCTGCAAGACCTGCGCCTCAACCCGAAGCGCTACAATACGGTAAAACTCAGAGTTTTTGGAAAGAACAAAACCGGCGACTACGCCACCCCGATCGAAGACCCGGCATACCTGCTGTTACTGGACAGCCTGGAACGCGATTACAGCAAAAAGTTGAAGCAGTAAAAAACAACTCGACCATGATACAAATACTAGCTAAGCACTGGTGGGTATGGGTGATTCGCGGTGCCGTATCGCTGGCTTTCGCCGCTACGGCCTTTTTTATGCCGCAGTTTACGTTTGCCCTTCTCGTCGCCGTAATCGGTATATTCTTGCTGGCCGATGGTTTGCTGGCAACGTACTCCGGCTGGCGGCTGCGTGGGGAAGACAACGACTGGTGGGTTGCTGTGCTGGAGGGGTTGCTTGGGGTTGGGTTAGGTACAGCCACCCTCGTGTTACCGGAGTTGAGCGCAGCACTGCTCGTATTATTCGTCGCCCTTTGGTGCCTGCTGACGGGGGCGTTTGAAATCATTCTGGCAATCCGGATCCGGAAAGAAATCCAGCACGAATGGTTGTTGGCATTAGCCGGTGGGCTTTCGGTTACGTTAGGTTTGCTCATGCTTTACCAACCTACGGTCGGGTCCGTTTCCATTGCCTGGTGGATCGGTTTTTACGCGCTGTTCTTTGGGGCGCTGATGGTTGGTCTGGGCCTCCGCCTCCGGCGTTGGCTGTCAAAATAAACTCATACGTATGCGACTGCTCTTCTTGCTTGTGCCGGCACTGGCAACCCTGCCGCTTGCCGCTCAAAAAATGCTGCCCGCCGCCGAATGGTGCGCCAAAGGCAAACAACTGTTCGCCACCGCTCCGCCGACCACCGCGCCCGATACGCGCAGCGACTCAGTGGATATCGTGACAACGGCACTGCACCTCGATATCTCCGCCTTCAGCACACAGGAAATTTCCGGCAAGGCTTTGCTGGATTTTTCGGCAAAAATCAATGGCGTGTCTGAAATCCGGCTCGATCTGCTGGGCATGACCATTGACGCCGTCAACTCCAGCCTCAACCCCGCCTGGGTCTATGACGGGAACCTGCTGCACATCACCTGGCCCGTCCCGCTGAACGCCGGCGAAACGGCTACAGTGGAAATCCGGTACCACGGCAAACCCGCGCAGGATGCTTCCGGCTGGGGCGGCTTTTACTGGCAGGGCGAGTACGCCTACAACCTCGGTGTGGGCTTTGCCGCCGACCCGCACAATTACGGGCGGGCCTGGTTTCCTTGTTTCGATAACTTCACCGAGCGGTGTCGGTTTGAGATGCATATCGCCAGCCCCGCCGACAGGCCTTCCTTTTGCAACGGAGTATTGCTAAACGAAAGCCCGCTGCCCAATGGCAACATTGAACGCCATTGGCAGATAAACACCCCCATCCCGTCCTACCTGGCGTGTGTTTCTGTCGGCCCGTTCGCGTCTTTCGAGCGCGAATATGCAGGCGAAACCGGCCCCGTACCCGTCCAGATTGCCGTGGCGCCCGCCGATACGAACCGGCTCAAAGGTTCCTTTTCCCACCTGCCCGATGCCCTGGCCGCTTTCGAATACTGGTATGGCCCTTACCGCTGGGACAAAATCGGCTACGCTATCGTGCCCTTCAGCTCGGGCGCCATGGAACACGCCACCAATATCGCCTACATGCGCGTTGCGGTGGACGGCACCGCTGCCTACGAAACCCTCATGGCCCACGAACTGAGCCACCACTGGTGGGGTGATTTGGCCACTTGTTCCACTGCGGAAGATATGTGGCTGAACGAAGGCTGGGCTGTGTTTTCCGAACACCTGTTTTTAGAACACGTGTACGGCCCCGAGCGCTATGCCTCGGAAGTGCAGAAAAATTTCCTTGACGTGCTGGAGCGGGCGCATCTGCAGGAGGGCGGTTACCGCGCCGTGTCGGGCGTGCCGCACGAATACACCTACGGGCGACACGTGTACAACAAAGGAGCCGTGGTGGCGCACAACCTGCGGGGCTATCTCGGCGATACGTTGTTCCGCGCAGGGCTGCGCAGTGTGTTGGAAGAGCAGCAGTTCGCCGATTGGAGCAGCACCGTTTTTCGCAATAAACTCAGCGCCGCCACGGGCTATGACCTGACCGATTTCTTTGACGACTACGTGTTCCAGCCGGGCTTCACGCATTTTTCGATTGATTCGCTTCAGATCACCCTTTCTCCGGTGGATGCAGGCACCAAAGTGGTTGCTTTTGTAAAACAAAAACGCCGCGGCGCACCGAATTTTTACCAAAATGTGCCGCTGGAGTTCACCTTCGTGGATCCGTTCGGGAACAGGCAGTACCGCACCGCCGCCGTATCCGGAGAAAACAGTACGGCAGAATTCATCTTGCCGTCGTGGTCGTTTCTCCCCGCAAAAACGTGGGTAAACACCCGGCAACGCCTCACGATGGCCCGGGCAGACAAAGAACTCGTGGCTTCGGCGCTCACGAATTACAATTTCGCGCCCGCCAAACTGTCCATCCGCATGACCAGCCTGCCGGCAGATACCGCGCTGGTTCGGGTGGAGTACCACTATGCCACGCCCGATACCGCCGGCAGTGTCAACCCGCAAGGATTTGTCCTGAGCAACCGCTACTGGACGATAGACGCGCTCCAACCCTTTGATGGAGAAGCCACGTTTCTGTACGACGGCAGAGGTCAGTTGGACCAGTTGGACACGGAACTGTTCGCCCAAACCGGCCCCTCCGAAGACAGTGTCGTGCTGCTGTACCGACCCGGTCCCGGACATCCCTGGCAAGAGCACCCGAACTACGTCAAAAACATGATTACGTCCACCCAGGACAAATACGGGCTGTTGCGTACGGCACAAACTCCGTTGGGACAATATACCATTGCCAAAGGCACGAACACGGTATCGGCGCAGGAACCGGTCCTTCCGGCTATTGTGGCCAACGTTTCTCCCAACCCCGCTTCCGAGCGGGTGCGGGTGCAGGCGGATCACCCGTTTGAGCACCTGCAGGTATTTGGCGCCAATGGCGAACTGTTGTACGAAAACCGGCAAGCTTCAGCAAAAACAGCGGAACTGCACACCGCCGACTGGCCGAGTGGTTTGTACTGGGTCTTGCTGTCGGGCAAAGGCCGGGCAGGAGTTGCCGGGCCGTTTTCGGTGGTGCGGTAAGTCGCTGTAAGGGAATTAACCTACGGGTATCCCGGCGCCCATCATGGTCGTCCCGATAAGGGCAATGAATGCGATGTAAAAAATGATCATGGCGATAACCAGAATTCCGGACCAGCGAAACAGGTTTCGGAACTGGAGCCACGACTGCTCCAGGGCATCCTGATCGGTGAACTGCAAGGCGTGGCGCATGTTTTTGGCAAAGCGAAACTGAAACCATGCAAGCGCGGTATAGATGGCCAGAATAGCCAGAAACATTATTGTCAGGGGTGTTTTTTGAGCCATAAGTAACTCCATTCCGGGTGAGTCTGCGCCGAGCAAAGCCAATTGCTCCATGGTGGCGCCGATACTCAAGGTGCCTATTAACCCGATGATCGTAAAAACGAACCAGGTAATGGCCAGAAAATTAGCCCAGCGGGCGGAGGTGTGCCAATCCTGACGAATTGTCCGGGTGGGTTCCAGTTGGTTAGTAGTATCAGCCTGGAAATCTTGGTCTAAGTATTCCATGTTTTTTCTTGTGTGTGGTGAATGATTAGTTTGCCGCCAGGAACATAAATGTGAAGATCAGCGTGATGCCATAAAAGCCCAGTATGATCGCCGTCAGGACCCCGACGAACTGGTACAACCGGCGCAGGTTTCGAAAGCCGACAGTAGCAGCCAGGTTGTCTTCGTCGCGCAAGGCTTTTTTGATGTTCTGTGCAAACTGAAATACAAACCAGACCGGCGGTAGCACAAAGGCACTGAGTAACAGCAGCATAAAAACGATGGGTATTCCCGCACTTCCGAGTTTGCTGCTGGCTGTTATAAATATCAGCATGATCAGGCCAATGTAAATGAAACCCAGTATGGCAAAAAATAGGGCCCATTGGCTCGATTCGCGCCAGTACTGGCGGATAGTTTGGGTGATACGCAATCCTTCGGGTGGATTGCTTCCGGATTGGAAGTCGGTATCCAACGGTTGGTTTTGATTGTCCATTGATGTGGTATTTTCGTTACAAAAAAACAGGTTTTAAAAACGCGATAAATGTATGCAAATTCTTGAAATTCAATTTGGCACGCCGGAATTTGACGACGCGGTCCGGCTTCGCTACGCGGTGCTGCGCAAACCCCTCGGCATGGAGTACACTGCCGAGCAAATCGCTGCCGAATACGACCAATACCACCTGGCTGCCTACGCCGACTCCGGCATCCTGGTCGGCTACCTGAACCTGACGCCATACCAAAACGACCAGGTGAAAATGCGGCAAGTAGCAGTGGACCCCGCCAGCCAGGGCAGTGGTGTAGGAAAAGCCCTGGTAGCCGCCTCGGAGGCGTTTGCCCACCGGTTGGGTTTCCGCAAAATGATCCTGCACGCCCGGGAAACCGCTGTGCCGTTTTACCTGAAACTGGGCTATGAGATCGTTGGCGAACGTTTTGAAGAAGTCACTATCCCGCACTTTCGTATGGAAAAGGTGCTTGGAGGTTAGCGGCACACTGTTGAATATTTCCGGACATCCAGACCTTCCAGGTTTGCCAAACCTGGAAGGTCATATTCTAAAAATGTCCGGTAGTGTGGGTTAGCGGTTGTACAACACCCACTAACCTCCAAGCAAATTTATTTGGAAATTAATACCGCTTTTGCTTTCGGTTCCAGCCCATAGCGCATCCAGAATGCGGCATACATGATGCGCAGCATGTTGTCATTAGGATATTTTTTGAGCAAGGTTGCGTACCGCTGCTCCGCCGCGCCGAACCAGTCGCCTTTTTCCAGTGCTACGGCTTCCATCATGCCCTGCAACACCGGTTCGCCGTCCCGATAGGTCGCAGAATTCGAGGCTCTGTTTGCCACAGATGCTTGCGTTTCGGTGGTGGATACCACAAAATCCAGGGCAGTTGAGGCCGAACCGGCATTGTCTGTAGTCTGGACATTCCAGGAGTACATCTGGTTGGGCGTCAAATTCAAGGTTTGCAGGTCTATGGTTGCGAATGTGTCTGTGGTCGTGATGCGGTGCAGCATTTTGTTGTTTTCATCCTGAATATTCAACTGGTAGGTTTTAGCGCCTGCGGGTCTCGACCAAGCGAAATCGGTGTTGCCGGGGGTGAGTTTCCCGAAGGGCAAAATTGGGATGATCGTGACACCCGAACCGCCCCATCCGTCGCCGGCGCGTTTGGGATCGGTGACGGCGCTGCCCCATCCGTCGCCGCCGCGCTTGGGATCGGTGACGGCGTTACCCCATCCATCGCCGGCGCGCTTGGGATCGGTCACGGCGCTGCCCCATCCATCGCCGGCGCGTTTGGGGTCGGTTACGGCTGCACCCATGCCGTCGCCCACTTGTTTGACGGCCACAAATTCCACAGAAGCCCGTACGAATTTGCCAAATTCCGGATCAAAATTGAGGCTCGACAAGCCGCCGGGTTTAAATACCTCGGCCAAGGCGTGATCGCCCTTGCCTTTGATGACTTTCAGTCGGCCGTTGCAATAGACGACAGCCGAGCCGTTACCGGAAATTTTGAGTGTTCCATCTTTTTTTACGACTGCGCCGGGTGCGATTTTGAGGGTTGCGGAGTTGTCCGCCGAGTGGTATCGAACCTTGCCCTGGCTGGATACAACCACCGCCGGGAAATTGTCGGTTTGAGCCGACAATGGGCCTGAAAAGATCAGGAAGCCGATAAGGAGAATCAGATGTTTCATTAGTTATGTTTGATTGATAGTTCGTCTTATGCCGGTTAAACGTCAAACACGTCGGCGAGCGGCACTTCCATGCCGGGTACAATGGGGGTGGTCACAATGTCGCCCGCGATGTAGGGTCGCAGGCCGATGTAACGGCCGTTTTCGTTTAATTGAAAAATTTGCACGCTGCGCTCGCCGGGGTACACGAGCCATGCATGGGTTGTTTTTCTTGCAAAAGTAACAAGAATGTCGGGACATACCCGGCAGCAGAAACCCAAAACCTTCCGTAACATTGCCGCGCCCTTTTTCCAGCAACCCACCCACGCATGCGCTACCTCCTGCTCGCTCTCACCTTCCTGCTCACGACACCCGTTTTTTCCCAAAAAAATAAACCCGTGCCGGCTCCGGCCCCTTCCGTCGGAATACCCGAAACCGCGTACAACGCCCTCGAATGGCGCTGCATCGGACCGTTCCGGGGCGGGCGCTCGGCAGCGGCTATCGGCGTGCCGGGCAAGCCCAACCTGTTCTACTTCGGCAGCACCGGCGGCGGCGTGTGGCGCACGGCCGACGGCGGGCGCACCTGGGAATGCCTGTCCGACGGGTTCTTCGGGGGCTCTATCGGGGCCGTCGAAGTGGCGCCCTCCGACCACAATGTGCTGTACGCCGGCGGCGGCGAAAAAACTGTGCGCGGCAACGTCAGCTCCGGCTCCGGCGTGTGGAAAAGCACCGATGCCGGCCAGACCTGGGCGTTTATGGGCCTGCCCAACAGCCGCCACATTCCCCGCATCCGCGTACACCCCACCAACCCCGACCGCGTGTATGCCGCCGTGCTCGGCGACCTGTTCAAACCCTCGCCCGAACGCGGGGTCTATCGCTCCGACGACGGCGGCAAAACCTGGCAGCGTATCCTTTTCGCCAATGAAGACGCCGGCGCTATTGACTTGTGCTTCGACCCCACCAATCCGCGCATCCTCTTCGCCAGCACCTGGCGCATCCGCCGCACCCCGTACAGCCTCAGCAGCGGCGGCGCCGGCTCCGGCCTCTGGAAAAGTACCGACGGCGGCGATACCTGGACGGATATTTCCCGCAACGAAGGCTTGCCGCAAAAAGACACGCTCGGCATCATCGGCGTGACGGTGTCGCCCGCTAATCCGCAACGCGTTTGGGCGATTATCGAAGCCGAAAACGGCGGGGTGTTCCGCTCCGACGACGGCGGGAAGAAATGGGCCAAACTCAACGACGACCGCAACCTGCGCCAGCGCGCCTGGTACTACACCCGAATTTACGCCGACACCAAAGACGCCGACAAGGTGTATGTCACCAACGTCGCCTACCACACCTCCAAAGACGGCGGCAAAACGTTTACCGGAAAATCGGCGCCGCACGGCGACCACCACGACCTCTGGATTGCGCCCGAAGACCCGCGCCGCATGATTATCGCCGACGACGGCGGCGCCCAGATTACCTACGACGGCGGGGAAACCTGGAGCACCTACCACAACCAGCCCACCGCGCAGTTTTACCGCGTGACCACCGACAACGATTTCCCGTACCGGATTTACGTCGCCCAGCAGGACAACAGCACCGTGCGTATCCGGCACCGCACCGACGGCAGCAGCATCGGCGAGCGCGACTGGGAACCCACCGCTGGCGGCGAATCGGGCCACATCGCCGTGGACCCCACCGATAGCGAAATCGTGTACGGCGGCGAGTACCACGGCTACCTCAGCCGGGTGGACCACCGACGCAAAGCCACCCGCGCCATCAACGTGTGGCCCGAAGACAACATGGGCCATGGCGCCGAAGACGCCCGCTACCGCTTCCAGTGGAATTTTCCGCTCTTCTTCTCGCCCAACGACCCGAAAAAACTCTACGCCGCCTCCAACCACCTGCACGTCACCACCGACGAGGGCCAGACCTGGAAAACCATCAGCCCCGATCTGACGACCAACGACAAGGAGCGCCAGAAATCGTCGGGTGGCCCCATCACGCAGGACAATACCAGTGTGGAATACTACTGCACCATTTTCGCCGCCGGCGAATCGCCCTACGAACCTGGCCTGCTCTGGACCGGCAGCGACGACGGCCTCGTGCACGTCAGCCGCGATGCCGGAACCAACTGGGCCAACGTAACCCCCGCCGACCTGCCCAAGGGCTGTATGGTCAACAGTGTGGAGCCCGATCCCTTCCGCAAGGGTGGACTCTACCTCGCCGCCACGGCGTACAAATCGGGCGACTACCGTCCCTACCTGTTTCACACTGCCGACTATGGAAAAACCTGGCGCCGGATCACCGACGGCATCGCACCGGAGCATTTTACCCGCGTGTTGCGCGCCGATCCCAAGCGCCGCGGCTTGTTGTACTGCGGCACCGAGCAGGGCATGTACGTCAGTTTCGACGACGGCGCCCGCTGGCAACCGTTCCAGCTGAATCTGCCCATAGTACCCGTCACCGACCTGACTATCAAAAACGACAACCTCATTGCTGCCACCCAGGGCCGCAGCCTCTGGATCATAGACGACCTGACGGTATTGCACCAGACATCGGACGATATTTCCGGGAAAAACTTTCACCTGTACCGGCCCATGCCGTCGTACCGTATGGACGGTCGGCAGGTTAAAAACTCGAAAACTGCCGGCACGAACCACCCGGGCGGCGTGATGACGCATTTTTATTTGAAAAACAAACCCGGCGAAAAGGACACCGTGACGCTGGAAATTCTGGATGCGGCGGGTGCGTCGGTGCGGAAGTTTTCCAACCAGACCAAGGAGGACAAACTGCCCGACCTGAAGGCCGGCGGCAACCGGTTTGTGTGGGACCTGCGGTACCCCGGTGCGAAAAAATTCGACGGGCTTATTCTCTGGTCCACCCGCATGAGCGGCCCCGTGGCGGTGCCGGGCGACTACCGTTTGCGGCTCACCGTGAACGGCCTAAGCGCCGAGGAACCCTTTGTGCTGCTGCCCGACCCGCGCGCCACCGCCCGCTCGGAGGACTACACCGCGCAGTTTGTTTTTGTAAAATCCTGCTCCGACAAACTCACGGAAATGCACACGGCTATCGGCCATATCCGCGACCTGCGCGCGCAGCTGAAAAGTCTCGCCGGCCGTTTGCCCGAAGAGGAGCGCCTGAAGCCCTTGCGCGAGCAAATCAAAACCATCGAAAAGGACATGACGGCCGTGGAGGAAGCGCTGTACCAGACGAAAAACAAGTCCAGCCAGGACCCGCTGAACTTCCCGGTGCGGCTCAACGACAAACTCGGCAATGTCATGGAAATCGCGGCATCGGGCGACTACCCGCCCACGAGCCAGGCCGTGGAGGTACGGGATATGTTGTTCGGGCTGATCAATGCCGAATTGGGGAAATGGAAAACCATCCGGGAGCGGGATTTGCCCGCGCTGAACCGGCTGGTGCGGGAGTTGGGCGTGGATGTGGTGCGGGTGCAGGAGGGCGGTTGAACCGGCATTTTTTTTTACAACCTCCAAGGTTTGAGGTAGTTTTGGCCCGCTAATAATGGTTTTCAAGCGTACTCAAACATGCGTATCCATAATCCAGTACACCTTATCCTGCTCTGCACCCTTTTTTCGTCGCTGACAGCATTTTCTCAAGCAACATTTTGGACGGACCTTCGCGAGGATTCCATCCAGGCGGCGCCCAATGACCGGCTCATCGTGCCGAACCAATACCGCACCCTGCACCTGGACTTTGGTCCGATGCGCGCGCGCCTGCTCGCTGCGCCTGCCGAGGCCGACTACCTGCACGGCGAGCCGGGCGCATCCGTAGATTTCCCGCTGCCGGACGGCGGCATGGCGCTGTTTGAAGTGTGGGACGCTCCGGTGCTGCACACCGACCTCGGTGCTGCATTTCCCGAAATTCGCTCTTTTGCCGGGAAAAGCCGCACGCATCCGGGCATGACAGCCCGGTTTGACATTTCCCCGAAGGGGCTGCATGCGATGCTGTTCAACCCCGGCGGCAGTACCATTTTCATAGACCCGTATGCCCGGGGGAACACCGCAGCGTACATTTCTTATTACAAAAAAGACTTTGTGAAACGCACGGGCGATGTGTTCGTATGCCACGTTTCCGATTCCCCGGTAAAGATCGAACTGCCGCAAGGCGCCTCCGACCGGGCGGGTGACTGCGGCAACCGCCGCCAGTACCGCCTCGCCCTGGCTTGTACGGGCGAATACGCGAACTACCACGGTTCTTTTGGAACCGACAAGGCGCCCGCGCTGGCCGCCATGAACACCTCCATGACCCGGGTCAACGGGGTTTTCGAACGCGACTGTGGTCTGACCATGATCATCGTCCCGAACGATACAGCCATCATTTTCACCAATCCCGCTACCGACCCGTACACCAACAGCAACGGAGTTACCATGCTGGGGCAAAACCAAACAACTTGCGACAACATTATCGGAACGGCCAACTACGACATCGGGCATGTGTTCAGCACCGGCGGCGGCGGCGTGGCCTACCTCGGGTGCGTGTGCAATGCCTCCATTAAGGCGGGGGGAGTGACGGGAGGGGGTAATCCGATCGGCGACCCGTTTGATATTGATTATGTGGCACACGAGATAGTGCATCAGTATGGCGCCCAACACACGCAGTTTAATGATTGCAATCGCTCTGATGCTTCTGCCATGGAACCCGGCAGCGCCTCCACCATAATGGGTTACGCGGGCATCTGTGCTCCGGATGTGCAGAGTAACAGCGATGATTACTTTCATGCCCGTAGTCTCCAGCAAATTGGAGGTTTTGTGACAGGTGGTGGCAACTGCGCCGTGCAGGTATCCACCGGAAACACCGCCCCATCAATATCCGCACTAATAAATCGCACAGTACCCCACTCCACGCCGTTCATCCTCACGGGCACCGCTACCGACCCTAACGGGGATGCAATGACTTACTGCTGGGAACAGATGAACGGATATACCGATAATCAAACCATGCCGCCGGCCCCGACCAACACGAGCGGCCCGGTATTCCGCTCGCTGTTACCCGTAACAGAGAACAGCCGCTATATGCCCAACTATGCCGCTGTTTTGGGCAACTTTACCCCAACCTGGGAGGTTTTGCCCTCCGTTGGGCGATCCATGAGTTTTCGTTTCACCGTGCGCGACAACAACCCCAGTGCCGGCTGTACCACCGAAGGTAATATGACCGTCACCACTTCCAGCGCGGTCGGCCCTTTTATTGTGACGATACCCAACGGCGGCGAATCGTACCCGAGCAACTCTACCCAAACGGTCACCTGGGATGTAGCGGGCAGCAACGGCGCCCCGGTCAACTGCTCCAAAGTGGATATTCTGATTTCTACCGACGGCGGTAACAACTATTCCACGCTGCTGGCCAATACGCCCAACGACGGCTCGCAGACCGTGACCTACAACGTGCCGCCAACCACCACCGCCCGTATTGCCATATTTGCCGTGGGCAATATTTTTTACGATATTTCCAATAACAACTTCACTATTTCGGCGCCTTTGCCGGTGGAGATGACGTCGTTCAGCGCCAGTCTTAAAAACGATGGCGTGTACCTGAACTGGAACACGGCGACGGAAACCAATAACCGGGGATTCCAGATCGAGCGCAGCGCGGGCAGTATCGCCCGGTTCGCGCCCATTGGCTGGGTAGCAGGCCATGGCACCACGACCGAACCCCGGGCGTACACGTTCCTCGACGCGGACGTCCCTGCTGCCGACGTGTTGTACTACCGCCTTCGGCAAACAGATATGGATGGCCAGGAGCATCTGTCCGATATCCGGGCAGTACGGCCAGACGGCGGCGGGCAGGATACGCAAGTGGCCGTTTGGCCCAATCCCGCCTTCGGCAAAATCCGCCTGCAACTGCCGGTTGCCGCAGTATTGGAAACGGCGCAGGTGTCTATACTGAACTCCGCCGGTGTTCCAGTGTTACAGTTTGCGGCGCTGCCCGAATCCGGGGAAGTAGAGGTGCAATACCTGCAACCGGGATTTTACTGGGTGCAGGTCGTCGTGGGTACCCGAACGTATGCCGGCAGGTTTTTCAGGAGTGCCGGAAATTGATCTTTTCATGAAAAAAAATGCGTTTGCCCACTTCGCGGGCAGTTTGTTAAACACGCTTGCCCGTGTGGCACCAGGTCCGACCAGTCGGCTGGCGTTCCATTTGTTTGGTTTGCCCAAGCGGCGAAAATTCACGCAAAAAGAACTGATATTTTTGGCCAAAGCGGAGTTGCGTTTGGAGGAAATTGGCGGCCGAAAGATTGCGGTGTACACGTGGGGGAATAGTGGCCCGGTGGCGCTGCTGGCCCATGGCTGGGAGAGCAATGCCGGGCGCTGGCGCAAGATTGCCACGGGGCTGCTCCGGGCCGGTTACCAGGTAGTAGCCGTGGATGCACCTGCGCACGGGCGCTCCACAGGGCGGCATTTCACCATGATTCGCTATGCCGAGGTGTTGCGCGCGATACTCCGGCAGATTGGACCGGTGGAGGTACTCGTCGGCCATTCGGTTGGCGGGGCTTCCTGTATCTGGGCGATGGGTGCGCTGGAACCGGCAATACGCCCCAGACGGGCTGTCATACTCGCGTCGTTTGCCTCCCTGAATTACATCATGGACAACGCCCGGCGGCTCATTGGGGCGAGCGATACCCTCATGGCGGCGATGGACGCGCATATTTTGAGCCTTACCGGCAAGCGAATTGCGGAATATGATTTGACCGAGGTCGCGCACACGTTAACGGCCGTGGAAACCCTGCTTGTGCACGATCGGGGCGACCGGGTGACGCACTTTCGGGAAAGCGAAAAGTTGCACGCAGCGTGGGATGGTTCGCGGTTTTGGGCAACAGAAGGGTACGGGCATGGTCTGACAGCGCCGGAAGTGGTGGAAACGGTGCTGGCATTTGCGACCGGGCAGCAGGTTCGTTCGTTCGAAAAAGGCGCGCTCCGGTAAATTACGGGTGTGCTATTTATCAAAAATTGGTCGTGGAGGCTTGCGCAATCGGTACGGATTCAGTCGTTACCTTTGTCCGCCCCAATGACCAATCAACAACGCATACATGTCGAACATACTCGAACAACAACAGGATATTCGCGCCCTTGGCAGCAACCTTGAGCTGCTGGCCCGCCAGGTCGTGGAAGGATTTATCGTGGGCATGCACCGAAGCCCGTTTCACGGTTTTTCGGTGGAATTTGCCGAACACCGCTTGTACAACACCGGGGAAAGCACGCGCAACATAGACTGGAAGGTTTATGCCCGCACGAACAAGTTGTTTGTCAAACGATTTGAGGAGGAAACCAACCTGCGTTGCCAGATTGTGGTGGATGCATCGTCCACGATGTACTATCCCTGGGACGAGAAAAACCCGCAAAAATTCAAGTACAAGAACAAGTTTTGCTTCGCGGCGCAGTCGGCGGCGGCGCTGATGTACGGGCTGAAAAAACAGCGTGACGCGTTCGGCCTGTCGCTCTTCGACGACGAAATTAGGGTCAATACCAATTGTAAATCCACGACGCAACACTACCAGCAGCTGTTGTCTTTTCTTGCCGAGCGTATCGAAAATCCGCAGCTGAACCGCGCCACGGATCTGCCGGGCAGCCTGCACCATATCGCCGACGCGCTCCACCGCCGTTCGCTAGTCATCATTTTTACCGACGTAATGGAGCGCCCGGAGGATGCCGAAAAGCTCTTTTCTTCCCTGCAGCACCTCAAGCACAACAAGCACGAGGTGATCCTTTTCCACGTGACAGACAAAGCCAAGGAACTGGATTTCGAGTTTGAGAACCGCCCGTATCTTTTTGTGGATATGGAAACGGGTGAGCAGGTGCGCCTGCAACCGGGTCAGGTGAAGGAGTATTACACCAAACAAGTGGCTGCATTCACGGATCAGCTCCGGATGCGTTGTTTGCAGTACAAAATTGATTTTGTGGAAGCCGATATCAACAAAGGCTTCGTTCCGATTTTGCAAACCTGGATGGTGAAACGGGCGCGGATGGGGTAGGGGATAGTAGCCCCTTTAACCCCCATTATTCCACGTTTTTGTTGCCCGCTACTCCAGTTTCAACGCCAATATCTTGATTTCCACGCGCTGGTTTTGCCGGCGGCCCTCCACCGTAGCATTGCTGGCGATGGGGTTCCGTTTGCCATAGCCCTTGAACGATACACGTTTGCGGTCCACACCTTTTTCAATCAGATATTCGGCTGCGGATTTGGCGCGGGCGGTGGAGAGGCGGTCGCAAAACTCGTCGGGCGGGGTGCTGTTGGTGTGTCCGCCGATTTCGATGACGATGTTGCCGTTTTCCTCCATGAAGTCGTACAGCTCGTCCAGGGTAGGAAGTGCATCCGTGGTCAGGCTGGCGCTGTCTGCTTCGAAGCGCAGTTGTTCCATCTTGATCGTCTGACCGCTGCGCAGCAAGGCGGCGTTGAGTTCGGGCAAGATACGCTGTTTGATTTCTACGGTTTTGGTGGTGGCGCATCCGTTGGCATCGGTCACGGTTACCGAATGTGCGCCAAGTTTGAGTTTGGCGGCAGTGCTTCCGGTTTCTTCGTTGTCCCACGCGATGGTGGTGGGCTGGGTGCCGCCTTTGATTTTGACCGTAGCTTTTCCGTCGGTGCTACGTTCGGTGGTGGCGCCCACTACGCGGGTGATATCCACAACTAATTCTTCGGGGGCTTTTACGATCACCACGGCGCTTTGGGTGGAGCCTTTGGCATCGGTGACGAGCACGGCGTATGTGCCGGCCGTTACGTTGGCGATGTCGCCGCCTTTCCAGGACGGGTTGTCCCACTTGAGCTGGTAAGGTGGTTTGCCGCCGCTGGGGGTGACTTTTAGTCCGGACACTTGGCCGGCACACTTGATGCTGGCGGTTTCTTCCACATTGACGGATAAAGGCAGGATGTTTTCGGGCACATCGAGGCTGAACAGGGCTGTGCAGCCTTTTTCATCGTTGATCGTCACGGTGTGCATACCAGGGCTCAGTTTGGTAGCAGCAGCGGTCGTTTCGCCGTTATCCCAAAGGAAGGAGATGGTTCCGGTGCCGCCGCGGCCTTCGGCGCGGGCTTTGCCATCGCTGTTGCCGGTACTGGCGGGTGCAATGAGCGACGCAAAAGGCGTCAAGACGGGTGGTTCTTTCACCGTAATCGAAGCGGTGGTTTTTACGCCTTTTGCATCCGTCACACTAACAACATAGTTGCCGGCGCCTACTTCGGTGGGTTGTTCGCCGCTTAGTGCGGGGATGTTCCACTGGTACAAGTAGGGACTTTTTCCGCCGATAGCATTGACGCGGAGGCTTGTTTTTTGTCCGTAGCAATTAATGGGCGCTTGCTCGCTGATGGTTGCGGAGAGCGGGAGAATCGTTTCAGTGATGGTCACTTCAGACGTTGCAGAGCAGCCGTGCGCATCGGTGACGGTGAATTTGAACGTACCCGAACCTAAGCGTACGGCAGCTTCACCGACTTCGTCGTTTTCCCAGCGGATCTGGTACGGCGGGGTTCCTCCCGAAACGATAGCCTTGGCGCTTCCGTCATTGCCGCCTGGGTTTGCGGTCCGTTGCGCGGTAGCGGTAGCTTTGACGGGGTCTGGCTCCAAAACCTGGAACGCCGTCGAGGTGCGTCCGCCGCCGGCATCAATGACTACAAGCTGGTAGATACCTGCGACCACGTTGGTGGGCTGCTGCCCCTGCATACCGGGCTGGGTCCATTGGAACTGGAACGGCGGTTTTCCACCCCGCACCTCAACTTTCAGGCTGGTAGTGCCGCCCTTGCAGGTGATTTTCCCGATTTCCTCGATTCGAGCGGAAAGGGGCAGTACGTTTTCGGTAACCTCTACCGTGGCGGTAGCGGAGCATCCGTTCACGTCGGAAACCGTTACCGTGTGGGTTCCGGGATACAGGCGTTTGGCGCGCTCGGTTGTTTCATCGGTATCCCAGCGGATTTGGTACGGGGCTGTGCCGCCCGTTATTTTGACGGAGGCCCGGCCATCGGCGCTGGCTATAGCTGCTGCGGCATCCAGAATAGTGGTGGCAGCCAATGGATCGGGTTGTTGTACGGTAAACGTTGCGGTGGTTTTTCCGCCGGCTACATCGGTGATGGTGACGGTATAGGCGCCGGCAGGTACTTCCTCCGGTTGGTAGCCGGTGATACCGGGCGCACTCCACTGGAACTCGAACGGACTTTTACCACCGCTCACATTGACCTGGAGTGCGGTTTTCTCGCCGGTGCAATTGATTTTTCCGGTTTCTTCGATAGTTGCAGCCAGGGGCAGGATGTTTTCGCCGATGGTCACCTTGGCGGTGATGGTGCAGCCGTTGGCATCGGTGATGGTTACGGTGTGTAGTCCGGCAGGCAGCCGGATGGCGGTTTCGGTCGTTTCGCCGTTTTCCCAGGCGTAGGTAAACGGGCTGGTGCCGCCACGGGGCGATGCCGTCGCTTTGCCGTCGGCAGTGCCCACGCCGGCGGGTGCTTGTGCAGTGGCTACAGCGCTCAGGGCTGCCGGTTGGGCTACAGTAATGCTGGTGACGGTTTTTCCGCCGGCGGCATCCACTACGGTGAGGGTGTAGGTGCCGGCGCTAACTCCGGACGGTTGGGTGCCGGCGAATTTCGGGTTGCTCCATTCGTACTGGTAGGGTTCCTTGCCGCCGGAGACGGTAGCTTGCAGGATGGTATTGCCGCCGGAGCAGGGAATGGGGGTGGTCTCTTCGATCAAGGCGCCCAGGACATCCAGTTTCCGACCCATGGTGATGGATGCCGTAGCGGTGCATCCCCGTTTGTCGGTGACGGTTACGCTGCGGGCGCCCTCCGAAAGTTTGGTGGCCGGGTTGGTGGTTTCGCCATTGTCCCACAGGAACTTGAATTCCGGGGTACCGCCTTTCACTTTTACTTCGGCGACGCCGTCCTTGGCGCCTAGTCCACTTTCAATTTTCTTTTGTTCGACGGTGAGGGTAACACGCTTGTCCTCGACCGTTACTTTGCCAGATTTGGATTTGCCGGCGTTGTCGGTCACGGTGACGGTGTAGCTGCCTGCGCCGATATTTTTGGGCGATTCGCCTTGCAGTTTGGTGTCAGACCATACGTACGTGTACGGGGCTTTGCCACCGCTGACTTGCACGCGCAGCACGGCATCCTGTCCGTTGCCGTCGCAGGATACTTCCTGATCCACGGTGCAGTTGACTAACAGCGAGGATGCTTTATCAATGAGGTAGAGTCCTTTGTCGTCGGTACCGATCCAGACAGCGCCGTCTGAATCCACGGCGATGCAGCGGCCGTATTCGCTGGTGTAGTACTCGGCGCCGCTGAAATATTCAAACTCGTCGGTGAGGAGGTTGTACCGGCTCACCATGCGCGAGAGAATCCAGAGATTTCCCTCGGAATCGAGGTCGAAGTCTTCGGCTTCACCTTCGAGCGCTTTTTCTTTCACATTAATGGCCTGCCAGCGTTGGCCGCCTTGTGCGAGCCAAAACTCGCCGTCGGCCAGGGCATAGATGTCGCTGCCAACTTCGCGGATGCGCTGGACATCGTAGCCTTCGAGTTCGGTTTTCCATTTGTCGGGTGTGCCGACGATAAGTCCCTGGTCGCTACCGATCCAGTAGCGGCCGGATTTATCCTGAAAAATAGTGTTGATGGTGTTTGACCGCAGTTTGGTGTTGCTGGAGGTAAAGGTGGCCAGCAGTTTGAGGGCGGGTTTGGTGCTGAGTTGGAAAACGCCGTTGTCTTCGGTGCCCAACCACAGCCAGTCGCGGGTGCTGTCGTAGTAGGCCGCAGTGATTTTGGGCGATTTATTAAGCACCATTTGCAGAATTTCGGGTGTCCAGCGCGTGTCGGCATTGCCGCCGGGAAACATAAGCGGGGTCATTTCGCCTGCGTTAAGCGTCAGGGGAACGGAGAGGTCGCTGGCCTGAACGCGGTACACACCGGAGCCACTGGCGACCCATTTTGCATTGTCGCTGTCCACAAAAATATTGCGTACAGGCGCCGAACGGTTCACGGCGCCGCAGCGCGTCACCTGGCGGTCCGATTTTTGGGCAAACAGAACTGAGGTGAGGAGTAGGGAGAAAAGAAGGGGTAGTGTTTTTCGGACAGAAAAGATCATCATGCGAGTGGACTGGTTGGCTGGCTGATTGGTTTACTGGTTGACTGGGGCGCAAAGTTCGGGTTTGGTTTTGCAAGGACGGCACTTAAACGGAAATTGAATGGCGGAATTATGCCGGAGAAGGTTGGCTGATCAGGCAGTTTTTAGCCGATTTGATGATTTTGTATCTTCCAAACAAACTCCAGGCCGATTCCGCTGCCGAGGAAACGTTCTTTCCGGTTGGATGTGAGTTGCTGCGTCCAGTCGGTGAAGCCGCCATCTATTATCTGAAAGGCATTGCCGTGGCGCTCCCAAACGATGCCGAACTGAAGCGCCTGGTAGTACTGTTGTTGTGCTTGTGGCAAATGCTGCACTTCGACGTGCGTTTCCGGAAATTGTTGCCGGATGTACTCAAATACCGCGTCGAATACCCGATTCGGCCCGGAATCAGGATTGAGGGACTTAAGAACAATTTTCAGCTCTGAGTTTTCCTCCATTTTCCGAAACACGTGCAGATAAAACCCGATATGGGAGGCGATGTTTTCCTTTTCAAAAAGGAAATTCCCGGTGTCACGTCCGGCAGAGGTCAGGCAAAACACGCCGAAATGCGGCGTAAATCCCGGGATATGTATCTGCTGGGTGCGCAGGTGCCGATGGGCGGTGCAGAGGTGCGTGGGAGTTGTCGGAAAGCCGTTGGTGTGTCGGCGCGAGCCCGCCTCCAGGGCCATCACATTGGTGCAGTCGGCCACAACTTCTGCGCCGCGCAGCGCCGAAAGTACTTTGTGCTGGTGTACCGTACCCACCGCCGAGCAGCTGCCCAGTGGGGCAACGGGCGACAGTTCCAATGGCTCGAAACCGGCTTCCCGACCGGCTTTCAACCAGCGGAGTTCAAATTCCCGGAAGGCGACGGCATCTACCGCCGAGGGCTGCATTAAACGGTTTTTCCGGTAAACAGCCAACAGGGATTGCGGCGTGACTTTGCCTGCTTGCCGGTGAAAAACTTCGAGTAAAAACGCGTTCACGTCTGAAGCCGCAAGGCGCTCAAGAGGTTTTTCCAGTAAACCCGACAAGCCCAGGCGGCGCCCCAGACTTTGCAGAAAAAGATCGTCCATACACGTGGTTACAGCGTTCCCCGCAGTTCCTGTTCGCGTTCGATGGCTTCGAAGAGCGCCTTGAAATTGCCTTTTCCGAACGACTTGGCGCCCCGGCGCTGGATGATTTCGTAGAACACAGTGGGGCGGTCCTGCACGGGTTTGGTGAACAGTTGGAGCAGGTAGCCGTCTTCGTCGCGGTCAATGAGGATATTGAGTTTTTTGAGGTCTTCGAGATTTTCCTCAATGTGGCCGACGCGGTCCAGTACGTCTTCGTAGTAGGTTTCCGGCACATGGAGAAAATCCACGCCGTTGGCGCGCAGCTGGGTCACTGTAGCGATGATGTCATCGGTTGCCACCGCGATATGCTGCACACCTGCCGAGCGGTAGAAGTCGAGATACTCTTCAATCTGGCTTTTTTTCAGGCCCTTGGCCGGTTCGTTGATCGGAAACTTGATGTAGCCGTTGCCGTTGCTGACCACTTTGGACATGAGGGCGCTGTACTCGGTGCTGATGTCTTTGTCGTCGAAGGTGATGAGCAGTTTGAATCCCATTACGTCCTGGTAAAATTTCACCCATTTGTTCATGCCGCCGAGTTCGACATTGCCCACGCAGTGGTCCACAAACTGGAGGCCGACGGATTTGGCCGGATAGACGCTTTTACGGGCCTGGTAGCCGGGCAAAAAGGCGCCGGAGTAGCGGCTGCGATCCACGAGGGTGTGGATGGTTTCGCCGTAGGTTTTGATGGCGGCCATAACGACCTCGCCGTTTTCGTCGCGGAGGGTTTGAGGCGCGAAGGCGCTTTCGGCGCCGCGTTCGAGGGCAGTGTAGTACGCTTTTTCGGCATCGTCCACCCAGAGGGCCAATACTTTCACCCCGTCGCCGTGTTGGGCTACGTGGCGGGCAATTTCGTGGTCGGGCGAGAGGGCGGAGGTGAGTACTATACGGATTTTATTTTGCTGGAGTACATAACTGACGCGGTCGCGCACACCGGTTTCAGGGCCCATGTAGGCTACCCATTGAAACCCGAAAGCCGCCTGATAATACAAAGCGCTTTGTTTGGCGTTGCCAACGTAGAACTCAATGTGGTCGGTGCCGTTGATCGGGAAGGTATCGGCGGCGTGCAGGGCGGTGGTGGGAGCAGATTTGGTTAGCGTATCCATATTTTCCGGTGACTGTTTGAATGGTAGGGAAAAGTAAGTTTAAAGTGCGTTGAGAGCGGTTGAGGGGGGGATGATTTTCTGAACGAGACTTTCCAGGTTTGCCAAACCTGGAAAGTCTATCCTCGAAAAATAAGGTGATGATTTACTGGCGTACGAGCAATTTCTCGCGTTCCGGGCCGGTGGAAACCATTCGGAAGGGCACCCCGAGGTACGCTTCCAGGTCGTCCAGAAATGCGCGGGCGGCGGGCGGCAGGTCTTCGATGTTGCGTACATTGTCGAGCGAACATTCCCAGCCTTTGTAGTGCTTGAACACCGGTTCTATTTCTACCTGACACAAGTCGTACGGGAGGTTGGTGGTTTCTTGTCCGCCGTAGCGGTAGTGTGTGGCTGCGGCGAGGGTGGCAAAGGAATTCAGCACGTCAATTTTGGTCATGCAGAGTTCCGTCGTGCCGGTAAGCTGGATGGTATAGCGCAGTTGGGGGAGGTCAATCCAGCCACAGCGCCGGGGCCGTCCGGTGGTGGATCCGAATTCCTGGCCGGCAGTGCGCAACCGGTCGCCGGTATCGTCTGCCAGTTCGGAGGGGAAAGGGCCGCTGCCCACGCGGGTGCAATACGCTTTGGTGATGCCGATGACCCGGCCGATACGCTGGGGCGCTACGCCGAGGCCCGTGCAAACCCCGGCCGTGATCGTGTTGGACGAAGTAACAAAGGGGTAGGTGCCAAAATCAATATCGAGCATAGCGCCCTGGGCGCCTTCGGCAAGTACGCGTTTGCCTTGCGAGAGGGCGTCGTGCAGGTAGTATTCGCTGTCCACGAACGGCAATGTGCGCAAGGTGGCCAGGCTGGCAAACCAGTCCTCTTCGGCGGCTTTCAGGTCAAAATCAATGGTGGGGTATATTTTGAGCAGTTCCAGGTGCTTTTGTTTGAGCGCCTCGTACTGGTCGCGGAAAGCGGGCAACTCCACGTCGCCGAGGCGCAGGCCGTTGCGCCCGGTTTTGTCCATGTACGTCGGGCCAATCCCTTTGAGGGTGGAGCCGATTTTCTCCTTGCCTTTGTGGGCTTCGCTGGCAGCATCGAGCCAGCGGTGGGTGGGCAGGATGAGGTGCGCTTTTCGGGAGAGCAGCAGGCGTTTGTGGAATTGTACGCCGCTTTTTTTCAGGTTTTGGAGTTCGCGTTGGAACACCACGGGGTCGAGTACGACGCCGTTGCCGACCAGATTGATGAGGTTGGGCCTGAAAATGCCGGAAGGCACGGTGTGCAGGACATACTTGTTTCCTCCGAACTTCAGAGTGTGCCCGGCATTGGGGCCGCCCTGAAAACGGGCTACAATATCGTATTGTTCGGCAAGGTAGTCAACGATTTTACCCTTGCCTTCGTCGCCCCATTGGAGGCCGAGAATAACATCAATCTGCATGGTGTGAATCCTGTAAATCTTTGGTGTTTCTGTCAATAAAAAACACTTGCGGAGTAACCGCCGGTTTGTTTAAAAAAAGCGGGTCAAAGGTAGGTAAAGAAATCCGGGGCGTAGTGATGCAACACATTTCTTTACCTTTGTGCCATGCGACTACAACGGCTACTGTGGGTCTTGATTTTTGGGGCGTGGGCCATCGGATTGGTGGGCCAGGCGGTGGCGCCCAATCCGTTTGATATTGTGGCGCGCTTGCCCGAGAATATGCGGGTTAGTGCGCTGTCGGCGGCCGATGTGCCGCCGGATATTGCGTTCAACCCGTTTAACGTAGTGCCGCACCAGCCTCCCGGGGCTGCTCCTGGCACGCGTGCCGGCGCAACCTTTGAGCCGATGGAAGTATTGCCTACGGGCGATGCGCTTTCCAACACGGTGTTGTTCTGGTTGCTGGTTGCCTTGCTGGCGTTTTTGTCGTTTTCCATTACGGCCAAACGCAACATCGTAGCCAAGTCCTGGCACGGTTTTCTGAACGAAAACGCCCTGTCTATCGCCCAAAAAGAGTCTGTCGGATTGATCGGTAGCACACCCTATTATTTGCTGTACAGCAGTTTTTTACTTAACGCCGGGATGTTTATTTTCCTGATCGCGCGCCATTTCAGTCCCAGATCATTCAATAATCTCGGTTTTTTGGTTATTTGTCTGTTAGTTGCCGGGCTGCTTTTTTTGTCCAAACATGTGCTGATTAACCTCCTCGGCAGCCTGTTTCCCGTGGCAGCTGAAGCGCGTCGGTACAACTTTCTGGTTCTGCTCTTCAACTGCGTATTGGGGCTGTTCCTCATGCCCTTCAATTTCCTCATCGCATTTGCGCAGAACTATGGTGACTTCCTGGTTTTTTGGACGCTTGGCCTGGCTGGGATATTCTACCTGTACCGCTCTGTTCGAGCGGCGGGTATTGCCCGGAAATTTTTGGCTGGAAATCTATTTCACTTTTTGTTGTACCTTTGCACCGTTGAAATAGCACCGGCGGTCTTTTTGATCAAACTAGCATTGTTGGCTTCAGAATGATTGTTATTTTGATAATACTCCGGCAAAAAATCCCCAACATACCCTAACAACAATGCGCGTACGCCGGCATTCCAAGCCGACCATCCAATCACCGAACAAATTTTAAACACAACTCCCGAATGTCTGCAACCGCTGCACCTGTTCAGGAAGAAACCTACAAGAGGGTTCAGAACATCCTTATCTCGCAACCCCATCCTAATCCCAATCAACGTGCTGCATACGACGAATTGGAGAAGCGCTTCGGCGTTCGCGTCGACTTCGTGCCGTTCGTGTCTGTGGAAGGGTTGACCGAGAAAGAATACCGTAAGAACCGGGTTTATCCGAACGATTACACTGCTATTATTTTCACCAGCCGAACAGCGATTGACCACTTTTTTCGGATATGCGGCGAGCTGCGTATCAAAATTTCGGAGGAAACCAAGTACTTCTGCTCCACCGAAGCTGTGGCAAATTACCTGCAAAAGTTTATCATGTTCCGCAAGCGCAAGGTGTTTAATGGTACCAAAACCATACAAGACCTGAAGCCCTACATCCTGCGCAACAAAGATGAACGCTTCTTTCTGCCGTGCAGTGACCCGGGCAATCCGGATGTTATGAAGTTCTTTACCGACCTGAAAGTGCCCGTTCAGGAAGCTGTCATGTACCGCACCGTTAATACCGATTTGTCCGAACTCAAGGCGATCAAGTACGATATTATTGCCTTTTTTTCAGCACTGGAGATCAAGTCCATGTTCGAACAGTTCCCCGATTTCAGACAGGAAGACCGTCGGATATGTGTATTCGGAAAAGCAGCGCACAAGGCTGTAACTGATAGCGGTATGATGGTGAATATCCTGGCCGGCACGCCCGAGGTACCTTCCATCGCCGTAGCTTTGGAAAACTACCTGAAGATTTCCAACAACGGAGACAAGGCGTAAAGCCTTACCGTCATTCCGCTCATAAAAAAATGCCCTGCTCCGGTTCTCCTGTGCAGGGCATCTTTTATGCTGGAACGAATCGTCTTTAAGGCTCCCATAACTTCACCGTTCGATCATCGCTGCCCGAAATCAGGGCGCCTGGAAGCCAAAGCAAACGATTCACGGAATTGATATGTCCGTTATCGCGGATGGTTTCGAAGACCATGAGCAGGCGGAACGTGGCGGAATCCCAGATTTTGATGGTTTTGTCCCGGCTGGCGGTAGCGAAACGACTGCCGTCGGGGGAGTACGCGATGTGGTTGAGGGTGAACCAATGCGCGGGCTGCTCGTCGTGGAGTGCGGGAGGGCTTTGCTTCAAATCCCAAATCCGCAACATGGCATCGCGGCCGCCGCTGAGCAGGTAGCGCTCATCGGGAGCATAGCGCAGTGTAAAAACGGCTGGATCATGCGCTTGTAAAAGCGTGTTTTTCAAAGCAAGCGTCTCCAAATCCAAAAAATAGATGTTTCCATCGCTGGCGCCCACAGCCAGCTCGCTGCGGCCCGGCGCTATGGCAATTGTGCGCAAGGCTCTGTTGGACAAGCGGAAACTTTCCACGGAGCGGGCATCTTCCAGCGCCCAACGGGTGAGCGTGCCCTCGCCGCCGGCAGAAAAAAGCCAGGGTCCGTGCTGCTGCAAATCGTACACCCCTTTTTGGTGGTGCTGGATATTGCGCGTTTTTTCGGGATTCTCCAGGTCCACCCAGTGCAGGCCGCCATTCATGTTTCCGGCGATCAGTTGTTTTTTTTCGGGAAGAGCCAACAAGGAGAATACCTGTGTTTCCACCGATGCCGCTACCCGGCCCGTTTCCGGCTCGTCGAGGCGCCATTCGACAATCCAGCCGTCGCTGCCGGCCGAAAAGAAGTGGCGCTCGCTTTGTCCGTATGCCAGTGTGTAAACGGCGGCGCGGTGTCCGGTACAGGTATGCAGGAGCATGGTTGTGTGGAGGAGGCAAATGACTATTGCGTTTTTGCGCGACAGCCAACGGCCAATAATCTATTTATCGTCTCCGAAAAAAGCGATGATTTTGTCGGCCAGTTCCATACCGATGTAGGACTGTGCTTCCATTGTGCTGGCACCGATATGGGGAGAGCATGAAATCTTCGGGTGTTTTAGAAGTGCTTCATTGGGCGTGGGTTCGTTGTTGAACACATCCAGTCCGGCGCCACCGACTTTGCCACTTTCGAGGGCCTGGAGCAGGATTTCCTCGTCAATGAGGCCGCCGCGGGCGGTGTTGAGCAGGATAACCCCGTCCTTCATTTTTTCGATTTCTGCCGTCGAGATGATTGGGCCGCTACCGCCCGGCAGGTGCAGGGTGATGACGTCGGATTCGCGGATGACGCGGTCGAAGGGTTCGGTGCGAATGCGGATACAGAGTTTTGCGTCCTCGTAGCGGTACAGTTGAATGGCTACTTCAGCTTCTTGTACAAACGGATCGTGTGCGCGTACATCCATACCCAAACCCAGGGCTATTTGAGCCATTTCCTGGCCGATGCGACCGAAGCCGAGGATACCGAGGGTTTTGCCGCGCAGTTGGATTCCGGTTTCGTAGGCTTTTTTCAGTTTTTTGAAATCGCCGCCGGTAGAAAGTTCCCGGTTGCTGCGCTGGAGCATACGCGCGATGCTAAACAGGTGTCCAAATGTCAGTTCGGCTACGGCGCGTGAGGAGGCTTTCGGCGTGTTGTACACCGGAATACCTTTGCTTTGGGCATGCTCTACGTCAATATTATCCAACCCTACGCCCCCGCGCGCGATGACCTTGAGGTTTTTTCCGGCATCAATAATGGCTCGGGTGACCTTGGTGGCGCTGCGCACGATCAGGACGTCGTATTCGCCAATATGCGCGGCCAGTTCGTCCTGTGGAATTTTGTCGGTAATGACCTGATAGTTGGCTTCTTCGAGCAAGAGTTTACCGTCGGGGTGAATGCCGTCGTTGGCGAGGATCTTTATCATTTTCCGTAGTTGTTGCGTAAAAACGGTGCAAAGATAGACCAACGATTTACGCAGCACAGACTTTCCAGGTTTTTAAAAACCTGAAAAAATCTGTGCTGCGTCCTATTTGCGGTTACATATCCAGGTAATTCGCCCAGTCTCGCGGGGTGCGGGTTTTTTCGGTAATATCCTTCACGGTAAAGGTGGCGAGTTGCTGCTTTTTGCCCGCCTGGATACGTTCGTACGCATCTGCCGGGAGGTGGTAGAACCGGCCGTCGCTGTCGGTTACAATTACATCAATATTGCGACCGGGTAAACAGAGCATTTTATTTGCTTTTGGCAAGGTGAAAAACAGCCGTGTATTTCGATCCAGAATGCTCACGGTGGCAGGCAAAATGCGGTTTCCGTCGGAGGTTTCGTAGGAGGCGTAGATGTAGTCCTGTTGTTGGCCCAGGCGGAATATTTGATCACAATTGTATACTCCGAAGTTGGTCAGGCGCAGGGCATACTGGAGGTTTTCGTTGCCTTCGCGTCCGGTAGTGGCAGCGCGAAAATCATCCTTCATGTAGTTTTCCCGCAACCGAGCGCGCCAGTTTTCCCAGGCGGCACGGGCAATGGAGTCATTGGTGGTGAGGCCTGCCCGTACGAGTGCTTCGTACCGTTGCGCCATTTTAGGGTGCTGTGTCTCGAAAGATTCGAGCCATTCCGGCTGCGTAAGGCACCACTCGTCCTCGGTTTGGAAGGCCGGCGCTACCGTCAGGAATTGGCGCATATTGTCGGCCAGCGTTTCGAGATTTTCAAGCCGTTCGGTGCGCAGGCGTTTATATTCGGTCATTACCTTTTGGGCATTGAAGGTTTTATTACCCACGGTAGCAGTCAGGTTCGCCTGGAACGTCAGCATTCCTTCTTTTTCGCTGTAGAGCCAGATGTTGCATTTGTTCCCAAGGTCTTGCGAAATGGAAATGCGATCCCAGTACACATCGGTTCGGAGTTGTTTTTGCGGGTTGATGGAGTCTCCGGTGCGCATGAAGTAGCAGTCTTTGAACGCTTTGAGTTCGGAGAATACGCCGGTGATGTCTTCGGGGAAAAAGAGTTCGCCCTGATCGCGGTTCTGGACGATGTGCACCGATCCGCGCTCCAGGCTGTTGAGCAGCACTTCATTGCTGATCCAGGGGCGTTTGCGGAACCAGCCGGGCATTTTGGTTTTTCCGGTGGCCAATTCGTGGCCTATGCGTACGCCGGTTTTTACCCAGGTAGCCGCATCAAATTTGGCGGGCTGTTCGGCTATTCGCGGCAGGCAGGGCTGGTTGTCGCGCTTGCGGTTGTTGCGGATGGCTTCGCTTTCAGAAACGAGACGTGCCTGGGCAGGAACGACGTTGCGACCATTTTCGCCTGCTTCGCTAAATGCCGGGTCGGGCAGGTACTCCCACGCGCCGGTTTGATCATTCAGATAGAACATGTTGGCGTCTGTCAGTTCTCCGGTGGCGGCGAAGGTGAGGTCGTATGCCTGGCCGGGGGCCATGCTGAGGGTTTCGCCGTTTTGCGTTACGCGCACTTCGAACATACCGCCGGAGTTGAAGAAAAACTCGCCACGCTCGTCGCCGAAATGCATTGGAATGCCGGATGCCAGGAAGTCGGGGATGTCGCGGTATTCGCGGAGCATGAGTTCGACTTGGCCACGAATAGCCCGACCCCGACTATCCACCAAGGCTCCGCCGGGAATGTGTACGGTGGTACCGGTAGAGGGGCTTTGGTACTGCACGCCTGTTTCGGCTTGAAAATGCACGGTAGCAGCGGGCACGGTATTCAGGCGCTGGAGCCCGCTGTTTTGCCGGTTGGAGGAGATGCCGATCGCAGGCTCTGTGGAGTAGGGCAGGGTTTGTTGCCCGGCATCCGCTACGGGAATGTTGGGTTTTTGCGCCTGCTGAAGGGTGGGTGGTGTGTCGGAGGGCGTCGTTTGTGGATCCTTTTCGCTGTACCACCAGCCGGCCACGGACAGCCCGATCACCAGGGCAATTGGCACAGCATACTGCGCCCAACGGCGCAATCGGAGCCACACGTTTTTCGGCTCCTGCCGAACGGCAATTTTTTCCCAAATATCGGTATCGGGTGTTTGATGGACCTGCTCCAGACCTTTGCGCAGCAGATTTTCTAATTCCTGGTTTGTAGATTTTTTATTTTCCATGACATGATGATTGAAATGAGTTAGAAGGTTTCTGGTTGGAGGGTTAGAAGGTTTCTGGTTTCTGGTTGGAAGGTTTTTAGTTGGGGGGCGTATCCAGAAACCCCTCTAACCAGAAACCTTCTAACCCTCCAACCAGAAACCCTCCAACCTATACGGGTATGGATAGCAGGCGTTCGACCATTCCGCGCAGTTGTTTGCAGGCGCGAACGTATTGAGAACGTACGGTGCTTTCGGTGATGCCGAGCTCGGCGGCTATTTCGGTATAAGAGTATGCTTCCACGCAATGCAGATTGAATACGGTGCGGTAGCCGGGAGGCAGCTGCTGCACCATACCGAGAATGGCCTCGCTGTTGAGATCGGTATCGGGAATAGTGTTCCAGGTATTGGCAGGCAGGTCGTCGTAGTCTTCGGCGAAGCGTAATGGATTTTTTTTGCGCAGGTGCTGCAGGGCGCTTCGGACAGTCACGCGGTGCATCCAGCCCTCGAAGGCGCCGTTGCCGTTGTATTGTCCAAGATCACGGAAAATAGAGAGGAATGCATCCTGCAAAATATCCTGCGCTTCGGGTCGGTCGCGAGCATAGCGCAAGCAGACGTTGAAAAGCGGATTTTTGTACTTTTCAAACAGCTGGCGCTGTGCGGTACTGTCGCCCCGACGGCAGGCGGCGATGAGTTGCTCCATGCGATTTGTGATTTTGATTTACAATGGACTTTGACCTGGCTGACGGGTTTGAAAGAATGGTGCAGCAAGGGCCGGGGGTGCTGCACCGGCCAGGATTTTTTTCTGGGATAATTTAAATCCGGTTTTGTGAACCGGATAGGGATGCGCAGAACGGCTACCGGGCCTGCCCGAATCATTGCGCGCATTAATCGCAACTAATCGCGCTTTCGACTCAAAATCGCTTCGACTTGCATCATGGTTAGTCCAAAAATAATAGCCAGTTGCTCGATACTGGTATTGGAGGAAGTATGCAATTCGATAATTGCGTTTTCGATTTGCCGATCCTTTTCCGAGATCGTTTTCTCTTTCTCTGAGATCGTTTTCTCCTTTTCCGAGAGTATTTTCTCCTTTTTCGAGATTTCTTTTTTAGTCTCCGAGATTTCTTTTTTGCTCTCCAGGATTTCTTTTTTGTTCTCCAGAATGATTTGTTCCTGCTCCAATATGGTGTATTCTTGTTCAGAAATCAGGCGCTGGTAATCCTTGAATTCCTCCAGCAGGTCATCCTCCGCATCCATGGTTTGTCGGACAACCGGGTCGGCCACAGCCTTTTGCAACCTGCGCAGCAAAGGGCGGTAGCGCTCGGGCAAATCCTCTTCGCTCACCGATAAAAAGTGTGGATCGTCCGTAGCGCTGGACTGATCGAACAGCGCAAGCAACTGCTCCAGTTCGTTGCGGCGCCGGCCCTTGAGGTATGGAATTTGAATGATGATGCTGTCGTGGGTCAGGCTTTCGATAAATTCCTCCTTTTCATGAATTTGTTCGCCCGTGGCGGCATCAATGTACCTTCTGTTCACCCGCAGGACGGGCGCTTTGGCATGTGCGAGCGTGTGCCCCAAAAAATAAATACTGAGAATGGGTAATGCTTTGCGATAAGGATAGTCCGCCGCGGGTTCGCGAACCACATTTTCTTTGTTGGCGTACTGCTCGCCGAGGTACCGGCGAAAACGCATAATGTCGCTGGCCAACTTGGCTTTTTGCAGTTCCAGTATGACTAATTCCTGGTGCCCGTCGGCATCCACGATGCGGGCGGTGAAATCCATGCGCAGCACAGCCAGTAACTCCCCGACGGGAAAATGGTGTTCCGTGGGCCGAAATTCGAGCGAAAGGACCTCCTTGCCGAGAATGGCCGAAAGCAGCAGTTTGGCTACTTTCTCGTCGTTCATCAGGTACTTGAATACGACATCGTAAATGGGATTGGCTATTTCTACCATGTTTTTGTTTTTCCGGTGAAAATTAAAGTGCGATCATTCCCCAAACTTTTCCTTCAACTGTTTTTTCAACGCCAGCATCTCGTCCCGCAATTGTGCAGCCGTGATAAAATCCAGGTCCTTGGCAGCTTTTTTCATACGCGACTCGGTTTCGGAAACCATTTTTTCCAGCTGCGTGCGCGTGGCATAAGCAACAATAGGTTCGGCCGCCAGGGTGGTGGTTTCAGGCTCCACGTAGTACTTGGTTTGCTCCACGCCCCGGATATCGAGGATACTGCGCTGGGCCATGATCTCTTCCCGGGTTCTGGTGACGGTGCGCGGCGTGATACCGTGTTCCGTATTGTATGCCATTTGTGCCGAGCGACGGCGGTTGGTTTCGTCTATGGTGTTGCGCATGGAGTCGGTGATCTTGTCGGCGTAAAAAATGACGAGGCCGTTGGCATTTCGGGCAGCACGGCCGGCCGTTTGGGTGAGCGAGCGCATGTTGCGCAAAAAACCTTCTTTGTCGGCATCGAGAATAGCCACGAGCGATACTTCGGGCATGTCGAGGCCCTCGCGCAGGAGGTTGACACCCACCAGCACGTCGTACTCGCCGAGGCGCAGGTCGCGGATAATTTCCACGCGCTCCAGGGTTTCTACTTCGCTGTGGATGAAGCGGCAGCGGATATTGAGGCGCAACAAATAGGCGGAAAGTTCCTCGGCCATCCGCTTGGTGAGGGTTGTCACAAGCGTGCGTTCGTCCAGCGCGATGCGTTTCTGGATTTCTTCCATGAGGTCGTCTATCTGGTTCAGCGAAGGACGCACTTCGATGGGTGGATCGAGCAACCCCGTAGGGCGTACCAATTGTTCCACTACCACGCCTTCGGTTTTTTCCAGTTCATAATCGGCGGGGGTAGCACTCACAAAAACAACCTGATTGATGAGTCCCTCGAATTCCTCGAAACTGAGCGGGCGGTTGTCAATGGCCGAAGGCAGGCGGAAGCCGTAGTTCACCAGCATCTGTTTGCGGGCGCGGTCCCCCCCCCACATGCCGCGCACCTGCGGGATGGTGACGTGGCTCTCGTCCACGATCATCAGGTAGTCGTCGGGGAAATAATCAAGCAGGCAAAACGGGCGGGTTCCCGGCTCGCGGCGGTCAAAGAAACGGGAGTAGTTTTCGATACCGCTGCAATAACCCAGTTCGCGGATCATCTCGATATCGAAGGCCGTGCGTTCGCGGATGCGGCGCGCCTCCAGGTGCCGGCCTTCGGAAATGAAGTATTTCTCCTGTGCAGCCATTTCATCCTGAATGGCGTTCAGGATTTCACTCAGCCGGTCTTTTGGGGCGATGTACAGGTTGGCCGGAAAAACAGCAGCCTCGTCCATATTAGTGACGCGCTTGCCACTTTCTATCTCAATACTTTCGATGCTTTCTATCTCGTCGCCCCAGAAAATGACCCGGTAGCCCCAGTCGGCGTAGGGCAGGTTGATATCCACTGTATCGCCGCGCACGCGGAAGGTAGCGCGGCCAAAATCCGTCTCCGTGCGGGAGTACAGGCTATCGGTGAGGGAATAGAGAAACTGCGTTTTGGACAGTTTCATACCCTTGTGGATGCGGATGATGCCGGTGGCGTAGTCGGCAGGATTGCCCATACCGTAGATGCAGGACACGGAGGCTACGATGATGATGTCGCGGCGGCCCGAGAGCAGGGTACTGGTGGCTTTCAGGCGCAGCTTGTCCACCAACTCGTTGATCTGGAGATCCTTTTCGATGTAGGTGTCCGTCACGGAAATGTACGCCTCGGGCTGGTAGTAGTCGTAGTACGACACAAAATACTCCACGGCGTTATCGGGAAAAAAAGACTGCAACTCGCCGTAGAGCTGGGCGGTCAGGGTTTTGTTGTGGGTCAGGACAAGCGTGGGGCGGTTCAGTTGGGCGATGACATTCGCCATAGTGAACGTTTTGCCTGAACCGGTCACGCCGAGCAACACCTGTGCGCGGTCGCCGGCGCGGATAGCCTCCACCAGTTGGTGGATCGCCTGGGGCTGATCGCCGGTAGGGACGTAGGATGATTGGAGGTGGAAAGTCATGGTGCGCGGTTAGTGGTTGGTTATTTTCAGTGCCCAAAATTCCGGTTTTCCCACCCACTCTCCATAAAATTTTTTCCACTTGCCATTTTGTAGTTTACTATGAACATAAATGCTATTTTTGTCGGAAATAAACAACATAGCGTATGAAAAGTAAAAAGCAGGTGCTTTTCCCAAAACACCAAAAAATTCTGGAGCAGGTTGGAGAAAACATCAAACTTGCTCGCAAACGAAGAGGGCTTACCACGTTGCAAGTTGCTGAGCGAGCGAATGTTCACCGTACTACGCTCTACCAGTTGGAAAAGGGTAATCCGGGGGTATCCATCGGCACGATGTTCAATGTGTTGCGGGTTTTGGGCCTTCAAGATGATTTTCTCCAATTGGCGGCGGATGATGATTTAGGGAAGAAACTTCAAGACTTGAAATTGTTATCCGGTAAATAAAACTGACTATGAACAAAACGGATATATGGGTTTATGCCCATTGGCTCGGCATACCGGAACCGGTCTGTATAGGCACTCTTTCGGCGCACGCGGCCAAAGGGCGCAAGGCCTTTAGTTTTGAGTACGAAAGGTCGTGGTTGCAGCCAAAGAACCATGTCCTGCTCGATCCGGATATCGGGTGGTTCTCCGGGCCGCAATTTCCTGTTGGAAAAGAAAATTTTGGCGTTTTTCTCGATTCTATGCCCGATCGGTGGGGACGCACCTTGCTGAAACGCCGGGCTGCCCAGGTGGCCAAAGAGGAAGGCAAAGCAGTGCCGACATTGCACGACATTGACTTTTTACTCGGCGTGCACGACGAAAGCAGGATGGGGGCTTTGCGATTCAAACGCAACCCTGATGGCCCGTTTTTGGACAACGACCCTGTTTTACCTGTTCCGCCTTGGTCGTCTATCCCGGAGTTACAGCAGGCTGCTGCTGCAATTGAATCGGAAGGCGAAGACAAATTTTTGAAAAAATGGCTCGCTATTTTGCTGGCTCCCGGCTCGTCGCTGGGCGGCGCTCGACCTAAAGCAAATGTGCGGGGCGAAAAAGGCAGCCTTTGGATCGCCAAGTTTCCTTCAAAGAACGATATTTACGATATGGGGGCGTGGGAATATCTCCTGCATCAACTCGCCAAGAGCGCCGGTCTAATCATGTCGGAGTGTAAGTTGCTAAAAATCAGCGGGAACTACCACACGTTTTTAACGAAACGCTTCGACCGAGCAAATGGCGAACGCATTCATTTCGCCTCTGCCATGACCATGACCGGCAATTCCGAGGAGACCCTCAGGGATCATACTGCGAGTTACCTTGACCTTGCAGAGTTTATCCGTTTTTCCGGGACGAATATCCGGACGGACTTACACCAACTGTGGCGACGCATCGTATTCAATATCGCCGTTTCCAATACGGATGATCACCTGCGCAACCACGGATTTCTTTTATCGGAAGAAGGATGGCGTCTTTCACCAGCCTATGATCTGAACCCAAATACCGATAAGGATGGGCTGTCCTTGAACATTGATATGGACAGCAATGCGCTGGATTTTGAATTGGCGATGAGTGTCGGCGAGTATTTTCTCTTGACTACTCCTGAAATGAAACAAATACTGGAGGAGGTAGCGCAAGCGGTGAAAGGCTGGAGAGGCGTTGCCAAAACCATCGGAATTCCAAGGCAAGAACAGGGCTTGATGGAATCCGCGTTTCGGTGGTGAATGCATGGCCTATATCATACTACTGGACATTTTTATTCCGAGCCCTTCCTCCAAAATATCCAGTAGTATGGGCATAGATGCATTTGAGCCATTTGGAAAAAAATCAAAAATATCCTTCGCGATCTTCAAGCAATACCTCGATTTGCTTTTTAAACATGGCGGCTTGCACACGAATTGGCTCAAGTTCGGAATTGTCCAGAATCATTGTAGGTGAAATGAGCCAAGTCTTATCTTCAAAGAAGATTTTATCTTCTGATATTTGAAGGCTGATTTCCGGCTTTTCCAGCGTTAAAAGCGCATTGGCGTTTGGATATTTGAAGCCTTCAAAATAGTATGACAGAGTAATTTGTGGGCGATAACGGCCATTGATAATTCCTTTGGATAATTCTGTCCATTCTGGTTTCCCGTCATCCAATCCAGTAGCGACATCAATTGCATGATATAAAAGATAGGCAGAACACCCCGCTTCTTCAAAGAAAGGATTGAACGGTTCAAAGTATTGGCAAAAAGCGTTTTTCAAAATCGGAACGTTATGTTCCAGCCATTTGGCCAGTCGTTCTTCACGTACAGATTTGTCCAACTTCTGTTCTTGTCTTTTCGCCTCCGCATCGCGAAGCAACAACTTGACTCCCTTCTCCCAATCTCCCTTCTCCTCCACACTTTCCCCCTTTGCCGCCTTGATGGCCAATTCAAGCGACCAAAGCAGCTGTTCCGCCACATACACACAAAATGCTTCCCGGTCGCCCGCATCGGCTTTTTGCAGGGCAAAGAGGTAGTTGCGCTTGTCTTCTGTTTTAATTACAACGGGGGGCAGATCGTTTCGCAGCAAATGGTAGTTGAGCAGCAACCGGGAAATACGTCCGTTGCCGTCGTCAAACGGGTGTATACACACAAAACGGTAGTGTAGCAGGGCGGCAGTTACGGCAGGATGCAGACTCCGGCCTTCGGTGCGGTACCACGCGATCAGTTCGCCCATTACGCGGGGGACATCGCCCGGTGCGGTGTAGTGAAACACCTCCCCGTTGGGTAAGCGCACTGAATTTGGGTGCTCCTTGTACGTCCCAATTGAGATCAAGCGGCGGGTGGGTTGCCCGTCCGGTGTCAGGGCATCTTTCCAAAATGGCCGGACCAAAATGGTCTGATTGAGCGCACGAATATCTGCCTCACTCAGTTCGCGCTCCGGGTCGGTAGCCCATTGCTGGACAAGGGCGACCGCCACGTCGTGGGCCTTCATTTCTTCTACTTCCCGCAGCGTATGCGGCTCGGTCGGTAACTGGTCAAATTTGAGAAGCAGTTCGGTCTCCTGATACGTCAGCGTATTGCCTTCAAGGTGATTGGAACTATGGTTCCATTCAAGCCTGTATTTATCCCACAACCGTGTCTTGTATTCCGGTTTCATCGGTTGCAAGCCCGCTAACTCGGCGGCCCGGGCATCAACTTGTTGGAGTACAAGCTGAAGGTTTTTGCTGGATGTGGACATGAAAGTCAATTTATTTTAACCCCCAAAATTCCGGCTTTTCCGGCGCATTTTGCCCCAACGCCCTCAAATTTTCAAAACAAAAAATTTAAACTATGCTACAAACTACGATGGCGACGTGGATTGCACATCGCCATCGTAATTTGTAGCATAATTTCCCCTCACTCCCGCTCCAACTGCATCTCAAAAAACGGTGTCCAGTTTTTGCCGGGTTACCGGGCTACTGCCCGAAGTAGGTTTTCAAGTCCTTGTAAAACGCCTCGAACGCTTCCACGCCGTGTTCGGTGAGCCGGCAGAGCGTGAGCGGGTAATTGTTTCGGTAGGTTTTTTCCACCGCTATATAGCCTGCTTCCTGCAGTTTGCTGATTTGTGCACTAAGGTTGCCGGCTGTAGCGCCGGTTTGTTCGCGCAGGGCGTTGAAATCGGCCTCCCGTGTCACCATCAGGTACGACATGATGGCCAAACGCAACTGCGACAGCAGCAAGGGATCCAGTTCTTTAAACATGGTTTGTGCGCGCTTTTTGGTTCAATAAATACCCGGGCACGAGGTAGCCTAAAATCACGGCGCCGGCTTCGACCAGCGAATGTTCCTGCACCGCCACTACCAGGCAGAGTGCCGCACCCGCCCACAGTACGATGCCCCCGAAAACCAAAGGCCGAAACCGGATCAGGATACCCGACAAAAACGTGGCGAAACCAGCCAAAATCAATACCATGGGTATCGGGGGCGACTGTCGCAAAATGCTCGTGACCAAGGCTAAACCCAAAGAAACTCCAAACCCGAGCCACAAGTAGCCGTACCACTCCCGCACGGTGTTTCGCTCTTTTTGCTTCCTGCCGCGCCGCCACTCATAAATCACAGAGACCGGGGCACCAATGACCGGCATGACCATCCACGCCAGATGCGCCCGCACGCCATAACCGTTCACCAGCATGTAGTATTCGGCCAGACTGGCCGCTACCACCAGCCAGCCCCACAACAAAAATTGAAATCCGTTTTCTCCAACTCCGCGCTTCGCGAGGTCAATCGTTTCCCGGATGACGCGCAGGCTCTCCTGCGGATTGAGTACTTTTTCTTCTTGTTCCATGACCGTTTTGATTGATTCAATTTTTAAAATGATTTGCAAATGTAAAATAGTTTATTTTGTAAACCAAATTCTTCTACCAAAATCCACCTCGTCGGGGATGAACCGTCCGTATCGCCCTACATTTGCTTTTTTTGAAACAACATGAGCCTACCTACCGACTTTTTCGCCGAATTCCCATCCATCAGCAAAGACCAATGGCTGGAGCGCATCGCCAAAGACCTGAAAGGCAAACCGCTGGAGGATTTGTACTGGCACCTGAACCCGGAACTGACCGTGGACCCGTTCGGACACGCCGATGACCAGCCGGTACCGCCGGCCTCCCTGTACGCCGAAGCCCACGCCTGGGAAATCAACGAGGATATTGCTCCTGCCACCCCGGCTGAAGCCAACCGACAAGCCCTGGAAGCCTTGGCCTTCGGAGCCGAAAGTGTGCATTTTCACTTGGCTTCGGCAGACACCACCGGCCAGTTGGAAACCTTGCTGGATCGAATCTATCTGGATTATATCGGGCTGCATTTTAGCGGTAACGGCGTAGAAGCCGCTCCGGCAGCGGTACTGGCCGCCCTGCACGGCATCGCCATCGAGCAGGGGGTGCCGCCGGAAAACCTGCGCGGCGCATTGTCCTACGATCCGGCTGCAGGGACGCTGTCCGACTGGCGCTACCTGTCCGAACTGTTGCAATACGCCCGCGAAACATTCCCGGGTTTTCGCTGCATCACTGTGGATGGTCGGCAGGAGCACCGTGGCACAGCCGGTGTCGCCGACGAATTGGCTGCCGTACTCCGTCGCGGCGCGCACTACCTCGCCGAAGGCGCCGCCCACGGCCTGAGTGCCGAACAGGTGGCCGCGCAGGTGCAGTTCTCGCTACTGGTGGGCCACAGTTATTTCGTGGAAATAGCTAAACTAAGGGCATTCAAGCTGCTCTGGCTCAATGTGCTGAAGGCCTGGAACGTCCAGCCTGCGTATCCTGTGGTGGAGGTGCGCTTTGCACCCGAATCATACACCGATGATCTGTACACCAATATGATCCGCGCCACCACGATGGCTATGTCGGCCGTGTTGGGTGGCGCCGACCGGCTTACCGTATTGCCCTACGATGCCGGGCGCGAACAACATGCCCAATACCCGCGTCCTTTCGGGCGACGTATAGCCCGCAACGTACAGCATTTGCTGAAACTCGAAAGCGGGTTTGGTGAAATCTCCGATCCGGCGGCAGGCAGTTTTTATATCGAAAAATTGACTGCTCAACTGGCCGAAGCGGCGTGGGAAAAGGCGTTTTTTTTGTCAACAAAAGTTACCTCGCAAGCGGAGCAAACGTAGAACTTCGCAAATCCGTAAAATTTACCCCGGGCGCCACATTGCTGTATTTCTCGACTGGAAAAAACAAAACGCAACCATGATCCAGGTTCTCCATATTTCTGCTGAATGTTACCCCGCCGCCAAAACAGGCGGCCTGGGCGACGTAGTCGGTTCCCTGCCAAAATACAACACCCAGGCGGGGGTGCTTTCCGCCGCTATTATTCCGAAATACTCCCAACGCTGGATCAATAACCAGGAATGGGTCACAGTCTTCCAGGGTTCAACCTGGATCAACTGGCGCCAGTGGAACTTCCGCGTGCAACAGCAGGTGGGCAATACGCTCGGCTACCCGCTCTTTGTGGTGGATATTCCAGGTCTGTACGACCGCTCCGGTATCTATAACGATGCCTCCGGCGCACCATACAGCGACGAAATACTGCGCTATATCTGTTTCCAGCAAGCCGTATTGGAGTGGCTGATGTCGTTTCCCTGGCACGACCGGCCCCGTGTGCTGCACTGCCACGACCACCACACGGCGCTCATTCCCTGGATGGTCAAATACTGCCCGGCATACCAGCAGTTGGCGCCCATTCCGACCGTTTTTACCATCCACAATGGCCAATATCAGGGGATGTTTGGTTGGGGAAACAGTCACTTGTTGCCGCCCTACGAGGCCGGCGCCCGGAACCTGCTGGATTGGCACGGCGTCATCAACCCGATGGCCACCGCCATAAAAACCGCATGGGCGGTCACCACGGTGTCGCCCTCGTACCTGTTTGAATTGCACCACAGCAGCCTCGGGCTGGAGCCGTTGTTCCGGCAGGAATGGCGCAAGCAGCGCGGCATCGTGAACGGCATAGACGCCCAGGTGTGGGACCCCTCCAATGACCCGATGATCCAGTACCATCGGGAGGGCAAGAATATTTCCAAGTTCAAAACGCGCAACAAACGCGTGCTGTGCGAGTGGTTCGGGCTTCCCTATGATGCGCCCCTGTTCAGTTTTATCGGGCGTATGGTGAATGAAAAAGGCGTGGACCTGCTGCCCGATACCTTCCGGCGCTTCATCCAGGCCGGCGCGCGGACGAGTTTCCTGGTGCTGGGTACCGGCGAATCGTGGACGGAAAACCAGTTTCGCTCGCTGGCTCACCAGTTTCCAGGCAAGTTCAATGCTGTGATTGATTACAATGAGGCGCTCGCCCACCAGATTTACGCAGGCTCCGATTTCCTCGTTATGCCCTCCCGCGTGGAGCCGTGCGGACTGAACCAGATGTACGCCATGCGCTACGGCGCGATCCCGGTGGTGCGCTCGGTGGGTGGATTGAAGGATACGGTGCCCGATATCGGTGAACCGGACGGCTCCGGCCGCGGTATCCGGTTTGATCAGTTCAGTTTGGACGATGCCGTACACGCCATTTACCGCGCTGCCTCCATGTGGCACAACGATCCCGAAACCATGACACACCTGCGGGAACGCGTCATGGCCGTTAATTTTTCCTGGGAAAACACCATCGAACAGTATTTCTCGGTGTACCGCGACTTCGGCGCACACATCGAAGCCGTCCCGGTACAGTCGGCACCGGAAACACAGGCTCCACCGATACCGGAACAGTCCAAAGCCGCCGTCCGCCCGGAAGAAGCTGCACTTCCAGCACCGGCGGCACCGGCAAAGACCAAACGCCAGCCCGCTTCGGGCAAATCGGGAAAAACTAAAAAATAGAACGCCCGCTCTGTATTGTCATCCCGAAGGGAACTGTCCGCTCTACGGAAGGTTATGCGAAGCGTGCCGTCCGTAGAGCGGACAGTTCCCTTCGGGATGACAAACAAAGCAGACACAAAATATACCCAGCCGACGCCGGGTGGTACCGGGACTTTTGCCACAGCCCCCAGTCTCTTCCGAGAGAAGACTTTCGTCGCAACCTGCTATTCCCCTTTTGATTGTTCTCAGTCTGCGACATGATAGTCGTCATCTCGGGCGAACGCATGCCTGAAAGAGCGTCCACAGGCCCGGTTTTAAGGCCATCTCCACTTCATTTTTCCTGGTCTTTCCCCCTTTTTTTGGTTTATGATTCGAGTCATAAATCCCTGCCTCTGCATGCCCGTACACTTGCAGCATGAAAAACATATCGTTCAAACAAAATCATAATTGTATGAAAACATGGTATAGCGCCCTCTTGCTATTCGTATTCGCACTCGCAGCCTGTGGCGGCGGAGACTCCCCAAAGCAATCCACTGCCCCACCGGCGCCCTCTCCGGAAGCGCAAATGCTGGCTGAAGGCAAAGGCGTCGGCGAAGTAAAAGCTGTCGAACTTAAAACTCCGCTCGAAGCCGAACGCGTATCCCGTGGGAAAGCGATTTACGACATGAAATGCTCCGCCTGCCACAAACTCGACGACAAGCGGGTTGTCGGTCCGGGCTGGAAAGATGTCACCAAAAAACGCAAGCCCGAGTGGATCATGAACATGGTCACCAATGTGGAGGTCATGCTCGAAAAGGACAATGAAGCCCAAAAATTGCTCGAACTCTGCCTCACCCGCATGCCCAACCAAAATGTGTCCATTGGCGATGCCCGCGACGTACTGGAATTCATGCGCGCCAACGACGGAGAGAAGTGATGAGTTATGAGCTATGAGTGATGAGTTTCGTAGAGTACTCAACTTATCCCGCACATCAACTCATAGCTCATCACTCATAGCTCATCACTTATCACTCATAGCTCATCACTCATCACTATAAAAATTATGAAAAAATTACTCTTCTTTTTTGCCGGGCTACTCCTCGTGATCGCTGCCCTGTGGCAATGCAAAACCAAGGGTGTCGCCAGCGCATCTGCCGGTGATGCTGCCCAAAAAGTGTATGTCGCGCCAGGCACCTACGACGAATTTTACAACTTCGTATCCGGCGGTTTCAACGGGCAAGTGTCCGTGTACGGCCTGCCATCGGGGCGTTTGCTGAAAATCATCCCCGTGTTTTCGGTATTCCCGGAAAACGGCTACGGTTACAGCGAAGAAACCAAGCCCATGCTGATGACTTCCCACGGCTTTATACCCTGGGACGATCAGCACCACATTTCCATGTCGCAAACCAACGGTGAGCAGGACGGCCGCTGGTTGTTTGCCAACGCCAACAACACCCCGCGGGTGGCTCGCGTAGATCTCAGCTCCTTCCGCACACAAGAGATTCTGGAAATCCCCAACTCGGGCGGTAACCACTCCTCGCCGTTCATCACCGAAAACAGCGAGTACATCGTGGCCGGCACACGTTTCTCCATACCTATGGACGACCAACCCGATGTGCCCATCGAAACCTACAAGGAGAACTTCCGGGGCACCGCTTCATTTATCAGCATTGACCCGAAAGAGGGGCACCTGAAATTGGCCTTCCAGGTACTGTTGCCCGGCATCAACCTCGACCTGAGCCGTTCCGGCAAAGGCCCGAGCCACGACTGGTTCTTCTTCTCCTGCTACAACTCCGAGCGTGCCAACACGCTGCTTGAAGTGAATGCTTCGCAAAACGACAAGGATTTTATCGTTGCCATCAACTGGAAAAAAGCCGAAGAGTACGCCCGCGCCGGCAAAGGCGTGACGAAAAAAGTGCGCTACGCCCACAACTTCTACGACGAAAAAACGCACACCGCCACAACCAAATGGGAAACGGAGGCCATCATGCTTGACCCGAAAGTGCTCAAGGATTTTGCTTACTTCATTCCCTGCCCGAAAAGCCCACACGGCTGCGACGTGAATCCGACCGGCGAATACATCGTGGGTTCGGGCAAGCTGGCTGCTATCATTCCAGTGTTTTCCTTTGCCAAAATGCAAAAAGCCATCGCCGACCGCAATTTCGAAGGCGAATACGACGGCATTCCCGTGCTGAAATACGAGGATGTGCTGCATGGCGAAGTGAAAAAACCGGGTCTGGGCCCGTTGCACACCGAATTTGACAACAAGGGCAATGCATACACGTCCTTCTTCGTGTCGTCCGAGATCGTCAAGTGGAATGTACAAAGCCTCGAGGTCGTTGACCGCGTGCCTACGTACTACTCCATCGGTCACCTGTGCGTGCCTGGCGGCGACACGAAAAAGCCGCATGGCAAGTATGTGATCGCCTACAACAAGATCACCAAGGACCGCTACCTGCCCACCGGCCCCGAGCTGGCGCAGTCGGCCCAGTTGTACGACATCAGCGGCGACAAGATGAAACTCCTGCTCGACTTCCCCACCGTGGGCGAGCCACACTATGCCAACGCCATACCTGCCAGCCTGATCAAGGATAAGTCGGTCAAGTTTTATCCGCTGGAAGAAAACGCTCACCCGTATGCAGCCAAAGGCGAGGCTCAGGCCAAAGTGGTGCGCGAAGGCAACAAGGTACACGTCTATATGACCGCTATTCGCTCGCACCTGACGCCCGACAATATCGAGGGCGTGCGCCTGGGTGATGAGGTTTATTTCCACGTCACCAACCTCGAACAGGACTGGGACGTTCCGCACGGTTTCGCTGTGAAGGGCGCCGCTACCGCCGAAATCCTCATCATGCCCGGCGAGACCCAAACCCTGCTGTGGAAACCCGATCGCGTGGGTGTGGTGCCGTTCTACTGCACCGACTTCTGCTCGGCCCTCCACCAGGAAATGCAGGGCTATATGCGCGTTTCGCCCGCTGGATCGAATGTGCCGTTGAAATTTAGTACCGGGGAACCGCAGTAAATAGTTGAGAGAAAAGGTTGAGAGAAAAGGTTGAGAAGGTTGAGATTAAGAGTTGAGGAGGTTGAAAACGCGGAATTAACTCAACCTTCTCAACCTTCTCAACCTTCTCAACCTTCTCAACCTTCTCAACCCTCTCAACCTTCTCAACCTTCTCAACCCTCTCCACCTGTCTCAACCTTTTTTTATGAAACACCTGTTTTCTTCCATACTGGCGCTCGCGCTCCTGCTCTCCGTTTTTGCTTGCAATCAAACTACGACCACCGATTCTGCACCTACTGCTGATGCTGCGGCTGCAGGTCCGGGTCAGTCTGCTGTACAGGACGATGTTTCCCAGAAAAACGTCGTGCAAATCGCCATTGGCTCCAAGGATCACACCACGCTTGTCGCTGCCGTAAAGGCTGCCGGCCTGGTGGATGTCTTGTCCAATGCCGGGCCGTTTACCGTGTTCGCACCCACTGACGCAGCATTCGCCAAAATACCCAAAGAAACGCTCGACAACCTGATGAAGCCCGAGAACAAGGATGCGCTCTTGAATATCCTCGAATACCACACGTTCGTGGGGGGGATAAAAACCGAACAAATGCGCGATGGTCAAAAACTCAACCAGGTCAACCTGAAAAACATCACCCTGAGCGTAAAAGACGGCAAAGTGATGGTGAACGGCACCGCCACAATCCTCGCTTCGGTACCCGCCTCCAATGGCATTGTGCACGTCATTGATGCAGTGCTGTTGCCGGAATAGGTTGCTTTTCTACTGCGGCCATTGTACCGCCGAACCCCGTTCGGCACGCTGCGTGCATGTGCCGCCGAACCCCGTTCGGCGCAGGGCACATATTGCCTGAACAAATAAATAGAATCAATAGCGCCGAACGGGGTTCGGCAGTACCATGATAGCCATGTTCAAAATCACCAATATCTCCCGCATTACCCTCGTAATTGGCGCCCTGGCATTATTTATCATGCTGAAAACGCCGATCTGGTCCATTTATCTTACCGCGCCGCAGTACCCCGAGGGATTGGAAATGAAAATCTGGAATGACACCCTCACGGGCGATGTGCGGGTCATCAGCGCCTTGAACCACTACATCGGCATGCGTGCCATCAGCGTGGAAATGTTTCCGGAATTCGAGTTCATCGGTCCTGCTATAATGGGAGTTGGAGTGTTGTGCCTCCTGCTGGCACTCATCGGGCGCTGGTGGTCGGCACTGGCCTACTGGATGGTACTGGCTATTGCCGACAGCCTGGCATTGTACGATTTCTGGCGCTGGGGATACGACTACGGACACAACCTCGACCCGAAAGCGCCGATCGTCATCCCCGGCATGGCCTACCAGCCACCCGTGCTTGGCTACAAAAAACTGCTCAACTTCGAGGCCTGGTCGCTGCCCGATACCGGCGGCTGGATTCTGATGGGCGTCACGGGTATTTCGCTGTTCATCGTGGCGTACGAGTGGTGGCGCAACCGAAAGCAACGCGTTGCAGTCGCCAAACCCGCCGCCGCCGCTGTTGCCCTGCTGCTACCGCTCTTTTTTGTGCAATGCAGCACCGGCCCGCAGCCCATCCACTACGGCACCGACAACTGTTCTTTCTGCAAAATGACCCTCATGGACAAACGCTACGGCGCCGAAATCATGACCAAAAAAGGCAAGGCGTTCAAGTTCGACGATGTGAACTGCCTGGTGCTTTTTGAACAGGAGGGGACTGTCAAACCCGAAGATGTTGCCGGTCGGTATATCGCCGATTTTGCCCACGAAGGCGTGCTGCTGGAGATCGAAAAAGCGCTTTTCCTGCACAGCGATAACCTGAAAACGCCCATGGCTTCGCAAGTTGCGGCATTCGCTACGCAGAGCGATCTGGAAAAGATACAAACGCAAACCGGCGGAGAAATGCTTGCATGGAAGCAAGTGCCGGCTTTGTTCGATTGATTCGATTAGGCCGATTGGTTCGATTGATCCGATTGATTCGATTGATTCGATTCCTGCCTGCTTGGTATTTCCGCCCTGTTGGTGTTTTCACCAAGTAGCCCCGCATAAAGTTGTATGCATACCGTAGGTGAAAACACCAACAGGGCGAAATCGAATCAATCGGTCCAATCGAATCAATCGGCTTAATCGAATCAATCGGCTTAATCGAACCAATCGGCCTAATCGAATCAATCGGCCTAATCGAATCAATCGGCCCAATTGAACCAATCGAATCAATCGGTCCAATCGAACCAATCGGTCCAATCAAACCAATCGAACCAATCGGTTCAATCGAACCAATCGGTCCAATCGGTACAATCGAATCAATCAAACCATGCAACATACCATCACCTTCCTCTTTCTCCTCGCCGCCTACGCGCTCCCCGCCCGCACCTGGGTGGTGGCGCCCGGTACAGCACTGGCGAGCGTACAGGCTGCCGTGGACAAGGCCCGGCCTTACGACACCGTACTGGTGCGGGCGGGAGAATACCGCGAACATATCCTGGTGACCAAACCCCTGACGCTCCGCGGCGAAGGATGGCCCGTCCTGGATGGCGAGCACCGCAACCTGCCCCTGAGCATCCGCTCCAACTACGTTTCTGTGAGCGGTTTTCGGGTGGTGCGCTGTGGCTCCGGGTCGCTGGAAGACCAGGCCGGTATCAAAGTGTACAACGCCCGGTACGTGTATGTTTTTGGCAACATACTGGAAGATAATTATTTCGGGATTTACCTGTCCAACAGCAAACGTTGCTGGGTCACCGGCAACCACCTGACCGCCCATGGCGAAGTGGAACAAACCTCCGGCAACGGCATCCATGCCTGGAAATGCGACAGTGTCACGATTTCCGACAACCGCGTGCAGGGCCATCGCGACGGGATCTATTTCGAGTTCGTCACCAATTCCTACATCAACCGCAACTGGAGCGAAGGCAACGTCCGTTACGGACTGCACTTTATGTTTTCGCACAACGACTCCTACGAGCACAACACGTTCATTCGCAACGGGGCCGGCGTGGCGGTCATGTACACCCGCAATGTCACGATGCGCCACAACACCTTTTCCGAAAATACCGGCGGCGCAGCGTACGGCATTCTGCTGAAGGATATTCAGGGCAGCCATATTTCCGACAACGTTTTTGTGCAAAACACGGCCGCCATTTTTATGGAAGGCTGCACCCGAAGTGTACTGGAACGCAACGAATTTCGCCAAAACGGTTGGGCTATTAAAGTGCAAGCCAGCTGCGACGGCAACACGTTTCGGAACAACAATTTTTTCGCCAACACCTTCGATGTGTCCACCAACAACCAGTTGGTGCTCAATACGTTTGAAAAAAATTACTGGGACAAGTACGAAGGCTACGACCTCGATCGCAACCGGATCGGCGACGTGCCGTATCGTCCCGTCAGCCTGTTTGCCATGGTGTCCGACCAAATGCCGTATGCCATGATGTTTTGGCGCAGTTTTACCGTACTCCTGCTCGACCGCGCCGAAAAAGTGATTCCCAGTCTTTCCCCCGACAACCTGCTCGACCGTTCACCTTTAATGAAACCTTATGTTGCAGATACAGCACGTCAGTAAAACCTTCGGCAAACTCGAGGTTCTGAAGAACATTGATATTGGTTTTGAGCGCGGCCAGGCCGTAGCCATTATCGGTCCCAACGGCTCCGGTAAAACCACGCTCATCAAGAGTATTCTCGGCATGGTGATGCCTGAAAGCGGCAATATTGCTTTTCAGGGCCGCATTATCGGCACCGACGCGCTGTACCGTCGCCACATCGGCTACATGCCGCAGATTGGCCGTTACCCCGATAATATGCAGGTGGGACAATTGTTCGACATGATGCGCGACCTCCGTGGCGACGAAGGGGCCGTACTGGATGAGGAACTGATTCATGCCTACCAGTTGCCCGATATTTACCATAAAAGCATGCGCACGCTCTCCGGCGGTACCCGCCAAAAAGTAAGCGCTGCGCTGGCTTTCCTGTTCAGCCCGTCCGTGATGATCCTCGACGAACCTACTGCCGGCCTCGACCCTTTGTCGGCGGAAATCCTCAAGGAAAAAGTGCAACGCGAAAAACAGGGGAACAAACTTTTTCTCATTACCTCCCATATCATGAGCGACCTCGAAGAGCTTGCCACCGATGTGCTTTACCTCGTAGAAGGGCGGTTGGTTTTTTTCAAATCGCTTCATACCCTTAAATCTGAAACCGGCGAGGAACGCCTCGGCCGGGCTATCGCTAAAATAATGCAAACCAATACACGATGATCATATATCCAGAGCATACCATAGGCGAGTTGGTCGCCCACCATTACCGCACCGCCGAGGTGTTTAGCCGGCACGGCATTGATTTTTGCTGCGGCGGAAAACGCACCCTGGCCAAGGCCTGCGAGGAAAAAGAACTGGCTTGGGAAACCTTGTCCGGCGAACTGGCCCAGGCCATTGAGGCGCCTGAAATGCCTTCCCAAAATGTGGACAAATGGGCGCCCGACTTCCTGGCGGAGTATATTGTGCAAACCCACCACCAGTATTTGCGGGAGGCACTGCCGCTGCTCCGCGAATACACGGCGAAAATAGCCGGTGTGCATGGCGCCCGCCACCCGGAACTGAAGGTGGTGGAGAAACAGGTCGAACTGCTGGCCGGCGATTTGCTGGAGCATATAGACAAGGAAGAACACATCCTGTTTCCCTATATCAAAGCCCTGTGTGTTGCCCGGCGCGAGCATACCCGGCAACCCCAAATGCCGTTCGGGTCGGTGGAAAACCCCATCCATATCATGGAAAACGAGCATGACTACGCCGGTACGCTGCTGGAAAATTTGCGCGACCTGACCAACGGATTTACGCCGCCGGCGGATGCTTGCGCAACGTATATCGTGACATTTTCCAAACTGGAAGAATTAGACAGCGACCTGCGCTGGCACGTGCATTTGGAAAACAACGTGTTGTTCCCGAAGGCCGTATTGCTCGAAAAACTGCTGGAACAGCAGAATTGAGTTGAGAGGGGTTGAGAAGTGGAGAGGGTTGAGATGCCTGACACACTATCTGGTATAAACGAGTTTTGTTCAAATCCGCTTTTCGTTGACTATAACCATTCACCATTTATCCCGCTATATCGTGGAACAGGCACTAAAAAGACCGTACCCTTGTCTAATGGAAAAAACCGAAAGCCATAAGTTGGGCATCGCTGATTTGCCCATGCTGAAGATTGCCAAGTACGTCGTGTACGACATCCTGCGCAACCGGTTTGTGCTGGCGTACCTGCTGTTTCTGCTACTGGTGTCCATGAGTTTTTTCAACCTGGAGAGTGATCCGACCAAGGGCATGATGAGCCTGTTGAACATCATTTTGATTGTGCTGCCACTGGTGAGCATCGTGTTTGCGACCATTCACCTGTATAATTCCTACGAATTCATGGAGTTGATGCTGGCGCAACCGCTCCGGCGCTCCGATATTTTTCTGGGTCAATACCTCGGCATGGCGGCTTCGCTGTGCATCGCATTTGGCGTGGGTGTGGGTGTGCCGGTATTGCTTTACGAGGGTACGTTGGGGGGCGCCACGCTGGTCGCCTGCGGGTTGCTGCTCACATTGGCTTTTGTGTCCATGGCTTTTTTGTCTGCGGTGCTTTCACGCGACAAGGCGCGGGGTATCGGCATTGCGTTGCTGCTGTGGTTTTTTTGCACCATTCTGTACGACGGGCTGGTGCTCATGGGCATGTTTGCATTCAGCGACTACCCCCTGGAAAAAGTGATCATTGGGCTGGCATTCCTGAACCCCGTTGACCTGGCCCGTATCGCCATGCTGCTCCAGCTGGATGCCGCTGCACTTATGGGGTACACCGGGGCGTTGTTCCAGCATTTTTTTGGCTCGTTCTGGGGAGGAGGCATATCCCTGCTTGCCATGCTGGCGTGGATTGTATTGCCGTTGTGGGCAGCCGTGCGGATTTTCAGGAAGAAGGATATTTGATTGAAGTAAGGGCTACAATTCAGACGGTTGCAGATATTTTCGTGTAAGTTTGCTGAAAATTTGAACACATGGAAGCAACTCAAGCGATGCCCAAGGCTTCTCCAAATCTGGAGGCACGAAAATTGAATTTGATAGAAGTCATTGCCCGCATATCCGATCCGGATATCATCACCCGGCTTGAAGATTTTTTACAGGATGATGCAGCGTTGAGTAGTGAAGAAGTAACGTTGCTGGAAAAACGACTGGCGCGTTATCGCGCCAATCCCGGGCAGACCATTTCGATCGAATCTACATTGCAGAAACTTGCCAATCGCTCCAGATGAGTTACGCAGTTGTCACAACTCCAGATGCCGATACGGACTTGTCCGACGTATGCGCCTGGTATGCAGAACAAATCGAAGACCTTGACCTGGATTTTCTGGACGATCTTCGTGAGGTGACAGACCAAATAGCATTGCTTCCCCTCAGTTTCCCAATTGTTTACAAAACAGTACGCCTGGCATTGATGAGGCGATTTCCCTACAAAGTATTTTTCATCGTTGAGGAAACTGAAAACCAGGCAGTCATACTCGCAGTTGTTCATCAGGCGCGACACCAACGAGCTTGGGAAAAACGTGTTTGATGCGTAATTCTGACGCCTGAAATTACCCGCACAAGCCCTCCGCCTCCTTCAATATCCCCCGCACCCGACCTGGTGTGATATCTGCAATATCCAGTTTTACGGGTTCCTGCAAGAGCTCCCGGGCCAGCACCACGCGCTGGTCCAGTAGTTTGTTTTTTTCATGCCGCGTCAGCGACGTCAGGCAGGTGAGCGGGTGCAGACCGGTGCGGTCCACCCAGTCGCGCAGGCCGTAGTCGAACGGCGTATCCCAACCGATGAGGTGCATACCGGAGCAGCGTCCGTATTGCAGGGCATCGCCGGTGAAACGGGTATTGGTAAACACCCAGGATTCCGGCTTTCTGCCTGCCCACTCCGGGGCGCTCAGGAAACCCGCACTCAGGTCGCGAAAGCGCGAATGGATGTACAGCGGCACCTTCACGTCGGAAACCAGGCCCTGGCGGTTGTGGAATTTACATTCCCCGACCAATATCCGTTGGTCGGCTTCGCCCAAAACATCTACCTCGTGGGTCACACACTTGCCCTCCCGAATTTGTCCGATCTGTACGCGCATACCCTCTGCTTCCAGTAGCCGGGCGATGAACACCTCGAACGGGTAGCCCGACGGGCCGAGTTCCAGCAGGGCTTGTTTCAAGGAATATCGGGCGGCCGTATGCGGGGCTTCTTTGCGCAGCATTTTGTGTGCCATGCGGTAGATTTGTTTCGTCGTCATGCCGGCATGCAGTTGCTCGGTCACTTCCCGCACAATGGCTTCCGCCCGTTCTCGCCCGGCGCCGGCCCGGCGCAGCGAGTGCAATAGTTTCTCCGGAGCAAAAACAACCTGCTCGCCGGAGGCTTTGGTAACCCAAGCGTTATTTTCCATAGTTTGACTCAAAACTTTATACCCTTTTCCCAGCCGTAAATATCCTGCAACCGCAGCGTGTCGCCATCGGGCAGGGGTACATTCAGGTCATAGCGGATAACCATACGCGTACCCAGCGGCGCGTGGTAGTACAGCCGCCAGGCGTCCGCTTCGCGGCAACCGATGCAGCCGTTTGAAGCGGCCCTGCCCAGCGTCGAGGGATTTGTTGTCGGGTGAATCAACTGCCCCAGACGCCGGCCATTGATCGCCGGCTCAATCCACGGAATCATGGGCATAAGGGTTTTTTGGCGGTCGTCGCGTTTGGTGTCTTTGAGCCGTTTTCCGGTATGCGGATCCATGAACAACGTTGGCGCGCGGTTGATTCGGATAATCGTACCCGTACCGGGGCGGGTGCGCAGGTCTTCTCTCCGGTCCAGGAGTTTCTGATACCGTTTTTGATTTTTCCCGACGCGCACGAGTATGGTGTGGAGCGTGTCAGACCCCTCTACGATACGGAGCTTAAACTCCGGGATATTGAGGTCGAGCCAGGTGCTATCCAGCTGCCGTTGAATTTCCCGTGCGGTCAGCGTGTCCGGTATGCGCAGCGTGTCGCCGGGCCGCAGGACGACTAATTTCCGCTGGTCGTACACAAACTCGCCGCGCTCCAGGCGGTGGTAGTAGTCGGTGCCGGCTAACGTATCAATGAGCCACGGATTGGCGCGCACGAGCAAGTGTTCAGTCAGTTGGTACGGCACCAGGCTGTCGTAGCGCAGCACGAGGCTGTCGAGAAACCGGAAATAGTTCCGGATGCGCACTTCGCGGGGCACGGTATATTCGAAAAGCGGGCGGCGCACGACAGACGTATTTGCCTCAGCAGAAGTAGAATCCTCAGGCTCCGGCGGTTTGGTTTGCGGTGCCGACGGGGTACGTTTACAGTCTGTGCAGAGCAGGACGACTGCGACTAACGTAAGCAACGTTAGCCTACTATCATTGAATCTATTTTTAAAAATACGATTTGGCACTGCTTGATATTAAACTACATTTGTAAAAACAAAGAAATTGAGTACTTCACTTCCAAACTAAAAAAACACACTATGCGAAAAGGACTATTGTTCAGTTTTGTTTTTTGGGCTTCTTTACTTTTACAAGCCGTAGCACAAAATGAACCTACCCAATCATCAGCCATTCCGTCCGAATTTATTGATATTGTTTCAGATAGCGGGCTAAATGATTTTTTCTTACACACTTCAGGAAGGACATGGAAAGACCTTGACGCTTTTTACCAGAGCAACTTTGAAAAACACTCAGACAATCCGTACTTTTTCAATTTCAAATTTGCGACCATTTCTTGTTTGGTTAAAGTCTATATGATTCTGGAGGATAGCAGCGAGGAGGCAACACAGAAGATCGGTTATTACACCGAAGAAATGGCGGGTCTCAAAAATTGCAGCCCGGAACTGCTATATCCATGTTTGGTCAGATTGCAGGGTTACTGGGAGCCATCTAAAATCAGTCAAGTTGCCGCAGTCGGTTATAAAAATGCCACAAGTTTGTTCAATGTTATGAAAAAAGATAATCCTTCCTACGAAGCGAGGAAAATAGGCATGGAGAATCTAAAATCTCTATTCGCTGTGAAAAAGTAGTCCAATCTATTTCGTATAACACGAGCCGTTGTTGGTTATTTCCAGCAACGGCTCGTAACTTTTGTCCCGCACTACTGGACATTTTCTATGGCCTGTATTCAAAACAACGGCGCCCTGTACGAGTCTTTTGTCGCCCCCTCGCCCTTTGCAAAAATCGGCGGGTTAAAACCCGCCGCTACACTTTCATCGGCGGGTTAAAACCCGCCGCTACACTTCCAGCACCACTTTCCCCTTCGTTTTTCCACTCTGAAACAGCAGCATGGCTTCGCGCATATTTCCAAACGGGAAAACATGGCCGACGTGTGGCGGCGCGAGGTGCATGGTTTCGAGGTGCCGCAGCATAGGCGGCATCAGGTCAATACGTTCGTACAGGTAAATCAGGTTGAAACCGAAGAGGCCGCGGTTTTGCTCCGGTAACATCTGCGGGTCAATCTTCGGGCGGGTCAGGAAATGGCGCAGCATGTGCAGCAGGTTGGGGCGGTTGCCCACGGTGGCGTAGCGCGAGGAACCCACCACGATCATGCGGCCCATGGGCGCCAGCATGCGCCACGGGATGGAGAAATAACGCCCGCCCACGGTGTCGAACACAAGATGCAGGGGGCGGTCGCCGAGTGCATCGCGGAGTTCCTGTTCGAAATTTTTTCCGCGTACCAGTACGCGGTCGCAGCCGTTGGCGCGGGCCAGTTCTACTTTGGCTGCGTCGCCGACGGTGCCCACAACGAAGCAGCCGGTCGCCTTGGCAATTTTCAATCCCTGCAAGCCTACGCCGCCGGCAATGCTGTGGATCAGTATGTTTTGGCCCTGCTCCAGCGCGCCGAGGTTGAATAATCCGTAGTAGGCCGTAAGCGATTGCACCAGGTACGCCGCTCCGGTGGCAAAACTCCAGTCGGCCGGAATCGGGACCACATAATTTTCATGAATATTGATTCCGGTTGTGTAGCCCCCGAAACGGGTGATGCCCATGACCCGGTCGCCGGGGCTATACCGGGTCACGCCCGCGCCCACTTGTTCGACTACGCCGGCGTACTCCAGCCCGGGTGTGAACGCTTCTTTGGGAGCGGCTTTGTACAGCCCCCAGATCGCAAACACATCGGCAAAGTTTAGTCCAACGGCTTTTACCGATACCTGCACCTCGCCCGGAGCAGGGGAGGGGAGCGTGTCGTCGAGCAGTTTGAGGTTTTTCAGACTACCCGGAGAAACGACGTATTTTTTTATGTTCATGGGCCAAATGTACTGCATCAATCCGCTACTGTAGCCGGAAACTGGATGCGCCAAGCAGTCCTTTGTCGCAGTACACCGCAGCGACGTAGTTCCCGCTCTTGAGTTTTTCCTCCAGTTTGTAGTTGAACGAGAGGCGTTGGGTTTGAACGAGGTTGACAGCGCGTGTTTGCTGGGCGATGATCGGGATGGGACCGGTGGGCGCTTCGATGGTGACTTTGGTGGGGTTGGCTGCAGCGATGGGGGTGCCGTTTGCGTCGGAGATGACGAGGTAGAGTTTTTGTGGGCCGCGGTATTTTTCGGGCACATCGGCCAGGTCGAAGCCGACGGTGAGGTTGCGTACGCGACGGGCTTTGGCCGTCAGCTTGTCGCTCCGGCGTTCCATTTCCACCTTGAAAGCGGTGGCTTTGAACTGGGCCGACTGGGTGCGCTGGATTTGATCGGCCAACTTGGTGGCGAGGTCGCCTACCTTGGCGGAGAGTTGGGACGTGCTGTCGCGCAGTTCGGCATTTTCGGCTCGCAGTTCCGCGTTTTCGGCCTTGAGCTGATCATTTTCGGCCCGCAGCACGGCGAGAATCGCCTCGTACTCGGCTTTGGCTTGTTTCAAACCATCCACTTGTATGCGGAGTTCGGAAGCCTGTTGGGCAGTTTTTCCTTTTAACTGCCGGATGATGGCATCTTTTTCAGCCAGCACGGAAGCCGAGGCACTGACTTTTCCCTGAAGCTCTTCGTTTTCGCTGCGCACGTTGTTCAGGGCCAATTGCAGGCTGTCGAGGCTGCTTTCCAATTGGGCTTTTTCCTGGGAGAGGGAAGCGATCAGCATTTCCTGCTTTTCTTTTTCAGCGCCCAGCGAGCGGATTTTCCAAATGGACCAGCCCAACAGAGCGGTCAGCAGGACTGCGGCGATAATGGCAATGGCGAGATTTCTGGAGGAGGATGTTGATTCGTTGCTCATGATAAGGTGTCGGTTGATGTTAGGTGGATAGAGTTGTTTTGCTATTTTTTTTCTCAAAAAACCGCGCCAAAAACGGCATTTTTGAGCAATCGGTACGCATGAAATGGAGAAAAAGACGCGAGGTGGGGGCGCTGCCCCTGCCTAAGTTGTTACCAAAGTTTGTAGTTGCGGGTAGATAGATTGGCGCGCCTACTCCATGAGCACAAACCGTTGGGTCGTTGTGCCGCTTTCGTGCCGTATCAAGACGGTGTACACACCGGCACGCAGGCGGCTAGTTGGAATGTTGATTTGGGTTTTGCCGGCAGGCAGCAAACTGTTTTGTTGGAAAAAAGACTGGCCGTCGGGGCCGAACACCGACACCCAAATGGTTGCTGCTTGCTCTACTTGCAGGTAGAGTACCACCGGGCTGCCCGTATGCGCCGGGCTTGGGACTACGCTGACCAAAGGAGCGCCTTGCCCTGCCTCCGTATGGGTGGATGTAGTCGGCTTACAGGGCGACATATCAATTTCAAAATAATTTGCGCAGCCGGTTGCATCACTTGCAGCGACGAAGTACAAACCAGGCTGCGGTACGGTAAACGATACGTATGCCCCGTGCTTCATCTCTCCTGGCAGGGTGTGGATCACGGCGTGCACGCTCGTATCGCCGGCCAGAGTGATGGTTAAGGTATATGTGGCCGAAGTATCCCACTCAGCAACACCACCGCGCAAGCGGATTGTGCCCAGGCATGGGTCGGTAGGGTCGTATTGAAAATTGCTGCGTCGTATTTCCGAGAGAAATACCACAGTGAAAGCCGCATCGGTATTTACATGCACACAACCAGGCTCCAATTCCTGAGATGCAAAATCGTTGAATGTAGCCGGAGCGAAAGTGCTGGCGAAAGTGCTTCCGTTGCCAAAAAGTACCGAATGGAATAAACTCGTGTTGCGAATCCAATGGTTGCCGTCGGCAGGTCCAAATGTTGCCCAATATCCGGATAAGCTACCAGGCCAAAGGCAGGTATCGTTCAGCATGGCCTGATAGCTACTGTCGCCGGTTGGTTGACACTGGTATATAATATATCTGATTCCCTGCAATAAACCAGGTACGGGCGGGCTGAAGACCTGATCGCCGTTATGTTCTACCAAAATGGAGTCGCCATAGCAGAGGAATATGGTGTCAATGCCAGCGGTATTGAACCAGACGGTGCCGGCAAAGCAATTTGTGGTGTCGGGCGTATCGGGATGCCTGGTGGGTTCTTGGGCAAATGCCTGGGTGGCCAACAGGCATACGAGTGGCAGGATTAGAAGATTGCGCATGGGTACGTACGGTTGATGGATGAAAAAAAAGATTGTGATGTGTTGATGCACAAACACTATGCCGCCGAAATCTTTTTTGGTAAAAAGCCGTCCTGTTTGGAATAAATACCCGGCATTAGTTGGGTTTCCGTCTATTTATTTCCAACGCCCCGCACCCGCTCCTGTACCGCCGCCCACAGCGACAGAATATCCTCCGATACCCGGAACCGGATCACCAGCACCCCAAACAACAAGGCAAACAGCCCGGAGCGCAATGCGATGTTGAGCAGCAGATAACCGGTGGACGGCAGGAACCAGACGGCCGCCACTGCTACCAGAGCCAAGGCGCCGGCCAGGGCCATACTTCGGGTGAACGGTTGCATCCGGAATTTGGTCCACACCAACGCCAGCCCGAACAGGGAGTAGCAGGTGATGGAAAGCAACGTGGCCACCGCAGCGCCGGGCAGCCCGAGCAGGGGAATGAGCCAGATATTGAAGCCGACATTGGCCGCAGCCAACACGCAGAAGGAGATCAGCGAGTAGCGGTAGTATTCGGAGTAATAGACGAGGGGACTATTCAGGCTGACGGCCATTTCGATCAGCTTGCCGATACACAAAAACAGCAACACGTATTTGCCCTGCGATACCTCGCCGGTGTTGGGCATCAGCTGGTACAGGTCGTCCACCGACACCCAGATACAGCCGAAAAGTAGCAGCCCGGCCGTGAGCAGGTTGATGGACACCTTGTGGTACAGGCTGCTCAGTTCCGACCAGTTTTTCTCGGCCAGGTATTTCGTCATAAACGGCACGCTGGCGGCATGCAGGCCCTTGATCGGGATATCTATTGCCACGGCGATGTTGAGCGCGATGGCGTAGATGCCGGTGCGTTTCATGTCGGTGAGCGCCCCTACGAGAAATGTGTCGGCGCGGACGGTCAGCAGTACCGCCACGCCCGAGATCATGATAAAACCGGCATAGCTGCCGATGTCGCGCCGCATTTTTGGGGTCAGAAAATCCCAATTGGGCCGGGCGAACCGCTCGCCCATGAACAACAAGTACACTACGAGGCTAACGGTGACCAATGCAAAATGCACGAGCAGCAGCCACAACATGGTTTGCAGGCTGAACCAGTGCATCCACAGGCCGATCAGCAATGTTGGCAGGGCCATTTTAAGGGAAAAATCGAAGAGCAGGGAGGGCACTACGATCCGCTTCAGGTTGGCCGCATACTGGGTGAACACCGTAGCCACAGTGAAAAGCAGCGTCAAGGGAAAGGCTATCCAGAGGTGCTGGTACAGCACATTGGAATCTCCGGCTACAGCGGATTTGATGTTTCCCCAAAAAAGCAGGGCTGTGCCGGCGCAAACAGTCCAGCCAACAAGGCTCAAGCCGAGCAGCATGGTCAAAAAACCGTGGTGACCACTGGGCTTGTCTTCGAAATAGGGAAAAAAACGCAGGGCAATAGCGCTGCTGGCAAACGAAAACAATGGGAAACCGATCATGCCGATGCTGAGCAAAAACTGCACGAGGCCGTAGGCTTCCACCACTTCCTTTTGGGAATACACAAACAACGTGCTGACCATACCGACGGCCAGCCCCACAAAATTGACGATCGAATGCTTGATCCCTTGTCGCTGAATAACGCCCATGTCGTTTATTCCACCACCACAAGGCGTTTCACCGTAGCGCCTTTTTCATTTTGCAACAGCACGGAGTAAAACCCGGCGCTCAGGTGGGCTGTCGGGATATCGAACTGGTTTTCGCCGGAAAACACGCGGTAGCGTTGCTGGTGGCATATCCGACCTGCGGCATCGCAGAGCATGATGGCGAGGTCCATGGTTTGCTCCGAATCAATGCGCAATATGGCCGGGGCGCCGGCCATGACGGGATTGGGCGCCAGACTAATGACGGCGGAGCGCTCCAGATCGTTGGTTGCCGACAGGTTCTGGGTGCGGAACGAACCAATCTGAGCATTGTCGTACGGCTGGCAAATATCCCAGTCGTTGTATGCCCGTACGCGCCAGAACAGCGTCCAGTTGTTGGGCATAGTTTTATTGATCACGATACTGTCCGCGTCAATCAGGGTTTCGGAGAAAAATTTACTGGAGAAGTTGGGGGTCCGGCTGATTTCGACGGAATAGTAGCGCGCGCCGGGCACCTTGTTCCATTTCAGTTCGATGTGGTTGTACTGCACGCTCTCGGTGGAGTCTATCGGGCTAACCAGTACTACCTGGTCGTTGTCGTTGATTTCGGGCAGGGGGGCGGTAATTTGCAGGTACTGGCTGTGCTCCGTTTGCAGGTTGGCGCGTATGGCAGCTATTTGCTCTTCGGTGAAACGCGAGGAACACACATCGTTGGCATAGCCCATGAGGAGTGAAGCATCCGAGCGGAACGCAATACTATCGGGGTCGTGTTGGAGGGTGTTGCTGCGCAGGTCGCCGTTGCACTGCCAGCGGTTGTTGAGGTAGTCTGGTTCGGTGTCGCAGAAGCGGTCGCCGCCGACATAGCAGTTGGTTCCATCAGTTTTTTCAACAGCGCGGTTGTTTATTTTCTGGGGGGCCGGTTGAGTATAGTTCCAGTTAAATCCTTCCCAGCCAAAGAACGGGTGTGGCAGCGAGAAGTGGTGGCCGGCTTCATGCGACCAGGTAGTATTGCCCGTGCCGGAGCAGGCGGATTTCAGCACGATGGCATCCTGCCAGGAGTAGCCACAGTTGCCCGCCGGGTCGGACACGATGAACGCATTCAGGCGGTTGCGAATACCGGGGATAACCGAGTTGATCATGTCGGATCCACCGTTAAAGTCGTGCTCATGCCAGCTCGAATTATTGTGGTAGCGCACGGCATCGCCGGGCAAGAGGTAGAAACGGATATGTGCGGGTTCGTACGTGCTGTTCATTTCGCACACGGCGCGAATAGCATTGTCCAGCGGGAAATAACCCGTACCGCTATTGTTCCCTACGATATGTAACGTCACCGGCACATACAACCAGGTGGTGTCGGCATCGCCGTCGTTGGCAGTAAAAAGGCCCGTGTTGCGCTGGTACCAGTCGAGCCAGGGCGATTCGGTGTGTGTGCCGCACCAGTTATCGCCGGTTTGCTGGGCAGATGCTATAGTGCCAAGCAGCAGACTAAAAAACAGAAGAGTAGATTTTATGCGCATTCCGCAAGAAGGTTTGAGTCGTTGGTTGCAGATAGATCGCGCCCGCAAAACACCTGTTTCAAAAGTGCCGGACGCCAATCCGCCACAAGGTAGGGCGTTGCCGGACGATGCGCTGCCTGGACGGGTAGTCTTTTTTTGTCCAGGAATCGCAATTACCTATTTATTTATGACCACAGATTGCCGGAAAACGCCCGGCTTGCCGGAGCAAACGAGGTAGTACAAACCGTTCGACCAGGCCTCCGCGGGCAAATGCAGCACCTGTTTTTGGCCTTCCAGCAGCACCTCATCCTGCCACATCAACCGTCCGGCGGCGTCAAACACGCGGAAGTTGGCCGATTGACCGGCCCAGGTTTCCGGAACCTCCAGCATAAGCGGTTGTCCGGAAGCGAGCAGGGTGGGGTACATGCGCCAGCCGGCTTCGGTAGCCGACTGCATGGTGCTCACGGTTGTGGCAAGGAACCGGCCATGCGGGGTGGTGTACGGTCCGACGGAGCCAATGTTGAACGGGCGCACGCGCCAGTAGTAACTCCAGTTGGCCGTCAGTGCTCCTGTGAGCGCGAAAGTGTCCGTCACAACGGCCTCGAAGTCTTTGGCCGAATAGCTGGCCACTTTGGATACCTGCACCAGATAGTGTGTGGCGCCGGGCACTGAGGACCATTGTAGTTGCGCGCCGGTTGTGGGTGCGGGGCTGTTGTTGATCGGGGACAGCAACTGGGCGGTTGTAGTTACGATGGGCGCCGGCGCCTGGGCCGCCAGCCAGGATGCTTTGTTCGTTTGGAGTCTGGCGCGCATGATCTGCGTCTGTTGCGGCGAAAAGCGGTTCTGGCAGGCATCATTGGCGTACGACATAAACAGAGAACCGTCGGAATAAAACGTCGCTCCGGCAGGGTCTTTTTGCTGTACGGTACTCAGGCCCTGGGCATTGCAATTCCAGCGGTAGCTCAGGTAATCGGGGCCGCTGTCGCAGATGCGGTCGGCAGCAATACCGCAGTTGCTGCCGTCCACATATTCCACAAGGGCAGTGTCCAGCGGGGCGGGCACGATGGTGTCGGGTGTGCTGTGGAAGTGTGTGTAGTCGTAGGTGAGGGTATCGGGCGTGGGGTTATTGATGTTGTAGGTCTTGCCTTCCCAGCCGATAAAAGGGTGCTGAATAGACAAGGCGTGGCCGATCTCGTGGGTCCAGGTGTGGTCGTTGGGGCCGGAGCAGCTGTGCGTCATAGCTACGCCGCCGTAGGGCAGGTTGTAACCGCAGTTGCCTGCCGCAGTGATCACAAAATAGGCGTTGAGCGCATCCGGCACGTTGTTGGCGGCCATCATGGCGATACCCTGCGTCAGCTCGTTGTGCTGGTGCCACGCGGAGTTATTGAGCAGGTTCCAATCATTTTTGAAATAAAACCGGATGCCCGTGGGGGCGTAATCTTCATTCAGGCGGTAAAAGGCGTCCAGCATACGATCCGGGCCAAAGCGTCCGGAACCGTTATCGTTGGCTAAGAGGTGGATTTGTATGCCGGCCCATAGGGTGTCGGTACTTTCCGGAAATTCCATTGGAGCAGCCAGGTATTTTTTCAGCCAGCCGTCAATGTGCGACACGGTGCCGCACGGTGCAAGGCTGTTTTTGTCGGGTTCAACCTGCGCGTGCAGTGCAACAGAGATAAAGAAAAAAAGCAGGAGGGTAATGTTTTTCATATTCAAATAAAGGTTGTCGTTTTATGCTGTTTGGCGGAGTGTCCGCCGGATTTGTTTCGAATGCCGCTCGAAGTGGGTGCGGAAAAAAGTGATCATGCCCAACCAGCTCAACCGACCGGCCAGTGGGTGGCGGTAAACGGCCTTGCTCGCGATATCAGGCGGCATTTGGCTGAAGTATTCGGCCCATTGGCGCCGGATGTCCATCCAGCGCGCTTTTGTGTCGGCGAATGTAGCAACATCGGGCAGATTTTCGCGGCCTACCATGGGTGGGGCTTTGAACTTGATGGGGACGTTCAGGTAAAACCACAACGTGCGGGCACGCAGCCATTCCGGCAGGCCGGCATTCCCCAAATTTGATTCAAAACTCAATTTTTTTTGCACGTAGCGCAGCGACAACTCCTCCGATAAAATAAGGTGGTGCATGACCTGAATGGCCGACCAGCCACCATGGGCAGGTTTTTGGTTCAGTACCGCATCGGCAGTTGTTTCGAGGGAGTTCAGCAGGCTTTCGACCTGCTTGTAATAGGCGGTGTTTTGTTCCAAAATTTTTGTGCTCATGGACGATAGATCGAGTCTCGTTTGTGGTGTTTGCCTGGGTTTGCCCGTTTCTGGCAAAATTTTATGGACAAAAATAATCGTGTAAGGTGTTGATTTTTAGTTTGGTAAGGCAAGATATGTTGACGGGCAGACAGGGTGTGCAGCGACAAATAGGCGTTAAAAGTCCGTCCTTTGCCGAAGACCAAAAACTTTTTTGTTCAAATTTGCCCGAATGCGTCACCTCCCGTTCGACACCAGGCTTTTTAAATTGTATTTCCGGCACCTGGCGGTACTGCTGCTGTTTTGTGTTTCGGCGCCTGTGCTTGCTCAAAAAAAAGCGGCTGCCCGCGCAACGGCAATCAAGTCCGCCAAGCCCGCCCTGGTGTACCTGCAAACGGCGGCGCTGTCCGGGGAGAGTGTCCCCACGTTGCTGGCGCGCTTCAACCTCGACGGTTACCCCTGCAACGCTACCGAATTTTTTAAGATCAATGGCCTTAAGGAGGACTACCGCCTGAAGGTCAATGCAGTGTACAAAATTCCGGTGCAGGTGGTGCAATACGATGGCAAAACCATCCGCTCGACCCTAGGTATTGACAACTGGCAGACGGCTACGCGTATTTCCGATTACAATAAGTGGGCACTGGAAAAAGGGCTGCGCGCACGCGGTTTTATAGACGACAAGGTGTTGTGGGTCCCCTGGCACGAACTCAATTGTCGGGAAGAGGTCGCAATGATGGACGCCGTAAAAGAAGCCGGGGTATCCCGGATAAATACCTCCGTTCGGCTTCGAGAGCCGGGTGTTGCTGAAGGCAGCCGGGTGTTTCCAATTTTTGGAAAAAAGTATCAAAAAACACCGTTGCTCAGCCAGAAGTTAAAAGGTAAGGTGTTTTATGTAATCAGCGGGCACGGCGGTCCCGACGGTGGCGCCGAGGGGCAGCGTGCCCGGCAAACACTCTGTGAGGACGAGTACGCCTACGATGTGTCCCTCCGGTTGGTGCGCTTGCTCATCAGCCACGACGCTACAGCCTACATGATTGTTCGGGACGACAATGACGGCATCCGCGATGTCGCTTTTCTGAAGTGCGACAAAGACGAGACGGTTTGGGGGGGGCTAACCATCCCGCTTGATCAAAAAGAGCGCCTTGCCCAGCGCACCACCCTCATCAACGAATTCACGGAAATACACACCAAAGCTGGTGTGGAAGACCAGACGATTATCGAAATTCATGTGGACTCCCGGCTTCGGCACAAGGAAACGGACGTGTTTTTTTACTACCGTCCCGATAGCGAGCCGAGCAAAAAGCTTGCCTTGAAAATACACAAGACGTTTCTGCAAAAATATGCCAGAGTGCGTTCGCAAAAGCGCTACAACGGTACCGTATCGCCCCGCGGGTTGTTCACCCTGCGGGAAACGATCGCTCCGGTGGCTGTTTATGTAGAGTTGGGTAATATCCGCAACGACTGGGACCAGCAGCGCCTCGTCATTCCAAGCAACCGGCAGGCGCTGGCCAATTGGTTGTTTGAGGCGCTTAAGTAAGAGCGATGCACGACGGTATTGTAGAAAAAAGTCGCTCGAAATTTTACTTTTGCCCGATGCAAACACCCGAACGTTGAACACGACCGCAATGCCCTTTTTACTCCTGTTTTTCCTGCTGACGGTTCCGGCTTACGCCCAGGTGACCCTCGTGCGCGAAGCGCCCAACGATAGTTTTAACCTGAGCTGTCCGACCTGCGTCATGCGGGTATCCGGCGTGGCGCTGACCCAGGGCCAGCACGCTGTGCCGATGAATACCCAAAAGCCTGTCGCGGTCAATCTCCTGATGTGGCGGTATTACGACAACATACTGGGAAAAAATACGCTCATGGCCGAGGAGCCGTTTTGGACCAAAGGCGAGCAACTGCTCGACGGCGTGCCGGAGGGCGAGATGTTGTCGTTGCACCTGAATCTGGTCTGGTCTGATTCGACAGGTGTGGCGCACCGCCTGTATCTGGTACTGGCCGGTTTTACCAAGGGTAATTTATCCAGGCTGCCGCTGACTACCGTTTTCGACACGGATACATACGAGCCATTGCGTTTTTCGGCTGTTGCACAAATCACGCTGAACGAGGAAGATTGGGAAACTTACGATTGTATCGAGGGTGTGGCTACTCTGGAAAGTCTGAATACCAGAACGGGAGCGCTCAGCGGCACCTTCGAATTCACGGGTACCCGGATTGGGATGGAAAAGCTGGGCTTTTTTCTTGCGGGCGAGTTTCGAAAGTAATTACTTATACCTTTTTTCGATGAAAAAAAACACACTACAAGCTGATTTTTTTGCGTACGAATCTCCTGAAACCCTCCCGGCCTCCGATCGCGAGTTGCTTGCGTACGCCCGACGCGCGCTCGAAAATTCCTACTCGCCGTACTCTAACTTCAAGGTAGGTGCGGCGGTACTGTTTGCCAATGGCGAGATGATGGGCGGCGCCAACTATGAAAACGCTTCCTATCCAATGTGTATCTGCGCGGAACAATCGGTACTGGCTGCCGCATCTACCCGTTTCCCCAATGAAAAAATCACAGCTATTGCCGTGACGGTACGCAACCCCGGCAAACAGATTGCGCAACCGGCTGCTCCTTGCGGGGCCTGTCGCCAGGTAATCTTCGAAACCGAGCAAAAAAACAGGCAGGAAATGCGGATCATACTTCAGGGCGAAACCGGTCCGGTGTATGTTTTTGAAAAAGGTAGCGACTTGCTGCCCCTCGCCTTTGGTGGAGATTACCTGGGTTGACCGGCAGACAGGTCAACCCAGACGCCATTTAGATCGCTTCTAAATTTTGTGTTCCTGCGGTATTCATTTCAACGAACATTCGGCGCCCTTGTTCCGATCCGTAGTTTTGCGACCACAATTTTCGGCGTAAAAAAGGAGGCGTATTTTGCTTTTCTTTGCGCCACCCCACAAAAACGCATCGTTCATCATTCAGCACGCATCACTCAAAATGGGTTGGTTCTCCAAGTTTCTTACCTCTTCTATCGGCCAAAAAATGGTCATGGCCCTGACCGGGATTTTTCTGACCTTGTTTCTCGCAATACACCTGCTGGGCAACCTGCAACTGCTCCAAAATGACGGTGGCGAGGCGTTCAATGTGTACGCCTACTTCATGACCCACAACCCGCTCATCAAAACGGTTTCATACTTGTTGTACGCGTCTATTTTGTTGCACGCCTGGCAGGGGATACTCCTGTGGCAGCGCAATAAAGCTGCTCGTGGCGAGAACCGTTATGCGGTGACCCATACGCGCTCCAGCGAACGGGCCTCTCGGAATATGGCCTGGTTGGGTATCATTATTTTGGTATTTATCATCCTGCACATGTACCAGTTCTGGTTCCAGATGCACTGGGGCAATTTGCGTATGGTACTGTACGATGGGGCCGACCACGAGATCAAAGACTTGTACATGTTGGTGGCTCAATCGTACGAAAGCCTCGGTTTTGTGCTGTTCTATGTAGTGTCTATGGCCGTTGTCGGTTTCCACCTCTGGCACGGCTTCTGGTCGGCCTTCCAAACCCTGGGTTTGAACCATAAAAAATATACTCCGCTCATCAAGTGGATTGGCGCCGCATATTCCATCGTCATCCCGCTCCTGTTCGCAATTATCCCAATCGTCATGCATTTCAGAGGTTACATAGGTTAGAAGGTTAGAAGGTTTCTGGTTTCGCGATAACCTTCCAACCAGCAACCTTCTAACCTTCCAACCAGCAACCTTCTAACCTTCGAACCTTTCCAATCTGATTTTAAAATATGGCAGCAACAGATTTTACGCTCAAATCCAATATACCGGAAGGGCACGTTTCCGAAAAATGGGAAAGTTATAAGGGCCACGTCCCGCTCGTATCCCCCAACAACAAGCGCCGCATTGACGTCATCATCGTGGGGTCCGGTTTGGCAGGCGCTTCCGCCGCAGCCTCTCTCGGCGAACTGGGCTACAACGTGAAAGTATTTACCTTCCACGACAGCCCGCGGCGGGCGCACTCCATCGCTGCGCAAGGGGGCATCAATGCCGCTAAAAACTACCAAAATGACGGCGACTCTGTTTATCGCCTCTTTTACGATACTATCAAAGGCGGCGACTACCGTGCCCGCGAAGCCAACGTGCACCGCCTGTCCGAGGTTTCCACAGATATTATTGACCAGTGCGTGGCGCAGGGTGTGCCTTTTGCCCGCGAGTACGGCGGCCTGTTGGATAACCGCTCGTTCGGTGGCACGCAGGTATCGCGCACGTTTTACGCCCGGGGCCAAACGGGCCAGCAGTTGCTCATCGGCGCCTACCAGGCACTTAGCCGCCAGGTGGAGCTGGGCAATGTCAAACTGTACAACCGCCACGAGATGCTCGACGCAGTTGTTGTGGACGGCAAATGCCGCGGCATCATTGCCCGCAACCTGCTCACCGGCGCACTGGAACGCCACGGCGCCCATGCCGTCGTGCTCTGCACCGGCGGCTACGGCAACGTGTTCTACCTGAGTACCAACGCCATGATGTGCAACACTACCGCCGCCTGGCGGGCACACCGCCGCGGGGCGTTTTTTGCCAACCCCTGCTACACGCAGATTCACCCGACGTGCATCCCGGTATCGGGCGATTACCAGTCGAAACTGACGCTCATGTCGGAATCCCTGCGCAACGACGGCCGCTGCTGGGTACCCAAAAGCCCCGCCGATACGAAGAAACATCCGAACCATATTCCCGAGTCCGACCGCGACTACTACCTCGAACGCCGCTACCCGGCCTTCGGCAACCTCGTGCCGCGCGACATCGCCAGCCGCGCTGCCAAAGCCGAGTGCGATGCCGGCAAGGGCGTGGGTGCTACCGGCCTCGCGGTGTACCTCGATTTTGCCGATGCCATCAAGCGCCTCGGCAAAGACACCGTGGCTGCCCGCTATGGCAACCTGTTCGAGATGTACGAAAAAATCACCGGCGACAACCCCTACGAAGTACCCATGCGGATTTATCCCGCCGTGCACTACACCATGGGCGGCCTGTGGGTGGACTACGAACTGATGACCACCATCCCCGGCTTGTACGCTGCCGGTGAAGCGAATTTCAGCGACCACGGCGCCAACCGCCTCGGTGCGTCTGCGCTCATGCAGGGCCTGGCCGACGGCTATTTCGTGTTGCCGTACACCATCGGATCGTACCTGAGCAATGAAATCCGCGCCGGCGCTGTCCCGACCAATACACCTGAATTTGAGCAGGCTGAAAAGGAAGTATCCGACCGGATCCAGACCCTGCTCGGCGTGCAGGGCAGCCAAACCGTAGAGTCGTTCCACCGCCGTCTCGGCAAAATCATGTGGGACAAGTGCGGCATGGGCCGTACCGCAGAAGGACTGACACAGGCCATCGGCGAAATACGCGAGCTGCGGCAGGAGTTCTGGCGCGATGTGCTGGTACCGGGCCGCCGCGACGAGTTCAACCCCGAGCTGGAAAAAGCCTGGCGTGTGGCCGACTTCCTCGAACTGGGCCAACTGATGTGCGAAGATGCCCTGCACCGCAACGAAAGTTGCGGCGGACACTTCCGCGAAGAATATCAGACCCCCGATGGCGAGGCCCTGCGCGACGACGAGAACTTCATGTACGTGGGCGCCTGGAAATGGACGGGCGAGGATGCCAAGCCGGAATTGCACAAGGAGCCATTGGTGTATGAGGAGGTTAAAGTTGCGCAACGGAGTTATAAGTAGCGGCTGAATTCACACATAACGGAACACCACAATGGCCAGCCAGGCGACATGTTCTACAATTTGTTTTTTGCTTCTCGCGCTGCATACGCAAGGCCAGAACACATTGGCTATTCTGAATCCTTCTTTCGAAGTTGACCACCCGAAATGTGGCGAAATGCCGGCTTTTTGGATAAACCGGACAGCAGATGAAGAGACGGACAAACCGAGTATTGCCCCGGGATGTTACTTTGTGTCCACTACTGCAGCCCACGGCGAGCGGTATATGTGCCTCAAAACCCGTAGAGATCAGAATAATGATCAGTTAGGCCAGCGCCTGAACGAAGGCTCGTATCTGGAAATGGACTCCATCTACCAAATTAGTCTGTATCTGGCGTACTCGCCAAACCTGGCCCTGGCAAAGGGCGATGGCAAACGAGGTAAATCATTCGGAAAACCCGCTTTGTTGCGGGTGTGGGGCGTGAGCCATATTGGCAAGAATAAAGAACTGTTGGCCGTAACGCCAGTCATAAATCATACCGCGTGGCAGGTATATCGCCTGCTGCTGAGACCGGTAGAAAACGATTACGACGAAATACTTTTTGAAGCATTTTTTGACCCTGACCAAAGTTATGCTTACAATGGAAACGTGTTGATTGACAGCATATCTGCAATTTCTAAAGTCTCGCGAAGTCAGGTGTATGGCCGCCCCGGTGATTTCATCCTGCTGGAAAACCCTTCTTTTGAGGAAACGCCCAAGTGTTGCGAGCCACCAAGAAGGTGGGCCAACTGCGGTCCTGAAGTAGAGACGCCTACGGATATTCAGCCGGGATTTTTTTCAGTGACCTTACCTGCAGCTCACGGTGATACGTATCTGGGTATGGTGGTTCGGGACAATAATACCGTGGAAGCCATTGGACAGCGCCTGCCGGAGCCGCTCCAGGTCGGAAAAAAATACCTGCTGCGCGCTTATCTGGCGCGTTCGCAGATGATGCTTTCTCTGTCGCGTAGCACGGGAGATGAAGCCAATTATACTACTCCGGTCATGCTTCGGGTTTGGGGCGGCAACGATAACTGGTGCGATAAGGAGGAATTGCTTTTTCAAACACCGCTTATCACGACAACCTCCTGGCGTGAGCACGAACTCTTATTGGAACCACAGAATAGCAATTATACATATTTGATCCTCGAAGCCTACTACAAAACACCTGTATTGTTTTCCTACAACGGGAACCTGCTGGTAGACAACTTGTCCCTTCAAAAACTGGAATGAAGCCTCTTTTTTTTAATTCAACTTTTGCTATTGCTCAACCATAGTTTTTACTCGATATGAAACTTACGCTCAAAATCTGGCGCCAAGGCGGCAAATACAAAGGTGAATTCGTCACCTACAAACTGGACGACGTAAACGAGCACATGTCCTTCCTCGAAATGCTCGACGTGCTCAACGAAAAACTCGTGCGCGAGCGCGAGGAACCCGTGGCTTTTGAGCACGACTGCCGCGAGGGCATCTGTGGCACCTGCTCGCTCGTCATTGACGGCCGTCCGCACGGCCCCATGAAAGGCACCACGACCTGCCAGGTACACATGCGCCACTACAAGGACGGCGAGACGATCGTGATCGAGCCGTTCCGGGCCAAGGCATTCCCGGTTATCCGCGACCTGGTGGTGGATCGGTCGTCGTTCGACCGCATCATCCAGTCCGGCGGCTACGTGAGTGTAAACACCGGCCAGGCCCAGGATGCCAACGCTATTCCCATCGAAAAGGACCTGGCGGGCCGCGCGTTCGACGCCGCTGCCTGCATCGGTTGCGGCGCCTGTGTGGCAGCCTGCCCGAACGCTTCGGCTATGCTTTTCACCTCGGCCAAAGTGAGCCACCTCGCGCTGTTGCCGCAAGGAGAAGTGGAGCGCAAGCGCCGCGTACTGAAAATGGTGGCACAGATGGACAAGGAAGGTTTCGGCCAGTGTTCCAACGTGACCGCCTGCGAAGCCGAGTGCCCGAAGGATATTTCGATCAGCAATATCGCCCGTTTGAACCGGGAGTACCTGGCGGCTTCGCTGGCCGGTGAGGCCACGGTTTGAGTTTTTTCACAGAGCCTTTTTTTACCGCAGAGACAGGAGTTATCCCGAATTTTTCGAGCGTGTTCAGAAAATTGTGTCAAACCTACCGAGAGATATTTTTAACACAGACAAACGCAGACTGCGGCACAGACAAACACAGAAGTTTGATTTTAAATAAGTTACACTCTGTGTTTGTCTGTGCCGCAGTCTGCGTTTGTCTGTGTTAAATTTGCTCTGAACGGGCTGACACAGTTTTCTGAACACTCCCAATTTTTTAAGGAAACAAGGACATCGGAAAAACATGCGCCGGCATCGGGTGCAAAACATCCCGCCCAATACACGCCGGATATCTCGAAAAAAGGGCGATTCAACTGTTTTCAAAATTCGGGATGACTCATGTTTCTGCGGTGAAACTACTCTGTACAGAAACTCTACCTTTGCCCGAAAACAACCGAATCATGTTCCGCCTTTTAACAACAATCCTCCTTTTGGGCGCAGCCCAAATACTCTTCGCCCAACCCTCCGACCTCTTCTTTCCCCGAAACCTGCAACGCGCTTACGACAAGGGCACGCGCAGTACGGACGGCAAACCCGGTCCCAACTACTGGCAAAACCGCGCGGCATATCAGATGAACGTCAGCATCGAGCCGAAAAAACGCCGCCTCAAGGGTGAAGCCACCATTGTTTACACCAACAACAGCCCCGACTCGCTCACCATCCTGCGCTTCAAACTCGCAGCCGACCGCTACCGCAAGGGCAGCCTCCGCGACGAAGACGTGAACCCCGAAGACGTGGGCGACGGCGTTACGATCGAATCGCTCACCTACAACGGCCGCCCGGTACCGGAAAAAGAACAGCGCCGCCGAAATACCTTCCTCGATCTGCAATTGCGCGGCAAAGCACTGCCTGCCGGCGCGTCGGCCACGATCACGGTCAAATGGGCGTACACCTTGCCTGCCGACAAAGACGCCACCCGCGAGTGCGTCTGCGATCCCACCACGTATTTTGTACCCTACTGGTACCCGCAAATTGCGGTGTACGACGACTACCGCGGCTGGGCCGGCACCCCGTACAGCGGCCAGCAAGAGTTTTACCACGACTTTTCCGACTACGACGTGACCGTCACGATGCCAAAAGGTTTTATGGTTTGGGCTACCGGCGAGTGGCAAAACCCGACGGATTTGCTGGAAAAAACCTACCTCGACCGCTTCAATACCGCGCATACAGATACCGGGGTGGTCAAAATTTTCACCGAGGCCGAGCTCAAGGCCGGAGGAGTGTTCAAAAAAGCCAAACAGCACATCTTCCGTTTCAAAGCGACCGACGTGCCGGATTTTACCTTCGCTTCCAGCGACCACTACAACTGGGATGCAACCTCGGTGCTGGTGGACCCAAAAACAGGCCGTCGCACTTTCGTGAGCGCCGCCTACGACACCAATTCCAAAGACTACTACCGCGTGGCCCGTATCGCTGCAGCCGGCATCCACCTGATGAGCACCTGGCAGCCGGGCTACCCGTTTCCATATCCGTCCATGACCGTGTTCAACGGCAACGACGGCATGGAGTATCCCATGATGGTGAACGACGCCAGCCTCGGCGACCGCGACCCGACCAACCTCACGGTACATGAAGTGGCGCATACCTATTTCCCTTTCATGATGGGCATCAACGAGCAGGAGTACGCCTGGATGGACGAAGGCTGGGCCAATTTCTTCGACTTCCTGCTGGGAGATTCGCTCACCGGCAATAAAAGCAGCTTGCGGGGCTACGGTTTTTCTGCCGGCACCGACTCCGATGTGCCGCCAATGGTGCGTTCCAGTTTTCTCAGCGGCGGCGCTTATGGGACGGCCTCCTACGCGCGCCCCCAGAACGCATACATCACCTTGCTCGACATGCTTGGCTACGAGACATTCCACCGCTGCATGACGGAGTACATGGACCGCTGGAAAGGTAAACACCCCGTACCGTATGATTTTTTCAACACCTGGAATGAGGTTTCCGGGCAGGACCTCAACTGGTTTTGGAAACCCTGGTTTTTTGAGTGGGGGTACCCCGACCTCGGCATACAGTCGGTGGTGCGGGAGGATGCCGCCAACCGCGATGTCATTTATGTGGAAAGAAAGGGCACACTCCCAGCACCTATCCACCTGGAAATCATCTATTCCGACAGCACAACGCAAACAATCCACCAAACTGCCGCTGTCTGGCGCGCGGGCAACCGCGTAGCCCGCATAGACTGTCCGAGCGGGCAAACCGTCAGTAAAGTATCGCTTGGATTCCGCACGATTTCCGACGTGGACCGCAAAAACAACACCTGGACAAAAGATTAACTACTTTTGGGGCTTTTACCAACAAGACTATTCCGCCGTATGAACACAAACAAACTGCTCACGTACCTCCTGTATGCACTGTTGGCCGGTCTGATTGCTGTGGCCGGTTACAAAACCTGGCAAACCAAACAACGCAGTACGCAACTCGCCAAAGAAGAGGCCGAGTTTCAGCAAAGTTTGCGCGATCTTGGCTATGTTGAAAACGATACAACCGGCAGCCAGTACGAAGGCGAGGGAAATCCAAACGGCAGCTCTTCCGTGGTGATCACTGATGGCATTGAGGATGAAATTCCTGTAACCACAACCCCGGCGCCGCAGCCGAAAACCAGCACGCCGAAAACCAGTATGCCGAAAACCAGCACGCCCCAGGCAGGTACGTCGAAAGCCGGCACGCCCAAGGTGAGTACTCCTGCTACGCCCGCCCCTGCGCCCAAAAGCACGGCGCCCGCCGAGCCCCGTAACTTAGACACGGACAACAGCGATGGCCGCTACCGGGTAGTTGCCGGCTCGTTCACTAAAATGGAGGGTGCGCGGCGTGAAATGGAGCGCATCATCAAGATGGGTTACCACGATGCCGAAGTGGGGCATTTCAACCGGAGCAAGTATGCCGTGGTCATTGTGAAGCGCACCAACAGCCTCAGCGAGGCCACCAAAATCGTGGATGCGCTGGCGCGCAAAGGCATCGACGCGGCGGTGATTGACCGGGAAAGACGGAAATAATTGTTGCGATTAGACCGATTGATTCGATTGATTCGATTAGACCGATTGTTTCGATTAACTGGATTGAGCCGAAGCATAGTCTCACATGTCCCGCCCTCAAGAATCAGAGCAATTGCCCTAATCGAATCAATCGAAACAATCGAATCAATCGGTCTAATCGAAACAATCGAATCAATCGGCCTAATCGAATCAATCGAAATAATCGAATCAATCTTCAAACCGCAGGTGCTTCACCGTGGTCCCTTTGTTGATCAATTGTTTGAGGGAATCCACGCCAATATCCAGATGGATTTGGGCGAAATTGGCTGTCACCTGTTTGTCGCTGGCTTCGGTCTTGATGCCGTCGTGGGTCATAGGCATATCGCTTACAAGAAGCAGGGCCCCGACAGGAATCCGGTTTTTAAAGGCTGCCACAAAGATGGTAGCCGTTTCCATATCTATGGCGTGGCAGCGCAGGTCGCGCAGGCGCTGTTTGAAGTCTTCGCGGTGTTCCCACAGGCGTTTGTTGGTGGTATAAACCACGCCGGTCCAGTAGTCGCGCTCGTGATCGCGGATGGTGGTGGAGATAGCCTTTTGCAGGGCGAATGCCGGTAGTGCAGGCACCTCGGCGGGCAGGTAGTCATTGCTGGTGCCCTCGCCCCGGATGGCTGCGATGGGCAGGATGAGGTCGCCGACGTGGTTTTTGCCTGTGCGCAGGCCGCCACATTTGCCTAAAAAAAGGACCGCAGACGGCCGTATGGCCTCCAGTAAATCCACGATCAGGCCCGCATTGGGGCTTCCGATTCCGAAGTTGATGATGGTAATATGCTCGGCAGTAGCAGCCTGCATGGGCCTGTCGGCGCCGTACACCGGCACATCGTGCTTGTCGGCGAACATCCGCACGTAGCTGCCGAAGTTGACGAGGAGGATATAATCGCCGAATTTTTCCAGTGGCATACCTGTATAGCGCGGCAGCCAATCCTTTACGATGTGCTCTTTGGCGGTCTTTTGCCGGGTCTCCAGTTCGTGGGCTGCTGCCGTCAGGTCTTCGTGGGAGATAGGGTGCGTGGATTCGTCCATGATGCTTTTTGTTGGCAAAGAAAAGGAAAAGTTGTGAGTGGTGTGCTTACGGTTCCTTTACCCCCATCGCCCGATAAACTACCTCCTGCATCCGTGGTCGGTAGTTTCCGTTGATCAGTTTGTTGTTGTTCATGCTCGGAAACGTCCGGTTGGACAAAAACACAAAAATCAGGTTGTGATCGGGGTCGGCCCACACGGCGTTGCCGGTGAAACCCGTGTGCCCGAAGGTGTTCGGCCCGGCCAGCGCGCTCATGTTCTGCGACTGTTTGGCATCCAGCTCTTTCATGTCGAAACCAATGCCCCGGCGGGTGCTGCCCGGATAGCGCGTGGTGAACCGCGTCACCGTCCCGGATTTCAGGTAGCGCCGCCCGGCGTATTCGCCCTTGTTGAGCAGCATCTGGAAAATTTTGGCCAGGTCGTTGGCATTGCTGAACAGCCCGGCGTGGCCGCTCACCCCGCCCAGCATGGCGGCGCCCATGTCGTGTACATAGCCCTGTAGCCGCTGCTGGCGGAAATAGTTGTCGTCTTCGGTGGGCACGCAGCGGTCGGTCAGGCCCTGCTGCCACGGGTTGAACATGGCTGTGGCCAAGCCCAGCGGTCGGTAAAACGTACGCCGGGTAAACACATCCAGCGGCTGCCCATTCAGGTTTTGCAATGCCCGCGCCGTGAGGTACAGGCCGAGGTCGGAGTACTTGTACGATTTTTCCGAACGCAACGGCGAGGTGAAAATCCGGTTCCAAACGGTGTCCGCATAGTCGTCGGCCATGTACAGGTCTTTGGCCACGGGTATCTCGTAGCAGGTCATCGCCACGGGGTGGTAAATGTCCGGCGAGGGGCGGCCCAGCCCGATCAGCGTTTTTTCATAAAATGGAATCCACGCCTGCAAGCCCGCCTGGTGCACGAGGATTTCCGCTACCGTGAGGTCTTTCTTGTCGGTATTCCGCAACTCCGGCACGTAGGTGCTCATGGGTTTGTCCACGTCCATTTCCCCGGCATCCACGCGGTGCATGACGGCCAGGGTGGTGGCCGCTACCTTGGTGATGGAGGCCAGGTCGTACAGGTCGTCGAGCGTCACGCGCTGCGCGGTGGTGTCGTAGGTGTGGCGACCGTAGGCTTTATGCCACACGATTTTGCCGTCTTTGGCCACAAGTACCTGGCAGCCGGGGGCCGCACCCTCGGCGATGAGTTCGGCTGCGAGGGAGTCCAGCAGGAGCAAGGTGTCGCTGCTGAGGCCGACGGCTTCCGGCAGGTCGTAGCCCATGCGCCTGTCGGCGAAATGCCGTTCGATGCCCTGCCCTTGCCGCGCTGCGGGCGCGGCGGTTACCGGCAGTGTGCCGCTGAGGTCGGCGGCCCCGAAGAGGGCCTGCGCGGCGATTTCCTGGGTCATCGCGTCCTCGCTGAACGCCTGGAGGAGGGTAGGGGCGGACTCGAAAAATTTCAGGCTGTACGGGTTGCCGAATACCGTGAGTGCCACGGTGTTGCTTTGCTCGCACAGGCGCTGCACGAGCGCAATGCGGTTCGGGCTTAGGCCAAAATTGGTTTCCGGACGGCGGCTCATATCGTGCAGGCTCACGAGCACCACGTCGAACGTGCGCAGGGTATCCAGCAGCGGCTGAAAGTCCAGCGAGTCTATGTTTTTGGGCAAATTGAAATGCGCCATGGGGGCGTAAAAACCACAGGTATTTTGGAATACGGTGCGGTTGGTATCGCCTATGGCCAACGTGGCGAAGCGGTACTTTTCCAGGTTTTCAAAACCCGCCAGGTTCGCCCGGTCGCGTACGAGGGTGAGGGAATGTTCGATGAGGCGGCGTTTCAGCACCAGGGATTCGGGGCGGTTGAGGTCGCGGCGGATGTTGTTGGTGTCCACGCGCTGGGGCCGGGTGAGGCCGAAGCGGTACTTGGCGCGCAGCACGCGGCGGACGCTCTCGTCCACCTGATTCTGGTCGAGCGAGCCGTCGGTCAGGGCAGTGCGGATGGCGGCGATGGCGGCACCCACATCAGCAGGCAGCAGGATGATATCGTTGCCGGCGCGCAGGGCTTCCAGGTCTGCCTGGCCGGGCTGGAAGTATTTGGCCACGCCTTCCATTTCCATGGCGTCGGTGAAAATGAGGCCCTCGAAGCCGAGTTTTTTGCGCAGCAAATCGGTGACAACGGGATGGCTCAGGGTGGTGGGGCGGTTGGGACGCGGGTCGAGGGCAGGCACATTGAGGTGGGCCACCATGACGCCGCCCACACCGTACAGGGCCATGGCGCGAAAGGGGAAAAGTTCGAGACTGTCGAGGCGTTCGTAGGAATGGGAAATGAGGGGCAGGTCGAGGTGGGAGTCCACGTCGGTGTCGCCGTGTCCGGGGAAATGTTTGGCGCAAGCCAGCACGCCGCCGTCCTGCAGGCCCATCATGTACTGGAAACATTTGGCGGCCACGTTGTTGCGGTCTTCGCCAAAGGAGCGATCGTTGATGACGGGGTTTGCGGGGTTATTGTTCACATCGGCCACCGGGGCAAAATTGATGTGTACGCCGAGGCGCCGGCACTGCCGGGCGAGGTCGCGTCCCATGTCATAAATCAGGCGGTTGTCGCAGATGGCGCCGAGCATGATCTGCTTGGGATACGAAATGGTGCTTTCGCGCAGGCGCATGCCGAGCCCCCATTCGGCGTCCATGGAAATGAGCAGGGGCAGGCTGTCGCACAGGGCCTGGTATCGGTTGGTGAGTTCGGCCTGGCGCTCGGGTGTGCCCTGGAAAAAGCAGAGTCCGCCCACGCGGTAGGTTCGGATGATATCTTCCACCGCATGCTCGTACTCCGGGCCTTTGTCGGAGTGTGCGCGGATCATAAACAACTGGCCAAGACGCTCGTCCGGCGTGAGGGTGTTGAATACCGAATCCACCCAGATCGCCTCCAGCGGGTCGAGGTTCCGGGCTAGGTTGAAACGAATATTCCGGTTGGCGCTCAGGGCAAAAAATGCTGTGAGCAGGACGAAAACGGGTAGCAGGTACGGGCGGCAGGGCACGAATTTCATGGGGGCAAAGGTGCGGATAAGTTTGGGAAAGTCGCCTGGGGTGGTGTGTTCACCGTTCTCCGCGTCTCTGCGGTGCATTTGAATAACATTTGGAGCAAAAATATCTCGATACCTTTTGATACAACCCCGAGGCGGGAATAAGTTAAAAAAGACCTAAACCCTGTCGGCCTTTTTGTGTTCATCGGGTTTTCCTGCGGATTTTTAGGCCGATTTAAAACTTAACGTTGATGAAAAACACACCACTTATTTTGCTGCTTGCCTGCCTGCTTGGCTCCAACCTGATCTTCGCACAAAAGAGTATGGTATCCGTCGGGCCGGGTACATTGACCGCCTCCGAGTTAAATGCTATTGGGCCGGTACTCGATTTTGAGAGCATCCTGAAAAACAAAACGGCGATAGGCTTCTCGGCGGGTTACCTGCTCTCCAATTCCGCCCACGACCGGCCGGGGCGCTGGCGGCTTCTGGAACGGGTGTTGGTGCTCCAGCCCGGCATCAAGTGGTACAGCAAAGATGCCTTTCAAGGATTCTACCTTGGCGCACACGGAAGTTACAACCGCTATTCCCATACGCTCAAAGAAAGCAGAACGGGCGAGAAGGTTTACGACATCGTGAAGGACATCAACGATGCCTTCGTCGGTTTCGGCGCCGATGCTGGATTTTCCACTGCTGTGGGGGAGCGCTTCGTTTTCGGTATTGGCCTGACAACCGACCTCTACGTTAACTACAGCTACTACGAGGAAGGGTCCCTGGGATTGGGCTTTAATGCCCATTTCGGGTACCGGTTCTGAAAACACAAATTGACTGGTCCGTTTTGAATGTTCGGGGTGAACCGCATCACCGAAACCTCGGCTGTTTGCGGTGCTTCGTGCCCTGTTCGTACGCGTAAGCAATTTCCAGAAGCACCGGTTCGCTCCATGCCCGGCCAAAAAATGACATACCTACCGGCAGGTCATCCACGAAGCCCATCGGCACCGAGATGTTGGGGTAGCCTGCGATGGCTGCCGGCGAGGATGTGCCGAGCATGTAGTGGTCGCCGTTTACCGGGTCTGTTTTCCATGCCGGAGCGCCTGTCGGGGCGATAATCGCGTCCAGCCGATGCAGATCCATGACCCGGTCTATGCCGTCCTCGCGCATGGCTTTTTGCATACCGGCGAGTGCATTCAGGTAGGTGCTGTCCTTCAGATCGCCCTTGGACTGCGCCATGAGGAGCAGTTCCTGGTTGAAAAACTTCAACTCAATGGAGTCGGCCGCATTGAAGGCAATGAGTTCCTGTACGCTTTTGATGGGCGCTGCGGAGCCGAGTGCGGCGAAATACTTGTTCAGCCCGTCCTTGAACTCGTACAACATAACCTCGAAGGACATTCCGTTGGCGTTGGTTTCTGAAATGGCGTCCAGTTCGATGATTTCCGCACCCTGACTTTTCAGGTGTTCGATGGCTTGCTGCATCAGGGCATCCACTTTGAAATGCTGCCCGGCGGTTCCTTTGTTCCACCCGATGCGTTTGCCTTTCAGGCCGTCTTTTTTCAAAAATTTGGTGTAGTCGCGGTGGGCTTTGCCTGCGCTGGGCAGGGTTTTGGCGTCGGATGCATCCACGCCTGTCAAGGCTCCGAGGCAAATAGCGGCATCTGTGACGGTGCGCGCCATAGGGCCGGGCGTATCCTGGGTGTACGAAATCGGGATAATGCCCGACCGGCTGATGAGGCCGACGGTGGGTTTTAGGCCGACTATGCCGTTGGCGGTGGCCGGGCACACGATGGAGCCGTTGGTTTCGGTACCGATGGCAACCATACACAGGTTGGCCGACACCGCTACGCCGGAGCCGGAACTTGACCCACAGGGGTTGCGGTCCAGGCTGTACGGGTTCCGCGTTTGGCCCCCGAGTCCGCTCCAGCCGCTGATGGACAAATCGCCGCGGAAATTGGCCCATTCACTCAGGTTGGTTTTACCGAGAATGACGGCGCCGGCTTCGCGCAATTTTGCAGCCACCCAACTGTCCTGCAAGGGGTACGAGCCTTTCATTGCCCGCGAACCTGCCGTAGTTTCCATCTTGTCGTGGGTGTCAATATTGTCTTTTAACAAAACGGGTACGCCGTGCAGGGGGCCGCGCACCTTGCCGGCGCGGCGCTCCTCGTCCAGTTGCCGGGCAATTTCCAGGGCGTCCGGGTTGAGTTGCAGGACGGAATTCAGGGCCGGGCCGGTGCGGTCTATGGATTCAATCCAGTGCAGGTAGTAAGCCACGACTTCTTGCGTGGTATAGGCGCCGCCCCGATATCCTTCCTGCAATTGGGCGATAGTGTATTCGTCCAGATCAACGACCCGCTGTGCGTGTAGCTGGGCTGAAAAGGAAATGGCAGCGCAGAGCGAAAGGATGAGCTGTAGAGTGTGGCGCATTATAGTGAAGTTGAGAGCGGTTGAAAAGGTGTAGAAAGTTGAGAACACGCAACAGGTGGGATCGTACCAACATGCTTACCGGAGATACGCCGCCATATCTACTCCGCCCCGGAGTTGCACGTCAATATCGTCGCGCATGGTGGTGTACAGCGACAACCCGACGTAGTCGGCTTTGATGGGGAAGGACTTGTGCTTGCGGTCCACGAGTACCGCTACTTCCACTTTTTGAGGAAGGACGGACAGCAGCGGCTGCACCGCGTAGAAAATCGTGCGGCCGGTGTTGGCCACATCGTCCACGAGGATGATTGGTTTGCCGCGCAGTTGTTCGGCGGGCAAGTCTATGCTGGGCGGGTATTCGAGTGGGTTGGCCGGGTTGAGCTGGATGCGGGTAGGGGTGAGAGTCATGCCGGGCGGCGCGATGGGGGCCAGTTCGTTCAGCAGCAGTTGGGCGAACTCTACGCCGTTGTTGTTCAGCCCGGCGAGAATGATCTCCGGTTCGCCGAAATGACGTTCCAGGATTTCGATGGCCAGGCGCTTGATCTTTTGCCGGATTTGCCGGTCGTCCAGTATTTGCATGGTTTTGAATTTTTGTGTGTTTGTGTGTTTTGGTGTTTGTCTGTTTTGGTGGAGAAAACTCTGTGCGAACAAGTGCAAAAATCCGTCGTTATCGCTGTACTTTTCGCCGGCAAAACATTATTTATGTTTCAAACACTACTTTTCATTGCGGTACTGGCCGCTGCGGGTTGGTTTTCCGCAAAAGGATACGGACGGATTTGGCGAAATATTCACCTCGGCAAGGCTGAAAAAACGGACGGCAATACATCCGATCGTTGGCGAACGATGCTGCTGGTGGCTTTCGGCCAAAAGAAGATGTTCAAAAACATGCTGCCTGCGGTGCTGCACTTGTTTATCTACGTTGCGTTTGTCATCACACAAATCGAACTGTTCGAGATCCTGGTGGACGGTCTCACGGGCAACCACCGGTTTTTCGCGCCCTACCTCGGCGGGTTTTACACGTTCATCATCAGTTTCATCGAAATCCTCTCTGTGCTGGCTTTTGTCGCCACGGTCATTTTTCTTGCCCGCCGGAACCTGCTCAAGGTACCGCGCTTTTGGAAACCCGAGATGAAAGGCTGGCCTGCGCGCGACGCTAACCTGATCCTGCTGGGCGAAATCGTCCTCATCACCGGCATATTTTGTATGAACGGCGGCGATCAGGTGCTGCAAAGCCGGGGCGCAGAACATTACGGCCCGACGGGCGCCTTCGCGGTGAGCAGCTGGCTCGGCCCGGCGTTGTTCGGCGGCCTCAGCGATGGCGCCGTAGTGGCCGTGGAGCGTTTCGGCTGGTGGCTGCATATTTTCACTGTGTTTGGTTTTTTGTGCTACCTGCCGTACTCCAAGCACCTGCACATCCTGCTGGCATTTCCCAATACGTGGTACGCGCGCCTTACGCCCAAGGGCGAGATCGCCAATATGCCCGATGTGCAAAAAGAAGTGCGCATCATGATGGGCATGGAGCAGCCCGATCCCGAAGCGCCCGTCGAGGTGCCGGAGTTTGGCGCCAACGATGTGTTTTCCCTTAGCTGGAAAAACCTGCTGCAAGCGTATTCCTGCACGGAGTGCGGGCGCTGCACCGCTGCTTGCCCGGCCAACCTGACCGGCAAAAAACTGAGCCCGCGCAAGATCATGATGGACGTGCGCGACCGCGCTGAAGAAGTGGGCGCGGCTATTGCGGCGGGCCGGCAAACGCAGGAAAACTATGCCGACGGCAAAAACCTGTTTGACTACATCACGCCGGAAGAATTGCACGCCTGTACCACTTGCAACGCTTGTGTGGAGGCTTGCCCCGTGCTCATCAATCCGTTGGACATCATTGTACAAATGCGCCGCTACGAAATTCTGACCCTCTCTGCCGGTCCCAGCGATTGGCTGCCGCTGTTCAATGCTATCGAAAACAACGGCGCTGCCTGGGCCATGAGCGAAGAGCGGGCAGCGTGGCGAGAGTGATGAGCTATGAGTTTTAAAATGCTCTGCACAACTCATAGCTCATCACGCATAGCTCGCCACTCATCGCTCATCACTCATCACTCATCACTACCAAGCGTTATGCTCGCTAAAACTATATCCGAACTGCAATCCGAGGGCCGCACGCCCGAAATACTCTTTTGGGTCGGCTGTGCCGGCTCCTTCGATACCCGCGCCCAGAAGGTGACCAGGGCGCTCTGTGAAATCCTGAACCACGCCGGTGTCGAGTTCGCCATTCTCGGCAATGAGGAGCGCTGCACGGGCGATCCTGCCCGCCGCGCGGGCAACGAGTTTTTATTTCAAATGACGGCTATGATGAACATCGAGACGCTGAATATGTACGGTGTGAAAAAAATCGTAGCTGCTTGTCCGCACTGTTTCAATGTGCTGAAAAACGAATACCCCGCGCTCGGCGGCAACTACGAAGTAGTCCACCACACCCAACTTTTGCAGGAGCTTATTACTTCGGGGCGCCTGAAAATGAAGGAAGGCGGCGCATTTCAGGGCCAGCGCATTACCTACCACGACTCCTGTTACCTCGGCCGCGCCAATGATGTATATGAAGCGCCGCGTGCACTGCTCGAAGCCCTTGACGTGGATCTGGTGGAAATGAAGCGCTCCCGCAAAAACGGCCTCTGCTGTGGCGCCGGCGGCGCCCAAATGTGGAAAGAAGACGAGCCCGGCGACAAACGCATCAACATTGAACGCATCGAGGAAGCTCTTGCAACAGACCCTATGGCGGTCGTCGCAAACTGCCCCTTCTGCATTACCATGCTGCAAGACGGCCTGAAGGCCAAGGAAAAAAATGAGCAGGTCATGGTGTACGACTTGTCGGAGATGATTTTACAGAGGATAGGATGATGAAGGGGGTTGAGAAAAGGGTTGAGAAAGTTGAGAAGGGTTGAGGGGGTTGAGACGCGCGTCTCAACCCCCTCAACTTTCTCAACCCCCTCAACCTTTCAACTATTATCCGGATATTTTAACATTCGCGGGACAGTCTGCGCAGTGGCAGGACGGACTGATGTTGACCGTGGTAATTTCTGTAGGGATAGCAAAGTCGCAAATATCGAACAGGCCAAGACGGCCGGAGTCATCCGGGAGGGCCAGTTTCAGTTCGACAAATTGATCCCGGCCTGACTTGCGAACATAAAATACCAGCGGCTGACCGGCCGGCGGCAGCGCAATGTCTGTTAGTTGGCCATCCAGATAGATTTTGATTTTGTTGCGGTATCGGTCCAGCCCTTTGTCAATCTGGACGGTAACCCGCACATCCCGGCACTCGCAATAGCCGGCCAGTTCCAGCACGGCATTTACGGCCCGTCCGCTGCCCTGACATTCGCAATTGGTATCGCCTACGCGCACGTTCACGGGCTGGCCGTTTTGTTTAACCCAGAAGGTCACCTGGGTGCCGGCGGTATTCAGCGTAAAATTGGTGAAGCGGTTATTGTTCAGATAGACCCATGGCGATTTCATGTTACGCGGCAGGGTGAAAATCACCTTGGTGACGGATGTTTTTTTGTCTTCATCCGCCGTGGTCGGTTTAGGGCCGGAACCGTCGGTGGAGTAGGTTGCTGGAGCCATGTTTGTGCGAATGGTTTCCCCCGGATTTTGAATTCGGAGCCGGAATGTATTGGGCTGGTCTGCGCCTTTACCGACCATTCCGTACTGCACGGGTTTGCCGTTTAGAGCCAGATTGCTGCCGCTTCCGTGGGGGCTCAGGATCTGGAATTCATGCTCTCGGGTGGTTTCACAAAAATTAATGACATACCGATTGGTGCCTACTTTCGTACCCTTGAGAATGTGTTTGCCGTCTATCAGAACAAGGATTGTATCCGTTGGCGCGACCACATCCAGGTATGTTTTACAGTCGGTGACAGGAGAGGTTGGTTTGCCTGGGCGGTCGTTGTGAATTTGGAACAGTTCGAGCGGGATAAACGATTCGCCTTTTTTTACGATGCCGATAAAATCTAACTCGCCGTCCTCCACGATCAGTGTTTTGGGCGTGGTGAGCGCAACAATGGGCGCTTCGACCTTCAGCATACGACGGTCAAATTTTGCTATTTCAAACCGCATCCCATGGCCGTCAAAAAACAAAACAGGGTCGTCAAAGGTGTGGTTGGATGCGAAAGCGTACTTGGTTTCGTGCGTTTGAGTTGCAGAAGAGAAGTACCAGTAACCGGCGAGCAACAGCAGGAGCAGCAGCAACAGGGCGATCAGCCAGGGGTTACGGTTAGAGGATTCTTCTTGGGGACGGGTTTGGGTGGAAGTGTTTGATTCCATAAATGTATGATTATTAGACCAAAACAAAGTTTGGGTAAAGGTAGGTCGGGCTATTCAAAATTGGCAACCTTTTTTTTAGGCCGAATATCCGCGCAAAATAGCCGTTGCTTGCTCCATCATATTCGCCGTTACATCGAGGTGTGTGACCATGCGGATGGTCTGAGGGCCAAAGGCGGAGGCTTTCATTCCATTTTTGCTCAAATATTCCAGAAAAACGGCGGGCGTGATGGGCGGCACGAGGTCGAAAATGACGATATTAGTCTCTACCGGACGGATGTTGTGCACATAGTCCAATTCTGCAAGAGTGTCGGCTAAATGACGCGCGTGTACGTGGTCTTCTTGCAAGCGCTCCACATGGTGATCCAGTGCATAAATGCCCGCAGCCGCCAGGTATCCGGCCTGGCGCATGCCGCCTCCCATGGCTTTGCGCACACGTCGGGCCTCGGCGATAAACGCGCGGCTCCCTACCAGTACAGAGCCAATGGGCGCGCCAAGTCCTTTGGACAAGCAGATACTGATACTGTCCACGGCAGCGCCAATGTCGGCGGGCGTGCCGCCTTTTGCCACGAGGGCATTGAAAATACGGGCGCCGTCGAGGTGCAGTGCAAGTTGGCGTTTTTGGCACACGGCGTAGATTTCCCGGATGGCCTCCAGATTATAGGTGCCGCCACCACCTTTGTTGCAGGTGTTTTCGATGACAACGAGGGTGCTCCGGGGCAGCCAATCGAACAGGGGGCGCACAGCGGCTTCTACCAGGTTGGCGGTCAGGATGCCGTTGGGGGTGCGGATGAGGTTGACTCCAATGCCGCTGTTGAATGCGTAACCGCCCACCTCGTATTGATAAATATGGCTCATTTCGTCGCAGATCACCTCGTCGAGCGGGCGGGTATGCACCTTGAGGGCAATCTGATTGGTCATGGTACCGCTAGGGCAGAACAGCCCGGCTTCGTGCCCGAACAGGTCGGCGCATTTCGCCTCAAGGGCGTTGACCGTGGGGTCTTCGCGGAATACATCGTCGCCCACTTCGGCCGCAAACATAGCTTTGAGCATGCCTGGCGTGGGCTTGGTGACGGTGTCGGAAATCAGGTTGATCATTTCTGGTTGGAAGGTTAGAAGGTTAGATGGTTTCTGGTTGGCCAAACACTATCCAATTATCTGATAAACCCCTCCAGGCATCAGCGTCAACAGCGCGATGAGCACTAAACTTGATGCTATCGCCACGCGGAAGCCCCAGGGTATGTGCACCTCGTAGGCGTTTTCCTCGCTGGAAAAGTACATCGCGATGATGACTTTGAAGTAGTAGTAAATGGAAACAGCGGAGTTTATAACCGCCAGCACGATTAGCCAGGGGTACTGTTCAAATGCCGCTGTGAACAGGAAATATTTTCCGAAAAAACCAGCCAATGGCGGTATGCCGGCCAGCGAAAGTACCGATACTGCCATGGCCGCAGCGACCAGCGGCTGTTTTTTGCTCAAGCCGTTGAACGCACGGAAGGTCTCATCCTGGTTTTGTTCGGACACCAGCAGAAAACACGCAAACGCGCAAATTGTAGCTACGGAGTAGGTCAGGGTGTAAAACAAAATAGCCCCTGCGGCTCCCGGTTGGCCGGCAACCAAAATCGCCAGCATCAGGTAGCCCGCGTGCGCGATGGACGAGTAAGCCATCATACGTTTAAAATTGGATTGGAACAGGGCCGTGGTGTTGGCCAGCGTCATGGTCAAGGCGGATACCATGGCCACTGCGGTAGTCCAAAATTCGCCTGCACCGATGAAGGCCGTACCGAAGAGGCGGTAAAATGCTGCAAAACCTGCCGTTTTTACCACAGTAGCCATAAAAGTGGTGACGATGGTCGGGCTGCCGGAATACACATCGGGCGCCCAAAAGTGGAATGGTACGGCAGATATTTTGAAACTCAGCCCGATGAGTACGAGCAGGATACCTACGCTCAGCATTTGTGGGGAGTGGCCGTTGGCCACAATAACAGAGTGGATTTGATTCAGGTCGAAACTCGCTGTGGCGCCATACACCAGTGCGATACCGAAAAGTAAAAACCCTGTGGCGAACGCGCCCATGAGAAAGTACTTGAGGGCGGCCTCATTGGACCGCAGGTCGTCGCGGCGGCTGCCGGCCAGTACGTACAGGGGAATACTGAGAATTTCGATGCCGAGAAACAGCATGACCATGTTGGTGAAGGAGAACATGCACAACGCACCGCACAAACTGAACAGAATGAGAGCGTAGTGGTCACCGAGCGTATCGGTCAGCTCGCGGAAGCCCCAGCGGGTGAAGCCGAACAGCAACAGCGTACTCAGCAGCGCCGAGGCGGTAAACGCCAGCGCGAACGTGTCGAACTGGAACATGGACGCGTACTGGCCGCCGAAAGGCACGCCATAGTACAGGCTCCACCCTGTGGCGCCGAGGGCCAGCGTCAGGCCGATCATGCGGAGCCACTGAATGAGGTCGCGCTTTTTGGCTAAGCCGGCAAAGAGGACGGCGAGCGCCGTAAGGAAGAGTATGAGAAGGGTTAGCATATTTTACTGCAAGTGCCTGATAAAGTCGAGAATAACAAAGGAAGAAGGGTAGTGTTCGCTACTAAAAAAATCTTCCAAGGGCAAAATAATCAGCAAAAGTACGCTGGTCTTTTTAATCGGCCAATCAAGTAATAAATCAGGGGTGGTGCGGGGAGCGCCGGCTGCTTGCCTTAAAATGTCGTCCAGTAGCCTGGTGTAAGGGCACAAAAAAAGGCCATCCCGCTTTTGGGATGGCCGACCTAAATGAAAAACTCTCTAATGGTTTCTTTTTGTGCAAACGTATTACGGTGTTCTTAGGACTTCGACTATTATCAACTGGTTCCTATACTTCGAAAAGGTTGATAAATGCCGTTCGGTTTAAATGCTGGGGGAATATTAGCCATGAAAGATGCAATACTTTTATCTGAATACAAAAAATCATATTGCTTTTCTTCCACTTATAAGCCGAAGAATTACCGCAATTATTGCAATAACTAACAGGATATGAATGAGACCGCCGGCATTAAATCCAATAAATCCAATCAGCCAGCCTATAATTAAAATTACGGCGATAATATAAAGCAGGTTATTCATGATGTTTTGATATTTAGTTAATTATGATGGTGCAAATATACGCTTAGTTGGTTTTGCAATTCATTACATATTCTCATGGATTATTTACAAAATACCCACATTTTATGGTTGATATGTGAATGTTGTAATTAATTACATTATTTATATAATTCAATAAAAGATGAGGTCAGGCATCTTTGTGCCTTAATTCATTCCTTAATAAAAAAAATATTATGAAAAATTTTCGAATCAAAATTGTTCAAATCGTTTCAAGTGCTTTGTTCTTTTTAATATTTACAATAAACTTGAACGCACAATCTGGTCAGTTTGGATTGAGATTCATGCCAACCTTTTCAAAATTTGACATCAAAACATCAACTGGTGGTACAATAGAAGGTGAAGGGACTTTTGGCTTGGGTTTTGGCGCTTTTCTGGGATATAGTTTTTCTGAGTATATCGGTGTCCAGGGAGAAGTGATTTACAGTTCATACTCACAGAAGTACCGAGAACTGGAAATCGAACGTGAGGTAAAACTCAAATATGTCAACATCCCTTTGTTGCTTACGCTGAATACTGGAAAGTCAAGAGCTGTAAACCTGAATGTTGTTGCCGGCCCTCAGATTGGAATTAGTGTAGGTAGCGATCTGTTTACAAAGGGAGACGACGGCACCGGTAGCCAAGGTGTACTGTCGGTTAAGAAAGGTGATCTTGGATTTGCCTATGGAGCAGGTCTGGACTTTGGTATAAATCCAGCCCGAAGCATTCGTTTGGGTATAGGCTATCGCGGCGTTGTTGGTTTGTTTGACATTAGCGATAATAATAGTAACATTCAAACGAATTCGTTTTATGTTCTTGAAAAGTCACGTGTGAGAGTAGATGCAGCCTATATTGGATTGTCATTTGTCTTTTAAAAAAGAGTAGTTTAGCAATACTTATTGTTTAAATCTTATAAACTCGTAACTTATGCCATTAATTAATGTATTGCTCGTATTAATTGTAGTTGGTGTGATTCTTTGGTTGATAAATACCTACATTCCAATGGATCGTAAAATCAAGAATATCTTGAACATAGTTGCCGTAGTGATAGTCATAATTTGGCTATTGAGGGCACTTGGAATCATGGATTCTTTGAGTAGTATTCGTATTTAAATCTATAATAGACACATCTTTTCAAAATTAAAAATACAAAAAATGAAAAAACTAACGCTCAGCGCGATAACAGTATTAATGCTGTCTGGATTAGCGCCAATGGAAGTAAACGCAATAACAAAATCTGATACGATGTCAGTGGTAATGAATAAACCCATTGATTCAAAAGAATCAGAGGCACTACTTATCAGGTTGGACGAAATTAACGCGATGGATAAGTCGGGTTTAACTTCGTCTGAAAAAAGGAAGCTTCGACAAGAAACACGATCAATAAAAAAGGCACTTGCTGTAAATAATGGCGGAGTTTACTTGTCTGTAGGCGCCATAATTATCATTGTTCTCCTTTTAATTCTTTTGCTGTAAAAATTCACAAGAAGATGAAATTCCGGTGTGATTTAAAGTATAAATACCCGGGATAACAGTTCTTTGATATACGTACATTATCGGGGCGACTTTATGTCGCCCCGATAATACCTGTGCTTTTTACGATATGTATTCCTACAGGAATTAGATTAACCTTTTCATTATTTAAAATATAATAAGTTGAAAAATATCCCTATAATAACTACTTGTGCAACTGTGGCAATTTTAATATTTGCTGCGTGCCAAAAGGATACGTTTGTGGAAACAATAGGTGTTTGTCCTATTGTGGTATCAACGAATCCTGCAAATGGTGCAATCAATGTGCCGCTCAATACAACGATAGCAGTGACGTTTAATGAAAGGATGAATCCCTTGACAATCACCCAAGGTTCATTTTCTTTAAACGGTACAACGTTTGTGTCAGGTACAATATCATATTCAGACTCTACGGCATACTTCACGCCTACGAGTAATTTAGCGCCAAATACTACCTATACCGGGCGGGTTTCTACTTCTGTTAAAGACTTAACAGGGAATGCCTTGCAAACGGATTATATATGGACCTTTCGCACTCAAGCAACCTTGGGTGCTCCGTTGGTTGAATTAAATACGGCCGCTCGATTTGGAATACTTGCGAGTCAAGGGATTAGCAACAATGCAGGACAGAGTGAAATCCGCAATATGGATATAGGTGTGATATCGGGCTTTCGCTCATCTATTACAGGTTTTCCTCCTGCAATTATTGTGAACGGTGCGATGTTTGCTTTTGACGACATTATCCCTGCGGGTGTTGCCGAAATGTTGACTTTATCCAAGCAGGAAATGATTAATGCTTACCTGTTCGCTCGAAATGCAACATTTCCTGTGCCTGTAACTGTGTCAGGAGATTTGGGAGGAAGAACACTGCTCCCAGGTATCTATAAAACCACATCTACTATGTTGGTGCAGTCAGGTAATTTAACCCTTGATGCCCAAGGTGATGCAAATTCTGTGTGGATATTTCAAGTTGCTTCAGATCTGACTACAGTTGGTGGTGCAGGGGGCGATATCCTTTTGACTGGTGGAGCTCAAGCAAAAAACATTTTTTGGCAGGTTGGCAGCTCAGCTACGATAGGAGACTTTACTTCCTTCAAAGGAACAATATTAGCATTGACTTCAATAACGATGGAATCAGGTGCAATAATAGAAGGCAGGCTACTTGCACAAAATGGTGCTGTAGTATTGACTAACACTAATATTATTAGCAAACCATAATTCATATAATGATGAAAAATATATCGTACAATATACAAAAAATGGATAAATCTTGGTATTTTGTTTCTAAGGTTTCCAAGATTATTTATTTAAATGCATTTATCCTGTGTGGGTTCTTGTTAACGCTTCAAGCGCAAGAAAATCAGTACTCGAAGCCTTCAATATGGTTTGGCGTAGCAGGGGCACCAAATTTTAATTTTTATAATGGGTCTACTCAGCAATTGAATTCAGACTTTTCTGCACCTGTCGCATTCCACAATGGTAATGGCGTTGGCCTGTACCTTGCGCCACTTTTAGAGATATATGTGCCGGGCTCAAGATGGGGCATTATGCTACAAACAGGGTACGACGGCCGCAACGGTTCTTTTGAAAGTGAAGTTACACCTTGTAACTGCCCTGCGGACCTAAAAACAAACCTTGGCTATATTACGGTAGAACCGAGTGTGCGTTTTTCTCCTTTTCGATCAAATTTTCATTTGTTTGGTGGCCCACGCATAGCATTCAATTTGAACAAATCTTTCACATACAAACAAGGTATAAATCCCGCCTTCCCCGAACAGATTCCTCTTGCGGATGTAAAAGGAGAATTGAGCAATGTTAATAGTACATTGTTATCTATGCAAATTGGTGCTGGATATGATATTCCTTTATCGTCCCAAAGCAATAGGGTACAGGCGGTACTTACCCCTTTTATTTCGTTTCAACCGTATTTTGGACAGTCTCCTCGTTCCGTGGAAACCTGGTCAGTAACCAGTCTGAGAGTAGGCGCAGCGCTTAAGTTTGGCGTCGGACAAAGATTGACTGTACCTCCAACAAGAGCTGATGTTGACATACTGCCCCAATATCAGTTTACGGTCAATTCACCCAAAAATATCCCGGTCGAGCGTCGAATTAGAGAAACCTTTCCACTCCGAAATTATGTATTTTTTGATTTAGGATCAACTGATATTCCAGGACGTTACGTATTACTCAATAAAAGCCAGGTTAAAGACTTCAAAGAAGATCAGTTAGAGGTTTTTGAGCCGAAAAGCCTTTCCGGACGCTCGGCGCGTGGAATGGCAGTGTATTACAATGTGCTGAATATTCTTGGTAACCGAATGAGCAAAAATTCCTCCACAAATATAACACTGGTTGGATCTTCCGAAAAAGGACCAGAAGATGGAAAGGTAATGGCAGAATCCATTAAAAAATATCTAACAAATGTATTTGGGATCAATGCTTCACGGATCAGCATCGAGGGTCGTGAAAAACCCAAAATCGCTTCTGAAAAATTGGGAAGTACTCGCGATTTGGAGCTTCTCCGGGAGGGCAGGGCAGACGCATCGCGGATTTTCGTCAAGTCAAGTATCTGGAGGCGGCCCACCCAGTTCTTTACTCCGGGCCGATTCCATAACCTTTTCTCTGTATGCATCTGAGATCGCACATTTGTTCATTTTACGGCCGATAC
>JBGSKO010000103.1:0-25895 GCA_041741155.1 Saprospiraceae bacterium | reverse complement strand
GGGCCGAGGCGGTAGTTGGGGAAGTTGGGTAGGCTGGATCCGTTGTACTTGAGCAGTTGGATGCCGTGCTGCTGGTACTGGCAGTCGTTGCCGGCCTCGTCGGGGTTGTGGATGACGTGCAGGTGGCGCGTGCCGTTGGTGGCCGAGCCGTATATTTTGCCGTCGGGAGCGAGTTGCAGCATGTAAAAGGTGGTCGCGAAAGGGTCTTTGAAGCCGTCGTACACCGCCACCACCTGCCGGCTGGCGGGGATGTTGGTGGCCCAGAGGTCGTACTGGTGTACCACGGTTTCTTTGTTGTGGTATAAATAGCGGGAGTTTGGAGAAAAAGCAAGGCCCCCATACCCACGAACATCTTGAATCTGTATCTGATTGGATAACATGCCGGTGCATCGGTCAAAATCAAAGATGTCCAAGTAAGATCCGAGTGCTTGACTTATAGTGTTGTACATGGCAAACTTGGTTCCATCGGGAGAAAAGCAAGCCGTATTGGCACCATTGATAATGGGCAAACTGACCTCCCCCATTTCCAGCGAGTGGAAACCTTCGGGATCAATCATAATCCGATGGTATTTGTTCGTATTTCGTTTGAACGCCAACAGCCACCAATCGCGCCCGTTAGCGTGGCGGCATGTAACTACATTACCGCGTATCAGCGTATCGTTTTCGATTATGGCCAATCGGCGTTCCAATACCCGCTCCCAACCTTTGGTGATAACCGCCCCATTTATGCCTTCTGAACAAACATCCAAAATCAGGCCGTCGCTCTCTATGTACAACAGGCTGGCGTACAGCAGTAAAACACTATCCAGTTTGCCTGGAAAAGGAATGAATACAGAGCCTTTCGGAATGGTGGCGGCACTTAAGAAGAGGTTTGCGTTCACCTTTACATTCATTCCTGTCCCGTTGTACATGGCCAAGTACTGATTGTTCTGGACTTGTATGCCATTGAAAAAGGCGAACAGGCTTCCATCGATATTTGAATATGCTGAGTTGTTGTGCGGAAAATGATAGCCGGATATTGGATACGGTATCGTATCTAACTTTAAACTCCCGTCATCAAAAGTCAAGATACTGTTCCCATATTTAGCACTGTTTCCCGGATAGCCTAATATCCAGGTATTGTCATGTTTCTGTGCAATCAAGCAGGCACATGGCAGCATTATGCCGATTAACAAGATCGTTAAACGCATGGCTGGAATAGTTAAGCCCGGTTGCAGCATGGTGTATGCTGCAACCGGGCGTGTGAAGAATTAGCGGATGATGGAAAGTTTTTCATTCCGCAAGTTTAACACATTTCCCACTCTTCACCCTTTCCCCGCCGGCCACCACTTCCCAGACGTACAACCCTGCCGGCACCCCCGCCGCCTCGATTTCATTCACCCCCAGCACCAGACGCTGCTCCAGCACCAGTCGCCCGGCTGCGTCGTACAGCCGCAGCGCCGGGCTACGCAGGTTGGCACTAAGCGCCACCACGAAGCGCTCGCGGAAGGGATTGGGCCACACCTGCACCTGCGCTTGCAGCACCGGATTATCCTGCGCCGTCACGCCAAGGTAGAGCGTTTTGCAGTGCATGTCTGTGCCATATTGGTTGCTTACAGTGAGGCAGACCTGATACGCCCCCGGCTGGGCGTACTGGTGCTGCGGGTGGCGCGCGCTGCTGGCGGGCGAGCCGTCGCCGAAGTCCCAGTACCAGGTGGCCGGCTCGTAGTACGACAGGTCGCGGAACGCCACCGCGAGCGCGTCGAGGGTATCCTGCTCGTAGCGGTACCAGGCTTGTGGCTCGTTGTCAATGCCCAGCGTGTCGCAGGGGCTGCTGTCGAGCGGGCCGAGGCGGTAGTAGGGGAAGGTGGGGATGGACCAACTCACATAAGTAGGGGTTGTAAAACCGAATGGCTCAAAATTGCAGGCCGTGCCCTGCTCATTCGGATTGTGAATAAGGTGATAGTGAAAAACGGAACCGGCAGAGCCGACGTATATTCTTCCGTCGGGGGCCAGTTGCGACATCCAGACATTGGTCACAAAGCCATCCACCTCGCCGACCAAAGTCTCGCTCGCCCGAATGTTGTCGGCCCACAAATCATACTGATAAATTTTCACTCCAATTGACGCATATAAAAACCTGGAATTTAATGACACCGACACCCCGGTAACTCCTCCTTCATTTTTGTGGAATCCTTGAAAATTATTAAATGTTCCCGTACAACGGTCAAAATCGAGAATGTCTATCCATGATTCCTGCGACAGGCCGTTTATCTTGATGTATTTGCTTCCATCAGGGGTAAAGACAGCCTGCCCCCCATCAGAAACAAATGGGTTTCCAATGGTTTGCAGAGGGAACGCATCAATGCCGTGTGGGGTCAGGAGGTATTTGAAATAGGTCGGCTTACTATATTCAGGCACTATTATCCACCAATCCCGGCCATTCCCGTGTTTCGTAGATGTAAGTTTTCCATAACACAAAGTATCTTTAACGAGTGGTATATTTTTTTTAAGAACCCTCCCCAATCCGTTATTTGCAAAAATATTTATACTGGAGTATTGTGCGAGGTACACAAATGCATAAGGAACCGTAGTGGGAACTAAAGATAATTGTTCATGAAAAAGATAGATGATTGAATCATTCCCCGATTGTGGTAAAAATATTGCTCCTTGATACAATCGGTCCTGATACATTGAATAATCAGGATTAATACTATCGCCATTCTCCATGGTGTCATTTATTCTATTAGCAATAAAGTAGCCATTTGTGTATGCTAACAAACTACCATCCTGATCAGAAAAACTGGAGTTGGTAGTTCTCATATTCATGTCCTTGTGCTCCCGTAGTATCTCGGGTGGATATGTATTAAAAGTCATGTTAGTACCGCCGAATAGCGTGTCAGCAGACCAACTGCTGTACCCGTTTATCCATGTATTGTCAAACCTTGCCGGGCCGACAGGGTTACTTTGCGCAACCAATGCAATTGGGAGAGAGATCAGTAGATAAAACAGGAAACGCATAACTCAAAAATGAAAGCAGGCCAGCCCCGAGGTGCGGAACCGGCCTGTATAATTGTTAACTAATGATAACAACTTTTTGTACGGAAACCAATTGCCCATTGGCGACAAAGTACAGGAGCACAACAAACCGGAAAGCGACCAATCACAAAAGGGTACGGAAACAGCAAAAAAAATTGGGAATTAGCAGACTTCTGGCCGGAAGCATAAATACGATAGCAAGTGTAGGCAGAATAATCCAAAAATGTCTTGCCAAAGTACTGCTAATTTTGGCGCACTTCGTGAATGCACCGATATGGCGGTTGAGGACTAATGCCCCCCCCTCAACCTCCATGTGACCAAAGTCACGACACAACACCGTTCCACCGTCCGACCTTTGTGCCGGAAAAAAACACTGCTATGCAAAAAAACATGTTCATCCTTCTTTTCAGCCTCCTGGCTTGTACCCAACCTGCTTCTGCCCAAGGCGTACTTGATGCCGCCCAAACAGAGGCCATGCTGAAATCGGACAAGTCCGTACTTTTGGTGGATCTGCGCACGCCCGGCGAGATTCAACAGACCGGCAAGATCGCGGGCGCGCTGGAGATTGACTACACCAGTCCGGATTTCCAGACACAGATCAGCAAATTGGACAAATCCAAACCGGTCATCGTCTATTGCGCATCCGGTGGACGCAGCCCGCGCGCAGCCGGCCAAATGCTGAAAATGGGTTTCAAAAAAGTATATGACTACCCCGGCGGCATGAACGACTGGAAGCGCCGGGGCAAAAAAACAGTACACTAAAAACAGGAAAACATGGACGCCTACTGGCAAACCTTCGTCAGCAGTTTTATCGGCTACGCCAACTATGTGGGACACGAGGTGCTGAACCCGCACTGGGGCAACTATTTCTACTGGCTCATCGGCATATCCGCAGCTGTGTATGTACTGGAACTGCTTTTCCCCTGGCGCAAAAACCAGCCATCCATCCGGGAAGACTTCTGGCTGGACACGTTTTACATGTTCTTCAACTTTTTCCTGTTTGGGCTGGTGGGCTATGCGGCACTTTCGAACGTAGTGTCGCAGGCGTTCAACGATTTTTTGGCCAACACCTTCGGCATCCGAAATCTCGTGGCCATCAACGTGGCCAAACTGCCGCACTGGGTGCAATTGCTCACGCTGTTCGTGGTGCGCGATTTCGTGCAATGGAACGTCCACCGCCTCCTGCACTACTCGCCATGGCTGTGGAAATTCCACCAGGTTCACCACTCCGTGCGGGAAATGGGCTACGCTGCGCACCTGCGCTACCACTTCATGGAAACCATCGTCTATCGCAGCATCGAGTACCTGCCGCTGGCCATGATCGGGTTTGGTATCCAGGAATTCCTGCTTGTCCACCTGTTCACCATCGTGATCGGGCACCTCAACCACGCCAATCTGTACATCCCGCTCGGTCCGCTGAAGTACCTCCTGAACAACCCGCAAATGCACATCTGGCACCACGCCAAAGACCTGCCCAAAGGCAGCTCCGGCGTAAACTACGGCATCACCCTTTCGGTGTGGGACTACCTGTTCGGCACCGCCTGGATGCCCCGCGACGGACGCGATATCAAACTCGGCTTTGACGGCGTGGACGAGTATCCGCACGGATTTTTCAGCCAGATGCTGCGGCCGTTCCGGCGGAAAGGATAACCGGTTGGAAGGTTGCTGGTTGGAGGGTTGCTGGTTATACGGTTTTCTGAAAAAGGTATGCCCGTAAGTAACCGTACAGAATACCCCCCACGGTCCAGATGGCGAATCGGACCGGAATTTCGGATACCGGCAAGTCGCCGTTGTGGTAATCAATTCCAGTTAAAATAAGGAACATAAACCAGCCCCAGAATAGCCCCGATGCCCAGGGGCGCGCTTGAATCCATGCTTTATTCATAAATAGAGGGTGTTTGGAGCGCGTGTTGATTAAACTGTGTCCGCCGCGCTCGCCAGTAGCGCCATGTAAAACCCGTCGAAGCCCTCGTCCTGGGGCAAAATTTTGCGTTCGGCGATCAGTTTGAACGATTTTCCAGCCGCGCTGGCAAGGAATTTTTGCACCTGCTCTTCATTTTCGGAGGGCAGGATGCTGCACGTTGCGTACACCATTTGTCCGCCCGGCTTGAGGATACGGCTGTACGATTGCAGGATTTCCTGCTGGGTTGCGCGCAGGTTTTCGATAAACTCCGGGCTGAGTTTCCACTTGCTGTCGGGATTGCGCCGCAACACGCCAAGGCCGCTACACGGCACATCGAGCAGGAGCCGGTCGGCAGTACCGTACAGGCGTTTGACGACTTTGGTACTCTCGATTGCCCGGGTTTCGATGTTGGAAATACCTGCACGACGGGCGCGCTGGCGGAGGTCATCGAGTTTCCATGCGAGGGTATCGAGCGCAATCACCGAGCCGCGGCCTTCGAGCAAGGCGGCCAGGTGCAGCGCTTTGCCGCCACCGCCCGCGCAGGCATCCACCACGCGCATACCTGGCTTTGGATGGAGAAAGGGCGCTACCAGCTGGCTGCTGAAATCCTGCACTTCAAACAGCCCTTTTTTGAAGGCCTGGGTCTGAAAAACATTTTGCCGGCGCAGCAACACCAAGGCATCGGCATCGCCTGCGGGTTTCGTCTCAACCCCCTCCTCGGCGAGCGCCTTTTGGAGCGCAACGCGGTCGGTCTTGAGGCGATTGGTGCGGAGGACGACCTCGGCGGGGCGGTTGAGCCAGGGTAGCACCTCGTCCCAGAGCGGACCGAGTTCGCGCGCGCCGAGTTCGTCCAGCCAGTCGGGTATACTTTCGCGGACTTTTCGTTCCGAGCGGATTTGGGCGGCTTTTTCGCCTATTTCTTTGGGGTCAAGTGTGCTAAATTCTGCAATTCCCGCCACGCCCGGCCAAATATCGGGGTGTCCGAGCGCGAGGTGTATGCCGACCATTTTCCAGAAATCCTCCTCTGTCTGCGGTTCTTTGCCGAGGACGGCTGCATACAGACGGTAGTATCGTACGATTTCGTAGGTCGTTTCGGCGATAAACGCCCGGTCGCGACTTCCGGCCTTGGGGTTGTGCCGCAGGGTGTATTCGATCACCTTGTCGGCAAAACGATTTTCAACAAAAACAGCATGCAACGCTTGCGCAACGGCGCGGATCAGCAGCGGGTGGATGGTGCGGGCGAAGATGGACATCTTAGTTCCAGCTGATTTGATCCGGCATATCGGAGATGATTTCGTACACGTCGCCCTTGTTGTACATGGCATGACGCCACAAGCGGCCGGGCTTGAGTTTGAAGAGATAGTTGGCGTCCATATTGTCGGGAACCCAGGAGCCGAACTCCAGTTCTTCCTTCAATTGACCGGAAGACCAGCCGGAATAACCGATAAAGAACCGAATATTGTCGGGCTGTACCATTTGCCGCGTGACGAGAAACTTGAGCTTGTCAAAGTCGCCGCCCCACCAAACGCCATCTGCGATTTTGATACTCTCGTCCAGCATATCCCCGAGATTGTGTACGTAATGGAGGGTGTCGGTTTGCACCGGACCGCCGTAGAACACGTCTGCATCAAAGGAGGGGAAATCTCCCATGAGTTCGTTGACCTTCATGTCTATGGTCTTGTTCAGGATAAAACCAATGGTGCCCTGATCGTGGTGTTCACACACCAAAATCACGGAGCGCCGGAAGTACGGATCAAGCATAAACGGCTCTGCAATAAGAATTTGCCCGCTTTTTATCATCGTGTTCGTTGCCATGTCGGATCATGTTATATGTTCGCAAACGTAAGGTATGCAAGAATGTTTTGACCGTGCGCGCGGGCAGTTGATCGTTTCACCAAAGTGCACAAAATCAGCATTCGCCCAGCACAGCCTCGCGGACGATCTTACGGATCATGCCGCGCAGCACGGGACCGCCGCCACCGACTTCCACAAACTCCCCGATACCATCGACCACCATGTTTTCAATGGTTTGTGTCCAGCGGACCGGCGAGGTGAGTTGCGCCACGAGGTTGCGGCGAATTTCCTCGGGATCCGTAACCGGCAGGGCATGTACATTTTGGTAAATCGGGCAAATTGGCCGGCTGAACACCGTCGCCTCTATGGCCTTGGCCAGTTCATCTTGCGCCGGCTGCATGAGCGGCGAGTGAAATGCCCCGCCGACGGCCAGCACGACCACACGTTTGGCGCCTGCTTGCTGGAGTTTTTCCACAGCCAGTTCGATGCCCTTGCGGGACCCGGAGATGACCAGCTGGCCGGGCGAATTATAGTTTGCCGGCACGACAACTTCATTTGTTATTCCGGCGCATATTTCCTCCACCACAGCGTCTTCCATACCGAGTACGGCAGCCATGGTGCTGTCCACAAGTTCGCAAGCTTTTTGCATGGCGAAAGCGCGCTGGCTGACCAGGCGTAGAGCATCGGCAAAATCCAGCGCCCCGGCAGCGGCTAAAGCGGTAAACTCACCGAGCGAGTGCCCGGCCACCGCATCGGGCTGAAAGTCGGCGCCGGCCATCTTGGCCCGCACGATACTTTCGAGAAACACTGCGGGCTGCGTGACGCGCGTCTGGGTCAGGTCCTCCTTCGTGCCGTTGAACATCACGTCGGTGATACGCCAACCGAGGATATCGTTGGCCTGATCAAACAGATCCTTGGCCACAGCACTGCTTTCGTACAGCGCCTTACCCATACCTTCAAACTGGGAGCCTTGTCCTGGAAATACGTATGCTTTTTTCATTTTTTATGATGACTGGTAAGTAAAAAGGCAAAATTACGGTTTAAATTAGGTTGAGGGGGTTGAGGGGGTTGAGGGGGTTGAGATGATAACTCGTCAACCACTCTTTTTCACAAAAACATTTGCCGAAGCGCCTGCCACAGATTCGTTTTCCGGGTTTTATCTGGTTCGAGGGTAGATAGTTTTTCGGAGAAAAGGAAGTTTATTCCGTAAAACAATGTCGGTTGGTAAAACTGAATTTGGGCATTGATGCCCAGCTGTTTGGGGGAAGCCCCAAAAACTAAAATACTGGCAGGCTGTTTCTCCTTAGCCGCAGGCAAAAATGATGTTTGATCGTACTCCGGAATTTCCACGAACAAGGTATCCTGTTCCAAATCAAGACCTGCCGCAAGCAGTATTTTTGTTAAGAAAGCAAGGTTATTCGGGTGCATCGGCTCGGCTTGCACGATAACCAGCACCCGCTTGGCAAAGCCGCCGCGCGCATTTTCCAGGAGCATTTTTTCCGGGATTTGATATACCTTGTCGTTTTCAGAAAACATATCGTAAAAAATACAATTACCTGTGAAAGCCTTTTTTTAATGACAATTATTCCAAAAGCCCCCTTTACAAAATTTTGATTTAAAATAAAATTTTCAAATTCGGGGCAAAGTTACATAACTTTGTGCCGTTCATCTTACCATGTTCACCGTGCAAACTTTTAACAACATGGCGCTAAAGTATTCGATTTCCGTAAGCCCTACGGCCATGTCCCGGATTTCTTCCGTGGATTTTTCCAATATCCCTTTTGGCAGAGTGATTTCCGATCACATGTTTGTGACCGAATTCGATGGCAACCAGTGGATCAACCCGCGTATCGAGGAGTTCCGCAACCTGGAAATGTCTCCTGCCAACCTCGCCCTGCACTATGGGCAGAGTATTTTCGAGGGTATGAAAGCCACCAAACGCGACGGCGAACCGGTGCTTTTTCGCGCTGATGCACATGCCCGGCGCTTGAACATATCCGCCGAGCGGATGTGTATGCCCGAACTCCCGGAAGATCTTTTCTTGCAGGCATTGAAAATGCTGGTGGATCTGGACCGCGACTGGATCCCGGAGGAAGAGGGCCACTCCCTGTACATCCGCCCGGTCATGTTCGCAACCGATGAATATTTCGGTGTACATGCTTCCGAGACCTACAAGTTCATCATTTTCACCGGACCGGTAGGCCCGTATTACCCGAAACCTATCAAATTGTGGGTAGAGGAGGTTTTCACCCGCGCTGCCCAGGGTGGCGTAGGGGAAGCCAAGTGCGCCGGCAACTATGGCGCCTCGTTGCTACCCGCTCAACGCGCCAAAAAGGCCGGCTATGACCAGGTCATGTGGATGGATGCACAAGAGAAAAAATACGTGCAGGAAGTGGGCACTATGAATCTCTTCTTTGTCATAGACGGCAAAGTGATCACGCCGGCGACTACCGGCACAATCCTGCGCGGAGTGACCCGCGAAAGCTTCACTACCTTGCTGAGAGACTGGGGCTACACCGTGGAGGACCGCCTCCTGAGCATTGCCGAAATAGCCGATGCCTACTGGCGCGGCACCCTGCAAGAATGCTTTGGCGCCGGTACTGCCGCCGTGGTGAGCCATGTCAGCGACATTACCTGGCGCGACCGCAAACTGGAACTGCCCCCTGTGGACGACCAGCACCGCCCGGTAGGTGCCCGCCTCAAAAACTACATCAACCAACTGCGCATTGGACACATTGAGGACGAGTACGACTGGCTGCAATCCTGCAATGATTCTGGCGTGTGGGAACTCGCAGGCGAAGTCGAGGGCGTAGCGGCACATTAAGATTTTCGATTAGAAACCAGTATTGTCATACGATCTCAAAGAATTGGGGCGTCCGGGGGATTCATCCGGGCGCCCATTTTTTTTAAAAAAAACACCAGCCTCCTGTATGCTTGCAAACACACCTCCCCCACCCTATTACGCCGTCATTTTTACATCGGTACGAACCGACCAGGACGCGGGCTACCACGGCATGGCACAACGGATGCTCGATCTGGCTGCGGAACAACCAGGGTTCCTCGGCGCAGAATCGGCCCGAAACGAAATCGGCATTACCGTTTCATACTGGAAAGACACGGATTCCATCCGCCGCTGGAAAGCACACGCCGAACACCAAATCGCACAAGCGTTGGGAAAAGAAAAGTGGTACCAAGCTTATCGCGTTCGGATATGCCTGGTGGAACGCGACTATTCTTTGTAGCGGCAAATTTATCGCCACACGACTACCCGCCGCGTCACACCGCTGCCCTCCGCCTGCAAGTGCAACAGGTAAACACCGGCGGGTAAATCCCGGACATCCAGCTCAATTTGCGCCTCCGAGACAGGGCCAACGCGCTGGAACCGGTACATCCGCCCCAACACATCGGTCATCGTTAATTCGAGTGTCTTCGGAACCGAAAGAGATACAGCTACCACGGCCCTTTCACGAGCCGGATTGGGAAATACGCGCACTCCGAAGGGTTCGGAAATCCGGTAAAGTCCGACCGTTTCGGTCAGCGTTCGGGAAAGACTGTCCCAGCAGCCATTGCCATCCACCACATACAAGGTGTAAGTACCGCCGGGTACGCTGTCCAAGTCCATCATTCCGGACACAAATACCGTGTCGTCGCGAAACCAGGAATACATCAGCGGGGGTGTGCCGCCGGACAACGTTACCTGAACACTCCCGTTGTTTTGTCCTTGCACCGGCTGCTGCACGCTATCCACCGCAAGGAGCAGCGGGTCGGGTTGTTCCAGCGTGGCTTGCACCGTGTACGTACAACCGGTCGTTTCCGTCATGGTGAGCGTGTACACACCGGCAGGCAAGTTGGCATTATTGGCCGTAAAAACCTGGTTGGACCACTCGAAAAAAAACGGTCCCGTGCCGGCATTCACACCTGCATTCAGCATACCGTCGGAGGCTCCAAAACAGGTAGGCGCCGTTTGAACAACAGAAATATTCGCGGTACAAGCACTCGCCAGGCACACAGATGCCGTATCAATCCAATGCGTTTGGCAGCCCATAGCATCATATACTACCACGCCAAACGGCATCCCGCCCGACAGAATCTGCCCGGCCGTATCGGCTAAAAAGGTATAGGGCAGCGTACCGCCGCTGATGGTCACCAATAATTTGGCGCTGTCCACCCCGACACACAGCTGGTTTAAATCAAGCCCAAGCGGTACAAAATCGGACGGCAGTGCACCATCGCGTATTTTCAGGCAAACAGCACCGCTACCCAACCCGGCTGCCCCGTTCCGGGAAGCAATCTGGAGGTAATAGGTTTGCCCGCTATTCAAACCGGGCACGAGTACGTACCCCGCGCACGGCAGCGGATTGGCGGCGCAAAACACCTGTTTTAAATTGCCGCAGGCGCCCTCCCAAACCGCAAGCGTGTGCTCGAAAGCCGCGCCTGTATTGACCAGCACCGAACCGAATGCCGGAGCCTGAAACTTGAACCAGATATCGCTATCCACCGACACGGCGCAGGCCGGCTTTATGCCCGAGAATACAGCACCGAGGTTAGTGGCAGAAAGGCAGATGGAATTCAGCGGAACATCTGTTGCCGACAAGCAATCGTCGTTGATCGGCGGAGCAGGCTGTACAATCCGCAGTTGTGGACACAAGCTGCCCTCCACCGTGGCAAAGACACCGGCCACCTGCACAAAATAGGTTTTCCCGGCCGTCAGGGCAGACATCTTCAGCGTACCGCCATGGTGGTTCGCGGTCAACTCTGTCAGTGCACTGCAAATACCGCTGTACAGCGTGATGATCTGCGCAAAATCGGCATTGGTTTCGAACTCCAGTTGTTCGCCCGGAGCCAGGGCCGGCGCGGTAAAATAATACCACACGTCGGCGCGGGCCAGTCGGTTGAGCGATGGTGTGTAGGGGGACATGGTCGCGTTGCGGTTGTTGCCCGGGCTGCAAGGATTGCCCACGGCCAGCATTTGCGCCGACGTGCATTCGTCGTTGGTCGGGCGCACCGGATAGGCCACCGTCGGTTCAATATTGATACACAGCTGGCCACGCGATAGTCCGAACCCGGCGTCCTGTCCCGAAACCCGGAAGAAATACAACACGCCGGCTTGGGCCGGGAAAAACGTCGTTTCCCCTGTAAAACCGTGTTCGTCGCGGTTGGTGCACAGGAGCAGTTGCAAATCGGTGCAGGAGCCGGAAAACACGTTGACGACATCGTTGAAATCAGCGCGTGTCGTCAGTTTGGCAATGCCGGTAAAATCTGCCTGCCATTGGAACCAAAGTCCCCCGACAGCGCGATCGGCGCAGGAATTGTCGGGGCCGTTGAACAAAGCCGTTTCGTTGTTGGCCGGGGTACAGGGCGCTCCGGTAAATACCGGCACAGCACTGCTGCAAAAATCGAGCGCGGGCCCCCGACCTGTTACTTTTACATTGTCCACGCCCGTCCAGTAGCCCTCGGTTGCGCCGTCGTTGTATTCAAAAACAACGCGTAACTGCGCGGAGCGATATGGCGACAAATCGAAGGAAAAACGGCCGTAATCGGGAAAAAACGGCCCGAATACCTTGCCTTCCGACTGGAAAAGCGGGATCGTTTCGTTTTTGTCGTTTTCCAAAAACACCGAAAAAGTTTCAAACCCCGAGTAGCGCATGAGCAGGTCGCAGGTCAATTCATATTCAAAAAATTCTGTGCCGGAGAACCAGGGCGAGCGCAAGCGAATCAATGAAGGTGGCGCCGTATCACCCTGGGCATTGTCGTCAAAAAAAACAAAACAGGAGCCGTCCATGGAATTGCCGCTGTAAAACGCCGACGAACCCAGCGGTACGCGACCAAATTCCCAGTCGCCCTGGCCGGATACGACCTCGGTTTCCCATCCTGCCGGTTTTTGGCAAAAATTGAACGCTTCGCCGAGGACATTCACGCCGGAGCCGGAGCCTGTTACCGATATATTGTCAATACCTGCATAACGTCCTTTGCTTCCCGTCGGGCTGGTGTAGCGGATGATGAGGCGGGTTTGAGGCGCCTGGGACACGAGCGCAAGGTCGTGTCGAAGCGAAAAAAAGTCACCCTCTGCGAGGCTTTCGGTATTGGTCGTGAAGTTATCGAAGTGCGCCAGCACAGTCTCCGTTATACCGTCGGTAGCGATTATTTGCATAAAATCGTTTTGGCCAAACCGGAAATACACCTCCATACTGCACATTACCGTCGTGAACGATGCGGTGTTGAAAGCAGGCGATTCGAACTCCAGCACATAACCGGGCGTCGTGATGCTCCCTGTTTCGTCGTCAATAAACAAGAGGCAAGTACTGTCAATGCTCTGCCCGAGTACTGTCGGGTTTTGAGCAAAGCCGACATACCAAACCGGCCCGAGATTTTCTCCTGTAACCCGAACCTGCCAACCGGGCGGCAGGGCACACCCGTCGAAGTTCTCTTCCAAAAGCACCGTTTGGGCATTTATTCCGGCAAATGGTACAGAACACAGAAGCAATATGTAAAACAGGAACCGAGTACGCATAGGGACAATGTCTGATTATAAGATTGCAAGGGATCGCAAGAAAAAAGCATATTTCCGGACATCTTTTCAGGCATTAGACTTTCCAGGTTTAAAAACCTGGAAAGTCTGGATGCTTCGCGAAAATGTCCAGTATTGTAATAAAAAGACTGCCACGATTGTCGGGTATAAGCCCAACAGCAGGTACAGGTAAAGGTACAAGGCTCGTTACCAATCAAAATTGCATAACCTGTACTAATTTTGGCTTTTGAAAAAATCGGACATGAGCGCCTGGTTTATTGATCCCAGACTTTCCCGGTTTTCCAAACCTGGAAAATCTGATTTCCATAGTATCCACCCTATTGCCACCCGTCCACCATAATCGAGCAAGTATGCCTGCCTCAGTTTTTTCATTTCTGGAACAAGCCCACCAAAATGCAGCCATTTCGCCCATGCTGGCGGATACACTTGATCCGTACGAACCGGTTCCTGCCAAACCCTGGAACGCCCGGCGGGTAGCACACTTGTACCGCCGTTTGGGATTCGGGGCTACCATCCAGCAAATCCAGCAAGGCCTGGCCATGCATCCCTCCGATCTTGTTGACCTGCTGCTCGACACGGCCGCCACGCTGCCGCCACCGGCGGTTCCCACGCCGGAAGACTGGACACAATGGACGAGCGCCCAGTACGCCAACAACTTCGGGAAGGTAGAGGAACATCGGCGCTACTTGCGCCACCGCTGGTTTTCGGAAATGCTGGACGAGAGCATCCGTGCCAAGCTGACACTGTTCTGGCACAACCATTTTGTTACTAAAATCTACACCGTCGGGTGCAATGCATACACCTGGAGCTATTTCGAATTGCTGCACCGGTATGCATTCGGGAATTTCCGGGAGTTTGTCCTGGAAATGGGCAAAAACCCCGCCATGCTTGTATTTCTCAACGGCAACGTAAACGAAGCGGGCGAACCCAACGAAAACTACGCCCGAGAACTCATGGAACTCTTCACCATGGGCGAAGGAAATGGCTACACCCAATTGGACGTAGTGGAAATGGCGCGAGCACTCACCGGCTGGAGGGCGTCGTTCAACGACTGCACACCGCATTATTTTGATCCCGTCAAATTTGACAATACCCCCAAAACCATCTTCGGGGTGACCAACAATTTCGACTTCGACAGCGCCCACAACCTGATCTTTCAGGAGCGCCCCGTACAGGTGTCCGAATTTATCGCTGGCAAACTCTACCAGCATTTTGTTTTTCAAGATACCGACCCGGCAATCGTAAGCGAACTGGCCACTACTTTCCGTGACAACACCTGGGAACTGCTGCCCGTGATCAAAAAATTGCTCAAAAGCGAACACTTCTTTGCGGAACGTTTTCTGAATGCCCGCATCAAAAGCCCCATGGACGTACTTATCCCGATCCTGAAAATGTCGGGCGCCAACTCCACCGAACACGTCGAGTCCGTCTGGTGGGACGATGTCACGTTCTGGCTGGACCGGCTCGGGCAGGTGCCTTTTGACCCGCCCAACGTGGCCGGCTGGCCCGGGCACCGCAAATGGATTAACGAGAGCACGCTCACCAACCGCTGGAAATTTGCGGGCCTGCTGGCTACACTCGTTTCTCAAAATGACATCCTGCGCGACAACCTCCGCACCCTCGCCAAAACCCTCACCAACGACAGCAATGACCCGGCCGTCATTACCGGCACGCTGATAGACTTTTTTTGCGGACAGGAACTTGATACCATCCATTTTAATGCCGCTTTGGATTACTTTAAAGATGGTATCCCGGAAGGCTATTTCACCGACGGCTCCTGGAACCTCAACTGGGATGAAGCACCATACCAGATCATCGCTATGCTCCAGTATCTGGCCAAACAACCGGAATATCAGTTGATGTAACCCCTCTCAACCTCTCTAAACCCCTCTCAACCCTCTCAAGCTTTTAAACAACATGAAACATAAACCACGCATCGGCGCAGCCCTCGAACACGGGGAGGCACACAGCCAGGAACACCGCCTTTGGTCGCGCCGCGATTTCCTGTCCGCTTCGGGCTTGCTCGGGGCGGGTAGTATGCTACTCGGCGGACTGCCCGTGCGCGCATTTCAGCCTACGCCCCTGCTGGCCGCCATGGCTGCAAACTGGGATGACAACGACCATATTCTCGTCCTAATCCGCCTCGACGGAGGCAACGACGGCCTGAACACCGTTGTCAAACGCGGGAGTTCCGAGTACTACAACCTGCGGCCCACGCTCGGCATTCCGGACGGCAAACTCTGGGCGCTCAGCACCGAATACGGCATGCCACAGGAGACCAACGCCCTGCAACCGCTCTGGGCGGAGGGCATGATGAAGGTCATTTTCAACGTAGGCTACCCCGATCCGAACTACAGCCACTTCCGCTCGTCGGACATCATCACCTCGGCCAGCGACCGGGATACCGTGGTGGAAACCGGCTGGGTCGGGCGATTCCTCGAAAACCAGTACGCGGCATTTCTCGAAGCCCCGCCTTCGGTACCTCCTGCCCTGCAAATCGGCGTGCAAACCAACCTCCTGTTCACCGCCGAAGCTGCCAATATGGCGCTGGCCGTCAGCAGCCCGCAGGAATTTTACCAGATCGCCCAGACCGGGCAACTCTTCGAAACCGGCTCGCTCGGCGCCTCCAACCGCGACCGCGAACTGGGTTTCATCCGCCAAACCGCCAACGCGGCCTTCCGCTACTCGGAAACGATCCAGCGCGCGTTCAACGACGGAAAAAACGAGGTCACTTACCCCGCCACCGGCTCCAACCTGCTGTCCGCCCCCATGTCCATCATCGCCCGCGTCATCAAAGGCAACATGGGCACCCGCATTTTCCTCGTGGATATCGCCGATTTTGATACACACGTCAACCAGTTGAACAACCACCTGAACCTGCTCCAGCAGGTATCCACGGCCGTGCGCGCTTTCTTCGACGACCTCGCGTACGGCAACAGCGGACTGGAAAAAAAGGTGCTGGCCATGACCTTCTCCGAGTTTGGGCGCACCATCTACGAAAACGGCTCCCGCGGTACCGACCACGGCGCAGGCACCCATACCCTCCTCTTTGGCGGCGGCATCGGCAACGGGTTTGTCGGCGACTACCAGGACCTGAGCAACCCCGACCCCATTGGCGACCCGCCCTTCAGCGTGGACTTCCGGGATGTGTACGCCAGCGTGCTGCAGGACTGGCTCGGCAACCCACCCGAATTAGTCAACTTTGTACTGGGAAAACCGACACCCACTATCGGCGGACTGCTCCCCCCTACCCCACCCGCTCTTGGCGACAACGGCAAAGCCGTCCTGCTGGGCCACAACCCGCACCCGACCCTTTCCGGCGCTTTTGAAATCAAGTATGCACTGACGCAGGGCAGTGCCGTTCGCTTGCATGTACTGGACAAAACCGGCCATGTACTGCGCACGCTCATCAGCGATTTTGTGGCCAAAGGCAGCCACATTTTTGTGTTCCGTCCTGCACAATGGTACCTGCCGCCGGGCGTGTACCAGTATCGGCTCATGGCAAACGGCCAGGTATTTCAGCGGGAGCTGCGGGTGTGACGGAATCGGGGCGGTTAGCTATCTTTGGCGCTACCACACTTTGAAATTGGCCCAAGGAATACCTGTTCTATACACGCCACGCAGGTTTTCCACTCGAACAAACATACGACCACGAATGCTCCTGCTTGACATATTCAACCTGACGTTGCCGCTGAAAAATCCGGTACTGATCTTTTCCCTGATTCTGTTCATCATCCTCTTTGCCCCCATCCTGCTGAACAAACTGAAGATCCCGCACCTGATCGGGCTGATCATTGCCGGCGCGATCATCGGGCCGCACGGACTGAATCTGATGCTGCGCGACAGCAGTATCATCCTGTTTGGCACCGTGGGTTTGTTGTACATCATGTTTATGGCGGGGCTGGAGATTGACCTGGCGATTTTCAAGAAGAACAGCGGTAAAAGTGCCGTTTTTGGCATCTTCACATTTATCATACCGATGCTAATGGGCACGGTGGCTGGCTTGTATTATTTGCATTACTCCGTCCCGGCGTCCATTATGCTTGCCAGTATGTTTGCTTCGCATACCCTGATTGCTTACCCGATAGTAAGCAAACTGGGTATTGCCAAGAACCGCGCCGTGGCGATTTCGGTGGGCGGCACACTCATCGCCGATACTGCTGCGCTGCTGATGCTGGCCGTCATTACCGGTATGGCTACCGGTAATATTTCCAACGAATTCTGGCTCAGGCTCGGCATCTCTGTAGTAGTGTTTGGACTGGTTGTAATGTTCGGTTTCCCCATCATCGGACGCTGGTTTTTCAAACGCTACGACGACAATATTTCCCAGTACATTTTTGTGCTTGGCATGGTCTTTTTAGGCGCCTTTTTGGCCGAAGCGGCAGGTGTGGAAGCCATCATCGGCGCCTTTTTGGCGGGTCTTGCTCTGAACCGGCTCATCCCGCACACATCACCGCTGATGAACCGGATCGAGTTTGTCGGCAATGCCCTTTTTATTCCGTTTTTCCTCATTGGAGTGGGTATGCTGGTGGATTACCGGGCATTTATCAAGGATTTTGAAACCATCAAGGTAGCCATTGCGATGACCATCATTGCTACGGTATCCAAGTATATTGCCGCCTGGCTCACTCAAAAAACATACAAGTTTTCAGTTGACGAGCGCCGTGTGATTTTCGGGCTGAGCAACGCCCGTGTCGCTGCTGCACTGGCTGTCGTATTGGTCGGGTACAACATTATTCTTGGGCAAACGGAGTCCGGCGAACCCATCCGGCTGCTCGGCGACAGCGTGCTGAACGGCACCCTGCTCATGATCCTCGTGACCTGCACTATTGCTACGTTTGTTGCCCAGAAAGGCGCCCAAAACATTGCCTTGCTGGAGGCCAACGAAGCCGGCGGCAACGAGGAAGAGAGCGAAGAAAAAATCCTGATCCCGATCAATAACCCCGAAACCACCAATGAGGTCATCAACCTCAGTATCACTGTCAAATCGAAACGAAACAAAAACGGACTGTTCATCCTGAATGTACTGGACGACAATAACTCCGACGGAACGGCGGAAAAAAAAGCCAAAAAACTGCTCGACCAGGCCAGTGTGGCTGCATCTGCTACGGACAACCGTCCGCACGAACTGCTCCGTTACGACCTGAATATCGTCAACGGTATTACCAATGTGGTCAAAGAGCACAAGATCACCGACCTGATTCTCAGCCTGCACCAAAAGCACGGCATCACCGACTCATTTTTGGGAAACCTCACCGACGGTATCCTTACCCGCTGCAATACCACCACGCTGATCTACAAATCCGTGCAGCCACTCGCTACAATCAAACGGCACCTCATTGTGGTGCCCGATCGGGCAGAAAAAGAAATCGGCTTCGCGTTTTGGCTCGTCAAAATCTGGAATATCGCCCGAAACACCGGCGCAAAACTGGTTTTTTACGGCTCCGAACAAACGTTGTCCTACGTCCGGGCGGTCCAAAAAAAGCATCCGGTGGACACCGAATTCAACATTTTTCAGGATTTGAACGACTTCCTCATCATGGCCCGCGACCTCCGTCCCAACGACAACCTGATCATCATTATGAGCCGCAAAGAGCGGCTCTCGTACCACAACAACATGTCCAAAATACCCGCGTACCTCAACAAGTACTTTCAAACCCACAACTTCATTCTCGTCTATCCCATGCAGGCAGGCGTGGACGAAGACGGCAACCTCGACCTCAAAAATCCATCGGTACTGGAACCGCTACGCAACAACCTGGAACGGCTGGACGACATTGGCAAAACGATCGCCAATGTGTTCCGCTGGAAATAAGCACCCAGACTTTCCAGGTTTAAAAACCTGGAAAGTCTAATGCCTGAAGAACATTCCAGTAGCATGAGCACTGTATCCGGCAAAATGTAGCGACAACCAAACGGCCCACTCATCACTCATCACTCATCCCTCATCACTAAAAAAATGCCTATCTCCTGGAACGGGGTTTTCCCCGCCGTCACCACCAAGTTCACCGAATCCGGCGACCTCGACATCCCGGCATTCCTGCACAACATCCACGCCCAGATCGAAGCCGGCGTACACGGCATCATCATCGGCGGATCGCTGGGCGAGTCCAGCACACTGACGCACGACGAACGCATTGAGCTGCTCCTGGCCGCCAAAGACCACGCGCAGGGGCGTGTTCCCATCGTGCTAAACCTGGCCGAGAGTGCTACCCGAAACGCCGAGCGCTTCGCCCGCCGCGCACAAGACAGCAGCGCCGACGGCCTTATGGTGCTGCCGCCATTGCTGTACAAACCCACCGACCGGGAAACGACGGACTACTTCCGCTCTGTCGCTCAAAGCACGGACCTGCCTATCCTGGTCTATAACAACCCGGTGGACTACAAAGTAGAGGTCACCCTTGACATGTTCGAAGAACTCCTGCGGCTCGACAATATCCAGGCGGTGAAGGAAAGCACCCGCGACGTGTCCAACGTCACCCGCATACTGACCCGCTTCGGCGACCGATTGAAAATCCTCTGCGGCGTGGACACCCTCGCGCTCGAAGAACTGCTCATGGGCGCCCACGGCTGGGTGGCCGGCCTCGTGGATGCTTTTCCCCGCGAAACGGTGGCCATCTACGAACTGGCCAAAGCCGGCCGCATCGAGGAGGCACGGCGGATTTACCAATGGTTTATGCCCTTGCTCGAACTTGACATCAACCCGCAACTGGTACAAAACATCAAACTCGCCGAAACCATGACCGGCCTGGGCACGGAACACGTGCGCCTGCCCCGCCAACCGCTGCAAGGCGCCGAGCGCCAACGGGTGACGGAAATCATTCAGCGGGGGTTGGATACAAGACCGGAAATCTAATTGGTTGAGCATGGTTGAGCGGGTTGAGAATAGTTGAGCGGGAGTCCTATAACACCATTTTACGTTGACTTTAAAATGAAAAAATCCTTTTTCTGCATTGACGCGCACACGTGTGGCAACCCGGTGCGCCTGGTCGCCGGAGGCGGCCCTTTGCTCGCGGGAGCCAACATGGCCGAACGCCGCCAGCATTTCCTGCGGGAATTCGACTGGATCCGAAAGGGCCTGATGTTCGAGCCGAGGGGGCACGACATGATGTCGGGTAGCATTCTTTACCCGCCTGCCGACCCGGCCAACGACATTGGCATTTTATTCATCGAAACCAGCGGCTGCCTGCCCATGTGCGGGCACGGCACGATCGGCACAGTCACCATTGCCGTCGAGGAGGGGCTTGTTATTCCGAAAACACCGGGCAGGCTGCGGCTGGAAACGCCCGCCGGACTGGTACTGGTGGAGTACCGGCAAGAAGGCGGCAAGGTGATATCGGTAAAACTGACCAACATCCCCTCGTTTTTGTACCGGGAAAACCTGGAGGTGGAATGTCCCGAACTCGGAATACTGCATGTGGATGTGGCCTACGGTGGAAATTTCTACGCAATCGTGGATCCGCAAGAGCACTTCCGGGGCATCGAACACCACACGGCCGGCGACCTGATCCGGTGGAGTCCGGTGATTCGGAACAGACTGAACGAGCGGTACGAATTTCAGCACCCTACGGATCCGCGTATTTCCGGCCTGAGCCATCTGCTGTGGACAGGTGCGCCGCTCGACCCAAAATCCACCGCGCGCAACGCCGTTTTTTATGGAGACAAGGCCATTGACCGCTCACCTTGTGGCACGGGTACTTCGGCGCGTATGGCCCAGTGGGCTGCCAAGGGCAGGCTCCAGATCGGAGATGCATTTGTTCACGAGAGCATTATCGGCAGTACGTTTGTCGGGCGCGTAGAAGCGGCCACTACCTGCGGGCCGTTCGAGGCGATTGTTCCCAGCATTGAGGGTTGGGCGCGGGTCACCGGATACAATACGATTTTGATTGACCCGGAAGATGATCCGTATGCCTACGGTTTTCAGGTAATTTGAGTGTTCACCGCAGAGACGCGGAATAGTTTTTCACCGCGGAGACGCAGAGTAGTTTTTCACCGCAGAGACGCAGAGGCGTAGAGTTGTTTTCACCGCAGAGACGCGGAGACGCAGAGGCGTAGAGTTGTTTTCACCGCAGAGACGCGGAGACGCGGAGGCGTAGAGTGGTTTTCACCGTAGAGACGCGGAGGCGTAGAGTTGTTTTATTACATGTTTTTATCCGCGCCTCTGCGTCTCTGCGGTGAAAACAAAACCACTCTACGCCTCCGCAGTAAATCACCCTCAATTCCGCGGGATCAGCAAGCGCTGACCGGCGATGAGCGACTCATTCGCGTCTTTGTTATTCACCAGAGCCAGTTCTGCTGCATTCACTTTAAAACGGATAGCGATTGAATTCATGGTATCGCCTTCCCGCACGATGTATTCCTGGAAATAAGTTGGTTGCGTCGTGGTCGGAGTGGTTGTGCTGGGTGTGGTCGTCGTAGTGGGCATCGGCGATGTCGTTCCTGTTGTACTGAACATGTCCGGAAGAACGCCCGGGCTGGGGTTACCTACCGCGGGTTGTGTTTGGGGTTGCGTTGGCTGTATCGTTGCCGGGGGTTGTGGCTGGTTGGGGCAGCAATCCGCCACAAAAACCTGCATACCCGGCTGAACATTGACGATACCCATAGCGGGGAACTTGTTCAGCCGGCGCATTTCGGACTCGGTCACGCCATAGCGCTGGCCGATACCGTATAGTGTTTCGCCTTTCTGGACAGTGTGCACCAGCGTTTGATTCTGTGGCGCGTATGTCGGTTGGGGCTGGGGTTGTGGTTGCGGTTGGTTTTGTGGCTGCATCAGCGCGTAGGCATTCGGCTCGATTGCTTTTGTGGCCAACTGCGGGTTTTGCCAGTAGGCGTCCTGCCGAATGACTGCATCCGGATTGGTTGGGGTGGAATACGCCGCCGGTTTTTGTTGACCCTGATAAGCCACGGCGGGTGCATCGGCAGGTGGTTTACGCACCCATATTTTCTGGCAGACCGAAATGTGGTCCGGGTCTTTCATTTTGTTCCAGGCCACCAGGGATTTTACCGGCACCTTGTACGCCCTCGAAATGGCGTTCAGCGTGTGGCCTGGCTGCACAATATGGTAACCCTCTCCGGGAGGTTCCGGGCAATTGGCCAGGGGCTGCGGCCCGGTCGTGGTACCGGCCGGCTGCTTGCCCATGGATGCGGTTTCCTTGTCGCCTTCGCGCACAACACCGTATTCTACCTGCGGCGTGTACTTGGAGAGGGGGGCTGTAGTCGCGCCGGTTTTGCCCTGGCACTGCGCCACGATGTAGTCCTCAATGGCCAAGTTATTCACCTTCACCAACCGGTACTGGTTGTTTTCGGCTTCAGCGGCGGTCATACCTGTACGTTCGGTGGACAAGCCAATACCGGGAATAAAATCAAACTCCGAACGCTCCTGGTTAGACCGCGTCGGTTCGCGTTTGAACGAATACTCGTAGTAGCAGCCCCGGATTTTCAGGCCGTTGAAATAAATGTACCAATCGGAACTGCCGGTAGCGATATTGCTTTCGTACACGAGGTTCGAGGTATCCACAGCAAAAGAATAGTTGCGCGCCCGCACCATATAATATGGCCCGCTGCGGATAACCTGAGCCGCCGAAATGATCGGCACCAGCAGGTAGCCTTTCGATTGCTGGTGTACGACATACACCTGCCGGGAAAGGTTGTTCACCTCGTTCAAAAACTGTTCGTTGAAGTTGTATTCCCTGCACTTGACCGTATTAGGAGGCAAGGTCGGAGAATTGATGCCCTGGGAAGCGGCCTGCAACTGGAACTGTTCGCTCGAACTGGGTTGCATGGAATAGGACATCGCTGTTGCACCGGTATAGACATACCGGTATTCGAGTTGGTTCATGCACGCGGCATCGAACAGGATGTAGAGTGGTTGGGCAGGTAATGTACCGGCCAAACAAATGCTCAACAGGGCAAAGAGAGTGATCTGTTTCATACGTGGCTGTTTACTGAATGAATCGGTTGGGCGAAGGTGTTGTTTTTAGTTAAAACAGCGGGAATTCCCGCACAAGATTAAGGCAAATTATTCGAACACATAGATTTAACATGGAAAACACAGAGGGGCCCAATGGAATGCACGCCGCTTGCTACCTTTGCACCATGTTAAAACCATTGATTTTGGTAACAAACGACGACGGCATCGTCGCACCCGGAATACGCGCTCTGGTAGATGTCGCGCGTCAGCTGGGCGACGTCGTTGTAGTAGCCCCGGACTCGCCGCAAAGCGGCAAAGGCCATGCCATCACCATCCACGATCCGCTGCGGCTCAAACACGTCAACGTATTCCCCGGGATAGAAGCCTGGGAGTGTTCGGGCACGCCGGTAGATTGTGTCAAACTGGCCAAACACGTTGTACTCAAAAACCGCCGCATTGATCTGTGTGTATCGGGCATCAACCACGGCAGCAATGCCGCTATAAACATCATCTATTCCGGCACACTCTCGGCAGCCATGGAAGCCTCGCTCGAGGGCATCAAAAGTATCGGATTTTCCCTGCTCGACTTTAGTTTCGAGGCCGACTTTGAGCCCGGCAAACCCTGGGTGAAACGGATCATGGAAAACGTGCTGCCGGATAGCTACCAGGCCTGCAAGTTGCTGAATGTCAATATCCCCAAACTGCCCGCCAAGGATATTCGCGGCATCCGGGTATGCCGACAGGCCGAGGCCCGCTGGGTAGAAGAATTTATCGAGGGGCGCGACCCCAGCAACCAGCCCTATTACTGGCTCACCGGAAAATTTATTAACCAGGACCACAAGGACGACACCGACGTGTGGGCACTCGAAAACGGATTTATTTCCGTGGTACCCTCTATGCACGACCTGACCGACTACCCTGCGTTGAAGCAAATCAGTTTTGAGTTTTGAGTTCAATCGAATCCTCCGAAATATGTTCAACCGTAACGAAATATGGGCAGGTTTGATCTTCGCCCTGCTGCTGCCGACTGTCGGCTTTTTGCTGCTCTACAACCTGTTTGGCCTGCTTGAGGTGCAAGGGGCTGCCAGTGGAGTGGGTTTTTCAGCCAACTTTCGCGAGCGCACGCTCAGCATTGTAGCGATTGCGCTCAACCTGATCCCGCTCAATATTTACCGCCGCCGCCGCTGGGACCTGGCCATGCGCGGCGTGGTCATCGCTACCGCATTGCTGGCTTTTGCATGGCTGTTCTGGTTTGGCAGGTATCTAATTTGAAACAAAGGCCTCGTACACCCTTCGCCAGTCTTTCCAGAAATAGTCGTTCCACGAGGAGTTGTGCCAGAGCAGCACAAACTCCCCTCCGTGTTTATCCACTTGGCGGCGCAGGTGTAACAAACGTTCCAGCGCCTGATCCGGGGTGTACCCCCGATATCGGGCAAGGGTGACGTCCATGGCAATCAACGGTTTTTCACGAAGGGCCAGGGTTTGGCGGGTCAGGATATTGAACACCGGAAAATCCCGGCACATCCCGCACCGGAAACCCTCGGCCTCGGGATAGCCGAGCGTACTGTCCCAGGTCATGCCTGCATCGGCCCAGCGCTGCCAGGTGTTTGGCGTCGAACAACAGAGGTAATGCTGCCGCCCCGTTGTCACGGGTTGCGGAGCGATCTGCCGCAGCGACGCCAGCTCCCGTTCAAAAACCGCTGCATCGGCGTGCGCTTCCCGCGAAGGATGGAAACCCACAATGTGCCCCCGTTCCGAGATGCGCCGGATCAGGTTGCGCACAAACGGATGCCGAAGCGGGTAGTAGCAATCGAAGCTTTCCGGGCGTTCGCCCAGAAAATTGAAATGCGATACGATCCCTTTTTTTTCTGAAAAATCCATCCACGCCTCAAAAACATCGTATGGATCGCGGCGGGAAAAGAGGTGGTTTTGGAGCCACCAGGCGGTTTCGCGCGGTTGTTTGCGCTGAAAAAAACTACCGCCCAGTGTCCGCAGCCGGTCGGCGGGCGACCACCAAAGCCGGGGGTGATCCACGTCGCAGGACAGATGAAAATGTGCTGTCGTTATTTTTCGCGGCTGCTCCCAGCCAAGGCGGACGAGCATCTGCCACAGCAAATCGGCGTATTCATGCACCACGGGCCGGTCGAGGAAACCCGCCCTTACCGCCAGCGCCGCCGCCGCAGGAAAACGCCCAAACCCGTCGCGTTCCGGGCGCACATGCTCTTCCCAACGGGTAAGCATAAAAAAGGCCGAGGCAAATAAGTCTATGCCGCACGTCATTTCCCGATCTGTTTGGGAAAAAAATGCCCGGCCATGCACGCCTGCCACATCAGAGCCGGGCTCAAACGGGTGGTCCAACAGCACCGCCGTATCAGGTACGTTAGTTGGGCGCAGGTACGTCTCGTCGGTCTGTTTTCCAAAAAAATGATCCTCCACGATCAGTGTCGCGCCATTTGGCAACTTCAGCCGGTAATGTTCCACTCCCGGCAGAAAACGTATTTCCCACGGCAAACCCAGCAACTCGCCCAGCAGGACGGTACAGGCGTACGATTTTTCTGCCTGAAATGCAGGAGCCGTGGTGATAATGAGCAAGAATGAGTGATGAATGATGAATGATGAATGATGAATGATGAATTGTGCCTTCCTAAAATACCTTGACCTGAATGAAGAAATTATAAATCAAGGTTCAACGAAAGTTGAAACGGATTATCAACGAATTGTTTGATTGTAAAGATTTCGAT
>JBGSKO010000102.1:0-7096 GCA_041741155.1 Saprospiraceae bacterium | reverse complement strand
CTAGTGCCGCGTCCAGTCAATGTCGTATGAGTTGGGGAGGTAAATTTTTCCTTCATCAAGGCGTGAGGAGGGCGCAATACGGGATATTGTAACCGACGAACAACGCAGAGGAAGGGAAAATTGGACCGCCACATTCATGGGGCATTGACTGGATGCGCCACTAGGCAAAGATCGGTACTTTTTCATGGTCGCAACGACGCGTTTTTTTCCAATACTATGTGCTGAAGCCCTCCATCCCTTCAAACCTGCTCTTCATCTAAATTCACAAAGGATCGGCCACGGCATTTCTTCCTTTGCTACACAAAAATCAAATCTATCGGATTAGTTGTATCAATCGAATTCAATTAAACAGCATGAATCAGTTCTTTAAATTTCTCTTCGCCTCCTGCCTCGGCACCTTCCTGGCGCTCGTGTTACTTTTCTTCTTTGGGATCTGGACATTGTCCGGTTTTGCCTCTAAAGCCATGGAAAAGGAAAAAACGGCCATCAAAGCCAACTCCGTTCTGGAACTCAAATTTGAGCAGCCCATTCCGGAAAAAACCAACAACCTCCCGCTCGACCCGTTCAATTTTGACCAGGAAAATACCCTGGGCCTGACCGATATGGTGAAAGCTATTCAGCAAGCAAAAAGTGACCCGGATATCAAAGGCATCTACATCAATGCCATGGCACTTACGGCAGGCCGAGCTACATCCAATACCCTGCGCGAGGCACTGCTCGATTTTAAAACTTCGGGCAAATTCGTCATCTCTTACGCCAGTGTCTATACCCAAAATGCCTACTACATCGCCTCTGCAGCAGACGAGGTGCTGTTGAACCCCGTTGGAGCGGTGGACTTTCGCGGGCTATCCAGTATGATCCTGTTTTACAAAGGTCTGCTGGACAAACTGGATGTACAGATGCGAATTTTTTACGCAGGCAAGTTTAAAAGTGCAACAGAACCTTTCCGCCTCGAAAAAATGAGCGACGAAAACCGCCTGCAAGTCCGGGAGTACATCGGAGCCTTGTACGACGATATGGTTGCGGACATCAGCGCCAGCCGAAAAATGTCCGAAGCCGAACTCCGTCGTGCCGCCGATAACTACGATGGCCGCGGCGCTAAAACTGCCCTCAGCAGTCGCCTCGTGGACCGCATCGCCTACGAAGACGAGGCGCTGGAACTGCTCAAATCCAAAGTTGGACTGGGTGATAAAGAAAAACTCAACCGCATCGGGGTGGAGGATTACTTTGATGCCCGCGTCAAAAAGTTTGACCTTTCTTCCAAGGATAAAATCGCGGTGGTGTATGCCGAAGGTACCATTATGGACGGCGAAAAAGGCGATCCCGGAGATGTGCTGGATGGCAAATATGTGAAAATGCTCCGCAAAATTCGCCAGGATAATACCGTGAAAGCTATCGTTTTGCGCATCAATTCGCCGGGCGGCAGTGTACTGGCCAGCGAAAACATCCTGCGGGAAATCAACCTCTGCAAAGAAGCCGGCAAGCCGATTGTAGTGAGTATGGGCGACGTAGCGGCATCTGGCGGGTACTACATCGCCTGTCAGGCCGATAGTATCTTCGCCGAGCCAAACACGATTACCGGTTCCATCGGGGTGTTTGGTGTGGTGCCCATCTTGCAAAAAACCATGAAGGAAAACCTCGGTATCACCATGGACACGGTGCGCACAGGACGCTACTCGGCATTCGGTACGCCGTTCTTTGACTTTTCACCCGAGGAAAGCCAGATGATTCAGTCACGGGTGGAGTGGATTTACCAGGACTTTTTGGCAAAAGTGGCCAAAGGCCGAAACATGACCATCGAGCAAGTAGATGCTATTGCTCAAGGCCGCGTTTGGGCGGGTGAAAAGGCACTCGAGATCGGACTGGTAGATGCTATGGGCGGCCTCGATCGGGCGCTGGCTTCTGCGGCAAAACTGGCCGGACTGGAAAAATACCGCACCTCGGAGTTTCCGCGTACTAAAACAGGCATCGAACAACTGCTGGAAAGATTTGATCGCAGTTCCAATAAGGACGACGAAATCCGCGCCTGGATGGTTCGTTCCGAACTCGGTGAAATGTATCCGGTGTATAAAATGCTGCAGGATGCACGCAAAAATCAGGGTATTCAGGCCCGGCTGCCATACGAGTTGATAGTCAACTAAGTGTTGATTTGCAGTAAAAAAAAATCCCTGCGCACGTTCCCAAGGAGGCTCCAAACTCCGGAATTGCGCAGGGATTATTATTGGATGAATCAGCGAACAGCGATTCTATTTGCCGCCGCCGATAAAAGCAGAAACACCAAATTGAAGGCCAAAGGTGCCGGTGGCATCTGATGCATCCTTAACCTTGAGGCTGTTGTAACCAAGAAGACCTTCGATGGCAACATGGTCGTTCAGGAAGAAACTGACACCTGCGCCTACCCCAAAACCGGTAGCCGTTCGAGCATCCTGATCCTCAAATTTAACACTTGCATATTGGAAATTACCCTGTCCAAAGAAACGCACATTGCCGCTTCCATTGAAGTAGTAGCGCACCATGGGCTGAATGCCGAGTGTGGTAGCGCTGAACGTTTCGCCATCCTGTTTGATGCTTGAAACCCCAAGGTTAAGGCCCCCGCCAATGGCCAACTGATCCATAACAAAGAAACCTGCCATGGGGGAAAAGGTAATATCGGTTTCTGTAATATCACCCGTTTTGGATGACGTAAAGCCGGCCGTGCCGCCAATCATGACAGAGCCTTTTTGCGTCTGTGACATCAGTGAAGCACTCAGGAGGCAAAACATTGCGATAAAGGGAAGAGTGATGTTTTTCATAACAGAATGAGTTTAGTGATTAGAAATAGTTTACGGCCGCAATACTCGGCACGGGAGCCTCAACTTTGAAGTCCTAAATCTATGCGATTTTAATAAAAACGTATTCTGGTTGGGAGTTTTTTTGCCTAAACCAGACTTGTAAACGGACTAAGGATCACTTCATCATTCGTTCGAAATACACCATGCCGTCCTTTTGGTACACCTCGCTGCAATTGGAGAGGTTCGGTAAATCCTGTAAATTGGTAATTTTGGCAACGAAATAAACTTTTTTCACCGGTTGGCCGTGTGCGAGGGTAGGGTAGTCGTCCACGGTGGTGTCGCTTCCTACAGGTGGTTTATTGGTATAAAACAAGTGCGCGAAGCTTTTGAAACCAACAGGCTTCACAAAGCAATCTTCACCCACTTTGCTTTCATAAAAATCAATGGTGCTGCCCTGAGAGTACCGCTCAATATTTTTGATACACAGAATCAGAGTAAACGCTACAAATAGCGCACCGCCCGTGAATACCGTTTGTGCAGATTTCCAGGCCTCCTTTTTCTGCCAGTATACCCATGCCGCTATCGAAGCGGCTACCAATACAGCGCCCGGAAGTCCCTGCCACCAGTGCCACTCTACCACGACCTCCAAACGCGCCTGGGTAAACGGATCCGCTCCCAAATAGGGCTTTAATCGGTGCAGATTCTGGCCGATCACCGGAACGAGCATTTGCACGGAGCCCATCAACACACCCAGAATCGGCAAGAGTATGCCAATGATTTTGGGACGCACATCCCAGCGCATGGCCCGCCAAATGGTATAGACGCCCAGATAGGTGATCGGAAAATAAGCCAGCGAGGAGTAGTGCACGATCTTGGTCCGCACGATGCTGAACAGAATCAGTACAACCCAGAATAGAATTTGCATCCAGGTTGTCAGGTCGGAGCGCTGGCAGGAGACCAGGGTGTCGGACTCCAGCAGTTCATCCTCGGGCTGGCGGTCGCCCCACAGATTGGGCAAGGCAAACACCGACACCGGAAAACAGCCTACCAACAGTACCACTACATGGTAGCCCCAAAAGCCACCGTGCCCGCTGTCGGGCGTAGAAAACAATCGAATTTGGTACGTCACAAATTCGCGAACAAACTGTGGCCCATGCGCGATAACCTCCGCCAAAAACCACACCGCCGACACCGAAAATGCTGCCAGCGAGAACAAAACGAGGTGGCTGAAAAAGCCCTTGTTGCGAAACTTGTACCGGGCCCAATAGATCATCAGCACCAGGAAAACAATCAGGTACGCCGTGGGCCCTTTGGTCAGAATCGCCAGCCCCAATAGCCAGCCTCCGATGAGCAGATACCGGTACCGCTGCCAAAAATTGCGCCCCTCAAACCGGGTAAAAAACAGCCAACGGAACTCGATAAACCCAAATAACCCGGCAAAAATCAGCAGGTTAAACCACGGGTCAATGATGCCGCTGCGGAAGTACAGGTGCGGCAGCAGACTGCCCAACCACGCCAAAGCCCACAGCCATCCAAATGCACGATCGTGCAAACGACGCCCCAGGTGATATACGAATACCAGCGTCAGTACGCCGGCTATGGCATTTGGAAGCCGGGCGGCAAACTCCCCCACGCCAAAAATTTTCATTGAAAGGGCTTGTAGCCAGATGAAAAACGGTGGTTTTTCCCAAAAAGGCTCGTAGTCAATTTGCGGACGGAGATAATCCCCCGTAACCAACATCTCCCGCGCGCACTCGGCAAAATTCACCTCGTCCCAATCGAACAAGTGCACCCCGCCCAGAAAGGGAACAAAAAAAAGCAGGGCCAAGCCCGCAATACGTAGGTAATCAGACCGCATGAGTTGGGAAAATTGATAGATTTATGTGGGGTTTGTGAGTGTATCTAAGGCATGGAACAAATGCTACTGGTTCCGGTTCAACCAATCAACGAGTCATTCACTCATCGCTTCTCCGATAGCATGCAAGGCCAGAATTGTCAGGCAAATGGCCATTCCCGGCGGCAGGCTGATCCACCAGAGTTGCGGGCTGCTGCGAGCGTTTTGCAACAAACTACCCCAGGAAGCGCCCACCAGATTATGGTCGCCATAGCCGAGAAAGGACAAAGAGGCCTCCAGTACAATGGCTCCGGCCACTCCAAAAGCAAAAATCGTGTATGCCGGGCGCAAAGCGTTTGGCAAAGCATGCCGAAGTAAAATGCGCCACTCCGAAAGCCCCATTCCACGCGCGGCAGTCACATACTCCAGTTCACGGATGCGCAACAGTTCGGCCCGAATAAACAGTGCCACACCCGGCCAACTGAATGCGCCAATAAGAGCAGTCATCGCCCACAACGTTTGGGCTTGCTCCCGCAACATAGCTGCAAACGCAATAATAGCCAGTAACCCGGGAATAGACGAAAACACCTCTGAGAGGCGCATGATGAGCAAATCGGCGGGAATTTGAACCTTTTTTTCAAAAAATGACCAACGACTCAATAGTCTGCCAAAAATGTAGACAAGTGCAAGCACGGTGCAAAAGCCGGACACTGCCGCCATCGCTCGCGCGGAACTACCACTGTACTCGGGGAGTAAGGACTGGACGGCACCAGCGTAAAAACCGGCAAGAACCAGCCCGGGTAACAGAAGCCAGACGTGTCCGCGCCGCAGCCGCAGCCGATCATCGCCCCAATATCCGGCAATAGCCCCCAGGGTTAGGCCAATGGCAAAAGCAATGCCCATCGCAATAGCGCCGGTCAAAAGGGCAATGCGCGCGCCGCTCACCATACCGGCTGCCACGTCGTAGCCTCGCGTGTCGGTACCCAGCCAGTGCCGATGCATGGTGCCGGGGTGTACGGCGCCGGGCCGGGCTTGCCGGATAGTAGTGTCCGGACTCATCGGTAGTTCTCCCGGAGAAAAGGGAATCAGCGCAAATACTGCTGCATCGTACGCATACTGCCGCCACAAAAACCGCTGTTGAATGGAGTCGAGTACGGGATGGCCGTACGGCAGATCGGAGCCTTTCCAGATAGCACGCAGGCCGGGGAAGTACGATTCTCCCCGAATTTGGCAGTATAAGGGGCGCCCGTTGGCGAGTATATCCCGAGCCAGTGCAACCACTAGCAGGAGGCCCAATAACCAGAGCGCCGGCCGGATTTTTTTATTTTTCCACCAAATCATGGCAAAGGAGGGGGGAAAACCAGGGTGAAATCGGACAGTTTCTCCAGGGCTGTTGCTTTGTTTTTGGCAAAGCCCAGCATAAAACCGCCGCCTCCAGCGCCACAAATTTTAAAAGAAATATCGCCGTCGGATAACAACTTGGCCCAAACCGGACGCAGGTATTCCGGAATCATCGGGGGCATAAAGGCAAGTTGAAACGCCGAAACCCGGTGCAATGCCTTCCAAAACGCCGTGGCGTTTCCGATTTGCCAGGCATCCAGCATGGCCTCATGCGCAGGCAAGAGTATCTGCTCCAACGGACGGGCGAAATCCGGTTCCCGGCTTTTTTCCAAAAACCACTGTACCAATGGGCCAGTCTGGCGCGGTTGGCCAGTATCGAGCAGGAATGTCACCGGCGGTGGTTCCTGCCACGGCTTAGCCTCGAACAGGCGCACTTCGAGCCTGTTTGCGATCAGCAGGGGTTTGTTCAGGTAACTCGTGAGCGGGTCTATACCCGAGCTCTGCCCGTGAAAATGACTTTCCATTCGCGCAAAAATCGCTTTTAACTCAGAGAGGTCCGCCGATTTTTCGCGTGCATACCGGTCGTACACCGCTGCGCACAGCGCCCCCGAGCTACCAAGTCCGTAGCCCACCGGTATATCCGACTGAAAATAAAGCCCTTCGGCGATGTCGCGCCGAAAAGTCTGGGTATCCAGGCCAGGTATGTCTCCTAAAACAGGGGTGTTTGCCAGTTCAAGCAGGTGTTCCCGGCGCGTATTGGTTTGCGTTGGGTCAGCCTGCGCCCATTTTCCACTGAAAAGCGGCAACGGCGCCGCCACTGCGCGGGCGCCGAGCAGCAAGATGTACTCGCCGAAGAGGAGCAGTTTGGATGGGTACATGGTGTTGTCGCATTTTTTGCCGGGCAAAAGTACAAAGCGGATTATGATTCCAATGGAACGCGGATGCCACGGATGCTGCGCAGCATCCGCGGCATCCGCGTTCCATTGGTAATCGCACTCGGCAAACGACCTACCGCACGATCGTCACATCCCCTGTAAATACTTCGGTTACACCGTCAATAAACTCGACCTCAAGCATCCAGGCAAACACGGCCGGGTTCATGGGTTCGCCGCGGAAGTTGCCGTTCCAACCGATATTGGGGTCGTTGGGC
>JBGSKO010000101.1:0-10293 GCA_041741155.1 Saprospiraceae bacterium | reverse complement strand
CGTAACTCAAATTTACACTTACCGGCTTACTTTTTACCCCCCCCCACTCAAAATCCTAATCAGTTCATGCCAAAGTAGGCCCGGATCCGCCGATTGGGTAGCATGGGCCGGGGAGGCTGGGATTCATGCAACAAAGCCCCGGAGTGAGAGCGTGTTCAAATTTTAGTGCTGGAGCGAGGGCGAGCAAATTTTGTTTCTATCAAGGCAAAATTTGCAGCCGTAGCCGGGTGCCTACGGCGAAAATTTTAACGCAGAGAGAAATGAAATTAGCCGTCCGTAGCCCAGCGACTAAATTTTAAACACGCTCTAAGAAAAATACAAACCGCCCTGCCGTACACGACGACAGGGCGGTTTTGATATTTCAGCGTCTGTTTTCCTTCAAGCAGTTACTTTTTTTGCCAGCCGCCTACAATCGCGCCGATAAGAACGAACAGCACGAACGAATACGAGCCATCCACCCATGTCAGGCTCATCGGGTTACCGGCAAACATATTGCCGGTGAGCGCGTCGCCAACCATCATCAGGCCAATACCTGCGCCAATAGCGGCGCCGGCTTGCCAGGTACTGACATTCAATTTGCCGAGCAGCCAGTTCATCACGAGCGCATACACCACCATCACAACGGTGTTGACCATCATGGGCATGGACGACATGGGCATTTCTGCGCCGTTCTTGAATAATTTTTCGCCTTCCATGGTGATGCCGTTGCCGGCCATCCATTGGGTTTGAAACAGAACTCCGTACCAAAGGAATCCAATGGACATGGAGACGACGACGGAGAGAACGATGGCTAGCCAGTTTGTTTTACGTTCCATAAAAGTTGCGTTTTGTTTTGAAAAATGTGAAAGATGCAACAAACGTAAAACAAATTATTTTACAAGCAAACACGCAACTGCACTTTTTTAATTACATTTTGTCGCTCACCTTTTCGGGCACAGCTGCCTCAGCCCATCAATTCGTCCATATCCGGGACCTGGCCAAAGCGTTTTAGCGTGGCAAAGTGCGAGCGCAATGCCAGGCCAAAACTTTTGTGTTCCAGGTAGGGGACATTGAATTCCGCCGCCGTTTTTTGAACGATACCGGCAATACGCGGGTAATGGACGTGGCAAATTTTTGGAAAAAGGTGGTGTTCCACCTGAAAATTCAGACCGCCGACGTACCAGGACAAAAACCGGTTGTTGCGGCAGAAATTGACCGTGGTGTTCATCTGGTGAATCGCCCAGTCATTTTCGATAGTTCCTTGTGCATTGGGTTGCGGAAAAGTGGTTTCCTCCACCGTGTGCGCCAACTGGAAAATAACGGTCAGAATAATTCCCCCAACAAAGTGCATCAACAGAAAACCGGCAAGCACCTCCAGCACAGGAATCCCGAACAAAACAGGCGCGGCAAAAAAGATGGCCAGGTAAACGAGTTTTGTAACGATGATTTTAGCCAGCAGTACCCGGTTTTGGGCAGGGGTGTTTTTGTTGACGCCATTGCGGCTGTAGCGGACAAATTGTACAAAATCCTTTCCCAGCACCCAATACAGCGTGACGATGCTGTAAATAAAAATAGCGTGCAGCCACTGGGAACGGTGGGCCGGTTTCACTTCCGTATGCGGAGAAAGCCGCAAACCGGGCTTGTCGGCAATATCGTCGTCCCAGTGGGTAACATTCGTAAACGAGTGGTGCAGGTGGTTGTGCTGCAATTTCCAGTTAAAAGCGGAGCCGCCCAACAAGTTGATGGAGTACCCAACCAGCGCATTGATGCGCGGACTGGATGAAAACGCCCCATGGTTGGCATCGTGCATGACGTTCATACCTACGCCGGCCATGGCCACGCCCATGAGCGTCCACAACGCCAGGGCCACGCCGAAGTCGGGTTGAAGCCAGACCAGCAGCACGAGCGGAAGCAGGTACGCGGTCATCATGATGATCGTTTTGAGGACGATACTTGCGTTGGCATGCTTCGACAAGCCTTTTTGTTTGAAATAGGCATCTACACGATTGTGCAGGGTGCTGTAAAAATTCGTTTTATCGCGATCAATAAAACGGATTGGCGTGATAAGTGCCATGTAGTGTCAGATTGAGTGAATCGCTGAAAGAGCGAAAAAGTGAAAAATCGCCACAAAATACGGATGGGGCGTCACGCCAGGTGGATTCATACCAAATGTGCATTGTAGATGCAAATTTGGGAGGCCCCCACCTTTATTTCCCTTTTTTCATCCCACCACCTTTGAACCCACTGCCCTTCATTTTGGAACCACCGGCTTTGGACAACAAAGAGCGATTATTCTTTTTGTTGAAATTGCTCAGCGTATTTTTTGGGGGAGGAATAACCGTCGGTTTTTTCGGTGCGGCTGGTTTTTCGTTTGGAGTAGACTCGTTTTTCTCGTCAGACATCGTTTTAAGTTTAGTAAACCTGAATGTGGCCGCAAATCTAAAGAAATTTGAAAACAAGACTCCATGGATGGATGGTTTGTAAAAACGTCAAACCTTTCCCTACCTTCGCCCCCCGAAATGAAAAAACGAGATCAACCGTACTTCACTTCGGTCATGCCGGAAACTGGTTTTTAAAACCGGTTTCCGGCATTTTTTTAAAGCCTGCCGCGCTACAAGAGCGGAACGCCGGCAATCGCACAAATCGAATCAATCGAAACAAACAAAACAATGAGAGACTCCTCCATCCACTCCGTCCTCATCATCGGCTCCGGCCCTATCGTCATTGGTCAGGCCTGTGAATTTGACTATTCCGGCAGCCAGGCCAGCCGCTCGCTGCGCGAAGAAGGTATCAAGGTTAGCCTCATCAACTCCAACCCCGCCACCATCATGACCGACCCGGTGACGGCCGACCATATTTACCTGCGTCCACTCACACCGGAGAGCATCGAAGCCATTCTGCAAGAACATCAGGAAAGCCTCGACCTGCCCAACATAGATGCTGTGCTACCCACCATGGGCGGCCAAACCGCCCTCAACCTCGCCATCGAGTGCGAAAAAATGGGTATCTGGGAAAAATACGGCGTGCGCATGATCGGCGTAGATACCGCCGCCATCGAAACCACCGAAAACCGCGAAGCCTTCAAAAAATTAGTACTGGACCTCGGCCTCAGCGTGGCGCCCTCTTTCATCGCCAACTCCTACCTCGAAGGCAAGGAGGCTGCCCAAAAGATCGGTTTCCCACTCGTTATTCGCCCGTCGTACACCCTCGGCGGCACCGGCGGCGGTTTCGTGTTGAATGAAGATGTATTCGTCGAGGGGCTCAAACGCGGCCTGTCCGCCTCCCCTACCCACGAGGTACTGGTGGAAAAAGCCGTGCTTGGCTGGAAGGAGTTCGAGCTCGAACTCCTGCGCGACTCCAACGACAACGTGGTCATCATCTGCACGGTCGAAAACCTCGACCCTATGGGTATTCATACCGGCGACAGCATCACCGTGGCCCCGGCCATGACACTCTCCGACACGGCCTACCAGGATATGCGCAACCAGGCCATTACGATCATGCGCGCACTCGGCAACTTCGCCGGCGGCTGCAACGTGCAGTTTGCCCAAAACCCCGAAACCGAAGAACTCATCGCCGTTGAGGTCAACCCGCGTGTGTCGCGCTCCTCGGCGCTGGCCAGCAAAGCCACCGGCTACCCCATCGCCAAAATCGCCGCCAAACTCGCCATCGGCTACACCCTGGACGAACTGAAAAACCAGATCACCAAAACCACCTCGGCCTACTTCGAACCGACACTCGACTATGTGATCGTGAAAATGCCGCGCTGGAATTTTGACAAATTCATCGGCGCCGACCACCGCCTCGGGCTGCAAATGAAATCCGTGGGCGAGGTCATGGCCATCGGGCGCTGCTTCAACGAAGCCCTGCAAAAAGCCTGTCAGAGCCAGGAAAACAGCCGCACCGGCCTCGGCGCCGACAAAAAAGAATGGCTGAGAACCGACGATATCCTCGAACGCCTCGAACTGGTTTCCGACGACCGCATCTACCGCGTTAAAGACGCCCTGCGCCTCGGTATCCCATCCAAATCCGTCCACAAACTCACCGGCATTGATCCCTGGTTTATCGGACAAATCAAAAACCTTGTAAAGATGGAGGAACGCCTCCTGCGCTTTAATGTGCCAGAGGATATCCCCACGGAGTTTTTCATTGAACTAAAAAAGAACGGCTACTCCGACGCCCAGATCGCCTGGCTGTTGCGCGTGGACGAAAAATCCGTAACCCGCGAACGCAAGTACCGCGGCATCCGGCGGGTATTTAAAATGGTGGATACCTGCGCCGCCGAGTTTGAGTCGAAGACCAACTATTTCTACTCCACCTTCGACGACCGTAACGAGAGCATCGTTTCGGACAAGAAAAAAATCGTGGTGCTCGGTTCCGGCCCCAACCGCATTGGCCAGGGTATTGAGTTCGACTACTGCTGTGTACACGGCATTTTGGCGGCCAAAGAGGTCGGATACGAGGCCATTATGGTCAACTGCAACCCCGAAACCGTCAGCACCGACTTCGATATTGCCGACAAACTCTACTTCGAGCCCGTCTATTGGGAGCACCTGGAGGAAATCCTCGAGCATGAAAAACCCGACGGCGTCATCGTGCAACTTGGCGGCCAAACCGCCCTCAAACTCGCCGAAAACCTCCAGCGCAACGGCTGGAACATCATCGGCACCTCGTACAACGACATGGACATCGCCGAAGACCGGGGCCGTTTCTCCGATCTGCTCAAGGAACTCGGCATCCCCTATCCCAAGTACGGCGCCGCCCACGATGTGGACGAGGCGCTCGAAATTGCCAAGACGATTCCCTATCCGCTACTCGTGCGCCCCAGTTACGTGCTCGGAGGCCAGCGCATGAAAATCGTCATCAACGACAGCGAGCTGGAGCGCCAGGTGCTCACCATTTTCAAACACATGCCCGACAACAATGTGCTCATTGACCAGTTCCTCGAACGCGCCAAAGAGGCTGAGATTGACGCCATTTTCGATGGCGACGAACTGCACGTCATGGGTATCATGGAGCATATCGAGCCGGCGGGTATCCACTCGGGCGACTCCTCCGCCGTGCTGCCGCACTATTCGCTTGGCCCCATCGTGATCCAGAGCATGATTGAGTACGCGGAAAAAATTGCCCGCGCCCTCAACATCAAGGGCCTCATCAATATACAGTTTGCCATCAAAAACGACGAGGTGTTCGTCATCGAGGCCAACCCGCGCGCTTCACGCACCACGCCGTTCATCGCCAAAGCATACGGCGTGCCGTACCTGAACATCGCTACCAAAGTGATGCTCGGCACGCACAAACTGAAAGATTTCGAGATCACCCACAAACTGGAGGGTTATGCGATCAAAATCCCGGTGTTCAGTTTTGATAAATTCCAGAACGTGGACAAGCGCCTCGGGCCGGAAATGAAAAGCACCGGCGAGGCGATCTACTTCATCAAAGATTTGAAGGACCCGTATTTCCGGGAGTTGGAGCGGAACCGGAGTATGTATTTGTACAACTAAGGGCGTGGATCAAATACTATTCAAAAAATCATACAAATTTTCATCCGCCTTCAGATCCAGTTTCTTCCGGAGGCGCGAGCGACTGATGTAAAAACTGGAAGGCTGGATGTGCAAAATTTCGGCTATTTCCTTGGAATCAATCCCTATCTTCAGGTAAGCGCACAGCCGGAGATCATGGTTTGACAAGCCCGGGAATTGCGTTTTCAATTTTTTGAAAAATTCCTGGTGCAACTCATCTATCTGAATGTCGAATATTTGGTCATCTACTTTTATGTAGGACTCCAATAACCTTTCCATCTCTTTCCATTTTATTTTAAAAACGGAGGGGTTTTCTTGAACCACTGCACACTTCTCTTTCAAAGAAAGGAGCAGCCGATTTTTCTCTTCGTTTTCCCGGGCTTGTTTGGCCAGCTCTATGGTTTTGCCTCTGAGGTCTTTTTTCAACTGATTATATTCCGCCTGTAGCCGCTCTTGTTCCAAAAAAAGAATCTGCTGTTTGTGCTTTTCGGCTTGTTCCAGCAAAGCATCTTGTTCTTGCCTCTGTAACGTGTCTTTTTGTTTTTTCAAGGACAGTTTTCGCCAATAGTGAACTGCATACGCAACCAAGGTAAACAAGATTAAATACACAAAAAAAGCAAGCCAGGACCGATACCAGGGCGCAGCAACGCGTATTGAAATTGAATTTTCGGTGACTATCGCATTGATTTTTGCTCGAACAAAAAGTGTATGACTTCCAACATTCAAGTCTATCAGTTTGATCGAGTTCTCGGGGCTCCACGGACTCCACTGGTCCGAATCATTCAACCTGGTTTGGTATAACACATCATCCTGACCGGGAACCGTGTATCCTATTTCAAAATTATTAAGCTTGTATGGCACTTTCATTTCCGGATCAACCGCTACCCTTTGATCAGTATTAAAGGCTTCGATTCCTCTGAAAACGATCGAAAACCTGCCTTGGATAGTATCCGAAGCAGATTTCAGGTGTTTCAGGAGGAAACCGTTGCTTGCAGGATAAAACGCATAGTCTGAATGCAGTGCCTTGGATTGCCCCTCTCCAGACAAAAATGCCCCTGCTCCCGGTGAAGTCTGCGCCGTGACTTCCGCCTTTATAAATTTCTGCTCTGCAGCATTGAAAGTGTATTGAAATTGATCGGTCGCGAGATGTACTCCCTGCTCATCTCGGAAGAGTTGCGGGTCATTTCCCTTAAAGGTAGCTTCCGGGAAAATCAACCTGTCGGCAGGGTATAAATCCTTATCCAGAACAGCCCTGATGATGCCGAAATTGGGAATATTAACCCACAGGATACTATCTTTTTCGAGGATCATTTGGTTGCAGGAACCTGCGATAAGGTCCATCTTCTTCAGGAACTTCCATGCTGCGCCTGCTTTTATATAGATAGAAATACCGTTGTAATTTCCGGTCAGCAGATAATCCTGGCATGGCAGAATAGCCCAAACCCCATCCTGGCTGCTCAATTTTTTAACAGTATTGGCCTGCACCAGAAACAGCCCTTTGTCGTGCCCCATGAACAACCTATTATCGATGTCCTCTAATGCCCACACTTGCCCCTCTGTTCCTGGAATGAGTTGAAGCTTGAAAAACTCCAGATCGTCATTCAAGTCCTCCCATCTCGAGCGGTATAACCCCTGATTCGTCCCGAGGTAAAAAATTCCATCTTTCAAAAATGCTGTATGACCCGCACCAAAATCCCCTCTATAATCATAGAACGTAGTGAACTTGTTTGTCAAATTCAGGAAAGACACGCCATAATCCATTCCCAGCCAGAGTTTCCCTGAAGGGCTATAGTGCAACGATAAAACCGTATTGCTGGGCAATCCTTTGTACTTGTTGACATGGTGAATGATGTTGCCTTCCAAATCAGTAACATACAAGCCCTTCAGTACGGTGCCAAAAGCCAGATACCCTTTACCAATCGGTTCAAAATTGAACACCTTGGCAACTTTAAGTTGTTCCGACAGAGCATTGTCCACGCTGCTCAAATTCCCGGACGCGTAACGGTACAAACCAGCATCCCGGGTTGCCAGAACAAGCCCCCTTGTATCCTCATAAATACCTGAAATGTGGAATTTTGTGTTTGGAGGATAATCAAACACCTTTTTTAGTGCAAAGCCATCGAAAATGTACAAACCAAGTTTTTCATCGGCAAAATACAAAATGCCGTTCACAGAAAAACTTTTTGAAAACCGGTTTGGTGCGGCTATTCGGACAAGTTGCCGGCCTTTGTGTACATAAATATTTTGGGACGATACAAAAACTATATCATCCTTTATCCGGTGGATTCCCCAAAACTCTTCATTGACATCCTGAACTACTTTTTGAAATGGGTATAAGGACGTGTATTCAAATTGCTGATAGTTGTTTTTGCTCCAGACACCGAAATCCAGGTCAGAACCGGTATATATCAGCGAATCATTCAGCACCAATAGTGACCGGGTAAACCCCTTGCTACCCTTGAAACTGTTCCAGGTTTTTCCATCGTATTCCAACAGTCCTTTATCCGCTGCCAGGTAAACGATGCCGTTGGGCGCAGCATGAATATCCCAGATTTTGCCTTTGTTGTGATATTGCGCAGGTGTGAAGTTTTGCAGCAATGGAACACCTTTCTCCGGCAGGACTTGAGCAAATACCGCAGTTGCCCCGCAAAAGAGCAGGAGAAGACACGCCGACAATTTCTTCAACGAGTTAGGCATAACCACGATAAAACACGTTACAAAAGCAGGAACTATCCCGAAAAAGTAACGGGGTGACTGGTAGTCACCCCGTTATCTTAATCAAACATATCAATCGTTCACCTGAAAATTGGTGAACACTCTAATTATTCCACAACAAGTTTCTTCATTTGAATAGCACCGTCAAGGAGACGAATCTTAACAACATAGACCCCTCCCTGGTTCATTCCCGCTGCAGGAATGACCGACGTGTTTTGCGCCGACGAGATCAGTTTGCCGGCAAGATCAAATACTTCAACTTGCGCTGCAACAACACTCAGTTGAACCTGTTCGCCGAGTCGTACCGGATTTGGGAAAGCCTTGATATCGTCCTGGTTCGCAGCCGGATTGTTGGTGCTGACCCCCGTGTTATTGAAGAAATATACATTGTCCACATAAACCGTGGTCGTCCCGGTAGGCTGGCCCACCAGAATGTACTGGGCGATATGTTCCTTTGTCGTCAGCCCGATAAAATCACTCAACGGGATGTCGAGGCTTAACCATTGGCCCTGGGCCGGTGCATTAAAGTTGACCTGATGCTCCACATCGTCGCCGCCGCCAAAGGCCCCATCAGCGCCAAAATCCACCAACTTGACCCCAAAGAGGGTGAAATCAGCCGACCACACATCAAGGTGAAAAAGCGTCATGCCGGTGACATCCAACGGGGTGGCTACGGTTTCGATACCTACAAAATCCAGTTGGGAGTACTTCTTGGTCGGATTGCTCTGTATCGTAATATCGTCCAGTACGGCAGCCGACCAGGGAGTCCGCCAGGTGTCCACCGGTACATTGTTATAGGCATCGCTGAACAGGGAAATCACTTTGGCCGGATCACGGGTGGGCGTCGGTGCGGCCGTAGCGGGTTCCGTGGCGACATTCCCAGTGAAGAAATACACATTATCCACATAAATAGTGGTCGTCCCGGTAGGCTGGCCCACCAGAATGTACTGGGCGATGTGTTCTTTTGTCGTCAGCCCGGTAAAATCACTCAACGGAATATCCAGGCTCACCCATTGGCCCTGGGCAGGCGCATTGAAGTTGACCTGATGCTCCACGTCATCGCCACCACCAAAGGCCCCATCGGCGCCAAAATCTACCAATTTGACTCCAAGCAAGGTAAAATCAGCCGACCACACATCAATATGAAAATGTGTCATGTCGGTGACATCCAACTGGTTGGCTACGGTTTCGATGCCCACAAAATCCAATTGAGAGTACTTCTTGGTCGCATTACCCTGTATGGTTATGTCCTCCAGTACGGCAGCCGACCAGGGGGTTCTCCAAGTGTCCACCGGTACATTGTTATAGGCATTGCTGAACAGGGAAATCACATCGGCCGGGTTACGAGTAGGCGTCGGTGCGGCCGTGGCGGGTTCGTTGCCGGCTCCTCCTGCTTGATTGAACGTAATGTTGTCAAAATAGACGATGTTGTCCTGAGTTCTTCCGTTCAAATTAAAATCGGGGAAAATGATGATCTGATCGTACGCGCCTTCCGAGGAAGGCGGATTTGGAACGCCGGAAAAATTGAACGTAAGTTCTTCCCACTGATTCACCAGGGTATTTGCTACCTTGATATCCGGCTGTGCCCAACCGGTAGGGGCTGCCAACTTGATACCGACATCGCTGATTACAGATTTCCAAACCATGATTTTGATAATGGAATTGGTGGCATCCAGTACAAACGGTCCAATGTCGGCGCCATGCATGGACTCGCAGCCTGCCCAGGGATTCCCGCTTTGCAGGGCCGTGAACTTGGCAACCGTAGCCGACGTATTTATCCCGCTTGCGTCCGGATTGGGAATAATTTCAACTGGCGGATTGGTGCTATTTTCAAAGACAGTCCACGTCCAGCCAGCCCCTTGTCCGCCCGGCTCGAAGTTAATTGGCGCGTTTTGAGCAAAGTTCACTGATGCTATAAGCATCAGAAAAACAATCGTAATGTTTTTCATAATTCGACATTTTAGAATGATAGATAATTATAGTTTTTGCGGTTACCGTATACAACGCCACATACTACTGAAAATTTCTTCACCGCCGTGCGTGGTGTTTTAACCAAGCACAAACGGTTAGTACGGAT
>JBGSKO010000100.1:0-4018 GCA_041741155.1 Saprospiraceae bacterium | reverse complement strand
TTGTTTCCTTAAAAAATTGGGAGTGTTCAGAAAACTGTGTCAGCCCGTTCAGAGCAAATTTAACACAGACAAACGCAGACTGCTACACAGACAAACACAGAAGTTTGATTTTAAATAAGTTACACTCTGCGTTTGTCTGTGGAGCAGTCTGCGTTTGTCTGTGTTAAAAATATCTCTCGGTAGGTTTGACACAGTTCTCTGAACACGCTCGAAAAATTCGGGATGACTCATGTTTCTGTTTACCGTCCCCGTTTCATTTTTTTCTGCATATCCTTGGGGAACAGCCCGGATTTTGATCCCTTGGAGGACTTGATGTTGCCCTTTTTGTCCACCGGTGCACGCAAACTTTCGGTAGCCTGGCAGCCGGATTTGGTACTGCATGCCGGCGCCAATACACCAACGGCAAAAAAGAGGAGACATAACAGGGCAACTGTGCGATACTTGCTCATGCGAGTGTGTTTAATTTGTTCGTGTTATTCGACTTCAATCCACTTATCTCCAACGGGGTAGATTACGGCGGTATTGGGCCTTTTTTCTTTTAATTTGACCTCCACGTGCCATTGCTTCATATTGAAAAAATACCGGTCATTCTCGTAGTCTGTTGCGCCAATGCCGTTGCGCCACCACCAGTTGCCGTCCTGCTTGAATCCGACTTTGTACAACAAGCCCGTGCTGTCTTTCTCCGCCGTTACGGCATACGTCGGAGACACCACGTTGAACTGTACCGCTTCCCACATATTGCCCTTGAACGGTTCGCCGCGCCGGAGTTCAAGCGCTTCGTTGAACCCGTTGATCTGGCCGATTATGCGAAACATGAATACGCCCAGGTAGTTGTCCGGTGAGGCCAGAATGATGACTTCGTCGCGGTCGTACCAGCGAAAATCGTTCACCAGACCCGCGCAAATTTTTTCGGACTCCGTCCAGCAGCGGTTGATGTCCAGCAGAAACCACGAAGAAACGCCGATCAAGCCAACCACCACCACGCGACGAAGCATTTTTGGCAAAACCGATACCAGCAGCACGAGTGCGAGCCAGCCGAAGCCGTTGGCGAAATAGCCATAGCGGTCGTTTTCGGAATTCTGCAGGGCATAAAAGTACAGGTTGGATACCGGCAACAAGGCCACGAAAAACCATACGAACGCGGCGCCCGTCCATTGAAGCCGGGCACTCCAGCGGCGGAAAAAAAACAGCCAGGCCGCTGCAGCAAGCAACACCACCGCCGTGCCGGTCCAAAATAACCAGCCGTCCGCCAGGCCTTCGATAATCGGCATTTTCGAATTGTGTTCCCAACTGCGCACAAAGGCAAACTGCTTCACGACGTACCGCAAGATATTGGCCATCATGTACTGCGGCTGTATGTTCAGGTGGGTATCTGCGCCGTAGTGCCCCACCCAGTCGCCGATTTTGATTTTATTCAACAAAAAATACAGCGCCCACAAACCCACTTGCGGCGCGAACAAACGCCCAAGCAACGGCAGCGGCGGCCGCTCATTTTTTCCAAAAAAATACACCAGTACCAGCGCCAGCAGCAACACGGGAATCACCAGCGACCACTCGAATGTGAAGAGCGCCAGCAATACGAACAACTGGATTTGCCACCACGCGCGTTTTTGGGGTACGGCCAGGTAATCGAGCGTTCGGTGCAGGGCCAGCAGCGCAAATAACAGCGACAGCAGGTAGTGCAAACACACCCGCCACACCACCACCTCGGCAGCATATGGCGAGAGCACAAACAACAGCCCTGTTGCTATTCCAATAAAAATCTGCTGGGAAGCAGACACCTGCAACGGCAAACGCAGCGCCAGTCGTGTCAGCAGCCAGGCATTCAGTCCGTGCAGCGCGGCAAAAATTCCGTACCACACCGGTGAATTAGCCCCGAAAAGCCAATACAGCGCGTAGTTTCCCAAGTGGAGTACCGGATGCAGGCCCGGATAACCGAAACTGCCCGGCACCCCGGCCCAGCCATCGCGGTTGTAGGCATACTGCCAGCCTAACCAGTCCATGACGAAACCTGCCTGTCGCGTCGGCCAATACACGACCAGCGCAAGGGCGACGAAAAACGCAGCCAACACCCAGGCGCCCGTGCCGCGAGCGGAGTTTTTTATAAAGTTGTCCATTCTCAGTTGCATACGGCGCTTACAGCTTGTTCAGATTTTCTAAAACCGGCTGGCGTAACACGTTTACGATGCCGCGTTCATCCTTTTTTTCTTCTATAAAAATGCCCTCCCAAGTGTTGCCGCAGGCATTGTGCAAGCGGCAACCGTCCAGCCAGAGTACGCCGCCGGGCTGCACCGTGATCCGGCTGCCGGTCGGCATGGAGACGCGGCAAGACAACCGCATACTGCCTCCCGGCGCAATGGTCAGGTTGCCTTCGAGGTCGCGCGCACCCGTCCAGGATACCGTATCGGTGATCGTTATCTCCCGATCCCGATGCAAGGTACACCAGGTTGGCAGGAGGCAGCGCCGGACCGGATTTTTTTCATTGGAAAAGGTGGCGTGTATCTTGCCAATCTGGCAGGGCGACAAGGCCATTTGGTAGGCGTTGTAGTCCATCATATTGTTGGTTGCCTGCTCGTTGCAGGGCGGATCGGGCGTCCAGTCCCAGCACTTGTTGGGATGGTCGTCGGTATCGGGGCAGCCATCATACGACCAGGCATGGTTAAGACCAAGGATGTGCCCAACCTCGTGGTTGAGCAACCCGTCGAAACTGGCCGGGCCTTCGCGGCTTTCGAGCACCCCGGCCATCTTGAGGGAGGTACCCAGCGCAATACCCTGGCCATTCGCGCGGTAGGTTGGGGAGGCCATGCTGTCCGGGTGGTGCACCAGCAAAAAAATATTGACAATCGTATCCGTACCGATACCGTACCGGTCAACGACCTGCCGGGTGTGGTTATTCTGGTTTTTGCCCATGGAGACGAAGTAGTACAGGTCGTCGTCGTAGTGGAAATAGATACCGGAATCGCCGGGGCGATCAGGTTGCGGGGTGAGCAGGTAGCGGTAGCGTTTGGGCAGCACCGGCGATCCCCAGGGCGAGCGCCAGTTGAACGCGTTGGTATCCAGTTGGGCATTGGCCAGATGCAGCAGATCGCGAACGAAGGTCAGTACGGAATCTTTGGGGCGGTGCGCCGTGCCGGCGCTGTTGTCCAGCACGTGTACGTTCACCCGCAGGTAGCGCATGGGCAAATATTCCGGGTGTTCCAGATCGGGAACGTACCCATCCCAGGCAGCGCACGGGCTGGCAGCAACTGCCCGACGGGCCGGCGTAGCCGCAGCAGCGGTGTCCGGTTTCAGGACAAACTGCTCCACGTGCAGTTTTTGGGTGCAGGCTGCGAGGAGCAGAGCAGGTAGCAGCCAAAAACGGCCTGTCCAAATATTCCAACCCATCATGTTTGCCGGATCACGGTTTGGTGTCGCCGAAAGCTGCTTTCCAGGCGAGCATACCGCCGGTGAGGTTGCGCACATTGGCAAAACCCTGGGCCTGCAACAGCGCCTGTGCCATACCACTGCGCGCACCGGAACGGCAATACAGCACAATTTCGTCGCCCTTATGCTCCTCCAATTCCCAAAAAGTATTCATCAATGTGCCGACAGGTATCAACTGCCCGCCAACGTTAAATTCTTCATTTTCCCAGGCTTCCCGCACGTCAATAAGGACAAATGGGGCGCCAGATTCGAGTTTTTGACGGAGTTCTTGTACGGTAATATCCATGTTGTGATTGATTCGATTGGTTCGATTGATTCGATTGGTTCGATTGATTCGATTGATTCGATTGATTCGATTGATTCGATTGATTCGATTGGTTCGATTGATTCGATTGGTTCGATTGATTAGATTGGTTCGATTGGTTCGATTGATTCGATTGGTTGACGAAGGCCCTGTCATTGCCTAAAATAGCTTGACCTCAAAAGTCAATCTGTAATGTCAAAAAAAGGCGACAAAAAGTTTCAAATTCAATCGAAGTACAACCGAAATTTTAGTGAACAATTTAAACGGGGTAAAGTCAAAGACCTTAAAAAC
>JBGSKO010000099.1:0-50268 GCA_041741155.1 Saprospiraceae bacterium | reverse complement strand
CCAGAAAACAGAAGCCGCCATCAAGGTGGCCATATTGAATAAATTAATTCAGATCGCCGCGCCTATAGCCGTAAAAGTCGCCTGACCTTTAATTGGGTTGGGGGAAGCCGGCTCCGCCGGCTGATTCATGCAACAAAGCCTCGGCACGGTTGTTCTTCCGGGTTAGGTAAAAGTAGCGGGGCGGTGTGGTTTGCCGCCCCACTACTTTTTTATTTACGGATTATGTACGTGATCCAGAATGAACATATCTGCGTAGTTGTCGGCCACCGTCTTGGAATATGGACCGGCGTGCGACGTTGGATTGGCCGCCACGCTGATATTGGTCGGGTTGGTAAACATTTCCAACACATCCACATAGACGTGAAAATGCGGGCCACCACTGCGACGTACCATGGCGGGTTCACCGTGGTGCGTCTCCATCGTCACTGTTTTCAGGTTGTTCAGCGTGGGGCTGCTTAAGCCGCCAAACAAGCCGGTGTGGTACTGAAACGTGTTTTCGTTCGTGCCAGGATCAAGTGGGGCCTGCGGCGATGTGCCCTCGATTTTTACAAAAATGTAGCCTGCGTTCCAGCTCCAGTACATACCGTTTGCGCCGGCTGCCGGGTCCAGTACGCCCGTGCGCTCGCCGATTGGGCTGACGCTTTTGGCGCTATCCACGCCGATCATAAACTTCAGCGCGGTGTAGTTGCCCGACGGCACGTTTTTGAGCACGACCTCGCGGCTGTCCGGGTCGTCGTGTTTGCACAGGAAATAGCAGGAGTCTTTCGGTACGATGTATTCTGTTCCGTCTTCATTGACCAGCACAAAGTTGCTAACGAAGTAGTTGAAGGTACTGAATTTCAATTTTTCACCTGCAGCGTTGGTGTATTCCGTGCCGAAGACCAGTCCGGCATTGCCTGCGCGGTTGTCGAATTCGATTTCTACATCATTAAAGCCGGATAGTTCATCGTCCTCTTTGTCTTTACAAGCGGGAATGACTACGGCGAAAAGCAGGAGGGCAAGCAGCCCGAATATGAATTTTTGCATGATGTTGTTGTGTTGTAGTTGTTTAAAAAATGATGTTTGCACTGACGACCCATCGGGCGCCGAACGCCACCGTGCTCCGGTTTTGCCAAAGCGGCGGTTGGTACGAAAAACCTGCGGAAAATCTGCCGGTGTAAGCATCAAGTCCAAAGGTTGAAAAAACGGAAATTCCTTCGCTACCGCGCACCAGAGTGTTCTGGTCCCGGTTGGCTTGTGCGGCGTCGGCAAAGATGCCGGCATTGGGAAGCAGGGTAACGCCGCGCAGGTTTTTCCATAAAAAGAACTTTGTGGAACCGCTCAAGCGGTTGCCAAAGTGATATGCTTGTTTGTTTGCAGTGTTCCATCGGGCCAACAGATCGGCGCTCCAGCCCCATGCTCCCTGTCGCAGCGTGTATGCTGCCGCAAACAGGATATCCGTGCTGCCGGAACCGAGTTGTACGTTTGGATGCAATTGGACGCCATCAGCAGCAACCTGACTGGAGCGACCGGTGGGCAACTTGACGCCGCTACCGACGGTCAGCGTGTGTCGCCAGCGTCGCTTCAGGCTGTCGCCGGTATCCAGCAGGATAAAGTTTGCCAGCAGGGACACATCGCCCAGGCCTTGTACTTGCACGAGCCGTGTGGCTTCCCGTTGCTCCTGTATCCGATAGGGCGCCAGCAACAATACCTGCCACCGATGCGCCGGATAGAACCGGGCCACCAAATCTGCCGAGCGGAACATTTCTTCCGAATGGAGGCGTCCTTCGCGCAGCGCTTGTGCACTCACAGCGGTACGCGTACGCTCCATCGTCCAGCGCAGCCCGACAAAATGCCGGGTGAACTGAGGAAGAATGCCGAAGTAATTGCCTCCGATCGAACAGCCGCAAACATCACAAGCCGACACTCCTGACGAAAAGCCCAGAAGCGCCACTGCGATGAACAGTGTTCGCATAACAATAAGAATGGTTGTGAAAAGGAAAAAACTTGTGGCGATCACATTTCCGCGTGGAGGGGAGGGCGGAATACCCGCATCAGGTGCGGCATGGGCAACAAGGCTTCCATTGATGGGAAATCTGGAGCCGTGTTGCTGATGGTCACTAATTTCGGTAAACGCGGGGCATACTCAAAAAAGAGCAACACCTCTTTTAGTTGGCGGAAGGCCTCTGGAAGAACCGGCGCCTTGGGGTCTTTGGCGTCGTTGTCGGTCATGCGTTTCTTCAAGTAGCATTTTCCGTCGCATTCCATTTCCGGTTTCGACTTGTTTTCGCAGTTTTTCAAATAGATCGCTGTGTGCCATTGGTAATCTATCGCCCAAAAGGTTCGGACGAAAGCCTGCCCTGAAATGAGCAATGCGAATGCGATAGCAACTATTTGTTTCAACACCGCAAAGATAGCTGGTCCCTTACCGGTTGGTGCATGTACTTTTAGCTATGCAGCGACATAAAGGCAGGCTCAATTGGAATGCACCTGCAAATACGACTTCAACGGGCACCAGCCCAAGCCCCCGTAGAAATAACGGAAGCCCCAGAACGGCTAACCACGCTTGACCGGAAAAAATGCCGATGATAATTACAGCCATCATCAACAAAAAGGAAAGAATGACTTCTGCCATGGACAAGTTGTACTCAAATTTCATAACAAAAAACAGAGTTTTAAATGTTCAACGGCGGCAAAAGTGTGTGCAGGTACGGGATTTCAACGATGACAAGTGTCACCAGAAAAGATGATTTTTTTCGAGCGTTGCGTATTTTTAAAATTTTCCACTGTCAACATCCTTCAAAAACGCGATTAGCCCGTCCATGTAGGTTTTTTGGTCGTCCCACATGCACATGTGGCTGCCATTGGGGCAGAGCAGGAAGCGGCCCTTTTTCACGGCGGTAGAAATCCATTTCATGTGCTCGGGATCCATGGTGTCGTGCGTGGCTCCGATGCTAAGGGTGGGTGTCTTGATACCGGGAAGCTGGTCTTTTACGTCCCACTGAGCCAGCCGGCCAGCGATGCCGAACTCGCTGGGGCCTTGCATGGTCACGTACAGACTTTGGTTGATTTTATCCAGTGCGCGATTCATCGGGTCGGGCCATTGTTCCAGCGGCAGCCGGCAAATGTGTTTGTTGTAAAAATTTGGCAAGAGCAGTTCCATGTACCTCGGACTTGCAAAATCGCCCTTGGCCTCGATCGCCCGAATTTCTTGCAGTACGACCGAGTCCATTTGTTTGGCCAAAACCTCGTCGGCGTACTTGCCGTATTCGGGGCAGCTGGCCATCATGTTGGAAATAATGAGGCCCTTCAGGTTGTCCTGGTACTTGAGTGCGTACTGCATGGCGAGTATGCCGCCCCAGGAGTGCCCAAGCAGGAAAAAATTGTCCTTGTTCAAGCCGAGTACCTGCCGCACAGTTTCCAATTCTTCTACGTAGCGCGGTAAATCCCAGAAAGTCGTGTCATCGGGATTGCTGGAAAAACCCGTACCCAACTGATCGTAATAGATGAACTCGATGCCCTCGGCGGGCAGAAAACTTTCCATACACTCCCAGTACTCGTGTGTGCAGCCGGGACCGCCTTGCAGGAGCAGGAGTTTGATCTTGGGGTTGTTGCCGATGCGCTTGGTCCAGAGATTGAAATCGCCCTTGTCGGTTTTGAGCGGTATGATTTTTATGCCGCCGGACTGGATACCGGGTTCGGTGTGGGCGAAGTAACTTTTGAGCGTTTGGCCGGAGTCTGCTGCGCCCGGGTCTGGGCTGGCACAGGATGTAAAAAGGCAGACCATAGCAATCAGGAACGTGCTGATTTTTTTCATAAAAACAGATTTTGTTTTAAACTAAAATTTGGCTCAAAGCTACTATTTACTTCACAACACCATCTTTTTGAAAAAAAATCAGACAATTTTGATCAAATTATTGGCATAGTCCCGTATTTCGTGACGATTTTACATTTCAAAACGAAACTACACCTGCTTATGAAACGACTGTTCAAAATCCTTGCTTACACCCTTGGGGTAGTACTCCTGTTGATCGGCGCTTTTGTGGCGTACCTGCACTTCAAGGGAATCCCCACCTACCCCTACGAACCTACTCCTGAAATCGCCGCTCTGAAAGTAGTGCCGGACAGCACCCGTGTGGAACGCGGCGCCAAAATCGCTACCTTGCTCTGCAACGAATGCCACAAGGACAATGCTACAGGCCGACTCACCGGACGCCCGATGCCCGACCTGCCTGCGGTGTTTGGCAAGGTGCATTCGCTCAACATCACCCACGACCCCAAGATTGGTATAGGTACCTGGACTGATGGGGAGTTGTACTACTTCCTCCGTACGGGTATCCGAAAAGATGGCTCCTGGGCGCCGCCGTTTATGCCCAAGTTTCCGATCATGGCCGACGAAGACGTGTACAGCATAATTGCCTGGTTGCGCTCCGACGATCCGTCGCTGGCTGCCGATACCCGCGAGTATCCGCCCAACGCGTTCAACTTGTTTACCAAGTTTTTATCCAACATGGCCATTTTCCCGCCGCCGTTGCCTGAGCGTGCCATCACTATCCCGGACACAACGGACCAAATTGCCTTTGGCAAATACGTGGCTGACGGGCTGTGTGCGTGCTATGCCTGCCACTCCGCCGACTTCGCCAAGCAGGACGCCTTGCATCCCGAAAAAAGTCTGGGTTTCTACGGCGGCGGCAATCCGATGCTCAACTACGAGGGTGAATTGGTGCCTACGGCAAACATCACCATGGACAAGGAAACCGGTATCGGCAACTGGACACAGGAGCAGTTCCGGGAAGCCACCAAGTACGGGAAAAACCCAAAGGGAGGCCCGCTACACTACCCTATGTTCCCGCACACGACACTGACCGACACGGAAGTGGATGCGATCTGGGCGTATTTGCAAACGGTGCCACCGATCAAGAATGCGGTGGTGCGGTATCAGCCGAAAGAGTAGATGCGCTTCTAAATCATGTCCATGTACGCATGACAATCCAGAGGTTTATTTCTGGATTGTCATGCGTGTCTTTAGGTGGAACCGCTTTATTGCGGTTTTCCCAGGATGCCTTTCAGATTTTTATTGATCTATTGCCATTTCTACCAACGCATTGACGATACGCGTCAATTCCAGCCGTTTAGCCTCCACATCTTCCATGCTGTAGAAATATGCCATCCGACGGTCTTTATAAGCGCCTTCCAGGAGATCGGACGGAATTAGTACAATGGCCGGATGGTGGAATACGAGGTGGATGCGATCTTGGGCCCGGTGGTTGAAGGTAACCAGATCCGATTTTCCACAGTAATAACTGGGCGCAGCCCATTTGATCCGCTCGGATATTTTGGAGTTGGCACTTTTTATAATCGTCCGCACCGCTTCCATCTCCGCCTGGAGCGGGTGGTTGAGTTGGCGCATGTATTCCGCAACTTTTTGCGCGTCGGTCATGGATTTCGTCGCGTGGTCCAACTTTTTCATGCTTAAACGATTACGTTGTTTCCGACAGTTCTTTCACTTTCTGCAATGCCTTCGGCCAGGTTTCCCTAAAATAGACCTCGTAGTCATCAATAGAGTCCATCTCAATGAGCAGTTCGGTGATGCCCTCGGCTTCTTTCACGGAGTAGTTTTCCAGGGCGCCCGACCATTTTTTTGTTTCCGGACTATTGAAATCTTCCACACCGTTGGCTATCATTCCGAGGTGTTGAATCGAGATAAATTCATGCTGGGTGTGCCTTGCTATCATGCTGGATATGCCCTTGCCTTCGCTGCCCAAAAATAACATTTTGCTGCCTTCGCTCCAGTCGCCTACAGCATGCGACCCTTCGCTGAAAACACTCGCCCAGAGTCGGTAGGTTTTGTCGTTGAGCAGGGTACTCCACACTTTTGCTTTTGGAGCATTGATTTGGATGGAAAATTCGAGTTGTTTCATAGCTGAACCTGGTAATGGTAAATGGTGCGTAAATGGATGCTGCCACGCACTTTCGGATACTGTATTTCCGGGCGAACAGTTGAAAGCCTGGAATGTCTGTTCGCTCCCCGAAAATGTCCGGAAGTGTGCTCAGGCCGTATGTTCTGCGTATTTTTTGAAATTATCCAGAATGGCTTGCCAGCCGGTCCGCTGCAGGTCGTGCGAATGGATGTTTTCGGCATCAAAAATTTCAATAACCCGGGTGTTTCCGTCGATTTCTTCGAACGTTACCGCCACTTTTCTGTCGTCGGCAAGGGTATAGGCGATGCGCTTATTTTCCTCAACCACATCGTAGGTGCCCCCGAAGTCGAAGCTGAAACTGCCGTCCTTTGCCGCCATAGTGAAGACAAAACTGCCGCCCGTTCGAAGGTCGTTTACGGCTTTCGGCGTATGCCAGTCGTCGGAAGCGTTGTTCCAGTTTTGGATGTGCTCGGCTCCAGTCCACAGGCGCCAAACTTTTTCCACGGTGGCGTGTACGGTGGTTTCAACGGTGATGGCGGTTTTGTTTTCTGCAGAGGCTGGTGTCAATTTTTCGATTTCAATTTTTCGCATGTGCATCATGGCGGCCATTGCATGCTGCGCTGTTTCGGGGTCGGCGAGTAGCCTCGGCAATGCTTCCGGGATGATTTGCCACGATACCCCGAACTTGTCTTTCAGCCAGCCGCATTGGCTTTCTGCTCCGCCATCTGCAGTGAGTTTTTCCCAGAAATAATCTACCTCGTCCTGCGTGTCGCAGTTTACCACAAAGGACACGGCCTCGTTGAACGTGAACGATTGGTCCATAGGGTTATCCATGATCATGAACGTTTGACCTTCGAGGCTGAACTGGGCGTGTTTCACGGAGCCTTCCGGGCCATCCTCCCCGGCGCCATAATGCAATATGCCGGTGATGGCGGAATCGCGGAACAGGCCCGTATAAAACCGTACGGCTTCCGCACCGCGACCCTGCTGTGGGCCGGTGAACAGGAGGCATGGCGTAAATTTCTGTCCCCCGACATCCGCCAGTTTACCCAGCGAAATTTGCCAGCAAACCCCAAACCGATCTTGCAGGAAGCCGTATTTTGCGCTCCAATCGTAGCGGTCAAGCGGCATCATGACAAAACCGCCTTCGGCAAGTTTTTGCCACACCAAGTCGGTTTCGGCCTCTGTTTCGCAAGTAACAAAAAAGGACGCGGAGGGATTGAATTTGAATTGCGGACCGCCGTTCAGGGCATTGAATACCTGTCCGCCAAGGGAAAAATCAACCACCATGACCGCCTCGCCGTTGCGGAGAACATTACCGATTTGGGAGTTTGCGAAAACGGAGGTGTAAAAATTTGCGGCTTCTTCGGCCTGGTTATCAAACCAGAGAAATGGCGTGATCTTGTGCATGACAGTGTTGCTTTTGTACTGGTTGCGAATGAATTAATGTCCGGTAACCGAACATTAAGGCGAGGCTTGGGGGAAAAGTATGTGGTAGCGCGATTTGCGGCTCATTCAGGCTGCAGTGCGGTTTTGGTTTTCTTTTTTGCGGGCTTCTCCTGCATCTGCTGTACCCGGAATGCCACGATTTGGGTTATCAAATCCAACGGCATGGGTTTGTCGAATGGAAATTGAACGGAGCCTTTTCCGGTTTTATAAACAGAAAGTTGAGTTTTAAAAGCCTCAGCCCCTGTCGGCGCGGGATAAAAACCGATATGACTTTTGAAGGCGGCAAAATGCACCAGGTTGCCTTTTAGTTTGAACGTTGGTATTCCATAGCTGATGGCTTCGGTTGCGCCTGGCGCTGCAACGTGGATTGTTGCGCGGATTTGCTCCAAAATGGATTGAACTTCCTCCGGGAAGCCGGCGATATACGCATCTATGGTGTCAGGTTTAGCCGTTGTCATGCAGGATTGTTTTCAATTTTTGTACGGTACAAAGGTATCGGGTTCGTCCAGTTTGCACAGGGTGTGATTGCGGCAATTCGGGGGGGCGAATTAGACACTATTTGTTTTTAATTCATTTTTTACATTTGCCCAATGAAACACATTTCCATTTTGGTGCCCGAGTCCGTGGTACTCGACAGCATTACCGCCCCGCGCTACCTGTTCACAGCGGTCAACGATTTTCTGGCCGCAGCCGGAAAATCGCCCATGTTCGACGTGCATCTGGTCGGGCTTTCGAAGGAGGTGCGGTTGCACGGCGGGTTGTTTTCGGTACACCCCGACGCGCTGGTATCGGATGTGGAAAAAACCGACCTGATCCTGGTGCCAGCCCTCACCGGCGATTTGCGCGCAGCACTCGATCTAAACAAGGATTTTCTGCCGTGGATACGGGCGCAACACGCCCGTGGCGCCGAGGTAGCCAGCCTGTGCATCGGTGCGTTTTTGCTTGCATCCTCGGGACTGCTGGATGGAAAAAAGTGCTCGACGCACTGGCTGTTTGCCCACGATTTCCGGCGGATGTTTCCGGCGGTGACGCTGGTGACCGACCGGATCGTGACTGAGGAACGCCGCGTTTTTACCAGCGGAGGCGCCAATTCATACTGGAATCTGCTGTTGTATCTGGTGGAGAAATACACCGACCGTGCCATGGCCATCCTCGCCGCCAAATTTTTTGCCATCGAAATTGACCGCAACAATCAGTCGGCATTTATGATGTTCAACGGCCAGAAAGGCCATGAAGACGAGCCAATCCGGCAGGCGCAGGCTTTTATTGAAGACAATGTGGCGGAAAAAATTTCGGTGGACGATCTGGCTGGCCGCTTCGCCATCGGGCGGCGCAACTTCGAGCGGCGCTTCAAAAAAGCCACGAACAATACCCCGGTGGAATATATCCAGCGGGTAAAAATAGAGGCAGCCAAAAAAGGGCTTGAATCCGGCCGCAAAAACGTGAACGAGGTGATGTACGACGTGGGCTACTCCGATGTGAAGGCGTTTCGGGCGGTATTTAAAAAGGTGACGGGACTGCCGCCGGTGGAGTATAAGAACAAGTACAATCTGGCGGCTTTTACGCTACATCCGGAGACTATTTCTCCGGGCATATCTCCCAGTTAAATAGGTGCCCCGCTCACGCCCCTTCCTCAAACGTACCGTCCGCGTGCCGCGCAAACCGCCCTTCCGTGCGGTCGTGCACCTGATCGTACCGGCTCCAGGGCCAGCCGCCAAACTTGGTGGCATGGTAGTCGTCGAATGCCTGCTGGATTTCTTCCTTGGTATTCATTACAAATGGTCCGTACTGGATCACCATTTCGCCAATCGGTTTGCCTTGCAATACGAGGACGCGCGCCTCGGCGTCGCTATTGACGATTTCCAGATCAACCGCGGCGTTTACCACAACAGAGTGGTATTTTTCAATCGCTTTTCCGGCCAGCGCGATTTGGCTGCCTGCGTAAAAATAAAGCGACCGGTTGATTCCTTTGCTCGCTTTTGGCAGGGTAAATATGGCGCCCGGCTCTAATTTCAGGTTGAAAATAGCGACCTCGTTTGCTGCATCTGCAGCCCAGGAATCGGGCGGCGGCGCAGGTGCGACTTCACCGAGTAATTTCCCGGCAATCACCTCGACTTCGGTGGTTTTTCCATCGGTATCGGTATGCCGGGGTTTCGGAATTTTGCTGCCCCACAGCATTTTGAAATGGGGCTTTACCATCTTGTTTTTCTTGGGCAGGTTGAGCCATATCTGGAAGAGTTCCATCGGATTTTCCGCGTCTTTTTTCAACAGCGGGAACATTTCCGAGTGTTGGACCCCGCCGCCGGCGGTCATCCATTGCACATCGCCTTCGCCGTATCGGCCCGATGCGCCCAACGAATCGGCATGATCCACGATGCCGTCCCGCACGACGGTGATCGTCTCGAAGCCGCGGTGCGGGTGCCCCGGAAAGCCGGGCACCTTTTTGCCGTGGTACATCCGCCAGCCGTCTTTGATGATGAAATCATCGCCGATATGCCGCCCTTGCAGCGAGACGGCCGGCCCCAGTTCGTCGTTGCCTTTGGGAAACTTGTCTTCATGGTGCACGCAAAACAGAAAAGGGTCCTGGGTTTCCCAACTGAAGCCCATCGGTTTTACATCGAGCACCGGATGCGGGTCGGGCGGGGGATCGCCCGCGTCTTCATTGGTGTCCGAACTACCGGTCCAGGACAAGCCCAGCATAGACAAAAGACCAAGTGAAAACTTGGTCAAAAAACTTCTTCTGTCGTCTTTGATTGCGTTCATTTTGTACATCCGTTTAGAATTTTGAAAAACATAAATTGCGGAACATTGTTGGGGACATGCGTAAAAGAACCGGGCTAAATGGATATTGTTCCGTTTTCAGACCCGACACTCGTCAGCCCTGCTGCCGCACAAAAAAATCAGCGAACCATGCCAACACGAAAAACATCGGAAATCCGCCGACTGCTCAGTCCCGCCGACCTCGACCGGGTGGTGGAAATGGCGTGGGAGGACCGCACGCCCTTCGATGCCATCGAGGCACAATTTAGCCTTGTCGAAGCCGAGGTGATTGCGCTGATGAAATCGGAAATGCACCTGAACAACTGGAAAAAATGGCGCGCGCGGGTACACGGTCGGGCATCCAAGCATGTAGCGCTGCGGAGCGAATCGGTGCGCCGGTTTCGGAGTAAAATGCAGCGGACCATTTCCGGCAACCGGATTTCGAAACGTTGAGGTTTTTTCTATTCTTATCTTTGGCGAAGAACAACAACATGATGCACAAAGGAGAAAACAGAGTTTTAGTGGACCGGTGGCTCATAGAGCCAATGCTGCGATTTATCAACAACAGCACCATGAGCGGCATCATTCTGTTTTCGTCCGCGTTTTTGGCACTGGTGCTTTCCAATTCCCCGTGGGCGGAGGAGTTTCACCACCTGTGGGAAGTGGAGTTCTCCATCGGCTTCAATGGGCACATTATCACCAACGACCTGCACCACTGGATCAACGACGGCCTGATGGCCGTATTCTTTTTTGTAGTTGGGCTGGAGCTCAAGCGGGAGATTATCGCGGGCGAACTGAGCAACCCGCGTAAGGCTTTGTTGCCTGTGGCTGCTGCGGTTGGCGGCATGATCGTCCCGGCGCTGATATACCTGGTTTTCAACATGTCGGGCGAGTCGTCCAACGGTTGGGGAATACCGATGGCCACAGACATCGCCTTCGCGCTCGGCGTGCGTTACCTGTTGGGCGACAGGGTACCGCTTTCGCTGAAAATTTTCCTCACGGCATTGGCCATAGCCGACGATATCGGAGCCGTGCTGGTCATTGCCTTTTTTTATACGTCCAATATACACTTCGACAGCTTGATGGTGGGGGCTGTCATCATGGCCGTGCTCATCGTTGCCAATCTCATAGGAGTACGGAATTCGTTATTCTATGCCATATTAGGTATTGGAGGTCTTTGGTTGGCCTTTCTTATGTCGGGGGTTCATGCCACCATCGCGGCAGTGCTGGCGGCATTTACGATACCTGCGAACGTGAAAATTTCCGAGGCGGCTTTTTCTGAAAAACTGGACATTTTGTTGTCGAAATTCAAGGCAGCCAAACCAAACAATATGCCCACCGTCACCGACAAGCAGTTGCACATTCTGGAAGAGATTCGGGATGTGTCGAAAAAAGCGCTGACTCCGCTGCAACGCCTGGAGCACGGCATGCACCCCTTGGTAGCGTTTGTCATCATGCCCATTTTTGCACTCAGCAATGGTGGCGTCACATTCTCGGGCGACGTCTGGGGTCAAATCACCAGTCCGGTAGCGTTAGGTGTCATGGCGGGTTTGTTGATCGGTAAGGTGGTCGGCGTGGTCGGTGTTGTACATATCCTGCTCCGACTGAAAATTGCCGAATTGCCGGAAGGAATGACCAAGCGTCATATTATGGGCGCCGGCTTTCTGGCCGCCATCGGATTCACCATGTCGCTGTTCATATCCGGGCTAGCCTTTCGTAACCCGGAGCATATCGTGGAGGCAAAACTGGGCATCTTGACGGCTTCGGTGTTCGCGAGTTTGGTCGGATATTTTATTATTCGGGGAGCCAACAAACCCGGCTGAAGAACGCGAAGTCGAACCGGACCCGGTGGCCGTGATCAAATGCACCGTGCCCCCCGCATTCTTCAAACCCTTATCCACCGCCCCACCATCCAACTTGCCCAACTCACGAGCGCACCCGCCGCCGTGCCCCACACCAAATCCACCAATACCAACGGCCACGGCCATCTGTCGAGCAGCGCCTTGTTGACCAATTCGTAGGTTGCGTAGGTGACGAGGCCGAAAAATGCGCCATTCAGCAGCGCCCGCCCGGGCGTTTGTGCCGGCCATACGCAGAAGTACAGCAGCGCGGCAATGAAGATCAGGTAAAACAAGCCTCCCGCTTTCAAGTCTGGCTGTGCAGCCAGCAGCCAACCCACCTGGCGCTGGATAAAACCCTTGGCAAAGAGGTTGATAAACGCAAGGTCCAGCACGAGGTACAGCAACAGGGTAATTAGTGCGTGAAAGAACATTTTCATGCCCGAAATGTACGTGCTTCATCCTGTTCGTATGATGTTTGCTCGATTCTTTCCATTCCCCTTGAATTATATTTTGTCATATTCGCCGCTGGAACAAAAAACAGGTGTCACAGAGCCGCTGTGATATTATAAAATCTTACGCATGCAACTCACGATCCGCAACCTCACCAAAACGTATCCCAACGGCGTCAAAGCCTTGCAGGATGTGTCACTCGACATCCCTACCGGCATGTACGGCCTGCTCGGCCCCAACGGCGCGGGCAAGAGCACGCTCATGCGTACCCTCGCAACCTTGCAGGAAGCCGACTCCGGCACCGCTACGCTCGGAGATATTGACGTACTGAAAAACAAAGATGCCGTGCGCCGGGTGCTCGGTTACCTGCCGCAGGAATTCGGTGTGTACGCCCGCATCAGTGCGCTGGAAATGCTCGACCACCTGGCTATACTCAAAGGCATACCGGCCAACCAACGCAAGGAAGTGGTGAGTGCCTTGCTCCAGCGCGTTAACCTGTGGGAGCACCGCAAAAAAGCCGTGTCGTCGTATTCCGGCGGTATGCGCCAGCGCTTCGGCATCGCGCAGGCCCTGCTCGGCGATCCGCAACTCATCATCGTAGACGAGCCTACTGCCGGCCTCGACCCCGGTGAGCGCAACCGGTTCTACAACCTGCTATCCGAGATCGGCGAAAACGTGATCGTTATCCTCAGCACGCACATCGTGGAGGACGTGAAGGAGCTTTGCTCCAATATGGCCATCATCAACAACGGGCAGGTGCTGTACGACGGCGCACCGGATGCTGCACTGAAACAACTGGAAGGCAAAGTGTGGGAAAAAGCCATCGCCAAGTCCGAAATTGACGACTACCAGCAACGCCATCAGGTCATTTCCAGCAAACTCGTGGCGGGCAAGCCGATCATCCACATCCTCAGCGACACCGATCCCGACGACGGATTCCGCCGCACAGATGCGGATTTGGAGGATGTGTTTTTTGCGAAGATCAGTGCAGAAGAACCCGTCGCGGGCTAAGGACTACTGCTTTTTTCCGAAATAGTGGGTTTGGGTGAATGTACCCAGGCCACCAACCCAGGTTTGCAGGTACATGCTGTCCGGGTTGAAATTGCCACAAAAAAGCCGATAGGCAGGCAAGTTGTAAAAATTGCAGCTGCCGGTTGCATCCACGCCAATCTGCCCAGAAGCACTGACCCGAACCTCCTCGCCCAGCAAGCGGATCATGGAATCGCCGACCATCGCAACGTCAATCGAAACCATCGTGGAGTCGGTTGTATTTGAGGGGGATTCATACACGGTTTTCAGGCAGGAATAGGTGCCAATGTAGGGCTGGCGGTAGTCGGGTGCTTTTTCGTCTTTTTTGCAGGAAAAAAAAGAAATCACGAGCAGGCCGGCAAAAATAAGTTGGTGTCGCATGGCGAATGTTTTTAGAAAAAACGGATCGGCGTGCAAAAACGCTGGTCACCTTATCCGATTCTTTGATTTCTGCTCCAATCACTGAATGCACGCAAATAGCATGAATTCTGTGAATTGGCATAACATCGGCAACCAGAAACCCTCCAACCAGAAACCCAGAAACCTTCTTACCAGAAACCTTCAAACCCTCCAACCAGAAACCTAAACCAACGTCATGTTCAGAACCTTCTTCTCTTTCGAACTCAAATCCTGGCTGCGCTCCCCCATGCCATGGATTTTCCTTTTTATCATTGCCCTGCTGTGCTTTTTTGCGACCATCTCCGATCAGGTCAGCATTGGCGGCGGCTATGGCAACGTGTGGAAAAACGCACCTTTCGTGGCCCAAAACTGGTACGGGGTGTTTTCCCTGCTGAGCATCCTGCTCACTACAGCATTTTTGAACAGCGCCGGTATTCGCGATTTTGAGCGGCAAACCAGCCAGATTATTTTTTCCAAGCCCGTCGGCAAGGCGAGTTACTACTTTGGCCACTTCTGGGGCGCGTTGCTCATCGCGCTGGTTCCTATGTTTGGTATCAGTGTGGGTATGTGGGCCGGCATGGGACTGAACTCGATGTTCGACTGGCTGGATACCAACCGATTCGGGCCGTTCGAACTGAACGGCCACCTCATGGGCGTTCTTGTTTTTGCACTGCCCAACACCATTTTTGCGGGCGGCATCCTGTACGCTGTGGCCATCAATAGCCGCTCCACATTGTACTCCTTTGTGGCTGCTACAACCCTGCTCGTGGGCTACATTGCCGCCGGAAACCTCATGCAGGACATCGAAAACGAACAAATGGCTGCCCTGCTCGATCCCTTCGGATTCCGCGCGTTCAGCATCGCCACCAAATACTGGACGGTGGACGACAAGAACACCCTGGCGCACGGCCTCACGGGCCTCCTGTTGCTCAACCGGGCGATTTGGACCGCCGTCGGTTTAATTGGATTGTATATTGGCTACCGATTTTTCCATTTCGGTGAAAAAAGCCGCTCTTCGCGCAAGCAAAAGGCCGTAGCCACGGACGACGATGCCATCGGCATCCGGGTACTGGGCGCGTTGCCGCGTGTGGCGCCAGCTTCGGGACTGGGCACCACGTTGAGCCAGTTGCGCAGCCAGTTTAAGACCGAGTTTAAGGGTATTTTGCGCAGCACGCCGTTTGTGTTGCTCACCTTGCTTGGGCTACTCAACTGCATTCCCAATTTGTTTTACGCCAACGAGTCCTACGGCACCCACGAGCTACCCGTCACATACACCATGATCGAGGGCATCCGCGGGTCGTTTTACATGTTTATCATTATTATTCTGGTGTATTTCAGCGGGGCGGTGATCTGGAAAGAGCGTAACGCCCGCATGAATGAAATCATAGACGCATTACCTACCCGAAACTGGACGGCGCTGGCCGGCAAGTTCGGCGCCGTGCTCGGCGCCCTGTTTGTGCTGCAAGTGGTGGCGATGCTCGCCGCCGTGTTTGCGCAATGGACGATGGACTTCCATGCCTACAACCTCGGCGTGTATGTGCGCGAACTGTTCGTGATGGATATGCTGGGATTTGTTTTCCTGTTGATGTTTAGTTTCCTCGTTCAGGCGCTGGTACCGAATATGTTTCTCGGTTTTTTTGTGACCATCATTTTCATCATTGTCAACGGATTTGTCTGGAACGTGCTGGACATCGGGAGCAACATGATCGAGTTTGCCAGCACCCCCAGCTACGTGCTGTCCGATTTTTACGGCTACCAACCCTACCTGACGGGCCTGTTTTGGTTCCACACGTACTGGCTCTTGTTCTGCGTCCTGCTGGCTGTAGTGGCCGTGCTGTTTTGGCCGCGCGGCAAGGAGTTTTTTTGGAAAAAACGCCTGCAACTCGCTCGGCTCGAATGGCCTGGATACCGGACGTTTGGGCTCGCTGCGCTGGTCCTCTGGCTCGGCACGGCCGGTTGGACGTACTACAACACGCAGGTCCAAAACACGTATGTGACGAGCCAAAGACAAGAAAACCTGCAAGCAAAATTTGAGAAAAAATACAAAAAGTACCAGGGCCGCATCCAGCCCCGCGTGTACGATGTAAAATACGACATCGCCCTGTACCCCGAAACGCGCAGTCTGACGGTGGAGGGTAAGTTTTACGCCCGCAACCGCTACGACCGGCCCATAGATACCCTGTTTGTGAATGTGCCCCAGCGCGGCAAGTTCGACCTGCGCAATCCCCGGCTGTCGCTCCTGCTCAACGACTCCACGGTGTACTGGCGCATGTACCGCTTCAAGCCCGCGTTGCAGCCCGGCGACTCCATCTTGCTGGAATTCACCACGCATTTTGAACCCAAGGGTTTTGAAAATGAGGTCACCTGGGGGCGTATCGTGCAGAATGGTACGTTTTTCGACAACACCGATGTCATACCCATATTTGGCTACCAGGAGGGGAACGAACTGACCGACAAAAACACCCGAAAGAAGTACGATTTGCCCGAAAAAAGCCGCTACCCTGCCCTCGACCGGCTCGACACCTTGCACCGCATGGATGCCTACATCGGGATCAACAGCGACTGGGTGAACGTGGAAACCATCATCCGCACCGCGCCCGACCAGATTGCTATCGGTCCGGGCTCCCTCCTGCGCGAATGGGAAGAGAACGGCCGCCGCTGCTTTCACTACAAACTCGACCACGCGTCGTTCAATTTTTACTCCTTTCTCAGTGCCCGCTACGAAGTAGCCCGCCGCGACTGGAAGGGCGTCAAACTGGAAGTGTACTACCAGCCCGGCCACGATTTCAACGTGCCGCGCATGCTGACGGCGATGGAAAAATCGCTGGAATATTTCACCGCCAACTTCGGCCCGTACTACCACAAGCAATGCCGGATTATCGAGTTTCCGCGGTTTTCCAGTTTTGCGCAGTCATTCCCGGGCACGATGCCCTACTCTGAAAGCGTGGGGTTCATCCAGGATTTTAAAGACCCGGATGCCGATATTGATATGATGTTTTATGTGGCCGCCCACGAAATCGGGCACCAGTACTGGGGCCACCAGGAGTGCGGCGCCTCCATGCAGGGCAGCGAAATGCTGGTAGAAACCTTTGCGCAGTGGAGCGCCCTCATGGTTATGGAACATGAGTACGGGCGCGACCAGATGCGCAAGTTCCTCGCCTACGAGATGGACCGTTACCTGCGTGGCCGCGGGCGGGAGTCACTGAAGGAACTACCGCTGGCCAAATGCGAAGGCCAGGGCTACATCCATTACAACAAGGGCAGCGTGGTGATGTACTACCTGAAGGAAATGATTGGCGAGGACAATGTGAACGCTGCGTTGCGGGATTTCCTCGAAAAATACCGCTATGCCGAGCCGCCGTATCCGGTCAGCCTCGACGCCCTTGACGCGTTCTATGCCCACACGCCCGACTCCCTGCACTACGTGGTGAAAGACCTGTTCGAGGACATCACACTCTTTGAAAACCGCTGCAAAGAAGCCACAGCCAAAGACCTTGGCAATGGAAAGTGGGAGGTGACTATCCAGGTGGAAAGCCGCAAATTGAAGGGAGATGCACTTGGCAAGGAGAGCGATGTCCCCGTGAACGACTACATCGAGATTGGCGCTTTCGCAAAACCCGCCGACGGTAAAAAGTATGGTAAAACTTTGCACCGTCAGCGGGTGCGCATCAGTCAACCGGTGACCCGGTTTACGTTCATCGTGAATGAAAAACCCGACAAAGCCGGCGTGGATCCGTTTTCGTTATTGGTAGATCGGAATCCGGAGGATAATTTGAAGGAGTTGTAGCGGGGATCAATCAGATTTCTCTTCGGTTTTCGTAAACCCAATTCGTTTTCTTTGACTCCAACTTTCGTGAGCAATGTTCATTGCCTGCAATGTCTGGATTTCGTCTGCTCTGGCTTGATTTTCCTCTCCCAGCCAGCGCAGCACTTCATTGATGTCCGAAAGCTCTTTGCCTACTGTTGATTCCAACTCATTTATTTTTTGAGCCAATTCGGAAAAGGTGAGCGCGAAATGGCGCATAGCAATGAAAGTACGAATGATGGCAATATTGATTTCGACGGCTCTGTCGCTGTTCAGTATGCTGGATAGCATTGCCACACCGTGTTCCGTGAAGGCAAAAGGCGAATAACGAAGACCTCCCCAACTTGAGGTCACATTTTGTGACCTCAAGTTGGCAAACTCTTCCCCATTAAGTTCAAACATGAAATCTTCAGGGAATCGGGCAAAATTACGACGCACCGATTGTTTCAAAACCTTGGTTTTCAGGCCATAAAAATTTGCTAAATCAAAATCAAGCATAACCCGTTGCCCGCGAATAGTGTAAATCTTCGATTGTATTTGTTGGATGTCCATTTTGCCGCTGCATTTGATAAGGCCACAAAATTAAAAACATTTTGTGTTTATACAAACCAAGTCGCTACTTTTTGTTGATTACGTCAAGTAGGCTCAAAGACATACATCCAACCGCACTATTTCCCGGTCGGTAGATCGGAATCCGGAGGATAATTTGAAGGAACTATAGGATGGGAACGACTAAAAACGGTACCCGGCGGACAGTCCAAAACCGGTATTTTTTACAGCGGATTTGTCACTGACAATTCGTTTGTCTTCCGGGTTAATATTGATCATCCCCAATTGTGCATTTACCTGAAGGAATATGCCCATTGCCGTTTCATATCCAAAAAAGATGTTGCCACCCGCATCCAATGGTTTGAAATAGGAGACCAACAAGGGGTCGGTTATTTCCACAACGTTCTGGTATTCGACATCGGTCTTCAGGGTCAACGCGCCGCCTTCCGTTGTTGCCTTACCCCCGATGCCGTAGCCCACGTATGGGCCAAATCCGAGCAGAAAATACCCACTGCCCAGCTGAGCTTTATAGACAAAATTCAGGGGTAATTCAAGGTAGTACAGGTTGTATGTGGTTGTTAATTCGCCGGTTGTGTTTTTTGCACCTTTGGTGCTAAACATCAACCCGGGTTGAAAATAGAATTGTGAAGCAATTGGCAACTGGACATTGATGCCTGCATGATATCCAATAACCAAACTATTCTCCAGTTTGCTGTCATCAGACTGCTTGCCATTGAAATTCTGGAGATTTACACCCCCAAGTACGGCAAATTGAGCATGAACAGATAGTGTAGAGAATATAAAAACAATTACAAGATACAAAAGCCTGGTGTACATGATTTTCGATTTTTAGATATGAATTTTTGATTTAGAGCTTATTTACCTGCGGCTTTTTCTGCCTCAGACTTCATTTTTTCATTTGCGGAAATGAGGAACTCAACCCTGCGGTTTTGTGCGCGGCCGTTTGCTGTGCTATTGTCGTATTTCGGTATCGTTTCGCCAAATCCTTTTACTGTGATACGGTTGTTCCGTATTCCTTCGCCGTTCAGATAACTGGATACGGCAGAAGCCCGTCGAACCGATAAGGAATTGTTATACGATTGCGTTCCTTTGCTGTCGGTATGTCCCTGCAACTCGATGTTTGTATCCGGATATTCATTCAGGACAATAACCAGTTTATCCAGGCTGGTTTTGGAGGCGCCTACCAGGTTTGATTTGTCAAATCCAAAGAGAACGTCACTGTTAAATTCCACCACGATACCTTCACCGACCCGCTCGACCTTTGCATCCGGAACGGTGTTTTTTATTTTCTCGGCTTGTTTGTCCATTTGACGGCCAATAATGGCGCCTGCTGCGCCACCTGCTGCCGCCCCGATAATAGCTCCCAATGCCGTATTTCCGGAAGCCTTACCGATTACGGCACCCATGGTGCCACCGGCAGCCACCCCTACTCCGGCGCCTTTCTGGGTTTTATTTAGTGATGCACAGCTGGAAAATATAAAAGCTACACATAAAGCCAGTACCACACGTATTCTTATCGTATTCATCGTATAGTGATTTATAGCACACCGGCCCGAAGGCCACTGAACCGTGATTCTAAGTATATACAAAGGTAAGCCCGTATAGATGCGCCGGCCATTACACAACTGTGCTAATAAGTTGTATCATTCACGGGTCAAGGAGGTTTATTGCATGCGGAATGTGTGCAGATTTAGGCACATTCCGCACGCAAAAATTGCTATTTGTAATGTCGCCCCCGGCTCTACGGGGCCGGAATCCGGAGGATCATTGAAAGGGATGTAGAATTCTGTCATCCAAGTAAATTTAAAATTCAATTTTAAATTTACTTGGATGAGGTCATCTCCAAAGGCTTCCACCTAAGCATAGACGACCTGAAACCCGACGCCTCGTACGTCATCACGCCCGGCGGCGAGCGCTACGACCGCGGCGACGGACTGCGCATCTGCCCGCTGGAGGTGTTTTTGGAGCGGGAGATGGGACGGGGGTGAGAGGAGTTTACACTCAAGCCTACCGCCTCTCATCTCGCGCATAGCGTGCGCTCGCCCGTAGCACCGGGCGGCGCTTTCGGGTTTGGCCGCCAGACTGCCGAGTATCGGCTATACAGAGTGGGTGCGTGAGCGGTCAGACGACCTTCGGTCGTGCAGACCGCCGTGCGACATATTGGTCTGCACGACCGAAGGTCGTCTGACCAATACACCACTTGGATGAGGCCATTTCCATAGACTTCCACCAACCCATAAACGACGCCGCGTACGTCATCACGCCCGGCGGCGAGCGCTACGACCGCAGCGACGGGCTGCGCATCTGCCCGCTGGAGGTGTTTTTGGAGCGGGAGATGGGGATGTTTTGAGAGGCGAAGCCGCCGCATTCATCTTGTAAATTCGAGATTACCTTGGCCAATCCCCGCCTTGGCACCTAAATTGCACCGTTTTGCAATTTACCCTTTTGCCATGCCCGATAACGCCACTCCCGCAACGCATTTCACCAATATCCGCCAGATTCTCCGTCGGGCAATCCGACAGGCTCAGAACGAGGTTTTCGTGGCCGTGGCGTGGTTCACCGACGATGCCCTGTTCGCCGAACTCCTTGCGGCGCAACAGCGCGGTGTGCACGTTGAAGTGGCTTTGATGGACGACGACATCAACCGCCAGTCGGGGCTGGACTACGCTGTGCTGGAAACCACCGGCATAGCCGTGTGGTGCTACCCCGAACACCTCGGCCTCATGCACCACAAATTCTGCGTGGTGGATCAAAGCACGCTCCTGATTGGGTCGTACAACTGGACACGCAAGGCAGCCAAAAACGAGGAAAGTCTGCTGGAAATCCCCGTCGGTGCGCAACTGGCAGCCGACTTCCGCGCCGAGTTCGAGCGGGTGAAACAAGCCTGCACCCGGCCGTACGCTCCCGCTCCCGCAGGGCCGGAACCGGAGCCTGCACCTCCGCCCTTCGCGGGCGAAACCCTGCCCGGCGGCTCGTTGCTCGCCGCCGACCTGCGCGTGGAAATCCTGTTCCTCGAACTGGAAACGGCCCAACTGGAAGCCGAAAAAAACAGCATGGAAGCCGGTCTGCTCAGCTTCGAGCGGCGGCTGCGGGATTTGTTGGGCGACCTGCTGGCCCGACACCTCGACCTGCAAAGGCAATTGGCTGAACGCAAAGCACAGCTTACCGGCAAACGCCAGGACCGGGAGCAGTACGAACAGCGCGAGGCCGAATTCCGCCAGTTTCGGGAAAAAATACAGGAAGATGCTGCCCGGCCGGAAGTCGTGCTGGATGCGCCGACCGCCACCGACCTGAAACAAATGTACCGCGAAGCCGTGCTCCTGGCCCACCCCGACCGCTACGGCAGCGACCCACAAAAAGAAGCCGAGGCCAATGCGCTGATGGCCGCCCTCACCGAGGCATACCGCCAAAAAGACGTGGAAAAAGTGCGAGAAATCTGGATCAACCTCAAAAACGGTACGGCCTTCCGCGCCGATTGGGCAGCCCTCACCGACATCGAACAGCTCCAGGCGATTCTGGACAAACTGAAAAAACGCCGCGCCGAACTCGCGCAGGCCATTGCCGATTTGCAGCAATCCGAAGCCTACCGCACGCAGCAAGCCAATCCGGATGCCGAATCCTACGCCGCCGTGCTGCGGGAGCAATTGGAGCGCAACATTCAAATGCTCGAAAACGAAATAAACCAATTGTACCCATGAACGAGATTATCAAGTCCCCTGACCAAAGCCCCGTGCCCGCCGGCGGGTTTCACGAAACGCTGCGCCAGGTGCTGCAAACGCCGGTGAAAAGCAAGCCGTACACGGCACAGGTGACCCGGTCATCACCCTCGGCGTTTGTTTTTCTGATAGACCAATCCGGCTCGATGAAGCAGGAGGTAACCTACCTCGGCAAACCGGTCAGCAAGGCCGGAGCCGTGGCCCGCATCGTGAACGAAATTTTGCAGGAGATCATCAACCGCTGCCAAAAGAGCGACGGCGTGCGCGATTATTTTGACATCGCCGTCATCGGGTACGGGCAAGACGACACCGCCGATTTTGCCTGGGAGGGCGCGTTGCAGGACCGCGAATTCGTGTCGCCGTCCGAACTGGCCGCCAACTACCTGAGTGTGGAAACCGTCGTCGTGCAGGACATGGTGCGGGGTGTACCGATGGAGCGCACCAAACACCTGAAACAATGGATCACCCCGAAAGCCGATGCCCTGACCCCGATGAAAAACGCCCTCGAAACAGCCGCAGACCTGCTCGAAGCGTGGTTGGTTGACCACCGCACGGGCGACCATTTCCCGCCGCTCGTGCTGAACATCACCGACGGCGCCGCTACCGACGGCAAGGCGCCCGAACTGCTCGCCGCCGCCCGGCGCATCAAAGACCTGCACACCACCGACGGGCACGTACTGCTGCTCAATATCCACCTGTCTTCGGCGACGGGCGACCCGGTGCTGTTTCCCACCGCCCCCGATGACCTGCCCAATGACCCGCTCGCCCGGCTCCTGTACGATATGTCCAGCGAAATGCCGCAGGTGTACCACGCCGACATCGCCCGGTTGGTGCGCGTAGACAACAGCGGCTACTTCACCGGTATGGCGTTCAATGCCGACGCCAAAGCCCTGATCAGTATGCTGCAAATCGGAACCAACACCGCCTTAGCCCACACCCACGATGCCGCCCGTTCGCAACCATAACCTGCTTGCCCAAAGCACGGCCAAGCCCGGCGAAACCGCCAACGAAGATGCCGCGCGTTGCGCCGGCAGGCTGTTAGCCGTGGCCGACGGCGCGGGCGGAACGGGCATTTATGCGGGCGAGTGGGCGCGTTACCTCGTGGCGTGCCTGCCCGAGCAGCCGATCACCACCTTCGAGGGGCTGGACACCTGGTTGGCCGGTATCTGGAACCCGTTTTTCGACCGCTACCGCGAGCAGCCCGCCTCGCCGGAAGTGCTCGCCAAGTTTATGGAGGAAGGTTCCGCGGCGGCGCTGGCGGCAATATGGTTGCCGGAAAATCCCGAGGAGCCGGCCGCGGCGCTGGCATTTGGCGACAGCGTGGCGCTGTGCTACGACCCGCAGCACCACACCCTGAGCAGCACACATCCCGATCTCGCGGTCTTTGCCGGGTCGCCGGTTCTGCTGAACTGGAAAACCGAACCCCGTCCCGAAGGACTGTGCATCCGCACGCTGCCCGCCCACCCGGAGGCTGTGCTGCTGGTATGCAGCGATGCGCTGGCGCAATACCTGCTCGGCGCCTTTGCCCTGCAACACGACGATGCGGAAAGCCAGGCGGCACTGGCCCGCTTGCGCCAACAGCCGCACCGCTTGGCAGCCTACCTCGAAAAACTGACCGACGCGGGTTTTGCCCGAAAAAACTGGTACGCCGAGGTGCTACTCCCGCTTTTGGAAGCGGCGCAAGACCCGGCGCTGTTCCGCAGCCACCTGTACGAACGCTGTGCGGCCGGGTGGCTGCTGCCCGACGATTATGCTCTCGCCGCAGCCCTGCCCGCCGGGGCGGATGTTTCCGAGATTTTTAACACCAAACCCGACCCGGTGCCATGATTTTTCCGTCCATCGAAGAATACAAAGACGCGCTCCGAATCGCGGCGCACAGCCTGAAAACGCTGCATGACTACGAGCCGGTTTTGCGCGACGACGGCGACCTGTGGTTCAGTTCCGGCAATTTCGCCGTTGTGTTCAAGGTGCGGCACCGTACCACCGGGCGCTTGCTGGCGCTGAAATGCTTTACCCGCCACCAGGAAAACCGCGCCGGGAGTTACCGCCTCATCACCGAATGCCTGAAGGACTACCCCGGCGACTACTTAGTGCGGTACGAGTACCACGACGAGGAACTGTGGGTGAACAGCAGGGCGGCCGGGGAGCGCGACTTCCCCGTGCTGGCCATGGACTGGGCCGAAGGCGTCACCCTCGGCGAGTACGTGCGCACCTGCTGCGCCCGCGACGACCGCGCGGCGCTGGAAAAACTGATCGTGGAATTCAACTGGTTTGCCTTCTGGCTGCTTTCCCAGCCCTTCGCCCACGGCGACCTGAAGCCCGACAATATCGTGGTGCGCCCCGACGGCAAGCCCGTGCTGCTGGACTACGACGGCATGTATGTGCCCGCCATGAAGGGCCAACCTGCACGGGAACTCGGCAGCCCGGTGTACCGGCACCCCGCCCGCACGGTGGACGCCTTCGACAAACGCATAGATGATTTTGCCTTGCTGGTGCTGCTGCTCGAACTGCGTCTGCTGGCCGCCGCACCGGCCAAGCACGCCGGACGGGGCGGCGGCGAAAGCCTGTACTTCCGGGCCGACGAACTCCGGGCGCAGGACTGGCGCACCGGGCTGCCGGAGGTACACGCTTCCCGGCACCTGCTGCGCTGTTTTGACGGCGTGCTGGACGGTTCGCCGGTTGATCTGGCGACTTTGTTGCTTGCTGTGCTGCGCGGGGATGCTTTGCTCCCTCTACCCCCGGTGGAAAAGCCGCGTGTGGCGATTTTGCAGCCGCGGTTTGAGTGGGAGCCGGAGATGGTTTTTGTGGAGGGGGGGACGTTTTGGATGGGGAGTGCGGAAGAGGATGAAAAGGCCGACGATTACGAAAAGCCTGCCCATCGCGTGACCCTCAACGATTTTTATATCGGGAAGTACTTGGTGACGCAGAGGCTCTGGACTCAGGTGATGGGAACAAATCCGTCGTATTTCAAAAACTGCGACGACTGCCCGGTGGAATCTGTTTCCTGGGACGATGTACAGGAGTTCATTCGCGAACTGAATGGTCTGACGGGCAAACAATACCGTCTGCCCACCGAGGCGGAATGGGAATACGCCGCCCGGGGCGGCAAAAAAAGCCGGGGATACCTGTACTGCGGCAGTAACAACCTCGACGAAGTTGGCTGGCACATTGAAAATGCCAAGAAGGGTAACACGCACGGCAGCCGATTCACGATCCGCCCGGTAGGCATCAAAAAAGCCAACGAACTGGGCATACACGACATGAGCGGCAACGTGTGGGAATGGTGCTCAGATTGGTACGAGGACTACCCAACGGCTGCGCAGACGAACCCGACAGGGCCTGCGTCAGGCTCGAACCGCATGGCCCGTGGCGGCTCCGGGGGCAATGACGCGCGGTATTGCCGCGTCTCCTATCGCGCCGGCTGGGGACCGGGCAATCGCGGCAGCAGCCTCGGCTTCCGCCTTGCTCGATCAGTCTAAGGACAAACGCGCGACGACTGAACTCTAGTTAAAATACCTGTCGGGCTATCTTATATTGTTGCCATGCGGTACCAATACCTCTAATGGCAAGACGACTTCTTCAAACTTTTGGCTAAGGGAATTGAACCACAGACATTTTACTTTTTGTATAGGAAGCCAGTGTATCTCCTCTTTTTGCTGGGTTTCCGCGTTGTACCTAAATTTATTTTTGCTGACATCCGCATTTTCAACTTTAATCACTTGCATAACGGGTGGTTCGAAGACTGATGAAACAATCTTGTTGATGTTGTTCAGTTTTGCATATCGTAGCGTTACCACAAGTGGGAAAGCGATAGGTGTACTTATGGGCGCTGGCTCCTGTTCTGCAACTTTTTCTACCCAGTCACCAAGAAACCAGCGCTCCTCAAAAGTGCCACTGATCCGAGAGAACCAGATGCATTTCACCCTGACTCCATCTGACCCTGTTTTAAAATGACCAGTTTCAGGGTCAACCTCAATTTTCCCTTTGGATATTTCTGAAACAACCATACAAGGAGAAAGAAAAGGCGTTTTTACGCCAACGGCCTTGTTGGCATTTTCATATTTCTTGAATTTTGTGACTACGATGTCTCCTATTTTGAGCATGCAATTCTTTTTCTCAAAGGTAGGTACCTTCGCAGCATCACATCGCGGCAAAAACCATTTGCGATTGGCTTTGGGCAAAATTCACCGTAAGCATTTGGCATTACGGGGCAAGGCTTGTTCTTCAATATACGCATCTTTAATGAGATGATGAATGGTATGGACAGGTTAAGGTTAATCTGTGTAACAGATAAATCTGTTGATTTGTAAACTAGTTCATGGGGCTCAGCAATTGGGCGCCGCCCAATCCCGGTTGGGAAGTATGCAAATGGTCGAGGATGCTCCATGTAAGCCGTAGGCTGGTGATACACACCCATCTGCACCGCGATGTGATTTTTCTTCGTCATGAAAAAGGACTGGTTCAAGGCTCGGGGGTATATCCATCTAACGGACAAAATCCGCGAGGGTGATCGCAGTTGGGTGATCCGGCTTGTACGGAACGATGAGTATATTGGTCGCAAGCATGCTTTCTTCCCGCTACTGCGAAAAGAAATGAAAACCCGCCGATTCAAAAAATGCATTGACCGACATGGGCACGCCTACCGGGGGCATGTAAATCAAGAGACGGGAAAGTCGAACACCAAAATTCGAGAGATTGAGTATGCAACACAACTTGACAGCCAGATTTTTGCGTGGTATCGCCATCTTATCACAGAGCAATACGAGGAGTATTTGAAGACAATTCCCGGGCTTTCTGATTGTATTCTTGCTTATCGAGGAAGCAAACACCAGGAGCCAAATGGCAAAGGAAAAACCAATGTTCACTTTGCCCGTGACTTGATTGTCGAAATCAAAAATCGAAAACCATGCGCAGTTTTAACTTTTGATGTTGAGCGGTTTTTTCCGTCGCTGGACCATCAATACCTGAAATACGCATGGGCCAGTCTGCTTAACTTCGAGCGTTTGCCGGCCAACCACTATGCCGTTTTTAAGGCTACGACCAAGTACAGTTTTATTCGACTCCAAGACTTACGGCAATCGCATGGCGGTTTTAATGAACAAAAATTCGCCCAGTTGCGCCGAAAGGGTATCGAAGCCTTTTTTGAGAGTGGGGCAGAGTTGCGTCAAGAAATCAAACAAGGGAACCTGCGGGTTTTTAAGAACAGGGGGAAAGGGATACCTCACGGGCTGCCGATTAGCGCTGCACTCGCAAACCTTTACATGCTCAAATTCGATCACACTATGTTGGCAGGGATCGTAAATCGCTTAGGGGGGACGTATCGGCGTTATTCCGACGACATTGTGATCATTTGCAATCCTGACCAGATATCTGAGGTTCAGCAAATGGTTGCCGCTGCAATCCAGGATGTTAGCCTAACGATTTCTACGGACAAATCAGAGGTCTTCCTCTCCAGGCAAGAATCCGATGGCAAAAACCGGGTCTCGCGATTAGACAAACCTTCTGGAATTTTTTTGCCGTCTGCCTTAACCTATCTTGGGCTTACATTTAACGGAGAGCAGGCAACGGTCAAGCCAACTGTCTGGGCTAAATGTCACCGAAGGTTAAAACGAATGCTAAAAAGCAAACAGAAAATCCTTCGCAGTATTCAAACTAAAGAGTTACTCCCACATTTGCCAGTTCGTTGGTCTCGAAAAATTCGGATGGCATTTAGTAGCAAAGGAGCCAAAGTACGCAAAGTGCCAACGGTTAGGCACCTCCTCCAACGTGATGGGGTTACAGGTGTTTATCGTTTTGTAAAGGTCATACGGTTTCACAAAAAATGGGGAAATACAATGACTTATTTGCGAAAAGCAAAGCGGGTGCTATCTGAAATTTGGTCGTCGCCGGATGGGTAATTTAACACTGAACATTTTTAACCCTGAATCGTATAATTCCGGGTACTTGAAGTAGATAATGCTGCGACCCTGTGCTGAAAACACAACATCATGGAACACAAAATTCAACTATTAGACACCGTCGCGCTCTTGCAGGCAATCCCGGCGCTCGGCCTCCAAGCCGGCCAGGTCGGCACCGTGGTGGAGGTATTCGGAGAAGACGATTTTGAGGTGGAATTTGTAGACAAAAAGGGCCACAGGCTGATACGCCCAGCGGTTTCTATTTCCCCAATTGTGCCAACAGTTCTTCAATAGGCTCCTGAACATCCATCTCTTGGATGAGGCGCATGATTTTTGCCTTATCGTTCCCGGTGCGGCCCCTGCGACGGCGTATCGCGTCCGCTTCGAACTTCTGGCGAATCACAGCCTTGGGGGGCTTGGCTTTGTCGCTCTTGCGCTGCCCCGTAATTTACCGATAAGCCTCGCGCAGGGCAGCCAATGTCTCCTCATCGGAGATGTGCGACACCTCCTGAATAAATTCCAACTTTTGCTCTGCCAGTCCGTTCATGGCTCGTGTTTTTTTACAAAAGTACAGGCTTTCTCTCAACCAAGCATACCCGCTTGCGCAAACGGCGACGAGAGCATAGAACACTAAAGCACCGTCACCGCCTTCAAAATCCCTTGCTTCACTTGCTCCCAGGTGATCTGCTCGAACAAAACCGGATCAGCATCGGCTTCCGCGTCCTCGAAGTAGCTGAGGCTGCGCACGGCGTGAAAGGTGGAGGAGTCGCCGTATTTGTCGGCATACCAGTCCAGCATGTGGTGCAGGGGAAACTCCCGAAGCAAAAAGTACAGGTCGAAGAAGTCCCTTTTCCGGCCACGGCCGGCAATGGCCGAGAGTTTCATGGCGGCGATGTCTTCGATGTGCAGCAGCCGAATGCCGTCTTGCACTACGACAGGATGCTTGAACGTGTACGGGTGAAAAACACAGTCCACTTTGATCCCCCGGATGAACGCAACTAAAATGTGCTCGCTTTTGCTGACCAATTCGGCTTCGTATGCCTGATTCAGTTTCAGGAATATTTCTTCCGTTGAGAACGGCGAGCGGGAAAAAAGATCAAGGTCGTATGATTCCCCCGGTGGCCAATTTGAAGTGCGAGCGCTGTCCCGCCTGCAAGCGTAAAATCTGTCAGGAAGGGGGCCAGCATGATCTGCTTCAATAGCTCCACTGACGCTGGAGCGAGGGTTCGGTATTGTAGCATCGGAACATTTCTTTTGGGATATTAAAAAAAACGGCACAGTAGGCCAGCACGCGCTTGTCCATGTAGCGGAGGTTGAGGGCCACCGTTTTGATTTTTTCCTTGCCGTAGTAATCCAGAATACGTTTCCAGTCGGCCCAAGTGCCGTAGTGCAGCACCCGGTCAATGACGTAGGGGGCGTTTTTGTCCAAGTCAATATCCGCGAACTTGGTATCCCAGAAGATGGCGGGGGTAAGTTGTATGTCCGTAGGCCGGTGTATTTGCTCTGCCAGTCCGTTCATGGCTCGTGTTTTTTTACAAAAGTACAGGCTTTCTCCCAAAATGACGCGCCGGATTTTACCGCGATGGACGGCAGTCGTGCCAAGCCCGGCGTGTATGTTTTCATCGCTGGTGGATCGGAATCCGGAGGACAATTTGAAGGGATATAAGAGGGGGCTTGCAATGCTGGTTGACTTTGTTGTATTTTTGCGCCGAAAAGACAACCAAAAAGTATGCACGACATCTTTGCACATCGGCTCAAATCTGCCCGGATAAAATCGGGTTTTTCCCAGCAAGAACTTGCGGAACGCCTTGCGGTGACCAAGCAGGCCGTCAGCAAATACGAGACCGGGAAGATGTTGCCCGAGAGTATGCTGCTGCTTCGCATAGCCGAAGTCTTGGGACAAAAAGCGGACTATTTTTTTCGTCCTTTCAGCGTATCGTTGGACCATTTAGCCTTTCGCAAATGCGAGCGGATGGGCGTGCGCTCCGTGGATGCCATAAAAATTGAGGTGGCCGATCAGTTGGAGCGCTACCTGGAATTGGAGAATCTGTTGGGCATTGAGCCGGGGTTCAACAATCCCTTGGCGGGGTTTTCCATACAGTCGCCCGAAGAGGTGGAAGATGCCGTCGAACGTTTGCTGGAACACTGGCAAGTAGGCATCAACCCCCTGCCGAACATTGTGGAAATGCTGGAAGACAACGGTGTCAAAGTTTTGGAAATAGATGCCGATCCGGATTTTGACGGCCTTTCCGCGTGGGTTGGTGGTGTGGTGCCCGTGATCGTTCTGAACCGTAACATGGGCGATGTGGTGCGCAAACGCTTCACTGCCCCCTGCACGAACTGGGCCATCTGTTGCTTCCTATCCCCACCGATGCGGTACACAAGGACAAGGAGAAAATCTGCAACCGGTTCGCAGGCGCCATGCTGATTCCGCGACAAAGCCTCCAGACTGAACTGGGCAAAAAACGGCACGGGATCACCCTCAACGAACTGATCGAGATCAAAAACTCGTACGGTATATCGGTACAGGCCATTATGTACCGGGCCGCCGATCTGGGTATCGTGCCCAAAGCGGTATCCGTGCGTTTTTGGGTGTTGGCGCGGCAAAACAAGTTGGAAACCGGTTGGGGACGGTACCAAGGCAAAGAGTCCTCCGGACGTTTTTGGCAGTTGTTGTACCGGGCGCTCTCCGAAGAAATCATTTCCATCGGGAAAGCCGCCGATTTGGCAAACGTTCCGGTGAGCGAACTCAAAAAACGCCTTTTGGTCATCTGAATGAACCGAATAATCGCCGTCAACGACGCTTCCATCAAGCCATACTGCTTACAGGTGATCGGGTTTTGCGCCGGGAGGCAGAACGCCGACACATTGAGACACACGGCTCACTTTGGATTTTGGACAAGATGCTGGAAGTTGGTGTGCTCGCCCCGGCCGAAGCATGTACCGCAATGATGCGATTGATCGAACTCAATCCCAGATTGCCGCGAGCGGCCTGCGAAGAGCGACGGGCAAGGTGGTGTATGTAGGGCAATCTGAAGCCTCCAAGCCGGCCAGGTCGGCACCGTGATGGAGGTATTCGGCGAAGACGATTTTGAGGTGGAGTTTGTGGACAAGAAGGGCCACACCATAGCCTTGTTGCCGCTGAAAACCACGGACGTATTGGTGCTTTAGTACGAGCCGGCATCGGCGCAGTAGGCAAGGAATCCCCTACGGCAGATGTTCAAGATCATTGAGGTCTTTGGTGCGTCCGCTGGCGGCTTTATTACGCTGCCGTGGAAGGCAACCGCATAGCCACCGATAAGTAGATACTCTACTTCATTTTGATTCAATAACTTCAAGAAGTCTTTGAAGTCGGGGGGGAGTGGCATCATGGCTATACATTTGACTGCGAAGCACTTCTAGCGCCAAGAGGCGTTCGACGGGTGGTTTTGAAAGCCAATACAGCGTATCCTCGAAGTTGGATTGTTCGAGATTGGAAAACGTCAGAAATCGGCGGTTGACCTTGGTCAAATAATTTAAGTCGGTCATCTACAAAGACATAATATGGTTGACAAAGATACGGCTGAATAGCTGTATTCGCATCTTAAAATGGCAATTGCTTCACTTAGCTCCGGGTGATTTGCTTGAGCAAAACCGGCTCGGCGTCAGTTTCCGCATCCTCGAAGTAGGTAAAACTGCAACCCTGTGCGAAACACACCAAATCATGGAACACAAAATTCAACTATTGGACACCCGCGCTCTTGCAGGCAATCCCGGCGCTCGGCCTCCAAGCCGGCCAGGTCGGCACCGTGGTGGAGGTATTCGGAGAAGACGATTTTGAGGTGGAGTTTGTGGACAAGAAGGGCCACACGATAGCCTTGTTGCCGCTGAAAAGCACGGACGTATTGGTGCTTCAGTACGAGCCGGCATCGGTGGAGTAGGTGGGAAAGGTGGGTGCGATGCGCTCATTGGCCTCTTCGCGATTGAATTGATACGTCCGCCCCTCCGTTTTAAGCACCGTGAAGCGCACTTTTTTCCTGGCTTTTTTTGAAGGGCTGCTCGCAGGTGCAGCATCCTTCAGTATGTCCGCCCACAACTCCAAAAAGAACTCGCGGTCCGTTCGGGCGAGTTCGAGCAGGGCTGTTTTGAGCGTTTCTTTCGAAATGGGCTGTGTCATTTTTTTTGTTTTTTTACAAAAGCACAGGCTTTCCCCCAAAATGACACGCCGGATTGTTGGAGAAGTAAGCAGGCGGAGCGCTGCGTCGTACCTTGATAAAGAGAAACCCGTACTTTTGTAAAAAAATATACCAGTATGATTGTCACCATTCAAGTAGAAAATCAGCGGGACTTCCAGTGGCTGCTGCCTTTTTTGGAGGCTTTGAAGCAAAATACGTCTCTCAAAGTGGAGATTAAATCCAACGGAACTGAACGGGAGTGGGACGAAAAACTGGAAGATTTCTTTCGGTTTATCGAGAAACGCGCCGTGCGGGTAGCTAAGGTTGAACGCTTAACCCGGGACCAACTCAATGAACGATAAATCTTTTTGGGACAGCAATCTGTGGATTTACCTGTTCACCGAAAGCGGTAGCGAGGGCGACCAGCAAAAAAAGCAACACCTGCTGTCCATGTTGCGCGAACATCCGCGCTTGACTTCATCGGTGCAAGTACTGAATGAAGTCGCCAACGCCCTATTGCGCAAGTATTTATTACCGGAGGCGGATGTCCGTGAGTTTTTGGAAAAAATCATGGTATTCACAGAGATGTTACCTCTTACCAGCGAGTACTCCTTTCGGGCGCTCGAACTGCGGCAGCGTTATCAACTCGGCTGGTACGACAGCCTGATCGTAACGGCAGCACTTGAATCCGGTTGTCGCTACCTGTTCACGGAGGATATGAATCATGGGTTGGTGGTGGAACGGACGCTCACGATAGTTAACCCCTTCGTGGATACTTCGATTTCCCCTCGTTGAATTGACATGAAGCAGATCATTTCCCTAATTGTGCCAGTAATTCTTCAATAGGTTCCTGAACATCCATCTCTTGGATGAGGCGCATGATTTTAGCCTTGTCATGCCCGATGCGGCCCCTGCGACGGCGTATCGCATCCGCGTCGAACTTCTGGCGAATCACAGCCTTGGGTGGCTTGGCTTTGTCGCTCTTGCGCTGCCCGGTAATTTGCCGATAAGCCTCGCGCAGGGCAGCCAATGTCTCCTCATCGGAGATGTGCGACACCTCCTGAATAAATTCCAACTTTTGCTCTGCCAGTCCGTTCATGGCTCGTGTTTTTTTACGAAAGTACAAGCTTTCTCCCAAAATGCCCTCCTCTGATTTAGCGGACACGCCACGCTTACGACACCTCGGAAATCGCGCAAATATCATCCCCGGATTTTGCCCGGACGGGCCGCAGCCACGCCCGGCGCGCGGCTGTTTGATCGCCTGCTCGTTATGGGCAAATCGGAACCCATAGCATCCTTGGGACAGGCGCGCACGCAAACAAATTTTGTCGGAAATTTTTCAAAAAACGAAGCATAAGTCGTTTATTTTCAGGCATTTATTTACATATTAAATTTAAATCAATGTATTTGCGGACTTGCAGGACTTCTGCACAGCCCAGCATCTTGGCTGTGCCTTTTGCATCGCCAACGAGGCCGATACTTTACGATTAAAATGTATAACATCTATGGACAAACAGTACGAAAAACACTATCACGCATTAGAAGAGAAGCATTGGTGGTTCGTTTCCAGGCGTCAGAAAATTTTAAGCATGATTGATATTTGTCCCCAAAAGACCTACCTCGACATTGGGTGTTCATCTGGAAAACTGCTGGAAAGCCTCATCGAAAAGGGTGCCGATCCGAATCAGGTTTTAGGTATTGACATCAGCCCGGAAGGCATTGAGGCCTGCCAAGCCAAAGGATTGACCAATACGTTTGTGATGGATGCCACGTCGGTGGACCTCCCCGCCGGCGCCTTCGATGTCATTATCGCTTCAGACTGTCTGGAGCATATTCAGCAAGACGAGGCTGCTTTGCAAAATTGGCACAAACTGCTCCGGCCCGACGGCATTATGATCGTATTTGTGCCAGCGTTCATGTCGCTCTGGAGTCCGCACGATGAAGTCAATCACCATTTCCGCCGCTACACCCACCGCGAGTTGACGGGAAAAATCAACAAGGCTTCGTTCTCGGTGCTTCGGCACGGCTATTGGAACACCACGTTGTTTATCCCGATCATGTTGTACCGGTTTCTGCGCAATACCTTGGAAAATAAAGGCTTGAAGAAGGAAAAACCTTCTGCTGATCTGGGCGCCGTACCCGCCCTGGCCAATGCGTTGCTCAGGGGTTTGCTGTGTATTGAAAATAGCATAATGGAAATAATCCGGTTTCCGTTTGGCGTAAGCACGTTTTGTGTTGCACGCAAACAAGCACCAAACAGGGATGCAGCTGAGTACCTGCGGCAAACCTGACCCTGAAAGCCGCTCTCCCCAACAGATCGTACAGGTTTTGTACTGCCGTGGAAATCATAGTCCGAACTCCATATCCTCGAACCAATCTTCCGGCAACTCGTAATCCCGCACAAAGGCCTTAAAAACAGCTTCTGTTTGTATGATCCGGGCGTTGCTGCGCATCCCTTTTGTCGCCTGGTTCAGGTGCCGGACAAAGCGTTCGATATTGTCCAGCATACGGGCGCGGTCGTGCGCGAACAGCATGGCGTACGGGTTGCCGTTGCCCTCCGGGGAAGCGAAATAGTACTCCTGCTGCAACTCGAACAGTTGGCGTTGCAGGGTCTGGTTGAAATACCGGAGTTGGGCTTTGTCGAAGTTGAGCACGGCGTTATCGCGGCCGGTCAGCAAGGATAGTTGCAGTTCGAGCAGCTGCAGGTGGTCGTCGGCTTCGTAGGCAGTGGTGATTTGTTTCATCACCTCGGTTTTTTCGGCGCGGAGTTGTTCGTCCTGCTCTTTGTCGGGGTGGAAATGCCGCACCAGATCCATGTAGATTTTTTTGGCCGTTTTCTTGACGGTAGCTTCGGCAGCACGGCGTTTTTCCTCGGCCGCCAATGTTGCCTCCGATTTTTTCCGGCGGGCTTGCCGTTCGGCGCGCGCACGCTCGGCGGCTTCATATTCTGCCTGCTTGTCGGCCATCATTTTCTGCAGGATTGCCGGGTCGCTCAGGTCCTCCACATTAAGGCTCATCCCGTACAGATTATTCAACTCCTCTGCAGCCATGGATTTCATCAGTTGTTCCTTATCCTCCTGGATTTCTTCGTACGTGCGTCCGCTGCCCTCGTACTGCGCAAATATTTCCTGCAAAGTGGTATCCCCTTCGCCGGCGGTCGTGTTCAGTATGGACTGGATTTCCTCGACCATAATCTCCGAAAATTTTTGCGCCATTTTTTTGGACAGCCTCGATTTGAACGGGCTTTCGTGCAGGGCCAGTACCCACGTTCGTGCAGCTTGGACGGATTGCTCCTCGGCGGGTCGCACCCGTTCTTCGCCGAGGCGGCGCAGCGTGAGGTCAAGTTCGCGCACCGCTTCGATGTCTTCCCGCACGGCTTTTATCTTTTTGACCAACGTGTTGAACTGCTTTTGGTCCTTGTTCAATGTTTGTCCGGGATGTTTGTCCGGTGCGATTTCCAGGTGTTTGGACATGGCGATAACGCTTTTTTTTGATTGACTCAACGGGTTCTGTTGGTGCTGCAAGGTACTGTGGTGTGTAATTTTTGCCCACATATTAACCGCGCAGGTTTTCAGTAGCTGCTAAAAAACACAACGAGATCATTCCCTGCCTGCCGGCGGTTTTGCCGGGAGTATCTACCTTCATCCCCGCTCTGTCGCCCAAAAATCATATCTGGCCGAGATTCAATCCGGGGCCGTCGGTCAAATTCGCACAGGACGCCCATTCACCGATAGTTTTGTTAAAATTTTTAACGCATGGCACTTGATATCTTGACCTGGTGGCAGGCACTGCCCACAGGCGAGCAGTGGTTCTGGGGTATTGCACTGGTTTCCAATGTCTTCTTTGTATTGTACCTGATCGTCCAGTTTGCCGGAGGGCACGACCTGGATGGCGACGGCGGTTTCCACCCCGACGATGCCGACACGGGTTTTACCATTCTGAGTGTGCGCAGCCTGCTCGCCTTCGGGATGTTCATGGGCTATACCGGTGTGGTGGCCACCCGGCTCGGCGCAGGTTTGCTCGTTGCGTTGTTGGCGGGTTTCGCCGCCGGTGTGCTGGCGGCCTGGCTGGCTTGGCGCTTGCTGCGCCTCGTGCTGCGCTTGCAGTCCTCCGGTACCCTCGATATGCAAAATGCAGTTGGCCAAACCGGAGCGGTGCACCTGCAAATACCCGCCCAGGGCAGCGGCAGCGGCAAGGTCATGCTTCAGGTACAGGGCGCTTTACGCGAAATGGATGCCGTTTCGGAGGAAGTAGCCATTCCCACAGGCACTCCCGTTTTGGTGGTAGGCCTGACCGAAAACGACGAACTGATCGTGCAACCGTTCCAGCCCCTGACCGCCACCACACCGCCTCTGGATCCAATCAAAAAACAACTTTGACCGCAATATCCCCCTCAACCTTCTCAACCCCCTCAACAATCTCAACAATCTCAACTCTTTCAACCACCTCAACCCTTAATATTCATTCAATTCAAACAACCTGAATCATGGGACCAATCCTGTTATTGTTCGCTTTTCTTGTCATTTTCCTGTTCATTATGGGAGCCGTTTTTATCTCGCGGTACAAACGATGCCCTTCCGACAAAATCCTGGTTATCTATGGTAAAACCGGCGCAGGCCAGTCTGCCCGATGCATCCACGGCGGCGCATCCTTTGTGTGGCCGGTCATCCAGGACTTCTCTTTTCTGGACCTTACGCCCATTTCCATTGACGTGGACCTGCGCAATGCGCTCAGCAAACAAAACATTCGCGTGGACGTGCCCTCGCGCTTCACGGTGGGTATTTCCACGGAACCTTCCATCATGACCAATGCCGCCGAACGGCTGCTTGGACTTGACATGAACTCCATACGCACCATTGCACACGACATTATCGTGGGTCAAATGCGCCTCGTTATTGCCACCATGGACATCGAGGAAATCAATGCCGACCGCGACAAGTTTTACAGCAATGTGTCGCACCACGTGGAAAGCGAGTTGAAAAAAATCGGTCTGCGCCTCATCAACGTCAACGTGACCGACATCCACGACGAGTCGGGCTACATCCAGGCTTTGGGTAAGGAAGCCGCAGCCAAAGCCATCAACGACGCGCGCGTATCGGTAGCCCAAAAGCAGCGCGACGGTTCTATTGGCGAGGCCGAGGCCCAACGCGAAATGCGCATCAAGGTATCCGAAACCCAGGCCTTGTCCAATATTGGCGAAGCCGAAGCTGCACAGATGCAACGGGCCAAAGTCGCCAATGCCGAGGCTATTGCGGCATCCGGCGAAGCCGAAGCCCAGCAGTTGCAACGTATCCGCGTAGCCGAGGCCAATGCCCGTGCTATGGAAGGTGAAAACCTGTCGAGAATTCAAGTGGCCAAATCCGAGGCTGCCCGCCGCGAAGCCGAAGCCGAATCCCTCCGTATGGCTATGACCGCCGAGAAAGTGCAATCGGCCAAGGCGCTGGAAGAGTCGTACAAAGCCGAAGAAGCCGCCGAAAAAGCGCGTGCTGCCCGGGAAAAAGCCAGCCGCGAAGCCGACGAGGTGATTCGCGCCGAAATCGAAAAGCGCAAGGCTGAAATCGCTGCCGAAGCACAGGCCGAGCAAATCCGCCGGATAGCCAAAGGTGAAGCCGATGCTATTTTCCTGAAACAGGAAGCCGAAGCCCGTGGTTTGTACGAAGTACTCAGCAAGCAGGCCGAAGGCTTCCAGAAAATCGTGGACTCCGCCGGCGGCAATACCCGCGAGGCTGTACTGCTCCTCATCGCCGACAAATTGCCCGAACTGGTAAAAACCCAGGTGGAGGCCATCAAAGGCATCAAGATTGACAAGGTGACGGTGTGGGAAGGCGGCAATGGCGCGTCCAACGGCGACGGAAATTCCACGTCCAAGTTCATCTCCGGCATGTACCGTTCGGTGCCGCCGCTCAGCGACCTGTTCAATATGGCCGGTATGGAATTGCCCGATTACCTGGGAAAAAAGAAAGATGAGGCAGAATCGGTCGGCGAAAAGCCCAAAGACGCGGCGAAGTAACGGTCCGCAACGAATAGTTTTTCCGCCGCGTCAGGAGCAAGCACCTGGCGCGGCGGAATTTTTTTTACCCGCCTTCGCGGTGAAAAGACATATTCTTTAAAAATCCATCCGAACCCGGATATTCAAGCGCCGACCCGTCAGGTAGTTTGGTATGGCGTAATGCACGTTGGTGATCGCCTTGATCCAGGTATTGGATGCTTCGTTGGCGACTTTCATCAGGTTGAACACTTCGAGGCTGGCCCAGGTATTGCGCGTAAAACGCAGGAAATGCCGGGGGCGGTGGTTGCGCCACTCTTGTTTCCAGAGTTGGAAGCCGAAACCGATATCCACACGGTGGTACGGTTTGAAGCGGTAGGGATTCCGATACACGATGTTGTTGTCCACAATACCGAAGGGCAGGCCGCTACCTACGGTGAAATTCAGGTGCATACGGATGTTTTTGTTGTTGCGCAGGTAGTCCTGAAAAAATGTGGAGAACGTCAGGAAGCGATCAGTGGGGCGCGGCACATCGGCTACGGGCCGACCTTCCCGGTCGCCGAGGTTTCGAATTTGGTGCTGTACGCCGTCAATGGCCTCGCGGGTGCGCAGAAAGGAGAGGTTGACCCAACTCTCGGCGCCGGGGACAAACTCCCCGTTCAGACGCAAGTCAAGCCCCGTGGCATAGCCGCGCGAATTGTTTTCCCCCGCATAGCGAACACGGACGTTATCGAGGTCGTAGGAAATGAGGTCCCACATTTGTTTGTAATACGCCTCGGCAATGAGGCGCATTTTCACGGGCCGACGCCGGCCCCACAGGAAATCATAGGTGAACCCACCCACTGCATGCGCCGATTTTTGGGCTTGGGCATTGGGGTTCACTACCCCGTTCAGGCGGCGCAGCTCCCGGTAAAACGGCGGCTGGTAGTACAGCCCGCCAGCCAGCCGATAGGATAAGTCTTTGTTGGTATTCAGCGGCTTGTACAGCATCTGTACGCGCGGCGTCACAAACGCGTCGCCCGTCAGGTCCCAGTATTGCGCGCGCACGCCGGCGGTGATCTGTATCTCCCGCACACCGTCTTGCCGCCACGTCCAGGTATCCTGAAAAAACGCCATGAGCCGGTGGCTGTTCAGGCTGTTTTGTGTTTTCAGTACCCGGCGCACGAGCAATTGTGTGGTATCGAACGGCAGGGAGTACAGCGCCGAGTCGAGGCGTTCCCATTCGTTTATTTTGTCAAAAATCTCTTCGTTTTGCCATTTCACCGACCACTGCAAAAAGTGGCTCCGGGTGAGGCTCTGCTCGGGCCGGTCGTTTTGCAATTCGATGCCGCCGCGGTATTCGGCGTTGCGCACGTCGAGGGTGAGGAAATTCCGAATCCAGGTATGCTGGGTGCCGGTACCGAGTATGTTCACAATTTCGCCGAACTCGTCGGAGCCCAGGTTGTCTTCGATCTGGCCGAGCAGGTAATAGCTCAGGATGTCGAAACGCTCATTTTCCTGGCTGCGCCAGGTGGAGAACAAAAATTTGTGGTACAGCGGATTGCTTGGCCGGTCGGGCAGGTAGGTGAGCGACACCCCGCCCATGGCCTGCGTGAAATCGTCCACCTCCTGTCCCTCGAATACCGAGCGCAGTTGCAGCGCAAAGTCAACGAGTCCAAAAGCGCGCACGAGGCTCTCGGGCACAAAGCGGTACACCGATCGGTTGTAGTTTGCGATGCCGCCGAGTTGCCAGTTTCGGTTCAGGTCGTAGGTCAGGTAGGTTTGAAAATCATAAAAATCGGGTACGTATTCGCCTTGCACATCCAGGCTGCCGAGCAGGGTGCGGGTGGTTTTGTATCGGGCGCCGGCGAGGTAGCGAAACGTCCGGTACGGGTCTTTCCGGTTTTTCACGCTGCCTTCGATGTGCGCCGAAGCGCCGAGCAAGCTGGCGCTGGCGCTGGCGCGCAAACTATCGGGGCGTTTGTACTTGATGTCCAGCACGGACGACATTTTGTCGCCGTACTTGGCCTGAAACCCTCCGGAGGAAAAAGACAAGTCGCGCACGAGGTCAATATTCGGAAATGTGAGGCCCTCCTGCTGGCCTGCGCGCACGAGTTGCGGGCGGTAAATTTCGAAATCATTGACATACACGAGGTTCTCGTCGTAGTTGCCGCCGCGCACCTGGTACTGGGAGGTCAGTTCGCCACCCGCGCCCGTGTTCACGCCGAGGGCAATGTGCGGCAGTACACTTTCGAGGTTGCCGGTGGTGCTGGGCAGGAGTTTAAGTTCCTCGATTTTGCGCTCGCGCACCATACCCGCATCGTCCAGGCGCCGATCGCGGATGATGACTTCGAGGTTGGACTGCACGGGCGCCAGCAGGATATCCAGGGCAAAGCGGGCGCCGGGTTGCAATGCCAGTACGTCCGCGCTGGCTTCCTTGTAGGCCACGCGTCGGAAACCAAGGGTGAGGCGCTGGCCGGCCGGCACCTGAATGGCGTAGTTGCCGGCTTCGTCGGTCGCGACGGAGCTGCTGCCGCCTTTCACAAATATGGTGACCAGCTCCACCGGTTGTTCGCTGGAAGCATCCGTGATTCGGCCAAATACGGTGGCCGTTTGCTGCGCAACAAGCACCACCGGGGAGAAGGCAAAACAGCAAAGAGCAAAAGGCAAGAGCGAAAAATGCAGGAGACGCAAAGCAGAAAGACGAGCGGCGAGGAGCAAAATCGCAACTGGTTGCCACAAGGACAGGGCGGAAAAATGGGCGGCCTTGGTGCGCCGGACATGCGATGTAAATTGAAAAATCATGTGTTTTTTTTAACGGTGTTCTATTGCGATCATCCTTCTTGCGCGTAGCGCAGCACTTCTTCCACGTATTGCCGGTGATTGGCCAGGCGCGGCACCTTGTTTTGGCTGCCAAATTTTCCGCGCGCTTTCATCCAGCGGTGAAAAGTGCCGGGCGGCACCGGATGCAGGCGCAAACATTCGAGGGCCATACCCCGAAAACGTTTGGCTTCGTAGTCGGAATTGATGCGCTGGAGTGCCTCGTCGAGCATCTGGTTAAAATAATTCAGGTCGGCGGGTGCTTTTTCGAACTCGACCACCCACTCGTGGCCGCCCCGGTTGCGGCCCTTAGCGAAATACACCGGCGCTGCCGTGTACTCGGACACCAGCACATCCAACTGGCGGCACGTTTCGGCTAAAGCTTTGTCGGTATCGCTTACCATAACCTCCTCGCCAAAAGCATTGATGAACTGCTTGGTTCGACCCGAGATTTGAAAACAAAACGGGTATTTTCGGGTAAATACCAGCGTATCGCCGGGCATATAGCGCCACAAGCCGTTGTTGGATGAAATAAGTACTGCGTAGTCTTTCCCTACTTCCACATCGTTCAGGAGAACCGTGCGAGGGTGCTCCTGCTCCCATTCTTCCATCGGGATGAACTCGTAAAAAACACCATTGTCTGCCAGCAACAGCATATCATTTTGACCCAGGTCGCATTGTGCGCCGAAGTAGCCCTCGGAGGCGTTGTAAATTTCCTGATACACAAAATCGTCGCTGGGAATCAGTTCGCGGAAGGTTTGGCGGTAAGGATCGAAGCCCACACCGCCGTGCATATAGGCCTGGAGGTGTGGCCATACTTCCAGCATATTCTGTTTTCCCGTTATTTCCAGGATTCGGCGAAACAGTACTAAAAGCCAGGTCGGCACGCCTCCGAACATCACTACATCCTCGGTGCGGCTCACCAAATCGGCGATACGTTCAATTTTTTTTTCAAAATCGGGCATTAGTGCCGTCTCAAAATCGGGGGTATAAAACATCCGGCCAATGGCGGGCATGTGGTAGGTGAGTATGGAACTCACATCACCTATCCGGGTTTTCGGGTACTCCGGCAGGGGCGCAAAACTGCCAGGCATTACCAGATTTCGGCGCCGGAAAATTTCCATATCCGGGCGGTTGTGGTACAGCAGGGCGAGCGAATCCCACGTCCCGGATATGTGGCCGTACACCAGATTGACGCGCGGGACTGGGATGAACTTGCTTTTTTCACTGGTAGTGCCGCTGCTTTTGCTGTACCAGTTCACTTCTCCGGGCCAAAGGATGTCGCGTTCGCCGCGCATCATGCGGGCAATGTCTTCTTTCAGGCGGTCGTAGTCGTGAACGGGTACTTGTCGGCGAAAATCCTCTACCGTGCGGATATCGGAGAAGCGGTACCGCCGACCAAATTCCGTGTGTCGGGCGGTCTCCACCAACTTGCGGAACCACCGCTCCTGGACGACCTCCGGATGGCGCATATACCGCTCAATGCGCCGCATTCGCAAGCGCAGATACTGTTTCACGGTGGCATTCACCAACCATTTCATAGGCGTACGTGGTTTGATCCGCTCGTTTCTGTTGGCGAAGATAGGCAAGGGCTTAAAATCGCCCGGAAATGAAATTACCATACCACACAAAAGGATATCCGGGAGGAGCCTTTGCTCGAACTCCTGCACGAGGCCGTGCTGCTGGACGAGGAACTGAAGAAAGGCAAAATGTAAAAAAGCGAGGAGCGAGTAGGCAGGGGGCAACACATTGCCCCCTTGCCTACTCGCTCCTCGCCCTTTGCTTTTTGGATGAACCCTATTTTTTCAAGTAGTTCGTTCCAAAAAACTCCCGGTACCCTTCCAGGGTCTTGTTTTTCAAAATGCGGCGATAGTTTTCCTGGGTAATGGCAAAGAACTCTTTGCTATAGGTTTTTTTGGCCGTTTCGCCGAGGAATTCCTTGACACTACTCACCTCCTCGTAGTAGCGCATAGCTTGTGACTTGTTGTCGAACTTGCGGATCACGAGGATCGGCGTGTTCGTGTCGGTGCCGAGGAAGATGTTGGAGATGCGCAGTTGTTCCAGTTTGTGGAACTCGCGGTTGTAATCCGACACGGAGATTTTGATATCATCCAGCCGCACGTCGCCGCTAATGGCCACGAGGAAGTAGTGCAGTTTGTCGTCGTCGAGCGTGAATCCTTCGTCAATAGGGGTTGCTGGTGCGGCTCCGGGAGCATTTTTGGTATCGGCAACCTCGAAGCCTTCGCAGGAGAGCAATCGGGCAATTTCCTTGGCTCTTGTAGCCTCGGCGCTTTCCGGGAATCGGGAAATGACCTCTTTGAGTGCCTGGCAGTAGGCTGGCGCCCCCTGCAGGTTGCCGGTGCAGAGTGCACTGAGCAGGGCAAACTTGGCTATGAGCGGGTTTGTGGTACCGTACTTGGTGGGTGCTTCGGTACAGCGTTCAAACGCAGTTTTGTAATCGCCCTTGGTAAAGTAGGTGTACGTCTGCTCGTAAAACTGGTTGAGTTCGCGTTCGCGTTCTTTGCTCGAATTCAGGAAATTGGGATCAGTGAGCACACGGGCAAAAGAACTGGTCGGATACTTGTCCACCAATTTATCAAAGTAGTATTTGGCTTTGGGCGTATTTTTCAGGTCTGTGAAGGCTAAGTAGCAGTAATACCAGGTCTCAATTTCATATTTAGCCGTGTCCGGATAACGGGCCTGCATGTCCTCCAGGGTTCCGGCACAACGCTGGTTGTTTTCGAGTTTCTCGCGGAAAAGTACGCCGAGGTGGTACATGGCCTCGTAGGTCGAAGCGTGCAATACAGACAGTTCTTCTTCACTTCGCGGAATGCCCTGGAAGACGTCTGAAAGGTCCTTTTCATTGGTGGCACTGGAATCCTGTCCGTCATTGGCGGTTACATCGCCGGGCGCGCCGCTTTGCGGACGGCTGCTTCGTCTCCAGTTGTCTTCCAGTTTTCGGTTACCCCAAGCTTTAGTGAAGTCCTTTTTGCCCTTTTTCAGGAACGCGTCGTTGTAAAAATAAAAGGACGAGCGCTGGCCGGCCAGCGGCACGGGAATGGACTGGGTTTTGGTTGGGTCTTCAGGCGTTTTGGATGATGCCATCCGGTCCGCTTCTTCTTCGCGTTGTTTCAGGATTTTTTTAGCCAACGCTGCCCGCTCCTCTGCGGGCATGTAGTATATCCGTACAATGCTGTCGTTGGTTGCGATTGTCGTGATCAAACGCGCAATTTCAGTCAGGTTGTCGGCATACCGGCGTGCGCGCGGGAAGCGCTCATCGGTGGCGGGAAGCACGGTGAGTGTGCTGTCGTAGTATTTTTTTGCAAAAACAAAGTCTTCGGTCTCGAAGTATAAATCGGCCAGCATGAGGTATGCCTCACTGCGCAGGTTGTTGTTGCCGGTGCTGTATCCCAGCGACTTTTGCAGCAGGGCGATGGCATCAGGCCGGGAACCGTCTTTGAGGGCGATGTTGGCCATAGTGAAGTAGATCTGGTCCCGGTACTCGTTATTCTTGGCATCTTTGGCCAGGCGTTCCAGTGATTTGTTGGCTTCTGCGCTTGTAATTTTTCCATGTGAATATGCTGCCTGAACTTGTCGCAGACGTGCATTGAATTCCATTTCGTACACCGGGTTGCTGTTCAGGGATGTTTCCAGAGCAGCATACGCGCGTTCGTGCTGACCGGCGCGTTCGTACAGCTGCGACAGGATATACGCCAGGCGGGCGCGCTCCTTTTTTTTGGTGGCGTACTTGACGGCCTGTTCCAAAGGGCCGACGGCGCCCTCGTACCGTTTCTGTTTCATCCAGAGATAGGCTTGGGCCATGTACAAGTCCTTGCGCAATTCGGACGGGAAGAAGGGATCTTGCTCCAAATCGCGCAGCAAGAAATCGGCTTCATCGTATTTCTGCCGTTCGATCAGCGTGCGGCCGTACCAGACCATCGCCAGGGGGTAGGCGGCTGTGCGTTGCAGAGACTTGTCGTAGGGGTCGTCGCGCTGGATGACCGGTTCTTCTGCTTTTGGTGTTTTGGCTTTCGGGGCACTATCCGATTTGCCTTCAGCTTTAGCCTTGGCTGCCTTGCTTTTTTCTTTTTTCTTTTTCCGGGCAGCAGCCTTTTTCTTGCGGCGCGAGGGTTTTTTCTTCTTCTTTTTTTTGACGGTTTCTTTTTTCTTTTTGCTGCTCTTGATTTTGCTCTTTGACTTGGAGTTGGGGTTTTGTTCTTCCCGAATAAACTGGAACGTGGACTCTGCCGTCTCGTAGTCGCGTCGGAGGAACTGCGCCTGACCGATCATGGTATAGCAGTCGTCCGTGAAATCGCTGACACGGTGCAGCGAGATAGCCATGGAGGACTTTTTGATCACATTATCCAGATCGCCAAGCGCGGATTGTGGATTTACAGCACTTGCAGGGTACAATTCAAGTATTTGGCTGTAGTTGTCAACGTGTTGTTTCTCCAATCCAAGGGTGGTCAGATAGAGCAGTTCATTGGCATTAAACCAGTAATTGTACTTGGAGGTGAGGTTGTGGTACCCTTTTTTAAACCAGCCGACTTCGGCATTTTTCTTTTTGGTGGTCACGCAGCCTGCTACGAGCAGCACGGTCAGCAGGCCAGACAGTACAATGCGGATGTTTTTCATGTTGTATATAATGCGCAGAAAGCAGCAAAGGCTAATGAAAGTGGTATCGGATGGTGCTGTTCAAAGGCAAAAGGTTGCCTTGACGGATGAGGTTTTGTGCAACCTGTGCGGGATCTTTGGATATTTCCGCTTCGGGGAATGCATTTTGACCGAACTTTGCGACGTTCTTCGGAGCAAAGTCAGTACCAATTTTCTGACAAACTCCCGGAATTTGGGGTAAAACATCATGAGGATGCAAAAATATCTTGGTTTGGTAAAAAAAGCCGCGCAACTCTTCCGCCGTGGTGAGGACGACAGCCGTAGCCTGCTGGAGAAAATGCGCGACCAGTACCGTCTGGTAATTATGAACGACGAGACGTTTGAAGAGGTTACCTCCCTGAAACTGTCGCCGCTCAGTGTGTATGTTTTTCTGAGTTCGCTGGTGGTGGGCACGGCCATTGTTATGACGCTCCTGATCGTTTACACCCCGCTGAAACGCTACATCCCTGGTTACGGTGATTTTCAGCGCGACGATGAGATCGCGGAATTGACCGCAAAGGTGGCCAATCTGGAAGACGAAATTCAGGCCCATCGGGCCTACAACGCAAATTTTCGAAAAATTTTGGTGGGCGACATCGAAGATTTCACACAGGAAGCAGTCAAGAAAAAAAGCTTGTCTGCAACACCCGACACAACCACCAAAACAGCATCCAATAAAAGCGTAAAACGCATCAGCGAGGACGAGGAACTGCGCAGCGCAGTGGAAAAAGGCACATTCTCGGGGGCGGAAGGATTTTCTTCTGCCGGACTGAATCCGGTGCTTACCCGCGAGCAGCCGCTGGAGCAAGTGTTTTTTATGCCGGCAGTATCGGGCGAAGTTATGTCTCCCTTTGATCTGTCTAAAAGCCATTTTGGGGTGGACGTGGCTGCGCCCAAAAACACCGCCGTAAAGGCTGCTGCCGACGGGGTAGTGATCTCTTCCGGATACACCGTCGAGACCGGATACAGCATTGCCATTCAACACCCGAACAATGTGGTGACCATGTACAAACACAACTCCGTGTTGTTCAAAAAAACCGGCAGTGCTGTCAAAGCTGGAGAAGCGATCGCCATTATTGGAAATTCCGGCGAAAACACCTCCGGCCCGCACCTGCACTTTGAGCTTTGGTACAAAGGACGCGCCGTAAATCCAAGCGATTACATCAACTTCAATTAACGGCATCCGAGCAATGGCCGAAACTTTCACCATCAAACTTCCGGTCTTCGAGGGGCCGTTCGACCTCCTTCTGTTCTTCATTGAGCGGGATGAATTGGATATTTACAACATCCCGATTGCCAAGGTCACGGATGATTTTTTGGACTACCTGCACCACCTCGAAGCCATGAACATTGACGTGGCCTCCGAATTCATCGTCGTGGCGGCTACACTGATGCGCATCAAGGCCAAACTCCTGCTGCCACGCAAACAGATGGACGACGAGGGCAATGAAATAGACCCCCGCCACGAACTCGTGGAACGCCTCCTGGAATACAAACGCTACAAAAGTGTGCTCGAAGACCTGCGCCGGCTCGAAGAGGTTCGGGCGTTCATGTCGCCCCGAGGCTTTGCTACGGCGGAATTGCGCAAACTGGCCGAGACCGCCCTGGCGGATGCCGAAATGGAGAGCGTTTCCCTGTACCGGTTGCTGCGCGTTTTTGAACGGCTGCTGGCCCGTTTTGATGAAGACCAAAAGGCGAAACGGGTACATACCGTCTATAATTTCAATTATACCATCCAGGCACAACGGGAGTACCTGCAAGGCAAACTGCAGCGGGGTATCAAAACTTCTTTCGAGGAAATCTTTCTCGCCCTTGAAAACCGTATCCATGCCATTGTGACCTTTCTGGCCCTGCTGGAACTACTTAATGCCCAGGAAGTGGCTCTGATACAAGGGGAGGGAATGAATAATTTTTGGCTGACACTACCGGAAGTAGAACCGGATGGTTCCCAATTTTTTTGATACCATGCAGTAGGTTTGAGGCGCAATAAGTTTTGACTTTCCAAGGTGGCGCTACATACAGTCCGGCGGCCAACCACTAACAAGGCTCCGGCCACTAAAATCTTCGCATGATCAAAGACCTTTTTGCTGAATAACAGAGCAAATTCCGATATTTGACGGGAGAACTCTTTTGGCAACGTGATCATAAATTTGATTTGTAGTGATCTCAAATTTACACACTTCCGGGGAGTTCTCATTTTTTGGGTTCACAGAGCTAAAGTCGAGCTTAAATACTCTATACCATGCGCATCCTCATCGTAAACGGCCCAAACCTCAACTTGCTGGGGCGCCGCGAACCTGAAATTTATGGCCGTATCTCATTTGAAGACTATTTCAACGAACTGAAAAACCGCTTCAGCGGTATCCATCTGGAGTATTTCCAGAACAACCACGAAGGCGCGCTTCTGGACAAACTCCACGATGCCGGCTTCAATGCCGATGGCATCGTGATCAACGCCGGCGCTTACGCCCACACCTCCATCGCCCTCGCCGATGCCGTGGCAGCTATCCAAACCCCTGCAGTAGAGGTCCACATCAGCAATGTATTTGAGCGCGAAACCTGGCGCCACCATTCCTGGCTGTCGGCAAAATGCGAGGGCTGTATTTTCGGACTCGGACTGGAAGGCTATGCCCTGGCGATAGAGTATCTGGTGCGGCGGTTTCGGGCGGCGGGGAAGTTGGGGGAGTGATCTGCTGCGGTTGTTTAACAGCCGGAAAAGCGTGGCTGGAACATAAAATCATTACTCCGCATGACAGCACGCATGTGCCCATATTTTGCTCGGAAAGTATGTTTGTAGGCAGTGTTCCACAATAAAAGGAACATCAAACAAACAACATGATCCAGATAAAAGGTATTATTTGTCTCTTGCTCTTGAGTGCCGTTTCTAGAGAACTTCCCGCGTTTTCGCTGGAGGCGCGCAATATTCCCGAAGTGCTTATCCGGGATTCCGTTCCACAAAAAAAAGTCAAACGCTATGTCACATGGGTTGATGTGGCAAAGCCGGCTGGTACTACCGGCGCCCGGCAATGGATGGGGCGCTACAAGGGAACGTTGCGGGGAATAACAGACTCGACACTTCTTTTTGAAACCACAAAACCGTTCGCCGGTTGGGACACGGTGGGCGCGTTTTATGAAATCCCCTACCCGGATATCCAGATGATTGCCTTCCGGCGGCAGCGTTCCCCCCTTTGGTGGATTGGAGTAGGCTATGGTGTGGCGGCAGGGAGTGTTCTTGCCGGCGCGCTCTTGGGGGCATCCTTATCCGATAAGACCGGCGGACAAGGCGAATTAGGCCGGGACTTGAACATCATATTGGGTGGCATGGTCGGCGGAACGGTAGGGATGATCGCCTTTCCCATCATCGCTTCAAAAAAACAGAAGTTTCTGCTAAACGGCGATAAAAACACATTTGACAGTCATCGCATGCTCTTGCGGATGTATGTTCAATAAGGTAGCATTAGCCTCAAACAAACCTCAACGGCTCAAACCGTTGCGCTAAAATCTGTTCGGAATCTGTACCGAGCCAGCGTTCCAGCAACGTGGCGTACACCTGCCGAAAATCTACCGTAAACTTCAAGTCGCCCTGGTCAAGGTCGGTGAGGTTGGGAAGTGCGTTGAGCAGGCCTTTTTCTTTCAAACTTCCACCGAGGAAAAACATCTGGTTGGCGGTGCCGTGGTCGGTGCCGCCACTGGCATTTTGCGCCACGCGCCGGCCAAATTCCGAAAAGGTAGCCACAAGCACATCGTTCCAGCGGCCCTGCGTTTTCAGGTCGGCGGAGAAAGCAGCGAGGGCATCATTGAGCTCGGTGAACAACCGTTTTTGCTGCGCGGCCTGGTTGATGTGCGTATCGAAACTGCCGAGCGAAACGTAGTACACCGACGTATCGGCATCGCCGAGAATCAGAGACGCCACGGTTTTCAGGTGTTTACCCAGACCTGTATTCGGGTAAGTTGCCGAACTGGGCTTGACGCGACTTTTTTCAAAAATATACTCCGCCGAGGAGAGCGTCTCCGCCATGGTTTTGTAGAGGTAACCTACGGGCGAGTCTTCGTGCAGGTGTTCGGCGCCGGCAGCAGCATAGTCGGTAAAATACGGGCTGCGGGCACTTTCGTACAGTTGCTTTGGCTCCTGCAACGCGAGGCCCTTGCGCTGCACACCTTTCAGCGCGAGGCTGAGCGTATCGTCAATTTCCAGCACGGGCGATTGGCAGGCAGCATCGCCACATTGTGCATCCAGGTAGCGCCCCAGCCAACCTGTGGGCCAGTACGCGCTGGCCGGGCTGGCGGTGTGCCAAATGTCCATGCTGCGGAAGTGCGACCGGTCGGGGTTGGGGTAACCCACATTGTGCAGCACGGCGAGGTCGCCCGCATCGTACAGGGACTTGAACACGCCGAGGGCAGGATTCAGCGCCGCTTCATCAGTCAGGCGCAGGGCATCCTGAGCTTTAATGCCGAGTCGCGGACGCTCGCGGTAATACACGTCGTTGCGCACCGGAATGACCGTGTTTAGGCCATCGTTGCCGCCACTAAACTGGATGACAACGAGTATTTTGCCATTTGGCGCCAACGCGCCGGGGCGCGAATATGCCTGTAAAAAGCGCGGTACCCACAGCGATGCAGTGGCTAAAGAGGCAGTCTTGAGAAAGGAGCGGCGTTTGATCAGCATTTTTTGAGCGATGATAAGTGATGAGCGATAAGTGATGAGCTATGAGTACTCTATGTCATTGCCTAAAATAGCTTGACCTCAAAAGTCAATCTGTAATGTCAAAAAAAGGCGACAAAAAGTTTCAAATTCAATCGAAGTACAACCGAAATTTTAGTGAACAATTTAAACGGGGTAAAGTCAAAGACCTTAAAAAC
>JBGSKO010000098.1:0-7568 GCA_041741155.1 Saprospiraceae bacterium | reverse complement strand
GGCGCGTCGCCGGTGGGCACGTCCACGGTGAGCACGGCGGTTCGCCCGTTGGCATCGGTGGCCGTGAGTGTGTAGGCTCCGGGCATCAGGCCGGTGCGGATGGGTGTGTTGTTGGCCGGGGCAGCGTCCCATTGGTAGAGCACAGGCGGACAGGCTTCGAGACCGGATACATCTATGCTGCCGTTGGCCGAGCCGGGGCAGGCGGGTTGTACACCGGGCGCATGGTCACCAAAGTACAAGTCGCCCATTTCCACGGCCCCGATGTCCACCGTTCCGTACCGGATGCGCGGGTTACCGAGGATATCAGTGGCAATAACCACGGCGGCGTTGTCGCCGGCATTAATGGCCGGCGAGCAAGGGCGCAGACGGAAGTCGCCCGCCTCGGGGTTGACGAACTGGGGATCGGTGTCGAATTGGTTGTTGGTTTTGATCAGGACAGGCGAGTTGAAGGTGTCGGGAATGTTAAGAATGTTGTTGTGGAAAATTACTTCTTGCGTATTCAGTTGCGTAAAAAGGCCCATGGGGTAGTATTCTGTATCAGTCAGGTAAAAAGCGTTATTTTCATACACTGCCTCATTGACGTTTCCTCCAGTTAAAAATATCAGATTATCAAAAGCGCTTGAATTTTGTAGCGATAACTGCCTTTTATAGATTGGCAATGAATACGACGCCCCAATCTCTATTCCTGAGTTATACAATTTTTTCGTACTGTATTCATAATACTTATTGCCCAATGAAATCAAATTATTAGCAACAATTTCAGCATCCCACTGGGCATTATAGACAATTTCAAATCTGTTGTTTATATTATTTTTACTATTGATATTTTCTAGTAAAAACACATTTGAATTACTACCTATTCCTCCCCAGCAATCGTAGAAATTAGTGTTAAATATTTTGGACGTATCTGAATCCTTCTGAGTAGTTATAAATCCCGATATGCTATCTTCCAAAAAAAGACAACTATTAAAAGAAAATTTCACCCACCCAACTGTTTCAAAGTCTAACGTAGCTACATTTTTATTAAAAAATACTGAATCAAATTCTATAATAAAATTGCCATCTTCCAGTAAAATTGGGTCACAAGAAAAACTTGCGTTGGTTGATTGACCGGCAGAGAATTGTTTAATCCTTTTGTTGTTTAAAATTTTTGAATTTTTTACGATCAATTTAGAGGCACCGTTGGCCCTTACAGGAGATACATGCATGACGGACCCTTGTTGTAACCTGCCGGCATTTGAAACAATGACAATTTGATTGTTTGTAAAAGTGCTAAAAGCTATATCGAAGTTGTCAGTTCTTGGCGAATCGGCAAAAAAGATTGATCCGCCATTTGCGTTGGCGGTATTGCTGTCGAACGTGCAATGTATCACGTCCATCCGATCCACCCAACTACCGCCTCTTCGGTACAGGCCGCCGCCGCTGCCCATTACTGCCCTATTTTGTACAAAACGGCAGTTGTCGAATACCGGCGCCACCGAACCACTGCCACCGCCATTCACATACACCGCACCACCATGCCGTAGTGCCGTATTGCGCTCGAAAATACAGTTTCGGATAGCAGGGTACGCCTCCCCGTTGTTTGCCATAATGTACAACGCCCCGCCCGAATTGCCTGCCGACCCGGCCGGGACGGTTGTATCGTCGGCCATGGCTTGGCGGAAAACGAACCCGTCCACGAGGGTAAAACTGTCTGGCCGGAACAAGTAGAGCAGGTTTCTGGAATTGTCAGAGCTGTCGCCCGGTGTGCCAATGTCGCCGTCCAGCACGGTGGGGTGCATCTGCCAGTCGCGCTCGCTCAGGTCGAGTTCTGCGCCGGAAAAGCCTCCGTACAGGCGCACGCCGGACAACAGTTCATAGCGGGCGGAGCGATCCCCAGCCCCGTCGGGCAGATACATGCCTTTCGCAACCCATACCTCGTCGCCGGCCACTGCGGTGGCCAATGCACTGTGCAGGTCTGTAAAAGCGTCTGTCCAGGAAGCGCCCGTGTTGGCGCCTACCGCTTGTTGATCCACAAAAATCCGGGTTTGGGCAGTGGCTGGTATCGCTGCAGCTATGAATATGCCGGCTAAAAAGAAGCAAATATGTTTCATGATGTCAGGTGTTATTTGTTGGCCACGAATAGCCGATTAAGGATAGAGCAGAAAGGCATACCTGCCGGACATGCTTGACGACCGGCAGGTATGCTTGCCACAATCAACTACTTGCGCAGGATACGCAAGGTTTCTACGCCTGCAGGCGTATGCAAACTGACCAGGTATGTGCCCGGAGTGAGTTTGGGCATTTGTGCCGCCGGCAAAACGGTCAGCCCTTCCACCAGTTCCAGAGAACGATCCAGCACGGTACGCCCCAAGGCATCGCTGATGCGTAACCTGGCCGAACAAGGTACGGTTGCTTCAATTTGTAGCCTGAAAACGGTGGTAGTCGGGTTGGGATATGCCGACAGGTAATACCGGGGCGTTGGCGCAGTTTCAGGTACAGCAGGTACGGGGGACAAGGGCAGATCGGAAACCCGCATCTGCAGGGCATGAGGCGGCAGCTTGTCCGTGTATGCCTCGGAAGGAATGCTGTTGGGGAGCAAGCGCAGGAGGGGCGCGGCGGAGCGCACGGGCCGCAGCAGGTCGGCCTGCACAAAAAACATCGGCACGCCCGGCGCCATGCGATAGGTGTCGGCGCCACCAAACCAGAGCAGGCGTATTTCGCCGGGCCGTACCAAGTGCCAGCCGCGGCCCTGAGCGACATCCTGCGGAATGTCGAATGCCCATCGTATGCCCTTGACACGCAGCAATGTGGTGTCATAGCCCAACGCTGCCTGCCACCCGGCAAGACTGCGATCCTCCAGGCCGAATACCGGAATTTCAATGGTCTGGTTGGCACGACCGGCGTTCGTATGGATGCCGATATGGATCGGTTCCAGCGCAAGGCGATCCGTAGTTGTCGGCTGGTTGAAGTTGCCATTGGCAATAGCATTGCCGTTGACATCGCCCACCTTAAAACCCACAAATTCCGCTTTATCGTCCAAACCGGTCATGGCCGGAATAGCAAACTCTTCAAATTCTTCGTCAGCAAATTCGTTAGGAGGATTTGCAGAAATGGCGCTGTATGTATTGCCACCGCCCGATGAAGAGTGGATAACACTAAATGGGATTGAAGCATTCTCCACCGCACTTTTCAAATCCTTGTCAATAAATCGCCAGGAATTTGCATCTGGGAACGAAGTATTTATCCCAAGGATGAGTTTTCGTATCTCAATTAAATCGGCCGTCGATACAGTGCCACTCATGTTGGCATCCCCGGCAAGCCAGTTAAAACCCGTTAATGATTGAATTCCAAGAATATGCCTATTGAGAAGCACTAAATCAAATGTCGAAACGCCATTCAAATAATCATTTGCCTTCTTCAACACCACATTTTGCTCCTCTTCTTCCAATACACACACACACTCCGATGCCGTGGCGCCGTCGGTGTGGCCGGTGTAGCGGCAGGTCGGGTAGTCATTGTTCTGGTAGTTGATGTAGTAGTCCCAATACTCGATCGGCTTCCCGTCGGCTGTTTCGGCGCTGATCTCCACTATACCGCCTTCGGAGCAGATATCGTCGTTGGGGGTGTCGGCTGAAAATTCCGAATCGGTTTCCACCAGGCAGGGGCCGTTGCTGTTGGCCACGAACACCACGGCGTCGAGGAAGTCTACGGCCTCGATGCAGCCTTCGTCCTCCGTATGCACCACGATGGTAGCCAGCAAGACGGTGGGATCGTTTTGGGACAAAGGGATATTCTCTTGATCCACTTCGAATTCCACGCGCAGGTAAGTGTTCATCACATCGGTTGCGGTAATGCAGTCGTTCGAGCTACAAACGGGTGAATATGTTTCGGAGGCGTCCAGTGCGAACGTGCCCGTCTTTTTCACCTTGAGGGCGCAGCGGATATCGCGCAAATAAATGGTCGTGCTGGATGTGGTGGTGGCAAAAAGATCAAAAGCGATCAGCCCGGAACAGTCGCCGGCTTGATAGGTCGTATTTTTTTTCACCTGAAGTTCGATGTCGGCACATTCCTGTGTCACGCAGTCCTGCGCATCCCACACGGCCTCCGAGTCGCCGGTTAGAGTGGGCTTGCAGCAATCGAAGTCGCCACCGTCCATGCGGCCCCGGTCGGCGAAGCCCACGTCCACCCCGGCACAGTCCGATTCCAGTTCCGGCCCGTCGAACACGATGTAAAACAGGGTGTTGTGTGCGGCGGCGGCGTTCGTGCCGTTGCCCTCTATCGCTATGTTGCCGATGTGGTGCGTATACAAACGGTACTTGTTCTGCAACTTGAACCCCTGCACCGACGAGGCTGGAACCAAACCGTCCTCGATCCAGGGCACCAGTGCCCCGTTGATTTCGGGTGTGCCCGTCTGCGGGTCTATCGTCAGCAAAAAATCAATCTCCTCCCATTCGACCTCTTCGTCGGCGGGGTTGATGGCCATCCATACGGGCATCTTTTTGCGCATGGGGAAACCAGGCTTTGGATCATCCACGGCGGAGCCGAGGCGCAGGTACGGCTGGGCCGTGGCAGTGGTGCATGCGGTGGTGGGCTGTGTCTGGGTTTTGTAAACGAACGTGGAGCACGTTTGCACGGCATCATCGCACAAGCCCACATAGTCCTCGCCGTCCCACAGTTCGAAGGTGTACCTCAGGCCGGTCAGGATCAGCGATTCGCCAGGAAAAGCATCCACCGAGAGGGTGAACAAGGGCATGCGGCCATACACATCCCAGGTGAGCGGGCCGGTTGCGGACACCTCGTAGGCAAACATGTTGCTGTGGGCATCGTAGCTAAAGAGGGGCGATTCCGGATCGTTTGGGATATTCAGGCCCGGGTAGGTCGGGGCGCACGCGAGGGTTTGCGCTAAGTTCACGTCCGACAGCCCGGGTCCGCTGATGCTGAGCTGCCAGGCGTTGGGCGCCAGCGTGCCGGTGATGAACAGCCTGTTGAACTCGAACTCGTGGAGGGTTGTAGAATCATTCAGGTAGCCGTTCCTGCTTAAGTAAAAATAGTAGTGCATACGGTAACAGCCGTCCTCGCAGCCCGGGTCGCCGTAGTTGGAGGAGATCGGCAAGGCTTCTTCGCACACTTCGATGCGCCAGTCGTTACAAGGAACGGAGGTCTGAGCCGGCGCGGGCGTCCCCTGGGAGAGTAGAGCCGCCGTGGTAAGGATCAATGACAGAAGATGGAACCTTCTTAACATCGGCAATACATCAAAAAGGTTTGCAAAAACGCTGCGGGCGGACTTCTCGCTCACCCCTCGGAAAACGAGGAGTGAACAGTGGTTGAATGCTTTGTTTTTCATAAAAAACAGTTTTAGTGGTTAATGTAAAAAATGACGGAGCAAACGTATAGGCTTTTTTTGGGAAAAAGTATGCACAAATTTTCGTGTTTTTTCCCACTTGGGCAGGGCGTAAAAGCAAGGTTTTGCGACCTGTGTGGCTTGTTTTTGTGCTCAAAATGAGCATGTTGTGTATTTTTTATTCCTGCACTTTTTTGTGGAAAAATTCAAAATGGGGTGTGCCGGCGAAAATAAATTTGAAGAGCCTGTCCAGCGAGCATATCCGTTTTTTGTCACGACGGCACGGGGCTCAATATGGAGGCACGGAGGAAATGGAGAGGCACGGATGGTTTTTGAAAAATTTTGATCTTGTGTCTTTAACAAAAAAGCCACCCCACCCTTCCGGCGGAGCAGCCCCGTAATATGAAAACAAAACTATCCGAATTTCCTACACCACTGCGGCCGGCACAAACTCCAGGCGCACATGCGGATTCCCATCAAACAACTGCCGCACAATCACCTCCGCCAAATCCACCGGCAATTCCGTCCGTTTGGACTTTTCCTGGTATAGGTCGTCGAAAGCAGGGTCAGAAGCCCGGAGGATGGCGATTTTATGCCGCAGGCTCGCGGTGGTGATGTGCAGGGCATTGGCCAGGTCACTTTTGGCCACCCGGCCGGCGGCCACGGTCAGGCGGATGGGGTTTTCGTTGAGCCAATTGGCTACACAGGCGGCTTCGCAGGGTTGTGGCATGGTGTTCAGGGGTTAGGGTTTTAGGTATTTGGGGGCTCTTCGAGGCCGGATTCCAGTAAAGTCCGGATTTCGGCTACGATACGTTTCCCATCCGGTTGCCCGTCACCGGTGATGGGCAGGTGGCTTTCCTTCAACAGGGCGCCGCCCACGGTGAACAGTTGAAACACCCAAGCCGGCAAGGGCTCCACATCGGGCTGCTGCCGTAAATCGCCAAAAGTGCCGGCATGATCCAGCACCGTCAGCACACGCAACGTTTCACCGGTATTCCAGGCGTTAAAAGCCGGAAACGGCAGACTGAAATCCGGTTGAATATTGAATTTTAAACCGGGATTCAGGATCGGCATCCGGAACCCGACAAGCGGCTGGGCTGGCGCGGGATCGGGGGTAGTTTGGACACTTTGCTTTAAAGCATCCAATTCAGTATTACCAGCATCGAGTGATTCCTGTAACGATTCGTTTTCGTTGCTCAAACCGGCAATGCGCCGTTTCAACTTCCGGTTAGCCCGAACGGAAAACAGATACAGCACCAGCAATATCGAAAAAACGAGGAGCAACAGGATACCAATTGGTTTCCAGGGCACCCGGCCCACCCCATCAGGATTTGGCATCAGTTTTAGGCTTTCCATCGGTCAATAGTTGGGGGTTGGAATTGAAGTTAGCCACCTGCACCGTTACGTTTTCCCCTTTCCGGGCGGCTTCGGCGATGCCGTTCATGGCGCGGGCGTAAGCGGCCGTTGCCCGGATTTGCTGGATCAACCAGGTGACAAGCAAGGCCAACAACAGCAAATAGGCAACGATGGTGCCGATACGGCGGGTTTGCGGGGTAAGTTCGAGGGTCATGGTTGGATAGATTTTTTGATCTCGGAAACGATCTGCTGGATTTCGCCGGGCGACAATGCAACGGTCACTTTGCCCTGATCGAGCAGTTGCCGGGCCTTGCGTTCGTTTTTGAGCCGGCGCAGGTTGACTGTGATGGTAAAAGCGGCGGCGGCGGCGATCAGGGCGAGCGCCAGTCCGATGGCCCAACGGGGTATGTTTTCCATGTGCAATAGGTTTTTGAGGTTTACAGGGTTTCGCCGTCTTCTATACGCATTTTGATGACGGCAGATGACCAGCGCAGGTCTTTGGTGTGAATACTCCAGTTCCGGCCTTTCGAACGTTCGATGCGAATGCGGTGCTGGGTGGCGGCAGATTTGGCCAGCGCCAGCACTGATTCCAAAGCCTTCGTGAAATCTCGTGTTTTGAGATTGCCAAAGCCGCCGAAGGCAATAGCCATGTCGGTGGCCCGCATTTCAATTTCGCGGTTGCCAAAGCGCACAATCAGGCGCACCTCTTCTGTCTCATTTCCCCGGGCGACTTCGGTAAAAGACCTCTTGTGGTATTCCTCCAACAACGCAGCGATGGCGTACCGCTCCACCTGGATGGACACCTGGCGCCGGATGGCCTCCACTTCCGCGTCGAAGCCGGTTTGCTCGGCCTGTTCGCGGCGTTGTTTGGCAATGTCGCCGTAGCGGA
>JBGSKO010000097.1:0-14605 GCA_041741155.1 Saprospiraceae bacterium | reverse complement strand
CCGTACAGCTACGCGTGGAGCAACGGCCAAATAACAGCCACGGCCACCGGCCTTTCCGTGGGAACCTACACGGTGGTGGTAACGGATGACAACGGCTGCAACACTACAACCACCGCCAGTATCGCGCAACCCGCAGCGCTGGCAGCAAACACTTCCCAAACGGATATTTCCTGCAATGGCAGCTCCGACGGCGCCGCAACGACGAGCGTTTCCGGGGGCACCGCACCGTACAGTTACGCGTGGAGCAACGGCCAAACAACGGCCACGGCTACCGGCCTTTCCGCCGGAACGTACTCGGTGGTGGTAACGGACAACAACAGTTGCAGCGTCACTGCCACTACCACTATCGCACAACCTGCAGCGCTGGCAGCAAACACTTCTCTAACGGATATTTCCTGCAATGGCGGCTCCGACGGCGCCGCGACGGCGAGCGTTTCCGGGGGCACCGCACCGTACGGCTACGCCTGGAGCAACGGCCAAACAACAGCCACGGCCACCGGCCTTTCCGTGGAAACCTACACGGTGGTGGTAACAGATGACAACGGCTGCAGCACGACAACCACGGCGAGTATCGCGCAACCCGCAGCGCTGGCAGCAAGTACAGCAAAAACCGATATTTCCTGCAATGGCGGCTCCGACGGCACGGCTACGGCGAGCGTTTCCGGGGGTACCGCGCCGTACGGCTACGCCTGGAACAATGGCCAGACAACAGCCACGGCCACCGGCCTTTCCGTGGGAACCTACACGGTGGTGGTAACAGATGACAACGGCTGCAACACTACCACTACCGCCAGTATCGCGCAACCCGCAGCGCTGGCAGCGAACACTTCCCAAACGGATGTTTCCTGCAATGGTGGCTCCGACGGCGCCGCTACGACGAGCGTTTCCGGGGGCACAGCACCGTACAGTTACGCCTGGAACAATGGCCAGTCAACAGCCACTGCCACCGGCCTTTCCGTGGGAACCTACACGGTGGTGGTAACGGATGACAACGGCTGCAACACGACGATCACTGCCACCATCGTGCAACCCACAGCGCTGGCAGCAAACACTTCTCAAACGGATATTTCCTGCAATGGCGGCTCCGACGGCTCCGCGACGGCCGGCGTTTCCGGCGGCACCGCACCGTACAGCTACGTCTGGAGCAATGGGCAAATAACAGCCACCGCTACCGGCCTTTCCGCCGGAATCTACACGGTAGTGGTAACGGATGGCAACGGTTGCAGCGCCACGACCGCAGCTACGATTGTACAACCCGCAGCGCTGGAGCTTGTAACTTCCACTACCAATGTCGTTTGCGCAGCGGATACGGATGGCAGTGTTACAGCCTCGGTTAACGGAGGAACAACGCCGTACGATTACTTTTGGAGCGACGGTCAATCGGGGGCTACTGCATTGGGGCTTGGTATTGGGACCTACACGGTGACTGTTTCGGATGCAAATGGTTGTTCAGCTACAACCTCCGCCACGGTTACGGTAGAAATTGGCAACGATGTCTTTGCTACAGCAACCATCCAGGTTTTTCTCCAGGGCCCGTACGTCAGCGCTACGCAACTCATGCACGACAGTCTGCGCATCAAAAACCTGATTCCTTTAACGGAACCCTTCACCGGGCTGACGAATTTCACCCATATCGGTGGGGGAGGAGAGCAGACCATTGCCACTGTATTGGCTGTCACCGGCCCGAATGCGATTGTGGACTGGGTGTTTCTCGAACTGCGCAATCCGGATACGCCCGCGCAGGTGGTAGCCACCCGTTCGGCTTTGTTACAGCGCGACGGCGATGTGGTGGATGTGGACGGCGTTTCTCCGGTTATTTTCGGAATACCGGCAGAGCAATCCTACTTCCTTACCGTGCGGCACCGCAACCACTTGGGTGTACAGTTGGGTTCAGATGAGGCATATACCGCTTGTATTTCCGTGGTCACAGATTTTACCAATTTGCCGGCACAAGGGTTTTACAGTTTCAATGGCCTCAGCCCCGCGCAACGCCTCATCAGCGGTAGGTACGCGTTATGGGCCGGTAACGGCCGGGTGGATACCCAGTTGAAATACAACGGCAGCAACAATGACCGCAATGCCATCCTCAGCGTGGTGGGCCTGGCCACGCCCAACGCCGTAGTGCCCGGCTATCGGCTGCAGGACTACAACCTGGACGGCGTCGTTAAATACAATGGCTCGGCCAATGACCGGAACGTGCTGCTGGGTAATGTGGGGATTGCCACGCCGTCGGCAGTGGTGGAGGATCAGGTGGCAAGGTGATCTGTTTAATCCGATTGGTTCGATTGATATTTTACCTCAATCGAACCAATCGAATTATGCGTATGAAAAACATCTGCTTATGCTTGCTTGTAACCCTGCTAACCTTGGTTGATGGTATTAGCCAGACGGTGGACACTGCCTTCACAGAAATGTTTCGAATCAACTGTTGCGACTGGACCGGCAGCGACGGGACTATTTCTGTGCCCTTGTCGAACGGGAAAACGATCTGGTTGATGGGGGATTCGTTTATCGGCGAGGTGTATTCAGATACGTCGCGTTCCTGTACCCCCAGAATCGTCAATAATTCGATCTTGCTGCAGGATAGCACAACATTTACGACATTTTACAACAATTCTGACACGACGGCCTATCTGTCGGTTTCTGACACGACCCTGATGTGGCCCGGTCACGGATTTGTTGCGCATGATACGATTTATTTGTTTTACTATGAGCTGCTTAAAAGTGCTACATCTATTCGGATCAACACCAAATTGGTAAAATTACGAGAGAGCGATCTGGCTATTTTGGATATATCGAACTTGCCGGAAATGGACAGTATATTCTGGGGCAGGTACATTTTTGAGGAAGGGGATTATCGTTACATTTTTGGAAATCGGGTCGAGGCGGGCGCTTCGCGCAAACCCTATCTGGCACGGATTGGCATAAACCAAAATATAGCCGAATACACTGCCTGGGAATTTTACACCGGAAGCGGATGGTCGGCTGATGTTCAAATAGCGACGAGTGTTATCCCGGCGGGACAGGGATCGGTGAGTTCGTATTTCAGCGTGCTGCATATTGCCGGTAAATACCACATCATCAGTCAGAACCATTTTTTGGGTGCGGATATTTATGCCTGGACGGCTAATCAATTGACCGGTCCATACACGAACCGCACGACGATTTACAATACGCAAGCCTTCCGGGAATACCAGGGCTGCCAATTGTTTACCTACAATGCTTCGATACATCCGCAGTTCAATGACCCAACCGGGCTACTGATTTCCTTCAATGTGATGCCCAACCGGAATGATACCAACTGTTCCGTTTCCCACTGCGGGATTAATTGCTGTCCGCCTTGTGGCTTTTGTCTCCATCCGTTGGTACTCAAAAATGCCGATACATACCGGCCCAAGTTTGTGCGCATTCCTTTTTCGGTGATCAATACTGCTTCTGTACACATTGCTCCCAAGGTGTTTTTGCAAGGCCCGTTTGTCAGTGCGGCACAGCGCATGCACGACAGCCTGCGGGTACAGGGGCTTGTGCCACTGACCGAACCCTATACGGGTATGATGAACTTTGTTCACGTTGGAGGTGGCGGGGAACAAACAAGGGAACTTGTGTTGTCTGTTTCAGGCGCCGACGCCATCGTGGACTGGGTTTTTGTGGAATTGCGAGACTCCGGAAATCCGGTGCAAGTATTGGCTACGCGATCTGCGCTGCTGCAGCGCGACGGCGATGTAGTTGGTATGGACGGCGCGTCGCCACCGATCTTCCGGGAAGCACAGGCTGGGAGTTACTACGTCGCCATCCGGCACCGGAACCACCTTGGCGTGATGACGGCCAATCCGGTTTCACTGAGCAGCAACCTGGCGGTAATTGATTTCACGAGCGCAAGTACCCCCGCTTATGGCGTCAATCCCATGAAAATCCATGCAAATGGAAAAAGAGCGCTCTGGGGCGGTGATGCCAATACCAACAAAAATATCAAGTACAACGGATCAGCCAACGACCGCAATGCCATTCTTGCGGTGGTCGGTTTGGCCACACCCAACCGAACCGTGTCCATCTACTCGCCGACAGACCTCAACCTCGACGGTGTCGTGAAAAACAACGGCGCCAACAACGACCGCAATGTAATTTTACAGAACTTGGGCCTGGCCACGCCAAACCTGATCCTGTACGAGCAATTGCCGCAGTAGGGGATCGCAATGTGTTGTGGGGCAACAACGGCGCCGCGCAATGCAGCGATTCTCGAGTTGTTTTTATTTACCTCGTATCCCAAAGGTTGACATGTTGGAAACAACTACATTTTTTCCTGATAAACTTTCAAATCAAAGACATGACTTTCAGCAGGAACTTCATTTACAGTTTAGTGGCGCTAACCCTGACAACGGCGCCCATGATGGCTCAATGCCCGCCTTCGGGTTACCCCCAACCCGGGAATACCTGCGCGCAGGCGCCCCTTATTTGCCAGAGCCTGAATGGGTACTGCGCGACGATCAACAATAATAATACCCCGCAAGTCTTTCCCGGGTGCCCCAATTGGACACTGAACAATGACGAATGGCTGGCTTTTTTTGCCGGCAGTACCAGCATCAGTATTCAGGTGACGCCAAGCAACTGCTCGCCAGGGTCACAAATGGGTTTGCAGGGTGGTATTTATGCCGCCTGCGCCTCCCCCTGGATGCCGATGGACTTGCAGTGTTCGTGTACAGAAAACCCGTTCATTCTGGAGTCCAGTAACTTTATTGTCGGAAAAATCTATTACCTCGTCCTGGATGGTTGTAGCGGCAGTATTTGCGATTATTCTATCCAGGTTTTATCCGGCTCCACGTTGGGTTTCCCGCCGGGCAATCCGGGGCCGGTAAGCGGACCGGCGATAGTATGCCAGACCAGTACAGACTACAGTGTGGATTCGGTGGCAGGCTCGACGTCCTATAACTGGGCGCTAAATCCCTCCAGTGCCGGGACGATCAACGGTAATGGCAACAGCAGTATCACAATAAACTGGTCGGGGAATATAACCGGTCCCGTCGAACTATGTGTCACGTGTTCCAATGCCTGCTTCGCCAACGCCACGCCTTCCTGCCGGACGATTGAAGTGTATTCCCCAGTATTGATGGAGCAAACAACGACTCCTGTTACCTGCCCGGGTGGTGCTGACGGCGTCGTGGCGCTAAATGTTTCCGGCGGCACAATGCCGTACTCTTATCAGTGGAACAATGGCCAGACAACAGCCACCGCCACTGGTCTTGTAGCCGGCGCCTATACGGTGACGGTAACAGACTTTGCCGGCTGCACCGGCACGATTTCAGCAACGGTGACGCAGCCCGATGTGCTTACGATTACTAAAACGATCACCAATGTAAGTAGCCCGGGCGGCTCCGACGGCTCCGTAGTACTGTCGGTGACAGGAGGTACCACGCCATATCTGTATTTATGGAGCAATGGCCAAGCAACGGCCACAGCTACCGGGTTAGCCGCCGGAACCTACACGGCGACTGTGACGGATAACAAGGGTTGTACGGCCACGACCTCCGCGACGGTGACGCAGCCAACACCCACGCTGCTCGCGGTATCGGCGAATACGATTCGGATAAAATACTACAATACGATCGCCCCGGCTACCGCCACGGCGGCCAACTTGCCCATTTGGGGCGACGAAACGGGATTGCGAACCGGAACTTATAGCGTATCGGCCGACACGGTGACCTTCGTGGCCAATACGGCGTTCCGGGCAGGGGAACTGATTCATATCACCTCGAAGAGCAGCCTGCAATTCACCGGCGGCGGGGCTACTATTCCGTTTTCCTGGGTATGCCAATCGGTGGTGACCAACCCCACAACACCGGTATTTGATACCACCGGCTCCGGTATTATTTTGCCATCAGCGGCCTATTCCGCAACTGCCAGTTACAACGCGGCAATGGCAGATGTAAACCGCGACGGACGGCAGGACCTGGTGTTCCGCTACCACGCCAGTTATGGGGCGGCGACCAATATTTTGGTGTACATCCGGAATGCCAACGGCACGTTTGCCGCGCCGGCAACGTACACCAATTCAGAATCGCATTCCGGGTTGGTCGGCACACCGGACGTGAACAACGACGGGTATCCCGACATCGTGCTGTTCCACAACGTCCCGTCCCGGATACATGTGCGCCTGAACAACGGTTCCGGCGGTTTCGGGGCGGCAGCATTGTACTCGGTGAACAGCTTCTGTAATGGAGCGAAGGTCTACGATATGGACAATGACGGCGACCTGGATATCATCGCTTTTGCGGGCATTTCAGCACTTTCTTCGAATACGATCAGTGTCTTAAAGAACAACGGTAATGGAACCTTCGCCGCCCAGATTTCAACGAACACATCTGTTTTTGGCACATCCTGCCAGCCAGCTGATTTGGACAATGACGGCGATATGGATTTGGCATACACATCAAATAGCGCCTTCGGCAGCAGTAAGGTTTTCAGGGTGTACAGAAACGACGGAACGGGCGCCCTTACGCTGAACAATAGCGAAGCAAATAACCTGTCGAAGCAGGTTATGTCGGCCTTCGATTACAACGCAGACGGCAATGTGGACCTGATCACGTCTGCCCCGAACGGCGAAATTTACCTGAACAACGCCGGCATCAATTACACTCTGGCTACGCCAACGGCTTTCACATCCGACTATTCTTATTCCTTATCGGGCGACCTGGATGGCGACGGCGATCTGGATATTTTCAATGCCAATTCGTACAATGGGACGAGTTGGAACACATTTCCTTTAAAATACTTCCTCAACAACGGCAGCGGGACATTTACTACGACAACCACCGCGCTGGTATTACCGGTAATCTGGACGACCGACCTGTCCGATTACGACAGCGACGGCGATTTGGATCATATCTACCTGAACCCGGCTACCGGGGAGATCAAGGTGCTGCTGAACGGTAACCTATTGGACTGTACGAGCCTGACGGCTACGGCTACGGCTATTCCGGCCTATTGCGGCTTGGCCAACGGCGCCGTAACGGTGAATGTTGCCGGCGGCACCGCTCCTTTTTCCTATTTATGGAACAACGCCCAAACGACGGTTTCAATCACAGGTCTTACCGCCGGCACATATATGGCGACCGTGACGGATGGCGCGGGATGTACCAAAATAGCCGCGGCAACAGTAACGTCATCAGCCACCTTTCCCATCCAGAAAGCCATCACCAATGTCTCCTGCCCCGGCGGCGCGAATGGAGCCGTTGCGCTGAGTGCTTCGGGTGGTACTGCACCTTACAACTACTTGTGGAATAACAGCCTGACGACGGCCACGGTCACAGGACTCACTGCCGGCGTCTACTCGGCTACAGCAACCGACGCCAACGGCTGTACGGCCACCACCACGGCGGCGGTCACCCAACCGGTCATTACGCCGGCGCCGGCTAACGAATGCCCCAATGTCTGTATCCACTGTGATCTCGACGGGTACATGGGTTCAACAGACGGCTATACCGGCAATTGGGTGCCAGGATTTTGTGGCACCATTGAAAATGAACAATGGATCGGATTTGTCGCCACGGCATCCACCGTAACGATCACTGCGACGCCATCCAATTGCACCCAGGGGAACGGTGTTCAGTTGGCCTTGTACCCCGATTGTACCGGTAATCCCATAGCGTGCAATATCGGTTTGAATGGCGGTGGGAACACGCCTGTTTCCATTACCGCCAGTGTAACCCCGGGGGTGAGTTATTACCTGCTGGTGGATGGTTATGCCGGCGATCAATGCGATTTTATCATCGATGTCACGCCGGCGCCGGTCGAAGTGGTGCGGGCTGCCGTCAAAGTCATCCTCCAGGGCCCGTACGTCAGTGCCGTACAACTCATGCACGATAGTCTGCGCACCCAAAATCTGATCCCGCTCACGGAACAGTACACCGGCCTGACCAACTTCACCCACGTCGGCGGTGGGGGAGGCGAGACGACCACTGCCGCCGTATTGGCCGTCACCGGCCCCAATGCCGTTGTGGATTGGGTGTTCCTCGAACTGCGCAGTGCCGCCGACCCCGCGCTCGTACTGGCTACCCGCTCGGCCCTCGTGCAGCGCGACGGCGATGTGGTGGATGTGGACGGGGTGTCGCCCGTCGCGTTCAGGATCGCCGCCGGGCCCTCGTATTTCCTTGCCGTGCGACACCGCAACCACTTGGGGGTGCAGTTGGGCGCAGCCAAACCGTATCCCGATTGCGTGGCGCTGGCGACTGATTTCCGGGAACAGCCTCCGGAAGGTTTTTACGCGCATAACGGCCTTAGTCCTGCTCAACGCCTCATCAGTGGTAGGTACGCGTTATGGGCCGGCAACGGCCGGGTGGATACCCAGTTGAAATACAATGGCAGCAACAATGACCGCAATGCCATCCTCAGCGTAGTGGGCCTGGCCACGCCCAACGCCGTGGTGCCCGGCTATCGGCTACAGGACTACAACCTGGACGGCGTCGTTAAATACAATGGCTCGGCCAATGACCGGAACGTGCTGCTGGGTAATGTGGGGATAGGCACGCCGTCGGCGGTAGTAGAAGATCAGGTGGCGCGGTGATCTGTAGATTTTATTATTATATCAACAAGCTATTAACAATGAATAAAAAATGGATGGTGCTGGTCTTTATCGGTCTATTGTGGTCGGAGTTGGCTGGACAAACGACTTTTAACAGTAGCCCGGCGGTGGGAACGTATGCAGTGTGTCCTGCGAGTAATCTTTATGGAGCATGTGTCAACCAGAATTTTCTGGGAAACACGGCACAAATGACTTTGTACCAGGTTACGAGCACTCAATTTGTGTTCAGGATCAAAAAATGCAGCGGTACTTTTTCACAAAGTGGTACAGGGTACATCAAAGACCAAACCAATGGCGGCGTATGCGGAGTTGTGTTGGGCTCGCAAAGCTTCAATTCCGGCACCTCCTTTACTACAGTGACTATACCCATTCCAAGCGGATTTTTAAATGGATCGAGAGATTTTTACGGGACGATTACTTCGAATTCCGGCGAGCGATTCTGGTCCGGCAAGATTACAATCACGGCTTCCACCCCCTTGCCGGATTTGCGTATGAATAGCAGCATCAGTATCTCCCCCTCCAGTCCGGTACAGGGACAAGCCGCCTCTTTCCAGGCGACGGTTAAAAATTTCGGTAGCGGTATTTTTTCCGGAAATATCGTGATGCAATTGCTGGATGCCAATCAAGGCTATCTCACAGACCTGGATATAGACAACAATGTGACGATCGGCGCAGGCAATACCTACAATCTAAGTTTTTCAACCGGTGCGATCACCAGCAACCCAGGGGCTTATCATATTCGGATCCAGTATCAGCAGACAGGCGGTTCTTGGACGACCGTCAGCAGTGGAGGGTATCAAAACCCAAAACCGTTCACAATTCTGGCTGCTGTATTTTCCCTCAATTTGAACAGCGTCATCTCGATCACACCCTCAGCGCCGGTACAGGGGCAGTCGGCTTCCTTTCAAGTTTCCATTACAAACACCGGAACGGCTACTTTTTCAGGTACGCTGGTTATGCAATTGCTCAATAGCAACCAAGGGTACCTTACCGACTTGGATATTGACAATAACATCCAATTGGCGCCAGGTGCAGTACGCACACTTTCATTCAATACGGCAGCCATTACCAGCTCGCCCGGGACGTATCATATTCGTATTCAATACTTTACAGCCGGCGGCTCCTGGACTACTGTTGGTGCGGGCGGTTTCCAAAATCCGCGGCAGTTTACCATCCAATCCAGCACGGCCAACCTGTATTTATCTTCCGCTATGTCATTTGGTGCCGGTAATCTGGTGGCCGGTAATCCGTACACATTTTCTACTACCATCCATAATGGGGGCAACACCCTCTGGTCTGGATCTATTTACCTAAAGGTCAATGCTGTATTTCCTTCGGAAGACCTGAATTCAGTTGATATTCCGGCAAACGGCTCTGTGCAGGTGACGTATACTTTCATACCAACTGCGGGTCATGTGGGTACTTCCGTTCCGGCTGAATTGTATTTTCAGACAAACGGCCAGGGTAATTCCTTACGGGTTGGGGCGGGCAATTTTACCAACCCCGTTTATATCAATATCAGCAATTCTACCGGCTCGCTATTGCGCCTGGGATCGGCCATGTCATTCGGAACGAACAACCTGACTGTTGGCAGCAACTATAACTTTACAACAAACATTCAAAATACGGGAAATACCTCCTGGGCGGGCTCACTTTACCTGAAGATCAACAACATATCGCCGTCGGAAGACCTGGGTTCGTTTACCATACCGGCCGGGGGTATTGCTGCCGTCAATTACGGGCTTACACCGGGCAGCAATCACGCGGGCTCCAATGTCCCGGCACAGTTGTATTACCAAACAGGCGGCCAGGGGAATTCAGCCTCTCTGGCCGCAGGCAATTTTGCGAATCCAATCACGGTGAATATTACCAACCCCGGAGGATTCATACTTTCACTTGCCGCCTCCGCCTCGTTCAATAATTCCAATATGACGGTTGGTAATGCTTACACCTACACGGTCAATATTCGAAATACCGGGGGGAGTTCATGGACGGGGGGCGTTTTTCTGCAGGTCAACGGCGTATTGCCCATGCTGAGTCTGGGTACGCATACCCTGGCATCGCAGGAAAATAAAATCATTACCTATGCCTTTACGCCTACAATTGTATATGCCGGATCCAACGTGCCGGCGCAGGCATTTTACCAAACGAACAATCAGGGTAACTACCTGTCTATCCCGACGGGTGGCTTCTCGAATCCGATTTATGTAAACATAGCCCCCCCGGCCAGTAATTGCAATACGTTTACCGACCTGCCGGCAAATGGCGACGGCTATAATGCTGCACGCTGCCTGTGCGAACTGGGGTATGTTACGCCGCAAAATTACGGCGGCGCGAATACCAACGGCGTCAACCCGGCAAGCACAATGTACCGGGCAGACCTGGCCAAAGTGGTGTATTTCCTGCTATACCGCGGCAACCAGCCGGCGCCCTCAGACAACTATCCGGTACCATTCCTCGATCTTCAAAGCAACGCTTCGCCGCTGGTACCCAACGATCCCTATTACAAATACGCCAAAGCACTGTGCTACCTGGAGTACTCCAACGCCGTGGCGCCTTTCGATCGCAATTTCGACAATTTCAGACCCTACGACGGCATCACCCGAAAATACGCGCTGAAAGTTATCCTGGAGGCCCTTAATATTCAACCGGACAACTCAGGGCCCAGTCCTTGTCCGGACATCCAGCCCGGCAACGACGCCTATGGATATGTCAAAAAAGCCTGGCAAATGGGCCTTATCACCCAATGCAATCCGGACGCCCTGATTACCCGACAGGAAGTATTCATTATTCTGCACCGGATATTGAACTACGACAATCAACTGTGTAACCCCGATAATGCGCTGATCCCGACACCGACAGCCAACGACTACTTCATACCGGGTAATTTTAGTCCATACAACATGGCCCGGCAATCAGGCTACGCTGAAGGCTATTTCCCGTCGTACACCAAAACCAGCTTCAATATTTCTGGCCGCGGCCCTGACCTGGTATTTTCCCACCTGTACAACTCCAAGCTGACCGAGTTGCCGGAGGCCTTTATGCCGGTACAACCGCTGGGTGTCGGCTGGTCCCACGCCTATAACGCGTACATTCTGGAAGCAGGCGGCTGGACGGAGGGGGGCGCCACGCAGGCTGCCAAACTTTTGATTTTCTGGCCCGACGGCGGTATTCATGTGTATGATAAAAATACGCTGGATGGAGAAACGGTAGGCGTATATGATGTCCTTGCCTCCATAAACGCCACGACCTATCAAATCAAAACTAAAAAACAAGTTCGTTTTACATTTTCCAGATTTGGTTCGGGAACAAGTTCCAGTCCCTATATCTGGATGCTGACATCCATCAAGGACCGCAATAACAATGAGATGGTAATCAGTTATCAGGTACAGTCCAATAAGCCGCGTATTACACAAGTTACAGATCCTGCCGGCAGAAAGTTGGCGTTCAACTATCAGGCGGGCGATGCTAAAAACTACATCCGCAGTATCCAGGACTTATCGGGCGGACGCTCCATTTTTTTCTATTACACCGACGATAACCTGACGGGGTATAAAAATCCAAAAGGCGACAACACGACCTATGGATACAGCCCCAATCCGGATTTGCACCTGCTGAGTACCATTACCTTGCCGGAAGGAAACGTGGTCACGAACGTGTACAATACCAATCGCAAATTACAATCTACCAGGGTCGGAAGCGCTCAACCGACCACGATCGGCCTGGCCGCCAACAACTTCGCGAACAACGATCAATTTTTTACATCCACGGTCACCGACCCTGCCAATGACGTGTTTAACCACAATTTTAATGATAACGGCCAGCTAAAACAGTTAAGTAGTGGCGGAAACACCGTCAACGCTACATACGGCGATCCCGGCAACCCCTCGCTGGCTACGGACTTTTCGTACAACGGCTTCGAAGTCGGGTACGAATATGATGCTATGGGGAATGTAAAAACCGTCACCATGCCGACCGGACTAACCCACCGGTTCACCTACACGGCATTAAACGATATCGCTACCTACACAGACCCCAAAGGGTACCAGGTCAAGTACTTCTACGACGGCGCGGGAAATGTAGATTACGTGGAGGATGCCATGGGCTATATATCGGATCTCAGTTTTAATCAACAGGGTTTGGTTAGCGCAATGGAAGGACCGACGGATATCGTCTATTCCTTTGGTTACGATGATTTTGGAAATATGAAGTCCATAAACGGACCGCTGGGAATCTCAGCCTCCTTCGACTACGATGATATCGGCCGCTTGCGGGAAACCAGAAATCCGAATAATCAGGTGACTAAAATGGACTACGACAACCATGACAACCTGACCCACATTACGGCTATAGTGCCCACCGGGAATGTCGTGACGCAATACGTCTATGATAAAAACGATCTGCTGCGGGAAGTGATCAATGCCCGGAATTTTAAAACCGTACTCAACTACGATACCCGCGACTTGCTGCGGACGGTCACCTTCGGCGACGATAAGGAATCGTATGATTACCGGAATGACAATTTGCTCGATAAGATCACTAAACCCGACAATTCCGTCTTCCAATTCAGCTACGATGCGCTCGGCCGGGTGGAAAACGACGGCTACGCCGCCTATACCTACGACAACCAGGATAATATTCTGACCATCACCGCGGAAAACAAAACGCTCGAATGTACCTACGATGCGCTCAACCGTTTGGCCACGGTAACCTATGACGGCAAAATGCTGACGTACCAGTACGACAATAACGGCAACCGCACCCGGATCATTTACCCCGGCAACAGCCTGGTGATCAATTACGAGTACAATGCCAACAACTGGCTGACCAAAGTAAAGGAGGGCAATACCCTCCTGGCGGAATATTTTTACCGCCCCGACGGCTTGCCCGACAGCACCCGCTACCAGAACGGCACGTACACGGTGTACGAATACGACGCTGCCGGACGCAATATCGGTATGGCTACGAAAAAGGCGAACGGCGCCGTGATCTGTGCCTATGAATTTGAGCTGGACGCTATCGGAAACCACCGGCAGGAACTAGTCACGGAACCTTTTGCAGCTCCGGCTTTACCCGGACAAACGCTCTCCAGCAATTTTAATGGCGAAAACGAAGTCGGGAACCTGGGCGGTACTACTTATGCTTTCGACAAGGATGGCAATCAAACCAAAGGTAATAGCGGCACCTTTACCTGGAATTCTGTGGATCAATTGACCGGCATAGGCTCCAGTAAAACCTTTGCATACGACGGCCTCGGTTTTTTGCGCACTGCAACCCGCGGCGGACAAATCACCAAATACGTCTGGGATCTTCTGGGTATCGGCAACCTGCTTATGGAAACGGACAATGCAGGTAACCCGATTAATTATTACGTGTACGGGCAAGGTTTGATCTGCCGGATCAAGGCGGCGGGCGGGCAAAAACACTTCTATCACAGCGATTTTCGGGGCAGCACTATTGCCATGACGGATGCCGCCGGATCCATCACGCATCAGTACCAGTACGACCCCTACGGCCTCGTTCTTCAAAAAACCGAGACCGATCCCAACCCCTTTCAGTTCATCGGCGCCTACGGTGTGCTATACGAAGGCGATAGCCTGTACTATATGCGCGCCCGGTACTACGATGCGACCACCGGCCGATTTTTAAGCGAGGATCCGGTGTGGTCGGTGAATTTGTATGCGTATGCGGGAGGGAATCCGGTGGGGGGCATTGACCCTACGGGGCGTTTTACCTGGATGGACGGAATGATGACTGTGGGTGAAGTAGTCATGGAAGTAGTAAAAAGCAAGTTAGGCGATTTACCCGGATTAGGATGGTCCATATTTGGGCTTATAGTGACAGCTGGAGATATCGCAATCGCACTGGAGGAAGGAGACAAAAGGGGGGCATTTAAGTACGTGGACAAAATTATTTAATAAAATTAGTAATATTGCCCCATCATGGGACGAAAAATATTGCTTCAGTTAAGCGAGACTCAACGAGAGGAATTGGAAGAAGGCTATCGGAATGGGCGGGGCCACACCTTTC
>JBGSKO010000096.1:0-7703 GCA_041741155.1 Saprospiraceae bacterium | reverse complement strand
AGAAAACAGAAGCCGCCATCAAGGTGGCCATATTGAATAAATTTATTCAGATCGCCGCGCCTATAGCCGTAAAAGTCGCCTGACCTTTAATTGGGTTGGGGGAAGCCGGCTCCGCCGGCTGATTCATGCAACAAAGCCCCCCCCAGCAGAAAAGTCAAAACGAAGAGAATACCAATTTTTGTAAGCATAAATGGCCGCATAAACATTTGATTTGTAGTGTGAAAAGAGCCGCAAAATAACGAGTGTCAAAATTTTCCTAAATTATTTTTTTGCTCCGTGGGCACCCTTCGCGCATTTCGGCGGACTAAGGTGTAAAATACTTGGAAAACACATTCGTCACGCACTAAACTTTACGTCATGCGCACACTACTAAAACGCCTCGCCTTCGCATCCTTGCTGCTGGCAGCAGCTTTCTTGCCGGCTCAAACAACTGATGAAGACCTCCAAAACGTGCTCTACAAATTGGACCACGGCGAATCCGTAGAACATCTCCTGATCAACCTGAGCGACATCAACTTCGCCACGGGAACCGCTACCTTGGAATCGGGGGCCAAGGGCTACCTCGATCAAGTAGCCAAACTCCTGCGATCCGTGCCCAACATGAACCTGATGATCAAAGGACATGCAGACAATACAGGCTCGGCATCGGTCAACCAAAGGCTCTCGACGGAGCGGGCCACTGCGGTCCAAAACTACCTGATCCAACAAAACATCGCGGCTAACCGCCTCAAATCGCAGGGTTTTGGCAGCAGCATGCCCCTGAATGAAAACACAAGCGCGGAAGGCCGGGCCAAAAACCGCCGGGTAGAATTGGAAATCCTAAAAACCGAAACCGTTAAAGCCTTGCAAGATGTTATTGTTCTGCGCAATGGGGAACGGGTGGGCGCAATTGTCCGAAACTTCGACCGGAATCAAATCACCTACCGGCAGTTCAGTGATGACTCCGAGCAAAGGGTTGCAAGTGCCCGGGTCGAAAAGATCATTTTTGCGGATGGTCGGGAGGTGCTTTTTGAGATGCCTCCCAGCCCGGCCAAACCTGCCCCAGAGACCAAGCCAAAGCGCGATTTCAACTTCAGGCCCTTCGCCGAATCGGAAGCTTTTCACCCCGGACAGTTTGTGCTCGGCATGGGCATAGGCGTAGAAAACAATATTGGGATTCGATATCGGGACCACAAGATCAGCCTTCCACCCCTTTGGATGGTGGCCGAACTACCCCTCAAACACAACGTAGGGGTGGGCATATCGGCCGGATTGATGCGCTGGCATCCCAACCAAAACAAAGATGAAGCCGAATTGCTGTATTACAGCGTTGCACCGCGTGTAGCCTACCACTTCAACTTAGGGCCAAGCCTTGACCTCTACACTGGCTTGGCCATCACAGCCCGATTCGTCAATCTTAAAGCCGAGCGGGAAGGCACCGATCCGCTCTCCATCACCAACAACCGCATAGACGTTGGGCTTTTGGGCGGCATCCGATATTATTTCAACAAAGTTTTGGGCCTCTATGGCGAATACGGCAACGACAACGTGGCCTGTGCCAGAATCGGTCTTTCCCTGCGCTTCGGACGATAACTTCATTTTTCAACAGATTTTCAATCACCATTTCCGCAAAAAAGACTGCTCCGCTGCGGAATCAACTATCCTATTGTCATGAAAAATCTTTTCGGGTTTCTGATCCTCTCTTTTTTGCTTGCTTCTTGCTGTAAAGACTATTCTGAACTCATTCCTGGTCAGGATTTCATCCCCAAAGATGTACTGAAAGCCATCGAGGATAATGGCCAAGCTTTCTATAACGGTTATACGCCACCGGTACTCCAAGGTAGATTTAAGATATCGCCCAATGTTCTGATGAGCAGCAACTTTGATGACCTCTACTTCCCGGGGGTAGTGTTCGCAGACTACTTTGTCGAATTTTATGACTTTGACCCCAATACCCTCACCATCCGTGTAAATACCGAACAGTTGGACCACAAAGGCATTGGCTATGGCGGCTTTGTGTCTGGACAGGGTAACAACTTCACGGTTTATGTAAAAGTCGAAACGAAAGATTCCGAAGGGCACACCGTGTTGATTACAGAGGTGTATTCCGGCGAACTTGAGGCCAACGGTATTCGCAATATCCAGCACTCGGTCTTTATGGTGGACGACCGCGGCGACCCGAAAGACAAGTATATCGAAAATGGGCAAGGCCGGCTATTTGAGGACAGCGACGGTTTTTCAGAAAAAATTTGAGTTTGATGGGCACCTGATTCTTAAATGGCGGTACTAATGTTCAAAAGCAATCAATTTCTCACAATTTCAAACTTTCAGGCGTATGGATACTCTGCAATGGCTTCTCAACAAAATTACGCAATACCTCGCTGACCTGTTTTTTGCCTTATTGACCTACGGGGTGTCTTTTGGGTTATTAGGGTTGTTTCTGGGGATCACCTTGGTCATTATTGGCAGCAAAAGTGGCTATTTTCGTCGCCCAAACGGATTGTGGAAAGTGCTCGCAGCAATCAATTATGTGTATATTCCGCTTGTTTTGGCTTCGATGGGGGCATTTTGGGGTACGATTTACGGGGCACATAGCAGCGCCAACCAATTGATAGAGAACAATGCCAAACCACTGGCGGAATATGGCGGAATCTATTGGAATCAAGCCATTGCGATCGTTCCTGAAATTCCCTGGGAACAACACTATGACAAGACCCTGGCCGAAATTTTGGCCGTAGAGATGGCAAAAAGATTGGGGACTGTCCCGGATACGGAGGTCCATGATTATTTTGTAAAGGTAAATGTGGCCGTAGTAGAGCACTTGCTCCACGAAGCGGATATTCCAAGCAGCCTGCGTGATCCGCTCACGATTATACATGCAATACAAAACAAACGATTGCCAAGTAATGTATTCATCGGTTTGCCTCGAACCATTCTTGCGCGTAGCGATGATTTTTTTAGTTTAAAATACGCCTGGGTTTTTGGGCTGTTTTTGCCTTTTTTGTTGTTGCCAGTAGCGGAATATCTTGTGTTTCGATTGCTTGGCGGGCCGAAATTGCTGCGGTATCCAGCTACGCCTAAGGGACCCTAACCAACCACAACGCAAACCATGCCATTAACAATGGAATCAGAGCCGACCTTGGACGTTCGTACAACGCCTGAAATAAATGGCAACGGCGTATTAGACTTGAATGATGTGCCTGAAGTAATCAACTAAATCGCTACATAAACAATTCATTTTTATGAAAAATTTAAGTTCGCTGCTCACATTATGCGTTGTGATGCTGATCACGCCCGCGATGGCTCAAGCCACCATCTTTTTTGATGACTTTAATTCAGTTCAATTCAAGCCTCAATGGACACCCTTGCCTGGTCCTGGTGGGACAGTTGAGCTGGCTGACGGAGTTGGCTTTAACAACACTAGAGGTGTACGCATGGGGCGCACCACAAATGGAGGTTTAACTACCAATGACCTCGACCTGCGCCTCAACCTTCTCAATAGAAACCGGGTGGAGTTGACCTTCGACATCTTGCGGCTCCCAAATGAAACCACGCACCCCGAGGACGGCCTGTACTTCAGCCAAAACGGCATAACTTTCATAAAAGTACTTGATTTCAACCTGACAGAATGGTGCTCGAACCGCTGGGGGCAATACCCGCCCATAGAAGTGTCGAAACTGGCTGAAAAGTACCAAATGACCCTCACTAATCAGTTTGTGATCCGCTTCCGACAGCGTGATAAGGATGCCTTTAATTGGGGAAATGGCTTTCAACTAGATAACGTCCGGGTGTACGAGTCAGATCTGGCATATTTCGAAGTAACGAGCAGCCAGAAGTTCTGTGATAATTTCGAGACGGGAAAACTCGGCAGAAACTGGGCTTGGCGTTTTGCTGATAGTACTAACACCCTTGCTGCGACTCCTACGTTGCCCTCCAATATCACTGGCGTTTATCCCAATTTGGGCTATGAGTCTTCCTTTGCCGTGATCCTTGGCAAGGATTGCAACGACGGGTTCACCACTAATGCCCTGGATTTGCACCTCGATCTGTCGGCTGTGGAAGCGGGTAGCACCGTAGAATTGACTTTTCTCCTCTACGACTACAGTGACGAAACGCACATAGATGACGGCATTTACTTCAGCAACGACGGTGGTGTCTCGTTCGCTAAAATATTCGACTTTTTGCCCGACGGCTGGTGCAACAACTACTGGGGACAACTGCCTCCCATTGACATCGTAAAGTGCCTCAAGGAAAAAAACATAAATATGCCGCTGACCGACAAGTGCATCATTCGGTTTCAGCAACACGACGACCTCAATTTCATTTTTAGCGATGGCCTCCGCCTGGACGATGTGTGCGTATATATTCCGCCTTTGACTTATTTTAAGGTGACCTCGGATGCCCCAGGTGTCCCGGGAACATCATTCTTCGACGACTTTGAAACCGGGCAGTTGCAACCGTGGTGGGCCGTGCGATTTGCAGATGCCACGTGCTCGCTGTGCTTCGATATGCCGCCTGCAAGGATATCCAACGTCAATGGTGTGTTTAGCAACATAGGGTTAAATTCTCAATACGCCGTGGCCATGGGCAAGAATTGCCACGACGGTTTTGCCGCCAATGCCCTGGATCTGCACCTTGACCTGTCGGCGGCGGGGCTGAGCGATGTGGAAATGACCTATTGGATATATGACTACGGCGAAATAACGCACATAGATGATGGAATCTACTTCAGCAACGATGGTGGCGAAAACTTCAAAAAGATTTACAATTTCAGGCCTAGCGATTGGTGCGACAATAGCTACGGCCAACTGCCACCCATCAACATTGCCAAACTTGCCAATATGCCGCTGACTGACAAGTGCGTCATTCGGTTCCAGCAATACGACGACCTCGATTTCATTTTTAACGACGGCATCCGCCTCGACGACATCCACGTTTATATACCCAATCTCATTTATGCCTCTCTACCGTTTTACGACGATTTTGAAACAGGCGATTTACAACCAATGTGGGCCAGACGCTTTGCAGACCAGACGTCCCTGCCGGCTCAACACGTTACCAAGCCCTCTAACATCGCAGAGGTGTTTCCTAACATCGGGGAAGGCAATTCGTACGGATTAGCTATGGGCAAAAGTTGTGCAGACGGCTTCATGGCCAATGCAATAGACCTGCACCTAAATCTGCAAGGTGCTACAGATGCAGCACTTAACTACGCGCTATTCCGAAACTTCAACGAGCAAACGCATATTCAAGATGGCATCTATTTCAGCAATGACGGCGGGGTAAATTTCGTGAAAGTTTACGACTTCATTTTCGCTTCCATACCAGCAAATCAATGGGTAAACATGCCACCGCTGGACATCAATGCCTTGGCTACAAGTAAGAATCTGGCACTCACAAACCAATTTGTTATCCGCTTCCAGCAGTACGGGGATCAGGCGACCAATTCTAACGGCATTCGTCTTGACAATATCAATGTAACCGGTACAATCAGTAACACTACAACTCTGGGGCAGCCAAGCCTTGTCCACATCTTTCCCAATCCAACGCGGGATGTACTTGCTATAAGTGGCCTCCCGACTCAAACAACCACCTTTCAGGTACACGATGCACAGGGTAGCATCGTCCAATCAGGACAGGTGAACGGTGATTTCCAATTGGAAACCAACACTTTGTCGCCCGGCCTGTACTTCGTGGAATGTCGGCAGGGAGCGGGAGTGTGGCAAGGGCGGTTTGTGAAGTTGTAAAGCCACAAAAGTGCCGAGACCGAATTAATTGATAATTAGAACTCGGTCTCGGTACTTCATTTCAATTTTGTAAAATCTCACAGCACAATCATCCTATTCATAATCAACTAAATGAACTATAATTTCTTTTTTCAAACTGGTGGCAGATCGCTTTTCTTGCCCTTTCTGGTGGTCATTTTATCTCTATTTGCCTGTAGCAAAGATAAAGACACCATATTATCTCAACACAACCTTTCATTTACTGTTGACGGTAAAAATTACAGTACAGAGTCAACCGCTTTATTAGTACAGGTTTTAAATGTAAGATATGTTTCGTGTACTGCATTTTGGCAGCCTAGCCCAAGTATTATAGAAGCCGCATTCGGTTTGGTGATCAGCAGTTCAGTGCCTGTCTCGGAGGGTATTTATGAAATTGACGATGAATGTGATACTGGAGTGGGACTCTGCGCTGGAGTCAGGTTCTCTTCTGAAACGGTTTTAGGAGCTGATTCAAGCCAACCGGGAGGTCAACTGACGGTACAAATTACCAGCGCTGATTTGCGGAAAGGCGGCCACATAACGGGCACATTTTTCGGTATTTTGGTCGAAGAAGATACAGGCAATGTAGTAAATATTTCCAACGGAAAATTTGATTTGCCCATAGAATAGACGCAATCTATCCCCCCTTCGCCCCCCCCGCACCCGATTCCGTTCCTCCAAATCCTTCAACAAAATCCGCAGTGCTCCTGCGGACAATACAATTTCCAACATCGTGATGACCAAAGAGGCATCATCAACAGCAGGCTAATCGCAAACAGGAATTTCGCGCCCATCTGCCAGCCTTCGTAGATGAAAAACATCGTGACCACGCAAACTAAGATACTGGCCTCCCCGAGCACTCGGTATGATGTCTCTTGGTCTTCGATGGAGCGCTTGGAAGGTAAACAACTCAAAACGATTGCAACAATAAGCATCTGCCCCATCAGCACGGCGGGCGGCCTTGCCCGCAAGGGGCGGCGGCCTTCGCCCCGCGCTTCGGCGCGGGCAGGTACTGAAGGGCGGTATTTCCGGCAGCGTTGGCCGAAAGTGCCGGACTTTTGTAGCCAATTCAACCGACATGGCAAAAAAATTAGTTCGATTCGACTGGGCTATGAAGCGGCTGCTTCGGAACAAGGCCAACTTCGACATCCTGGAAGGTTTCCTTTCCGAGTTGCTCCATGAAGATTTCAAAATCAAGCAAATCCTGGAAAGTGAAGGAAATAAGGAAACCGGGGACGACAAGTTCAACCGGGTAGATATTTTGGTGGAGAACCAAAAGGCGGAGTTAGTCATTGTCGAAATCCAGAATACCCGAGAGGCAGACTACTTCCAACGGATGCTTTACGGCACAGCCAAGGTCATCGTGGAGCATATTGCTGAAGGACAGCCGTATTCCCAATTCAAAAAAGTGTACTCCGTGAACATCGTGTACTTTGACCTTGGTCAGGGAGATGACTACATTTATCACGGGACAACCACCTTCGTCGGCATCCACAGCAACCATGAACTGGAATTGTCCGAAAAGCAGAAAGAACTTTTCAAAAAGACATCAGTATCAGATTTGTATCCCGAATACTATGTGATAAAAACCAATCGGTTCAACGAAGTCGCCAAGGATACTTTGGACGAATGGATATATTTCCTGAAAACGGCGGAAATCAAGGACGAATTCACCGCAAAAGGCTTGAAGTCGGCAAGCCAGAAACTTGACATCCTGAAATTAGACCCTGCCGACCGTAAGGAATATGACAGATATATGGAGGTGCAGCGGAGTGATGCCAGTTTTGTAGAGACTGTAAAATTAGAAATTACAACTGCTGTGGCTTTGTTGCATGAATCCCAGCCTCCCCGGCCCATGCTACCCAATCGGCGGATCCGGGCCTACTTTGGCATGAACTGATTAGGATTTTGAGTGGGGGGGGGTAAAAAGTAAGCCGGTAAGTGTAAATTTGAGTTACG
>JBGSKO010000095.1:0-55856 GCA_041741155.1 Saprospiraceae bacterium | reverse complement strand
CAAAACAAGACCTCAAAGAACAATTGGAACGATTTGTCCAGTATTTTAACCAGGCTCTTGCCAAGCCTTTTAAGTGGACCTATAATGGAAAACCATGCACAACTTAATTCATACGCCAACTGCCGGATGCGGCACTAGTTGTATTTCTTTAGATAGGTCAATCGGTACGCCTGCCTCTATTGCTAATTGTAAAAAAGATTCTTTGATTGTAGGGATTTCATTGAGATAGGCCCGTAATTCTTCTTCTGTTTTCAATCTTTTCAAATGCTCAGTTTCAGATTCACTTAGGTTAACCGTTTTTTGGAATACTTCTCCTGTTTTGTCCTTGGTAATTGAAAAACTGACTTCATAAACCGGAGGTTTGTAAATATTCATTCTAAAATCACTACCTGTCAAATCAATTGGCTCGACCTTTCCTGTTGAATAATCGTACTTTTGTAAAAGGCAGGTCTGAGTAAAAGGCAAACCTTGTATTAACTCAATATCCATTTTGCCATCGTTACATTCTACTCTTAACTTAGGCTGACTGCTTGATGAAATTGAGTAACTTTTTTTATTATGAATAATACCAATAGATTGAAGATAGTTTTGCCAAAAGTTCATCACATTTACCAAAACTTCTTCTAAGTTTTTTGTAGTGCCATCAGTCAAGTTAATCGCAACTGCTTTTTCTACGTGTTTATATTCCCCTTCCGCATCTTCGTAAAAAGTGATAACAATCTGCTCTACAATATCTTTTGCAAACTTAAACTTTGGGTTCGGGCTATGAGTTACCTCTTTATGTTTAATTGCATTTACTACGTCACCGAGTAAATCATAATCTGAACAATAGCTTGTCGCTATTTGCCTTCTTGTCAAAGAAGATGATGTTGGCAAATGTTCTCGAAAATGATATAAAGCCTCTGCCGAAGCTACTGCCTTCCTAACATCACGGCTCATTCCAGATGTAGTAGATTTTAAGCCATCTAAATAGTCTTCAAAATCACCCACTACGGCGTGATAGAAATATGTTGCTAGGTCATTAAACATAAAGAAAATCGCTTCTGATTTTTAAAAATCAAACTGTCCTTGCCATTCTGTTCCTAAATTTATCTGCATGAACATTAAATGTGCATCCGGATGTATTTCAATCGCAATACCAGTTGCAACCCATTTTAAAATTTCAGATTGATCAGTAAACTTATTAAATTCTTCAAGCGAATTGGTACTTACAGAAACATGAACATGGACAGCATTGTCAACTGGAGCTGTGTAAACATTGAAGTCAATATCAACACCGTGAACTTTTTTGGTAATTTTTTTGCTCATATGAAAATTGTTTAACCAGATGGTAACAGTAGCCGGTAATGCACTAAGAGATGCCCTCTAACCGAAAGCATTCCTTAGTTTTGTTCTAAATCTATTTGGTTTTTTTTAATCCATTTTTTTCATTGCCTTATCAATCGCTTCTACAATATAGGGTTTTGCTGATTCTAGTTCCTCAGGAAAATCCTGCCAATCAAAATGATCCACATGGTACCCAGAACGACCTAACTGAGTAAAAATCACTTTTTGCCCTCCCACATAGCCCTCCCAATGAATCGGAGGTTTCCAAGTGAAGGGATTAAACGATTGATCTGCATCCAAGTAAAATCGACCTTTCATTGGATACTTTTGGTAATCTGGATATTCTCCTTCGACTTGATGCATGTTCTTAATTTTTATTTTAGTTAAGTGAGCAAGGTTTCAAACTATACCTTATCTTCATTATCGTAGAGGGCTGATCAAACTTTGATGGTTAATTCTACACTAAATCCCTATGTCAGCACATACGGCCTACAATTATTTAGTATTTCCTCAAGTGCATTCAATACTTCGCTCAAATCCAGCGATTCGCCACGAAAAATCAAAGTATTATTAAACGAATTATAACCTCGATGATCATTGGTAGCCATAGATCCTCGGAGAGATGGATTCATTGCCAAGTCAGCATAGACTACGGAGGATTGATTATTAAACCACTCTTCAATTCGCTCATCATAATGCTCGAAGTGATTGCGAAATTTGCGATTAGAGAGAAGATTATCCTCATTAATTTTAAGCATTTGTCGCAGTCTTTCACCACGGCTCTTATATTTCTGGTTTGGCCAAAGAATCTTAGAAACATTTCCGGCAGCAACGAGAATTGATTGAATTGAACACCAAACTTCAACGTTGTCGAAATTGTCATGAGTATCTTTTAAACGATCAGCAGCTCGATGTGCAATTTTTGATTGCAGCACAATTTCACCTATAAGGACCATTTCTTGAAGTACCGTCATGTTCTTTGTTTAGAGTGCAATCTTATCAAGTGACTCAAAAATATGAGTATTGTCCGAAGTGTCAAATATTCATAACAGAAATTCAGTTCCCCAAAAACCACCGTTTTTTTACTCCTCCCATTCTTGCCACTCGCACCCCTCCCTTTTTCTTTCAGCCCGTGTAAAAAACTCGTTTACAAAATCAAAGTTTACTTTATCAAGGTCGGCACCCTTTTTACAAATCTCACAGCCGCCTGGTTTGCGAAAAGTGAGGTGGCTCAAATTGACATGTCTTTACATCCCTTCAAAGCAGTTTAGGCTGTACCTTTGTAGATATTATTGACCCATGTTCGCGCAAATTGATATATCCGGAAGGGAAAAAGTACAGCAACTTGATCAGGCAAAACGCTCTGATTTAGGGCAATTTTTTACGCCTTTCAGGATCGCCCGTTTCATGGCATCGCTCTTCCAAGATCAGGGGCAGACTAAAATCCGGCTCCTTGATGCCGGCGCTGGTGTAGGCTCACTTACCGTTGCATTCCTTGAAAAGTTTGGCAATTCGCCTCGCAAACAAATTGATCTTCTCGCCTACGAGTTAGATAGTGAAGTCTCATCATCCCTGAAAGCAAATCTTTCTGAGCACGCTACATATTTGATGGAAGCAGGTATTCTAACCATACCTGAAATCATTGAGGGAGATTTCATCCAGGAGGGTGTTCTTAGTTATATGTTCGGCAGACATAAACCTGTTGACTATGCAATCCTGAACCCCCCATACCGGAAAATAAACAGCGATTCTACCCACCGGCGATTACTTAGAAGAGTCGGCATTGAAACGGTGAACCTGTATTCCGGTTTTGTAGCACTTGCCGTCTTGCTTTTAAAAGATGGTGGCGAGTTGGTTGCAATCATTCCCCGGAGTTTCTGTAACGGGCTGTATTATCGTCCATTTCGGGAATTTATCCTAAGTAAAACAGCCATCAAGCAAATCCACATTTTTGATTCAAGGAATAAGGCATTTAAAGACGATGGCGTGCTGCAGGAAAACATTATCCTCCACTTGGTCAAAAATACTCCTCAAGGTGAAGTGAAAATATCAGCTTCTACCGATGATGATTTTCGTGATTACCACGAATTTACCCTGCCTTTTGGAAGGATTATTTCCGATACCGATCCGGAAAAATTCATTCATATCCCTTCAGCTAAAATTGACCAGCAAATTGCCTCATCTGAAAACTTTACTTATTCCCTCTCTGACTTGGGGGTGGAAGTATCAACAGGTCCAGTAGTTGATTTTAGGGTAAAGGAGTTCCTCCAAAAAGAGATGGGTACAGGCAGTGCGCCCTTGCTTTACCCTGCCCACTTCGGGCAGAAGAATGTCGCGTGGCCCAAATCCAATTTTAAAAAATCGAACGCCTTATTTATTGCACCAGAAACCAGAAAACAATTTTTCCCTTCTGGATGCTATACGCTCGTCCGCCGTTTTTCTGCAAAAGAGGAAAAGCGACGCATCGTTGCCCGCATCGTCACACCAGCTGATTTGCCAGGAGAACTCATCGGTTTTGAAAACCACTTGAATGTGTTTCATCAAGGCAAAAAAGGTTTGCACGAGGACCTGGCATTGGGTTTGGCGGTTTACCTGAACTCAACTATGATTGATAACTACTTCCGGCAGTTCAACGGGCATACTCAAGTAAATGCAACTGACTTGCGTTTGCTGAAATACCCCAGTAAGAAAGTGCTGATTGATCTCGGCAAATGGGCAACAACCCTGTCGAGTTTTGAGCAAGCCATAATTGATGCTAAAATTGATTCCCTTTTATGACCCAAGATAAAATAGATCAAGCGCTGCAAATCATCAAATCAGTAGGGCTTCCACGTGAACAGCACAATGAACGTTCCGCTCTTTGTTTGCTTGCTTTGCTCAATCTCACGCCGGAAAAATCTTGGAAGGATTCAAATGCTCCTTTGATCGGAATCACACCAATGATGGACTTTGTTAGACAGCATTATGGCAAAGATTATGCGCCCAATTCACGAGAAACTTTCCGGCGTTTTACGATGCATCAATTTGTAGATGCGGGACTTGCCCTTTACAATCCAGATGAACCAACTCGCCCTGTAAACAGCCCAAAAGCAGTTTACCAGATCGCGCCGGAAGCATTGGAACTTATCAAGACTTACGGTTCAGATTCTTGGGGAGATAGTCTGTACAGGTACATAGGTGTGAAGCAGACCTTAGCAGTTCGGTACGCAAAAGAGCGCGAGCAGAACAAACTCCCCGTTAAATTGAAAAACGGGCTTGAGTTTCAAATTAGCCCCGGCGAACATAGCGAACTGATTAAGGCAATCATTGAGGAGTTTGCGCCCAGATTTACCCCCGGAGCACAGTTAATTTATGCTGGTGATACCGGCGAAAAATGGGGCTATTTTGATGCCGTTACCCTTGAGGAGTTAGGTGTCCATGTTGATTCACACGGCAAAATGCCCGACGTAGTATTTTACTGGGCCGAAAATAATTGGCTGATTTTAGTTGAATCTGTGACCAGTCACGGTCCCGTTAATCCTAAAAGGCATGCAGAACTCGCTCGCCTATTTGAGCTTTCAACAGCAGGTATCGTTTACGTCACGGCTTTCCCCACTCGGTCAGTAATGGGAAAATACCTTGGCGACATTGCATGGGAAACCGAAGTCTGGGTGGCAGATTCACCTTCTCACATGATCCATTTTAATGGAGAAAGATTTTTAGGACCTTATAATATAGAATAATGGGTGCAATAAAACTCCTTCGAGTTTTTGGGACTAAACTAATGTGGTTGCATTTTTTTAGGCATTATTTTTGCCCCCCCGTCCTCCAAGCCCCTCCCACAAAATACGAAACTGAAACCCCCAACGTGTAGTACCAATCATTCTCTTCCGGATTTCCGTTCTGGCTCACCCCATCAAGCAGATCATTGTACCCTGGCCTGATCCCCAATTCCATTCCAAGACCGACCCGCTCGCCGGCAATCATGCGCAAACCAAACCCGAATGGCGTGACCAGCAACATACGCGCAGAGGAGCCCGGCTCCGGAATAGATACTTTCAGCAGGCGGTCACGCTCGTTCTCCGGACCATAGTACGTAACTTGTGCATTTACCCGCGCAGCCCCTACTCCGGCAAACAAATACGGTGAAAAATAGTACGTGATGTTACTCACTACGGGTTCATACTTGAAAGTTGCCAGAGAGCCCTCCAAAAGAGCCGCCCCTTCCAGCACTGTCGTATTAAAACGCAGTTGCCGCCCGGCATTTGGGGTATAATTTTTATCGTCACCCGCCAGGCGACCGATGAATACCTGGCCACGAGCCTGAAAATAATTATTCAGGTGCAGTCGCATAAAGGCTCCCAAACCCGCCTGGGTTTGAGTTGTACTGATATGATCCGGGGCTATATCACCGGAATAGTTGGTGGCAAAAAACGAGACCCCAAACTCCAAATTTTTCTCACTTTCATTAAACTGTGCCTCAGCACGTTGAATAGACAGGAACAGGATGAATACTAAAACAAGTTTGTTCATATTTCGCAGCAAAAGACGCGTTGTTTGAGCCTAAATTTCGTGCGAAAAGTACCACTTCACAGACGAACGCACCTAGAATTAGCAGGTTAAGTTTTTTGGAACAATCCATGTGCAGTATATCATGCTTTACCCTGAGCAAAATCTACGGCAGTAATCCTTTTGATTTAGACCACCTTTCAGACCTTTGCGAAATCATTATTAATTTACCTAAAACGAAGATACCCTTATGGCAAAAAAAGTACTTGCCGCTTCTTGCATTGCCCTCTGGGCAATTGCCGCGCTCTGGATGAGCGGATGTGGCTCCGACGCCTACAAAACCCAGGCAGAAAATCCTGAAATTATTCACCGGGGTATGCGCCGCATAACAGACATCATGCGCCACGACATCTTCTCTCCACCCGTCGCTTCACGTATTTACACCTACTCGGCAATTGCTGCCTACGAAGCTATGGCCCCCGGTTACCCCGAGTACAAGTCGTTGGCAGGCCAATTGAACGGGCTCACCGAATGCCCCAAACCAGAGGCCGGCAAAGACTACTGCTACCCGCTGGCGTCCATCGCTGCCTTGATGAAAGTCAGCAAACACCTGATCTTTTCCGAGTCCAGCATGGATGACCTGAAGGACGATATTTTCAAGGAATTTGAGGATATGAAAATCCCCCAGGATGTGTACGATCGCTCCATTGCCTTTGGTGAAGCAATCGCTGCCCATGTGATTGCATGGTCTAAAAGCGACAACTATGCCCAAATCCGCAGCCTGCCAAAATACACCATCAGCGTGAAAGACCCGAGCCGATGGGTTCCTACTCCCCCCCAGTATACGGATGCGCTGGAACCATACTGGCCCCTTGTGCGCCCTTGGGCACTGGACTCTGCCCGGCAGTTTAAGCCGATACCGCCCATCGCGTACAGCGAGGATCGAAACAGTGCTTTCTACAAAGCCGCGCTCGAAGTACACGAAGTCAGCTTGTCTATAGGTGATTTTGAGCGCGAAACGGCGCTTTATTGGAATGACAACCCCTTCGAGGTTACTGCTACCGGTCACTTAATGCTCGCGACCAAAAAAATCAGCCCCCCCGGCCACTGGATCAACATCACCGGCCACGTCTGCCGCAAAGCCAACGCTCCTATCGCAAAAGCAGCAGAAACATACGCACTGGTTTCAATGGTATTTGCAGATGCGTTCATCAGTTGCTGGGCAGAAAAATTTGCCAGCAACCTCGTGCGCCCCGAAACGTATATCAACCGGCTTATTGACGAAAACTGGCACCCGTTTATCGAAACACCGCCATTCCCGGAACATACCAGCGGACACGCCACAGCTTCGGCGGCGGCGGCTACAATCCTGACCAAAGCATTCGGCGAACCATTTGAGTTTACCGACAGCACGGAAATGGAGTTCGGGATGAAACCCCGCACCTTCAAGTCTTTCTACGAAGCCTCCGACGAGGCTGCCATGAGCCGCCTCTGGGGTGGCATCCACTACCGGAACGGCAACGAGGGCGGACGCCTGAACGGACGTGAAATCGGGGTGTACGTTTGGGAGAAGATTAAAACGAAGTAGTTCGTACCACGTAAAAAAGCGGGTAGTGCACCATCACATAGTGCGCTACCCGCTTTTTTTGTGCGAAACGCTCACCCTACCCTACCGGGCCATCAACGAAACCGCGCAACCACCACCCGCCGCCAGACGCAATTTTAGCACATCGCCTTTTTTTACGGTGCGTTTGCTGATAGCCACCGGATACGGATTTGTTTCCCAGTGTGCATCCGGGCCGTCGGCATACACCGTGGCGTCGTAGGTTTTGCCTGCCGGCAAAAAATCGAGTTTGACGTTGATATCCCTTGGGTTTTCATCGGTTATAGTACCCAAAAACCAGTTCTGCGTGCCTTTCTGGCGGCGCGCAGTGGTGATATAGTCGCCAATAGAGGCTTGCAGCACGCGGGTGTCGTCCCAGTCCACCGGTACATCGCGGATAAACTGGAACACATCCAGGCGTTTTTCGTAGTTCTCCGGCAGATCGGCAGCCATTTGCAGCGGGCTGTAGAGCGTGACGTACAACGCCAGTTGCTTGGCTACCGTCGTGTGCACGACCTCCTTTTTGGTTGGCACATACGTATTCATGCGCACCTCGAAGATGCCGGGCGTGTAGTCCATCGGTCCGCCGAGAATACGGGTAAAGGGCAAAATACACTCGTGCTCGGGTGGGTTGCCGGCGCTCCAGGCATTGAATTCCTGGCCGCGGGCAGCTTCGCTGGCCATCCAGTTGGGCCAGGTGCGGTGCTGTCCGCTGGGGCGCACCGACTCGTGCATATCCACCATGATGCGGTTTTTGGCGGTGCGCTCGGCCACGCGCACATAGTGGTTGGCCATCCACTGCCCGTCGTGCCATTCGCCCTTGGGGATGATCTTGCCGACATAGCCGGTCTTGACGGAATTCATGCCGTACTTGTTCATGTACGCGTACGCGACGTCCATTTGCCGCTCATAGCTGGTCACAGCCGAAGACGTTTCGTGGTGCATAATGATCCGAACGCCCTTCTCGCGGGCATACCGCACGACTTCATCTATATCGTAGTCCGGGTAGGGTTTGGCAAAATCGAATATCTCTTCTTTCCATTGGCCGAACCAGTTTTTCCAGCCGGTATTCCAGCCCTCCACCAGAACGCCATCGAAGCCGTATTTCCCGGCAAAATCAATGTAACGTTTAACATTTGCCGTGTTGGCGCCGTGCCGAAACGTGGGTTTTTGGCCGGCGGCCAGTATTTCCTGCGGGCCTTCGTAATCCCACGAAGCCAGGCCAACGTGCATTTCCCACCATACACCCACGTACTTCTGCGGTTTGATCCACGACACATCCTCGATTTTGCAGGGTTCGTTGAGGTTGAGAATCAGTTTGGATTCCAGAATACCCGCTGCATCGGGGCTGAGCAGCACAGCGCGCCAGGGGGTATGAAACGGCAAGGTGTTCACACTCTTGATGGTGGAGTCCGCCGACGGTATCAAAAACGATTTGAATTTCAGGTTTTTCGGGTCTGCTTCGAGGTGCAACGCGCCGAAATCCACCAACGCAGCCTCAGCCAGGGCGATGTGCGTGCCATCCGCCATTTTCATAGTGATCGGCGTTTGCACGTTTTTGGGGTGCACGATATGCTTGGTGTAAATATTGCCCTCCCGCTCGTAGTGCGCGCAATCAATGGCACTGACCTTGGAGGTGGTATAGACGTGCTCGTTGGAATCATAGTCCCCCGGAATCCACCACGCCGTATGGTCGCCGGCCATTTGAAATTCGGTGCGTTCGTCGGTGACGGACACCGTACTCAGGCCGCTTTGCTCCGGAAATTCGTAGCGAAAACCCACGCCGGCATCGTACGCGCGAAAGCGGATCGTCATACGGTTGCCGGCTTCGTTTTGCAGCCGGTACTCCAGTTCACGGTAGTTGTCGCGAATTTGAGCAACCTCGCCCCACACCGGTTTCCAGGTCTCGTCGCGGGTTTGTTCGTCGGCGCCGATCAGTTTAAAACCGGTACTCAGGTCAACCGACTTGGTAGTCAGGCCCATACGCGACCAGTCCACTGCCGGGCGATTGCGGTAGTTGATGCGATAAAAAATGTCGCCGGATTGATTTAATCCTACAGACACCGACGTTTGCCGGCCCGGAGATTGAATTGTGCGCAGTGTTTTTTGAGCGGAAAGTGCCGTACAAAAGAGAAGAAGGAGTGCGAGAGACGCAGAACGAATCATAACGAGGGAGTAGATTTGGTACGGGGCAAAACTACTATAATACAAGAGGAATGCGCCACCTGCAACTTCAACAATACTTCTCCCGCCGGAGCCAATCAAAAGCAGCCCCTATTGCAACCCGAATATCTGTTTGGGGCATACCAAGTTCCGCTACGGCTTTTGCCGGGCTGTAGAATTGTTTGTCCAGGCTCACTTTGGCCTGCGCGAAATTGAGCATTGGCCGATACCGCAACAGCCGGGCCAAGGTGCTGCTGAGCATACCCGCCGTTAAAACCAGCCAGTTGGGCATCAGCATCCGGGGCGGCGGCGCCTTGATGATTGCACTGACCAGCCCAAAATATTGCTTGTAACTGAGGTTGGTGTGGCCTGCTATGTAGGCTTCGCCTGTTCTGCCCTGGTGCAGGGCATTTACGGCTGCCTGTGCCACATCCTGTACGTAAACAAAGTTTTTGCCCCCTGCGGAAAGGAAACGCAGTTTCCGCTTACACATGGCAATGATAATTTGTCCTGTGCCCAAACTGACATCATTGGGGCCGATCATAAAGGTTGGGCAAACAATCAGAGCCGGGAATCCCTGCTCTTTGGCTGTTTTTAAAACAAACTGGTGGGCGGCATATTTTGAATCTACATAATCCAGTTCGTACCGATTTCCCCGGAATAGGGTTTCCTCCGTTGCAACCTGACCGTTGTCGCCAGGGCCGAATGCGCTTGCCGTTCCGATATGCACAAAACGCTGAATACCGGCATGAATAGCCGCTTGCACAAGATTTTGCGTACCCGTCAAATTGATATCCCAGGTAATTTTTGACCTCGTGGGCCAAACACTGATGGATGCAGCAGCGTGAATGACCATCTGACAGCCGCGCACAGCTTCCGCACACATATTGGCGTCGCGAAGGTCGCCGTAGCAGCACTCGACAGGCAGACCACTCAGGTCATTGGCAGGGCTGCCCGGGAAAAGCATAACCTTTACGCGGTAGCCATTTTGCAGCAAAATATCCACAATATGACTGCCCAACATACCTCCCGCACCAGTGACCAGCACGGCGCCTTTTTCGTGTAATGCAGACTCCTGCTTCATCTATTGGAACGTTTCGTTTTGTAAGGGCAAATGTCTGCAAATGCCCCGAGCATTCCCGTTCCTTTTTTCCAGTACCGGCGCACTACTCCACCACTATTTTTCCTGAAAACACCCGTCCCAGGGCATCTTCGATCCTGAAAATGTACCAGCCGGGGGGCAGAAAAAAAACCGGGCCGCTCTGAAAGAATTTCCAAAGCGACCCAGCGTACACGTAATCCGGATTAGTTCAAATGATCTAATGCTTCAAAAAAATCTGTTTCTGCTGCTGTCTACTATAGTGCTTGTGCGAGGCGCCTCATCGCGCCCGCTGATCCTCGATAATCGTTGACGGTGTCGCAATGCCCACGTTGCCCAGCAGCATGTTGCGGTCATTGGCCGAGCCGTTGTACTTCACCACGCCATCCAGGTTGTAGTCGGCCAGTAGATAGCCCGGCACGGAAGCGTTGGGCGTGGCCAGGCCAACAACAGAAAGAATGGATGTGCGGTCGTTATTGCTACCGTTGTACTTGAGTTGGTTGTCTATACGGCCGTTCCCGGCCCACAGCGTATAGCGGCCACTGATCAGACGTTGGGCTGGATTGAGGCCGTTGTATTCGTAAAATTCCTCCGGGGGTAAATTCGTAAAATCTTTCTCCATCGCCGTACACACCGGATAGAGCGAAGCCCCCCCCAATTGCACACCCAGGTGGTTGCGGTGCCGAACGGTCAAATAGTACAACTGATCGGCCGGAGCTGCAAACAGCACCGGCGATGTGCCATCCGTATCCACTACGTCGCCGTCGCGCTGGACGAGGGCCGAGCGGGTAGCTACGACTACGGCGGGTTCCTCCGCGCTGCGCAATTCCAGAAAGACCCAATCCACAATAGCATCGGAGCCGCTCACGGCAAAAACGGCGGGTGTCGTTTGCTCACCGCCGCCGCCGCCCACGTGGGTGAAGCTCATCAGATTGGAGTACGGTTCCTCCAGCGGGATCAGGCCATTGGCACGCAAATGATCGTTCATCAGCTGTGTAGCGGATACGTATGGACCCTGGAGGAAAACCTTGGTTTTTACCCAAACATGCGGGTTATCCCGTATCCAGCGCACGATGCAAACACAGGGCTCCATTGCCCCAGGACAAAGGGTTGACAGCGTCAAAGAGTAGGTCCCCGGTGCGCTGACTTGCGCCGCGAAGAAGATGAATTGCATATAATTGGATACGGTTCCATTCGCGATAGGACCATTGGGGCCAGACAACGACCAGGTTACCGACGTTTCGGAACACGGTTCCCCGTTTGGAAACACACACCCGAAAAAGCCTCCAATCAGTACATCGCCGGCAGGGCAAGGAATCACCGGCGTCGGTGCTCCGTGCGTACAAAAGAGTTGATAATCTACGCCGTTTTGGCTGAGTACCAGGTCGGGCATGTTGCAGATACAGGTGTCGCACACGATTGTTATCGTGTCGTACAGCACTTTTTCATAACAAATCAACCCTGTAAGCGGGTCTCGCTCCACAGCCAGGTATGAAATAATGTATGAACCGCTCCCGGTGTACGTGTGCATGGGCATATCGCCCGCCATAAACGGTCCGAATACGTTTGGCCCCTCCCCCCAGTTGATAAATTCGATCACGTCGCAATCGGGCAGGCTGCCAATGTTCAGGGTCGCCTTGCAAATACTGTTGTCAACTGTGACTACGGTAGCGTTCATCACCGTCTGGCAGAACAGGTCATAGTCGGTGCAACAGGAATCACAAATCACGTAAACCGTATCGCAATCAAAGTATTCCCAACAAACCATGCTGTCCATATCCAGTTCCTCTATGAGGTAGCAGACTTCGTAATCGCCCGTGCCATTGGTGTAGGTGTGTGTCACCGCCGTGTTATTGCCCACGGGGCCGGTGCTGCTGCCATCGCCCCAGAACCAGGTGACCTGCATACAATCCGACAGGCCCATGCCATTGACAAAAATGGAACAGTCACCCAGGGCGCCGAAATACTCAAAGTTGGTTGCAGCGTTGAAAAAGGCGAGGGAGTCGGTGCAACAGGTATCGCAGGGGGGGATAAAAATACACAGTGTATCGCCCTCGAAACAGCACCAGTCGTCCGGATCAGTGGAGTCGTGCAGCCGCACCTCGAAGGTCAACTTGTCGCCCGGATTTAGCCCGCTTCCGAAGAGGTAGGTAGTGATGGTGGTAGTACCGGAGGACACCAATGGCGGTATAAGAGGCACCGGGTTTGGAAACACCAACACCGGCGGTGTGCCGATTTGAGTAAATACCAACTCGTTGGCCGTATGCGGCGGGAAGGAGGTATTCTGGAACGTCATCGTGTATTCGTAGTACGTATTGCCATTGGCATCTATCAAACACCGGATCGTGTCCTCTAATACCTGAATGCAGGGAAAATCCTGCTGCGGGCACTCAAAAACAAGGGTATCCGAGCAGGCGATACTGTCCTGCCCGTTGGAACCCGGTATAATCCAGTGCAGCACGACTGTCTGCGGAATTTCGCTGGGGTCGTCTATCCCGTCTATGCAGAAATTGATCAGGCCGGCGGTGGTTCCGTTCGGAATGTAGCCCGACACATGCTGCCATTCAATCAGATTGTATTGAGAAACAGGATTATTCCAGTCGCCCGGTGTAGGGCCACCAATAAAATGCGAGCCGAAGCTAACGCCCGGCGTGAGCAGTTCGAGTTTGAGTTTGGTAAAGAAATTGAAATTGCAGTTGTTGATAATATCCAGCGCGTGGCAACAAGAGTCCGCGTTTTCGGTATGTACCACCACGTCTTTGTCCGCGCACGGGTCACAACATGGTTCCAGGGTTACACAGAACGGAATCGTACTATTGCAACAGTCGTTGCTTCCTGATATCCCCAAATCCATGCAGACTACGGTGGGTGTCAAAACAGGCGCCAAGGCCACTATTTTGACACAAAGCAGGTTGGAGGTGCTGCCCGGCGCGATGGCCGGTATCAGGTTGAGCGCGATGGAAGGGGCGGTGAAACTGATGACGGGCAGCGGGCAGGGCTTGAATGAAAAACCCGGCGTCAGGCCGCTCATGATCAGTTGGTTGGCGATAAACGTCAGATCGGTGCTGGTGTTCTCTACCGTGAGAAACAGACAATATTCCTTCGGATTGGCCGGATCGCAGTAAATGCTGTCGGTTTTGACCACCACGCAGGTATCACCCAATACCGGGAGCGGGCACTCAAAATAGCAAGTGTCCGTACAGGCTAAGTACGGCTTGTCATCGGGGCCTTTGACATACCAGCGGAAAACGACGCACTGTGGCACCTGGCTCGGAGTCAATATATTCCCGAGACAAAATTTCAGGGCATTGGGATATGTTCCCTGCGGTATCCCCTGAAAAGGATTGTGCTTGAAAGACAACAAGGTGCCGTTTGGCATTGGATTTCCGGTCCAGGAAAAACTACTGCCCAGCGTAACATTGTTGAATACCACCCCCGGTGTCAAACTTTCGGCCTCAACATAAGCCACCGGTCCGGCATGCACATCCAGGGTCATATTGAAACAACACTTGCCGGTATCGGGCTGGGTTTTGGTTACCCACAGGGAGTCGCAGGGGAAGCCGGAATTGTTCAGGCATTCGCATTTGAACACCTCCACATCGCCGAACTCGGTCTTGCCGGGCAAGCCCATGTCAATGTAATAACTGGTTGTTTTCACCCAGGTGGGGGAATTGGTTACATTGCTGTTGCCGGAGGCGGGCAGGCCGGCCAGCCCATACACGACTTCATTATCACCAGGATAGGCATTAAAACCAAACGTGTATTTCAGTGCATCGCCGGTACTCCAAATCAGCCCGTCGCAGCCGGTGGGTTTGTCCTGTATAAAATCAAATCCATCGTAGCCGTAATCCACACCGCCGGAGCAATTGGTATTTGTGGAAAAATTACCCACATAAAAGGTGGCCGGCGTCCCCCAGGCCGGATCGCAGCAATACTCCAGCACCCTGGAATCGTGGGCTGGAGATCCAAAAAACTGGGGGTCGGGCCAGTCCCGGTTGGTCGTCCGTTCTCCGATGAGCATTTTTCCATTTTGAGAAAAGGCCAGGTCGGAGGGCGCATTAGAGTAATTGATTCCTTGTAATGATATAGGCGGAAGCGACAATGCCAACGTAGCAGCGCCCTGAAAATCTCCGGTATTTGTCAGGGCTATGGACCAAACTTCGTTGCTCGCCGTAGCGCTTTTCCGGCCCAGGTCTTCCCGCCACACGTTGTAGTACAACCGACCGTTTTGCGGATGTACCTGTATGCCATAGGGCCGGTCGCCCAAAGGAACATAAGTAGGATCGGTTGGCGGAAACGTTTGGGAACCCGGGTGGTCGTAGATGCTCTGAACAATTCCGTTTATATCAATCCGGTATATTTTTCCGTCCGTGAAATTGGTGACAAAAAACTGGTTGTAGATCTTGTCGTAGCAAATGTTGCCCAGCCCGGAGCCGGTGTTGTAAATGAAATTAGTGTTTACCGGGTTGTTGTTGGTCGTAGTTGTCAGAACAAAATCGGTCACAGCCCCGGTAGTTGGATTGATTTTATATATCCCGCCGGCGCCGGCCGGGCCGAAGGTCACGTTGTTGTTAAACGGATCAAAAAATTTCCCATAAATGGTGGAAGCCGTGGCATACACAAAATCATTGGCATCAATGGCCAGCCCGAATACCTGCCCCATCCGGCTATACACCCATTGCGGGTCTTTGACCATACCCACACTCGGCAAGCCATTTACCGGGTTGGAAGCATCCATGCCGTTTGCCGGAACATTCGTCAAGGCTCGGGGGTCAACAAGCGCCAGAACAACGCCGTTGGGGTTCAGGCCTGATTGTGGATTAAATGGGTTGTTAAATCCAGAAAAACAGGTCAATGCCTCCTGCCCGCACAGGTTGGGCGGGCTGGCGGGGGCGCATACCACTGTTACGCTGAACGAACAACTCGTTGTGTTCCCGCAAATATCGGTGACGGTGTAGACAACCATCGAGACACCCTGGTTAAAGAGCGCCCCGCTGGCATCATTTTGTCCAAACCAGGTCGTTGCCCCGGTGACAACAGCGCTCACGCTGGCTACACCACAGTTATCGGTAAGATTTGTGGGTTGCAGGTTATACACAGCCACCGGGCAGCCGCTTGCCGAAATACTGGTATTCATCGGGCACGTAATTGTCGGCGGTTCCACATCCCGCACCGTCACGATAAATGAGCAGTTTTGGCTCCGATTCCCGCACGCGTCCTCCGCATAGCAGGTAATCGTGTTGTCGCCTTTCGGGAATTGCGTTTGCGGCGTGATCGGAATAGACTGGTTCGGGGTGACCAGGAAACAAAAAATTTGCGGTGCGGGCAGGCAATTGTCCGTGGCTGTCGGCTTCGGCAGCATTCCGGTATAGTAGCACACACCCGGATTGGTATTTACGGTAAAATTGGGCGGACAATTGAACAGCACCGGAGCTTGCGTGTCGTTCACAAAAATGGTTTGCATACAAGCCGAGGTATTACCGCAGGCATCCTCCGCCTCCCAGGTCCGAACGATCGAGGCATTGCAGGGTAAAATACCGTTTACTACCTCTGAAAACGTAATGCCGGGGGCGGGCGCACAGTTGTCTATCGCTGTGACGACTGCCGGCGGCGGGACTTGATTCGCACATTGGACATTAACAACGGACGGCGGACAATTGAGCAGCACCGGAGCCTGATCGTCGTCCACAAAAATGGTTTGCGTACAAGACCAGATATTACCACATAAATCCTGCGCCACCCATGTCCGAACGATCGAAGCATTGCAGGGCAACACGCCGTTCACTACCTCCGAAGCCATAATAGTAATAGATTGGGGGGGAGTACAGTTATCTGTGGATGTAACTACTACCGAGCCAAGCAGCGGGACATCTTCCGCGCATTGGTAATTGGCGGTTGGTGGGCACGATATAGATGGCGGCGTGATATCCGTCACCGTCACCGTATGGCATACACTGGCCGTACACCCTGCTCCCGTCACGGTCAGGCACACGGTGTACGTCCCGCACCCGCTGAAGACGTGGTCCGGGTTTTGCGCCACGGAGGTATTATTTGCTCCGCTGGCCGGATCTCCGAAATTCCACTGGTAGGTCAGTGGCGGTGGCCCGCTGGAGTTATTGTTGGTTTGAAAATAGAAGCAGCCACCCACGTTTTGGATGATAAACGCCGCCACACAAGGGGGAGCACAGGCATTATCCTGCTGCCAGTTCAGCGCGCTGCTGACCGTGATGTTTGTTGCCGGCGGCGTATCTAAGTTTTCAATATCAAGTGGTACAGGCGAAAAGAATGAAAGGTCTGCACTTGACTGCGTAGAAGCGGCAGTCTCCGTCATGCAGGTGGTGAGCGACAAGTCGCTGATAGAAAAAAAAGCACATTCCCCGCCAAAACCGACTTCACGTTCCCGTCCGTCGGCGAAGGCAATCTGGCTGGGCGGCATATACCAGGCCGAGCCGCCGTTGTACGACAGGTCGTTGTACTCCAGATATTTCATCCACAACAAGGAGGGATTGCCGCCTACTTCCTCGTATTTCAGCAGCACACCCCGATTGAGGCCGCCAACGGTTGCTCTTCCGGTGACATAAATTTTTTCCTCGGCATCCGTCCAAACCTGGCTGATAGCGGTCAATTCGGGAATGATGATTTGCCAGAGTACCAGCAAATCACCGTCAAATTTCATCAGATGGGCACTCCCGTTTGCCGTCACGGTACCAACCGCAAACACCGCGCCTCCGCTTCCCTGCGCTACATCCGAGAAAAAAAACGGGATACTTTCCGGACCGCTCGCATTAAACAGGGCGCCGGTGTTGTCTGCACGAAAAATCACGCCTTGCGCGCCAAAACTCCCGGCCAGCAACAGATCACCGTTGGGCAGTACTTCCAAATCGCGGGCAAACTCATCGTCCGCCCCACTCGTATATTTCTTTTTCCAGTTGAACGTGCCGCTTTCGTTCACATTCAGCAAAACAACATCATCTGCGGATGTAAAGGCTTGCCCCTGCATACCCAGCACATAATAGGGAAAAGCATTGTTTTGTGGGGCTTGGCTTTGCACGATTCGGGTAAATACGTCCCGGTTTGCTACATCGTACGAGCGAACCCAGGTGAAAGCGCCCGCCGCAGTCACCAAGGCCATCAGGCTCTTGCTCGACGCATCGGCAGGCAACGTATTGCCGACCACCAGCAGACTTCCGCCGGGCGTCAGCACTGCGTCGTTCCATACCGACGCCATGTCCAGACTCAGCGTCCATTGGTGCTCTCCAAGAGCATTGAGCCGGGTGACAGTGGCCCGGGTGAGCGCGCCGTTTGTCGGTTCGTCACGACCCAGTACATAGTAGTTCGTGCCGCTGCGGATGACTTTCGTAAAGGAATTATCGAGGGCAGTTCCGAAGACCCGCTGAATCCCCTGAGCGCTGATTGTTGCGCCAAACAGCACGCTAAAGACCAAAGCCAGAGCAATTTTGCAGATAATTGTTTTCATAAAACATCAGGTTAGAACACGAGCAGAAAGCCGGAAGAGAAATCCCGTCCATCCTATTGTTACCCCAACCCTCAACAGGTTACCACGTCCACCAATTTATTCTCAAAAAAAAAGATTCCCTTTGCAAAGCGGTAACCATCCGGCCGCTTTTCCAACATACCATGCAGAAACCAGTGCTCGTGCAAAACGAACTGTTCGCCGCGCTCGGCGGAACCGACCCCGAGCAGCGGAAGACGGCCTTGCGCTACCTGTTCGAGGACGCAAGCCTGCGGCGCAGGACTATTGCCCACGTCCGTAAATACGGCGGAAACCGGCAGGATGGTGAAGACGTGTTTCAGGAAGCGATCATCGTGCTCGACCGGAAACTTCGGCTGGGCGATTTCCGGGGTGAGGGCAGCATGGAGGCATATTTTATGGGTATCGTGCGCTGGCAGTGGTTCAACGAACAACAAAGAGCCGGACGAAAGAATACTTCACTTACAGACAACACCCCCGAAACACTCCCTGCCGACGACCCGGAGCTGGACTATCTCCTGACCGAACGCCGCGAACTGCTTGAAAAACTACTGCATCAGCTGGCTGATAAATGCCGCAACCTTTTGAAATTTTACCAGCTGGGTTTCTCCATGGAGGAGATCGCCCAGCGTATGGGTTTTGCCAACAGCGGCGTGGCCAAAAAGGAGGCGTTTCTTTGTCGGAAACGCTTCCGGGCCTTGCTGGAAAAACACCCGGAAATCACTGAAAAGTAACGACCACACAACCGCCATGAAAGAAAAGATACCCGACGACCTGCTTCAGGCATACCTGCAAGGGAAACTCTCCGCACAGGAACGCGCGCTGCTGGAGGAAAAAATTAGCAGCGACCCCGACCTCGCCCGCGCGGTGGCCCTGCACCGAGCCGAAATGGCCGCTTCGGAATTGATCATCGCCGAAGAAACCCGGCAGTTGTTCCGGGAATGGAAAAAGCCCCGCCGAACCCGGAATAGCCTAATTCTTTGGATCGCCGGCCTCGTCGCCATCCTCGCGTTGCTGGCCATAGCTGTATGGCAAGCATCCCGGCCAACCACCACGCCGGCGCCCGCTGCCAATCCAAATCCAACGCCTACCGAATCGCCGAGCCCTGCCACCCCGATGGCCGAGCCTCCGGCAGCACAGCAATCCCGGCCCAACCAGCCTGTCGCTACCGCACGCCCAGGTAGCAGCTACCGCAAACTCGCCGGGCTTTTTTTCGAAGAACCCGCTTTGTCCAACTTTCGGCAAGTCCCAACCGACAGCATCCTCAGCATTTTTTCGCAGGCCCAACAGGCATACACCGCCGGCAGCTACCAGCAAACGCTCGACCTGCTGGCCCAGACCGACAGCACACGCCGCCAATCAGCTACCTTTTTGCGTGCAAATGCGCTGTTCCACCTCGGGCGTTTCGCCGCTGCCGAAGCGCAGTTTGCCACACTTGTGAATCAAAACAGCCGCCAGTACCGCTACCCCGCCGAGTGGGGGCTGCTACTCTGCCGCTTGGCCAATACACCCAATCGCGAACAGGTCTTCCGGCAACAACTGGACGCGATGCTCCTCCAACCGGAGCACCCGTATTTTGAACAAGCTAAAAAATTGAAAAAGGAAATACCGCAGGAATAACCAGCCAACGTAATTAGCCTGAACGCAAGCAAGTGGTGTGCTCGAGGGGGTGCGCTTTCAATGAGCGGTCACTTTGGCTGTTCCAATGCTATCTGATGCCGCGCACGACTTTTATACTTTTTCTGATAACCGCCCTGGGATGGCCAACACGTATGGCCGCACAAGCCGACAATGTCCGGAGCGATTCGCTATTGGCAGAGAAACGCCTTAACGATGCCCGACTGTACCACAAAAACCACGATTTCGCTGCCGAAATAGTGGTGGCTACAGAGGCCACCGGGATATTTGCCCGCCTATATGGCCACGACCATCCTAAAACTGCCCAAGCGCGCCTCTTCATCGCTCGCGGGTTACGGGATACCAATTGCGAACGAGAGGCGCTCGACCTGTACTACCAAAGCCTGCCCGTGTTTGAAATCGAACGTGACACGTTCCGGCAAGCCATCTGTCACCACCAAATCGGGCTGTGCCTGCGCAAACAATACCGCTTCCGGGCAGCACACGAGCATACTGAAACGGCTCTCGCGCTGCTGCGCCCTGACAGCGTCCGACACGCCCCCCAACTGGCCGACATGCACCTTGCCGCCGGCGCCACCCTGAACGCCGAAAAACGGTTCGCCGCCGCTATTCCCCCATTGGAAAAGGCCCGGGAAATATATACGAAACAACAAACTCCCGAAGGTTTGGGCTACGCGGCCTACCACATTGGCAACGCCTGGTTTGGCCTGAACGACTTCGCCAGAGCCAAGGAGCAGTTCCTGTTTTCGTTGTCTAAACTGAAAGACCTGCTGAAGCCTGGCGACTCCTACTTCGCCGATCTGTATACCAAAATCGGATTGTGTTGCCAAAGAACCAGCGCGTCGGAGGCAGGCTTGCGCTATTTGCTGGAGGCCAGAGACATATACCTGCGAGAAGGAGTGGACGGCCTTAACTACATCCAATTTCTGCAAGACCTCGGGCAGTTTTACCTTCGCGAAAAACAACCGAAACAGGCGATTGAACAACTCGAAGCCTGCGTTTCCGCCCAGGAAAAATATTACGGCGGCAGGGACCTCCACCTCATCAGAACCCTGCAAGCGCTGGGAGAGGCATACGGTTTGGCGCATCGGTACGAACAAGCCGAGGCGTGTTACCGACAGATACTGCACATCGTTGCCGAAAATCTGGGCGGCGACTATGCCCAGTCGTTCCATATTTATAGCAAATTGGCCGAGTTGTCCTTTTCTCAAGGTAAATGGAACAACTGCCTCCAACGCTGCGACACTGCATTTGCCATTGCCGGCTACCATCCCGAAAGCCCGCAGGAAGTACTGCCGCGCGACTATTTCCGCGAATTGTGCCTGCTGTACTCCCGGGCGTTGTATCAACAGTGGCAGCAAGATGCAGACAATACACACCTCGTCCGCTCGGAGCAGTACGCCACACGCGCCGCCGAAACGCTCTTTCAGGAAGTGGAAGAAATAACCGTCAACAGCTCCCGGGAAATCTTTTACGACCTCGACCACCCCGTGCTGGAGCATTTGCTGGATGTCCGTATGAGCCTGTACGCCACAACCGGCGAAGCCCTGTACGCTGAAGCAGCATTCCAAATCGCCGGCAAAAGCAAAGCTTTCCTGCTCGCCGAAGCAATGCAACGCAACGGCGCCCTGCACTTTGCAGGGGTGCCGGATAGTGTCGTCCAGGCCGAACAAAGTCTGCGGGAACGTATCGCTTTCGCCGAAAAACAAACAGAAACCGCCGGATTTCAGACCGAAACCGACAGTAATGCGCTCTGGAAAAACCAGGCATTATCCGACTGGCGGCAGGACTACGATGCCCTGCTGCGCCGCATTGAGCGCGACTACCCCGACTATTTCCGCCTGCGGAAATTGGGCCGCGACGTCTCCAGTACCGAATTGCGCCGCCGCGCACTCGCGCCGGACCAGGCCCTGCTGCTGTACAGTCTGACCGCGACCAACCGGTATGCCTTCGTCCTGACCCGCGACACTTTTGTCGCGCACGCGCTGCCAACCGATACGCTGTTCGACGAAACACTGGAAAAATTTCAAAAATCCCTGACAGCATACTACAGCGCATCCAACCCCGACGATGCCCTGTACGATACCTACCTTGAAACCTATATCGCTGCCGCGCAGGGGCTTTACCAAAAACTGGTGGCGCCTGTCGTCCGATTGCTTCCCGATCGGGTCGTCATCATCCCCGATGGTAAACTTTGGCGGCTGCCATTTGAGGCCCTGCTAACCGGCACACCCACTGACGCTGGCAATTTCAGAACCTACCCTTTTTGGATGCGGGAAAAAGCACTCAGTTTCTGCCTGTCGCCCCATTTGCTTTTGGAAAACGCCACGCCGCCAAAAAAGCAAGCGGAAAAACGCTGGCTGGGGCTGGCGCCTTTTGCCGACCATTCGGCAAACACAAACGGACCATCGAGAAATACCCAGGGCAGCGCCTTGCCGCTCCTGCCGTTTTCCGGCCAGGAGGTCAGCGCTATCGCTGCGCTCCTGAAAGGCGATGTATGGACGGGAAATGCCGCGCAACCGGGGCGTTTCCGCGCAGAAGCCCACCGGTACGGCATCCTGCACCTGGCCACCCACAGCCGGGCCGACGATCGCCAGGGCGACTATTCCTTCGTGGCAACATCCCAAAACGGCGATCCATTGCCGGCCAAAGACCTGTTCGCCCTGTCGCTGCATGCCGATATGGTCGTCTTGTCGGCCTGCGAGGCGGGCGATGGGAAACTGCTGCGCGGGGAGGGCATCATCGGGCTGGTGCGGGGTTTTGTTTATGCAGGTGCGCGCAGTGTCGTGGCGTCCCAGTGGGTAGCGCACGACAAGAGCACCGCAAACCTGATGGTTGAATTTTATCGAAACCTGCAACGGGGATTGCCAAAAGACCATGCGCTTCGGGCCGCCCAGATTAACCAGATGAACCAGTTTCCGGCGCAAGCACACCCGTTTTTCTGGGCGGGCTTTCGAGTGTACGGGAGTACCCTTTGAAAACCACTTGCCTCGGCACGTTGTTCTACCCGCCATGTTACCCGCTGCAAACATCGTTTGGTTCAAACGCGACCTGCGCCTGAGCGACCATGCGCCGCTACAAACGGCCATTGAAGACGGGCTGCCCGTCCTGCTGCTCTACTGTTTCGAACCGTCGTGGATGCGCCATCCCGACAGCGACGTGCGGCACTGGCGTTTTGTGTGGGAAAGCCTGCGCGACATGGAGGCGCGTTTGGCGCCAAGGGGTATTCCACTGTATTGGCTGCACGGCGAGGTGCTACCCGTGCTGGATGCACTACGCAGTATTTTTGAGGTGAAAACGATTTTTTCACACGAGGAAACGGGCAATCAGCTTACGTTCGACCGCGATTTGGCAGTGGCCGATTTTTGCAAAAAACACGGCATCGCGTGGCGGGAATTTCAAACAGGCGGTGTAGCACGGCGGCTTTTTCACCGAAATTATTGGGAGCAGAAATGGGTGGACACCATGAGCCGTCCTTTTGCCGAGCCGGATTGGTCGCAGTTTAGATCCGCCGTTTTGCCCGACGATTTTTTGCAAAAATTCCGATCCGAGCCGCTCCCTGCGGCGCTCCTTTCCCCTGAAAAAATGATGCAGCCCGGCGGCGAACATCCCGCACAACGCTACCTCGACACATTTCTATACGAACGCAAATCGCAGTATTTCAAACATATCTCGAAGCCGGAAGCGGCGCGGCGCAGTTGCAGTCGCATATCGCCTTACCTGACGTGGGGCAACCTCAGCATGCGACAGGTGTGGCAGGCAACCCGTGCAGCCACCGAGTACACAGGCGACCGCTACAACCTGGGCCAGTTCACGAGCCGCCTGTTCTGGCACTGCCATTTCATTCAAAAATTCGAGGCCGAGTGCCGTATGGAGTTTGAAAATCTGAACCGGGGTTTCGACAGTCTCCGCACGGAAATTGACCCCGTGCTCGTGGCGGCGTGGCAGGAAGGCCGCACGGGTTTTCCGCTCGTGGATGCCTGTATGCGCTGCGTCGCGGCGACCGGCTATCTCAATTTCAGGATGCGCTCCATGCTCGTTTCCTTTCTCACGCACCAGCTTTGGCAGCCCTGGCAAGCGGGTGTCCACCACTTGGCGAAGATGTTTTTGGACTACGAGCCGGGCATCCATTATGCGCAGTTTCAGATGCAGGCGGGTACAATGGGGGTGAACACGTTTCGGATTTACAACCCTGTAAAACAAGCCGAAGAACACGACCCGGAGGCGGTATTTATCAAAAAATGGCTGCCCGAACTGGCTGCTTTGCCGGCCCCTTTTGCCCGCGAACCATGGAAAATAACGGCTTTGGAAGCGGCTTTTTACCAATTCCGCCCCGGCCTCGATTATCCTGCACCTATCGTGGATCTGGAAAAAACCAGCGCTTTTGCTCGTGAAATGCTCTGGAAACACAAAAAAGATCCGCTCGTGAAAGCCGAGAGCCAGCGCATCCTGCGCATCCACACAAAGCGCAAGGATTCCGACGAGACAACCGTGATGGGCGATGCGAAGACGGTGCGGCGGTTGAAGGGGTAGAACAACGCTGGTGTTCTTGTAGTACCGCCCAACCTACTCCATCGAAGGCATGCCCCGAAGCGTCCCCGGCGCGGTGCGGTGCAGATCAAAAAGGAGTACTTCATTGGCGCCTGTGTTCAAAAAAGAAGCCGGCAGGTAGAGCCGTTGTTGTGGCCCGATGTTCCAGTAGCGTCCCAGGTGATGGCCGTTGACCCACACCTGTCCTTTCTCCCAGCCACTAACATCCAGGTAGGTGTCGCCCGGTTTGTCCAGGTTGAAAGTCCCCCGGAAATATAGCCCGGGCTGCTCCAGCCAGGGACCTGAGGAGTGGTCGGGAACCAACGAGATCATGGTGGAATCCATCGGCAACAGATGCACGAGCCAGTTCATCAGGGTCATGCCATTCAGGGTGACGCGCTCGGTGATGCCTTTGGGATCAATCAGGTGCTGGCCGTAATTGATGCGGCCCATTCCTTCCACCAGGATATCCAGGCGCTGGGCAGGCGGATCGGTTCGCGGCAGGTCCAGGGTTTGTTTCTTTTTTGTGCGGTCGAGCGAGCCGACGTATTTTCCGTCCAGATAAACATTGGCATAGTCGTGCAGGTCGGTGACGGTTAGTTTGCCATGATGGTGTCCGCGCAGGTACGTCGAGTAAAGGATAAAGCCAAAATTCTGACCGTACTGCTCCATGGGTTTGGGCTGCGCCGACTGGATCGGCTCGGGCATGACATTCCAAAAAGAACACGCGGGTACCATTGAAAATTCGGGCAGGCCAAGGGCGGGCACCGGCGGCGGCGGATCGGGCAGGCGGGGCGCATTCGCCTTCTGGTAGCGGCTCAACAGACGGCGAATGGCCCAGTATTTGGGCGTAAGGGTGCCGTCTTCGCGGATGGGTGCGTCGTAGTCGTAACTCGTCACATCGGGCTGATAAACATCGCTGAAATTGGCCCCGGCGTAAAAGCCCCAGTTGGTCCCGCCGTGCAACACATACAGGCTCCAGGATTTCCGGTTTTGAACGAGCCATTCCAGATCCCGCAGGATTTCCGTGGTATCCACCCGTTGCCAGGTCTCGCCCCAGTGGGTGAGCCAACCAGGGTAGTATTCCGAGCAAAAAGCGGGCACGTCCGGGCGGGACAGTCGGGCCTGGGCAAAATGCTCCGCATTGAATCCCGGATCGAGACCCACCACACAGCCATCGGTCGTGCCGGCTTCCAGCATAAACGGTGTGGCGCCGTCGGCCGTAGAGAGCGGGATATCTATGCCTGCTTCCCGCCACGCGTTTTTCAATCCTGAAAGGTACAGGGCATCATTCCCGAAGCTGCCGTATTCATTTTCCACTTGCAGGAGGATCACGTTCCCGCCCCGGCTGATCTGGAGGGGCGCCACCAAAGCGGCTATTTTTTCCACATAGCCCAGCGATGCCCGCATGTAGTCGGGGTCGGAACAGCGCACTTTAGCGCCGGGTTTGGCCAGCAGCCATGCCGGCAAACCACCAAAATCCCACTCCGCACACACGTAAGGTCCCGGGCGCAGAAAGACGTACAGCCCGACTTCCCGCGCCGTTTCGATAAACGCGACCAAATCGTTGTTTCCGGAAAAGTCCCACTTGCCCGGACGGGGTTCGAGGGCGTTCCAAAACACGTAGGTACCCACTGTATTCAGGCCCATAGCCTTGGCCTTCAGCAGCCGGTCCCGCCAGTAGGCGCGGGGAACGCGCTGAAAATGCATCTCGCCGCCCCACATTTCAAAGGGTTTACCGTTCAGCAGAAAGCCGGAAGTGTCGTAGGAAAATGGAGCGGGTTGGTTTTTTTGGGCGGTGGCAATGTGGCAAAAAAGGAGGATCGTCGGCAGGAGAAGGAATTTGAGTGAATGCATGCAGTGTAGTTTTTTCGGCCAAAACAATCTTTGTTGGTGGCGCTTCCATAGAAATCCGGGTTACAAAGGTAAGTGTCCTAATAGCCAGCCAAACGGTTATTTGCCTGGTGGGGGCGAAACAAATTTGCGATGCTCTGCCTGTTCTGCCCTTCGGGAATGTGAAAACAGAAGCCTTTACATACCACAACATCAGCCTACCTTTGCGTACCATTTTTACGATTTTTCGCTCCCTTCAGAAGGCTATTTATTACGACTTTTTTACAAAAACACTACCTGCTCGCAGCTCTTTGCTATCAGCTTTTTCTAATAAACAACATGAAATTTTACCAAATCAATGCAGATTGGCAATCTGTTCGAAACGACAGTGAATTTTGGTCTATCAAAAGCAACAAGTCATTAGCTTCGTTTCAGAAACAACATTTGAGCAGCGGCATCCCGCGAGCCGAGGATATCGAGAGGCTTCCAATCCTTGTTTATTCCGACTATCTACTGCCCGATGCCTTAACAAAAGGTGGGTTTTACGACGCATTTTTTGTTTCTGAAAAACTCAAAAAACTGCTTGACAGCTTCAATCTGGCCTTTGGACAATTCTATTTTTTTGAAAAAACAAACATCGAATGGCGCGGCAAAAAGCATCGCTATTTTTGGATGCAAAGCATTCGCCCGAAGAAAGGCAACATAGTTTTTGATCCTTTTTTTGATCTTTTTTTGCTTCCCGATTTCAGTTTAGGCCATTCGCTTTTTTGTTCTGAAAGGCTGAAAACGGCCATCGAAACAGCCAATTTGACGGCCTTTAACTTTGAGCAAACTGATTTGTCAAACGTCTCAAAAATTGAAAAATCCGCACTGCCGATGCCAAGTCCGTCAATTTTTGAGGTCAAGTTCCCAATGCCCGATGACGAAATCTGGCCGGCCAAACGGCCGAGGCCAAGACCAGCAGACGAGTTCAAAAACCCAAAAGCATGGTGCGATTTCCTTTTCGAGGGCATGGACATCCTGGAAGGAGAGTTTTTTTTTACCGGCTCGACTGAAGCAAAACAAGAGGAAAATCGTCATTTGTGGCGCAAGCAAAAGGAGGCCATCAAACAAAGTAAGGAACAACTTTTGCCTGTTATGAAAAAACAAACGCGGCGGGCAATCGTCTCGGAACAATTTTTCGCTCAAAAACCGCTCTGTTCGACAGAAATAAACGCAAGTCCCGCCACCAGTAGGTTTTTTGGAAGACCATTCCTCCCGCTGAATTTTGATTGGCCGCGAGCTGCGAATGGAAGGGCATTAGCTTTCATCGCCCAGATAAATTTGTCGGAACTTCCCAAAAACGAAGAACTGCCGCACGAAGGCCAACTGCTTTTTTTTATGGATTTGTACGGCAGCACGAATGGTTGGCCAATGGAGCCCGACCGCAATCGCGTGGTCTTTTTTGAAAATACCGAGGGCTTTGATCTCACTGATTTCCCTATAGACCTGCCTTTGAACGCCGATTTTGAGCCAATTCTATTGACTTTTAATTCATTCTACGACCTTCCCGACGACCGCTGGACAGAACTGTTTGATGACGAGGATTTGCCGAAAAAAGCAGGTTACAGTAACTTTTGGAATGAAATCAACAACACAGATGGACTTTTTGCCCATGGCCCAAAACTTCTTGGCTGGCCGAAATGCGTTCAAGGGGATGTTGGCCTTGATTTGGAAATGAGCCTATCCTATCGTAACGATTGGACGGTTTTTGAATTAAAAAAAGTGGAAATCACCCGACGAGCTTTGCAGTGGAGACCCCTTTTCCAGTTTTCGGCGGCTGATATTGGACTTTCTGACCAATTTGGCGACCCAGAAATTTATTTTTTGCTCAAATCAGCGGACTTGCAGACACGGCGGTTTGAACGTAGCGGCTTGGTTATGCAAGGAACTTAACCGACCGTTCTCATCGAAAACAATGATACGCGGCTTGACTTCAGCGGCTTGTTGGACCTCCGTTCAGCCAAACAAATGACTTTTACGTTCCCGGGGCTGTTCAGAAAACGGTGTCAATAGTTCGTGTTTGAAACAACGACGCCGTCTTCTGTGCAATTTTGGATGGGAAATGGTTTTTCATTTCTGCGACCAATATTTCCTCTGCCTCAATTGCCGCCATAATTTCTTGTCTGTGGTCAAAAAAGTAGGAGAGTGCCGCGTAGATATCACTCAAGGCAAGGTTGTATTCGGTGGCAATCTCGTCCGCACTCCACCCCATGAACTCGTGCCAAACGGCTATTTGCTTGACCGTGATGCGCGTGCCTGCAATACGCGGCTGGCCTCCGGCAATGCCCGGCTTAACCTCGATTTTATCGTGAAGTTGAATGACTGACATAAGACCTGATTTTGCCCATAAGTTTGGGCATGTTTTGCTTATTTACGCCCCGCTTGGGTGTTTTCACCAAGCGGACACCACACCGAGTGCAATAACAGACAAAATAGAACGGCGCGATGGCGCTTGGTGAAAACACCCAAGCGCGGCGAATACCGGCCTGTTTGAACTGAATTTTCTGAACTACAAATTCGGACGATAAATCCGTATGTATTTGCCCTCGAGTTCGTCATTTTCCTCCTTGATCTTATCGTCAATTCTTAATGCTAAGGCAGCACTATCGGCATCAAATGTACAGGCAATTATTCCTGCATGGTTTGGGTCGCTTTGATGCAATTTGTAGTAATCCCTACGATCAAACGTGACTACTGCGCGTTCATTTTCAGTTGAAAATGCCAGTACTTCTGCATCTGGAATACGTTGATTTGCCATCCCCGCGTCCCGAACAGTCAGCGTGTCATGTCCCAAATCCTTCAAGACTTTCATGGCTTGGACATCAAAATTTTCGTCGCCGTAAAGTTTGGCCATAAGAATCAGACGCTTTCATTTTCGAGCATCTCTCGCTCAATTTCCTCTTTGTTGGCTCGATAATAAGCCCAGGCATTTTGCAAGTCCTCCAATCGCAGCGCTGGAAACGATTCAAGTAAATGGGTCTCACTTGCTCCGGCATTTTTTGCCTCGACAAGTAGCCAGACCGGAATTCGCGTACGAACGATACAGGCGCTGCCCCCGCATACATCAGGTGTTTTTTCAATACCCGGCACTGCCTCCGGGTTCGTGGATACCCAACGTGCAACTTGCTGCAATTCACTTGCTGACAACTTTGGGAGCAATTTTTCGACTTTTTGCAGTACAGTCATATGCGCTCTTTTTTCTACAAAGGTATTTCGTTCTGAATTTGTTTCCCAGAAACCCTCAAACCAGAAACCCTCAAACCTCCAACCCTCAAACCTCCGCCATACACGCCCGCACAAACTCCACAAACAACGGGTGTGGGCGCTCTACCGTGCTTTTCAGTTCCGGGTGAAACTGCACGCCTACGAACCATTTGTGGTTTTTGAGTTCCATGATTTCCACGAGATTGGTGTCCGGGTTCAGGCCGGAAGGCTCCATACCTGCCTGTTTGAATTGTTCCAAGTAGGCGTTGTTGAACTCCCAGCGGTGGCGGTGGCGCTCCGTGATTTCCGTTTGGTTATATGCCGCGTGTGCCTTTGTTTTTTTCTCCAAAACACACGGATAAGCTCCCAGGCGCATGGTGCCGCCTTTTTTGGTGATCTTTTTCTGGTCGTTCATCAGGTCAATGACCGGGTGCGGCGTCTTGCGATCCACCTCGGTAGATGCGGCTCCTGCCAGGTTGAGCACGTTGCGGGCAAACTCCACGCAAGCCGTTTGCATGCCGAGGCAAATGCCAAAGAACGGAATGTTGTTTTCGCGAGCGTAGCGGATTGCCAGCAGTTTGCCCTCAATCCCGCGTTCACCGAAACCGGGAGCGACCAGAATACCGTTGAGCGGCGACAGGAATTTGCTGACATCCTTGTAGTTGCCTTCCAAATCCTCGGCGTGAATAGGCACCACGCGCACCTTGCACTCGTTCACCGCGCCCGCATGCACAAACGATTCGTAGATGGATTTGTAGGCATCCGGCAGTTCGTTGTACTTCCCGATCAAGCCGATACTGACCTCGTGCAGGGGATTTTTCAGTTTACCCAAAAAGGCTTTCCAGGTGGACAGGTCCGGTTCCCGGCGGTCGCTCAGGTGAAGTTTGGAGATCACCACGGCGTCGAGGCGTTCTTTCAGCAGCAACAACGGCACGTCGTAGATGCTGTCGGCGTCAATGGCCTCGATAACGGAGGACATTTCCACATTGCAAAACAGGGCGAGCTTGCGGCGAATATCGGTGCCCAACGGGTGTTCTGTGCGGCAAGCCAGAATATCGGGTTGCACGCCAAGGCTGAGCAGCTCCTTCACGGAGTGCTGCGTAGGCTTGGTTTTGAGTTCCTTGGCAGCCTTCAGATAGGGCACCAGCGTGAGGTGGATGACGAGGCAGTTGTCGCGCCCCAGTTCCCAGCGCACCTGGCGAACCGACTCGACGTAGGGCAGCGACTCGATGTCGCCGACCGTGCCGCCCAGTTCGGTGATCACGATGTCGTACTGGCCGCTTTGTCCCAGCAGCAGCATCCGGCGTTTGATCTCGTCGGTGATGTGCGGGATGATTTGCACGGTTTTGCCGAGGTAGTCGCCAGCGCGTTCTCTGTTGATGACCGTCTGGTAAACCGCGCCGGTGGTGACGTTATTGGCGCGGGAAGTCGGGGTGTTGAGGAAACGTTCGTAGTGGCCGAGGTCGAGGTCGGTCTCTGCGCCGTCGTCGGTCACGTAACACTCCCCGTGTTCATAGGGGTTGAGCGTGCCGGGATCCACATTGATATAGGGATCGAATTTTTGAATGGTTACTGAAAAACCTCGTGCCTGAAGGAGTTTGGCCAAGGAGGCACAGAGAATGCCTTTTCCGAGCGAAGAAGTGACGCCGCCCGTAACAAAGATATATTTCGTCATTGCTGTTTGATTTGTTACGGGGCGCGAAGGTAGGGAGAAGGGAGAGGCAAACGGCATAAGGCAAGGTCAAAATGAAAAAAAGAAAAATAGCTCCCCCGCTCCAACTCATAAACCCCTCAACCTTCTCAACCCAATAAACCCGCTCAACCCAATAAACCCTACTTTTGCAACCTCCAGCCAAAACCGCTGTTTTATCGCGCATGCAAGTTGTTCGTTTCCAGGATTTGGGTCGCCTTGGCTACCAGGAGGCATGGGATTACCAGACGCGTCTCCACCAGGCTCTTGTTGCCAACAAGTTGCAAAACAGGAGTTTGCCACCTAAATCGTACCCGCAAGAGCACGTTTTTTTGGTGGTCGAACATCCGCCTGTTTTCACCTTGGGGAAAAGTGGCTCCGTGGAGCACCTGTTGCTTAGCGAACCGGAATTACAAGCCCGCGGCATCCAGTATTTCCCGATCAACCGCGGCGGCGACATCACATACCACGGTCCGGGCCAGATCGTCGGCTACCCGATCCTCGATCTGGAGTGTTTTTTTACCGATGTGCACCGCTATGTGCGCCACATCGAGGAAATGATCATCCGGACGCTGGCAGAGTACGGGGTGGAGGCGATCCGTATCAAGGGGCACACGGGGGTTTGGTGCCCGCCGGCGCCCGAACGCACGGAACCGACACAGGAGTCCGGTTTCTGGCAAAAAAACCGAAAAATATGCGCCATTGGTGTACACCTCAGCCGCTGGGTCACCCTGCATGGATTTGCGTTTAACATCAATACCGACCTGAATTATTTCAATTATATCGTGCCCTGCGGCATCGCCGATGCAGACAAAACGGTCACCTCGCTCGAACGAGAAATTGGCCGCACCGTCCATATCGCAGACGTGCAGCAGCACCTAAACAAGCACTTTTGTGCTATTTTTGATTGTGAATTAACCGAAGTATGATCAAAGACATTCCCGTTCTGAAAGTGGCCGATCTGGCTTTTGCCGTGGTGCCACGTCTGGTGTTCGAAGAAGACCACGAGTATTTCTGGGACACCTACCTCCTCAACCTCAAAAACGAGACAATTTTTTCCGTCATCGTCAATTCCAGCGGCTACGGCGAAGTGGACGGCGAGCAGCGCCGTACGACTACCTTGCGCTACTTCTGGGACCAGATTGCCCCGATGACCGCCGTCAAAATTGAACCCGTGGGAAAAGACGTGTTCGGTCTCGCCAACGAGTACTGGGTCAGTTTTTCCTTGCACAACCATTTGTACGACAAACAATACGTCTTCGTGCCCGGCAGTCTCGACGAAATTCATTTCAGCGAAATTCCCCTGCTCAACCGCAAAGGCGTGATGATCCGGTAAGCAACAGCCCCCTTCCTCCGTCAAACGCACACCGATGATAGCCACGATTTTTGAACGAAAAATTGATCCCCTCCGGCAGGCCGCCATGTTTTTAGCCGCCGCCGTACTGTTCATGCTGATTACCCTGCTGCTCAACCAGACCGGTTGGTACGAGGTGGACCTGTTGTTCCCCTGGTCCATCGCCACGGCCTTTTTGTTGCTGTATGCGGTATTTAACAGCCTGATGAGTCTCAACTCCGACAGTTCTGCCAAATACTGGGGTCGTTCTGTCTATGGTTTTATCGGGCTGGCGTTTGCCAATGGCTTGGCTGCCTGGCTGTTTTCCGGCATCCCGCTAAGGCAGGCCCAATCGTACCAGTGGATCTATATCGTTGTCACCATCGGCTTTCTGGTGTTTTTGTCCATGATCAACGCCATGCGCAAAATCGTCCAGTTTGCCGAAAAAGAAGAATGGAACGAACCCCGCAAAAGGCGGAGATAAATATGGTTGAGCGGGTTGAGCGGGTTGAGCGGGTTGAGAAGGTTGAGAAGGTTGAGAAGGTTGAGAAGGTTGAGAAGGTACTTTTTCTCAACCATCTCAACGTTTTCCTCAACCCCCTCAACCTTTTTTCCCTCAACCCCCTCAACCTTTTTTCCCTCAACCCCCTCAACCTTTTTCCTCAACCCCCTCAACCTTTTTCCTCAACCCCCTCAACCTTTTTCCTCAACCCCCTCAACCTTTTTCCTCAACCCCCTCAACCTTTTTTCCCTCAACCTTCTCAACCTTTTTCCCTCAACCATCTCAACCTTTTTCCCTCAACCATCTCAACCTTTTTCCCTCAACCATCTCAACCTTTTTCCTCAACCCCCTCAACCTTTTTTTCCTCAACCCCCTCAACCTTTTTCCTCAACCTATCTATGCAATACACCATCCTTTTCCTCGCCTTTTTCGCTTGCAATTTTTCGCAGCGCACCACTCCATCCGCTACATCCACCGATGCGGCAGCACCCGGGATGGAGGCTAAAACGGACAGCATTGTACCGCCGGCGTTCGATGCCAACAACCGCCTGATCCGCGTAACCAAAACCGATGCAGACTGGAAAAAAGAACTGGACGAGCTGGAATACAACGTGCTGCGTCAGGAGGGAACGGAGCGGGCATTCACGGGCGATCTGGTGAAAAACAAACAAAAAGGAACGTACACTTGCCGGGGTTGCGGGTTGCCGCTGTTTTCCTCCGACACCAAATTTGAATCCGGCACCGGCTGGCCGTCCTACTGGAAACCACTCAAACCGGAGTACGTCACCGAAAATCAGGACCGCGCTTATGGCATGCTGCGCACGGAAGTAGAGTGTGCACGTTGCGGCGGACACCTGGGCCATGTATTCGACGATGGTCCCAAGCCCACCGGCCTCCGGTACTGCATCAATTCGGTGTCGCTGGATTTTGTGCCGGAGTAACCCTGTACCCTACCCTACCCCTGTATCAATTCCCGCGCGGTGGCCAGTGCCGCTTCGCTCGGCGGATTTCCGCTGAGCATGACCCCAATGGCGCGTACACGCTCCTCCTGTGAGAGCGGGCGCAAATGGGTGATCGTCCGATCGTTTTCCACTTGTTTGTAGGCGAAGTAGTGTTTGTCGGCCCGGGCTGCAATCTGCGGCGTATGCGTAATGCTGATCACCTGGTGGCGATCGCTGAGTTCGCGCAGGATGAGGCCCATTTTGAGCGACACATCTCCGCTGATACCCGTGTCTATTTCATCAAAAATAAGGGTTGGCAGCGGAATAGCATCGGCGACGAGGCTCTTGGTACAAAGCGTGAGCCGGGATAATTCGCCGCCGGAAGCCACGTCTTTGATGGGCAGGTAACGGCTGCCGACGTTGGAGGCAAACAGAAATTGTACATCGTCGGTACCGGTCGGCGTGAGGTTTTCCGTCGCCTGAATATCAACTTTTAATCGGGCGTGGGGCATGGATAGCTGCGTGAGCAAAGCATGTACTTTTTCCTCAAACGGTTTGGGTACGATCTTTCGGCGTTCGCTAAGCAGGCGCGCTTGTCCGCGCAAATGCAGTTCCTGCGCGGCGATGCGGCGTTCCAGCTGCGCAATCTGCTCGCCCAGGTCGGTGAAGCCTCCAAGCTGGCGTTCCAGGTTTTCCTGTATTTCCAGCAATGCCGCCACGGTAGCCACGGCGTGTTTTTTCTGCAATTTATACAGCACGTTCAGCCGTTCCTGCGCCTCGGCAATACGCACAGGGTCGTGGTCGGTATTTTCACTGATCCGGGAGCAGTCTTTGGCAATATCCTGCAAATCAATAACCAGGGCATCCAGTCGGTCGCTCAGGGCGCCCAACTCCCCCGATATTCTCCGGGTAGCGCTCATGGAGCGGGCGATTTCCTGCAGTTGGCCGACCACGTTTTGTTCGGACTCCGCGAGGTAGTTGTACGCGGCGCCGTAGGCGCGCTTGATTTCCTCGGCATTGGACAGCCGCGCCAGTTCATTTTCCAGCGCCTCCTGTTCGCCTTCGACAAGCTCAGCCCGCAGCAGTTCCTCGTATTGAAATTTCAGGAAATCCATTTCCTTTCCGGCGTTTTCGCTGCGTTCCACGAGGTCGGACAGTTGCCGGCGATCAGCCTGGTACTGGCGAAAACCGCGCTGGTACTCCGCGAGCAGCGCGCCATTGTCTGCCAGAGCATCCAGCATGCGCAGCTGGAAATTGACATGGTGGATGTCGAGCACATCAAACTGTTGGTGGAGGTCCACCAAAGCCTCGGTCAGGCGCCGCAGTGCGGCATTGTTCACGGGGGTATCGTTCACGAACGCGCGGCTTTTTCCGGCGGGCGACAATTCCCGGCGGATCACCACCTCGTCGTCGTAGTCAAGTTCCTGTTCTTCGAAGAACTCGCGCAGGTCGTAGCGGGCTACGTCGAACCAGGCTTCCACCACGCATTTTTCCGTGTCGTTGTAAAAAATTTTGGTGTCGGCGCGGTCGCCCATGACCAGGCCGAGCGCACCCAGGAGGATAGATTTTCCCGCCCCGGTCTCGCCGGTAATGATGGTCAGCCGCTCGGAGAAGTCAATCTCGACGCGGTCAATCAGGGCGTAATTGCGGATGTGCAGGCGTTTGAGCATTTTATTTCAACCGTGGGACGGTGGCTGATCGCGGGCAAAAGTAGGGTAAATGGCTGCTGTTAGGTGCGTTTTGGTGAAATTTTTTGTTTTAAATACGCCAATTTTTCCCGACAGCGCTTTTGCCTTTTAAATTTTGCATTTCCTCTTTTGGCCTATCCCTCTCGTCCCGGTACCGCCTCCACCAACGCCCGCACATACGCGTTCTCCGGCTTTTCGAAAAGAACCTCCGGGTACCCGAGCGCTTCGATTTGCCCCTGCCGCATCACCAGCACGCGGTCGCACATCTGGCGGATTACGCTCAGGTCGTGGGAAATGAATATATAGGTGAGGCCAAAGTCGCGCTGGAGGTCCAGCAAGAGGTTCAGGATATTCGCCTGTACGGACACATCGAGCGCCGACACGATTTCGTCGCACACCAGCAGTTTGGGCTGAAGCGCCAGTGCGCGGGCCAGGCATATCCGCTGGCGCTGTCCGCCGGAAAACTCGCGCGGAAAACGCCGGGCATGGTCGGCCTCCAGACCAACGGTTTCCAGCAGGTGCACTACGGTCTCCCGGCGTTGTCGCTCGGTGCCGTGCAACTGGTACTGCTGCATAGGCTCCAGCAGCGCATTGCCAATCGTCATGCGCGGGTTGAGCGAACTGTACGGGTCCTGAAAAACCATCTGAATTTCGCGCCGAATAGGGCGAAATTCTGCCGCCGACAGGGACTCCAGGTTTCGTTTTCGGTACCAGACAGAGCCTTCGCTTGGCTGGAGAAGTCGGCTGATCACCCGGCCCAGCGTGGTTTTGCCACAACCGGATTCGCCCGCGAGACCAAATATTTCACCGGGAAAAACCTCCAGATCAACCGCCTGCACGGCCTCGACCCAGCGGCGGGAACGTTCCCAAAAAAATCCCCGCACGGGATACCGCACGCTCAGATTTTTGATTTCCAACAGGGGCGAATGGGCGTATATACCGGCGCGCCGGGCTGCTGTTTCGGATGGCAGTACCTCCCGCGCCACCACGCCGGGTTTTTCTAAAAAATCTTGCACTGTAGGCAGACGCTCCACCTTGCGGTGCAACGCGGGGCGGCACGCCAGCAAGCCCCGGGTGTAGGGATGCGCCGGATGGTGCAAAATTTCGTGTACGGGGCCGGTCTCCACAATTTCGCCGCGCGACATCACGGCCACCCGGTCAGCTATTTCCGAAATAACACCCAGGTCGTGGCTGATAAACAGCATGGACAATCCGGACGCCTCGCGCAACTCGCGGAGCAGATCGAGGATGGCCTTCTGAACCGTCACGTCCAGCGCCGTGGTGGGTTCATCGGCAATCAGCAGCCGGGGCTGCCCGGCGAGGGCCATAGCAATCAGCACGCGTTGCTTTTGGCCGCCGCTCAATTCATGCGGGTACGCGCGAAAAATGCGGGCAGGATCGGGCAGTTTTACTTTTTCAAACAAGGCCAGCGCCCGGTCGCGGGCTTCGGCAGCACTTACCGCGTGGTGAAACCGGATGGCCTCCGTCACCTGTGCGCCGCAGCGGAACACGGGATTCAGTGAGGTCATCGGCTCCTGAAAGATCATGGCGATCTCGCAACCTCTCAGTTTCGAGTTTTGAGTTTTGAGTTTTGAGTTGGGGGTATAGCTGATTTCTCCGGTGATTTGGGCGGTGGGCGGCAGCAGGTTCAGGATGGACAGGGCGGTGACGGATTTACCAGAACCGGACTCGCCGACGAGGCCGAGCGTTTCGCCGGGCGCGAGGTGCAGGGACAGGTTTTTTACAGCCTGTACCGTACCGCGCTCGGAGGGGAAAGAAATATTCAGGTTCTGGATGGTCAGTAGCGCATCATTTATCATGCGATTACTTCATTTTCAGCACGCAGGCGCCATCCTGCCACTCCATGGAAACAACGCCCTGCCGGTTGAGCCAATGCACGAGGTTTTCGCCGAGCAGATCGGCACGCCAGCCGGTCAGCAAGGTCGGTTCGTGCCCGTTTCCGGCGATCAGTTTGTTGAACTCCCCTTTGGGCAGGAGCAGGGCTGCGCTGATTTCGTTTTCGAGGCATTGGCGTTTCACGAAGTGGTACAGCAGGTCCATTGCCCACTCGTGGTCGGGATCGTCGGGCGCGGGCGCGGGCAGTGATTTCAGCAAATCGCGTTCGTCATCGGTAGCCGGCGTTTTCCAGAGTGTTTCCCACTCGGGGAGGTGTTTGCGCCAGATGCCTTCATGTATGGTCCGATTGGCCTTGAAAGCATTTTGGCCGCCCTTGGCCGCCCGCAGCACGATACTGACGTGGCGGTTTTGCAATACAGCTTCCTTGGGTACATTGAGCGCCGCCGCCTTTTCGCGCCGCCACTGATAGAGGCGCAGCAGCATGATTTTTTCCTTAAAATCCAACTGATGGATGTGGTCGTTGGCGAGCGCCTCCTTGTACGGATCCACGCGGTAACATTCGGGCTGTTCCCACTTCAGGTTTTCTTCCCGCGCCCAAGCCTCGCGGTGGAGGAGGCGCAGTTTGTGGGTGAGTTTGCTGTGCAGGGCCGGCAGGTATTTGACGTCTTCCACGGCATAGTCCAGTGCTTTGGGATCGAGCGGGCGCGCCTCCCAGTTGGCCACGGTGTGGCTTTTGGCGAGGGTGACGCGCAGTTCGCGCTCCACAATTTTGGCGAAACCCGCCGGATAGTTGTACCCGACAAAACCGGCTGCAATCTGCGTATCGAACGTGTTTTGCGGAACTGTTCCGTACAGTATGTTGAGCAGGCGGTAGTCGTTGTCGCCGGCATGGGTGATCTTGAGCACATCGGGGTTGGCCACAATGTCCAAAAATCGGCTTAGATCGGTGATCTGCATGGTATCCACCAGGTAAATGTGATGTTCCACTACAATTTGGATCAGACACAAAATCGGGACGAATGTTTTTTCACCAACAAACTCCGTATCAAAACCCAGCCAGGCAACGTGTGCGATGGATTCCATCGTTTCATCGAAGTCGCGCTGCTGGTCCAAAAAATGTATGCTGTAATTCATGCGCCAAAAGTAGGAATGTTTCGATTAGTTCGATTGTTTCGATTAGTTCGATTGATTCGATTGATTCGATTGATTCGATTCCGCCCTGCTTGGTGTTTTCACCAGGCAGGGTAAAAATTCACCGCAGAGGCGCAGAGACGCGGAGTAATATTCTCTGCGCCTCCGCGTCTCTGTGGTGAAAAATTTGCGACATCTCGCGCACCTTACCCTTTCAATTGAAAACTACATCGGTTGGTCTATTATAAAAAACAACACTGCATCTTTGCAGGCGTTAATTATGCATCAATCGAACAAATTGCATCAATCGAATCAATCGAAAAATCGAATCAATCGAACTAATTGAATCATTTGCTATGAAAAAAGTATTATTTGGTATCGCCATCGTACTCGTGCTCTTCATCGGAGCACTGCTTGCCGTACCGTATTTCTTTAAAGATGAAATCATTGCCCAGGTAAAGGAAACGGCCAACGAAAGCCTGACCGCCAAACTGGATTTTCAGGACGTGAGTATTTCCGTCTTTCGTCAGTTTCCAAAACTCGCCATTGGCTTGCAGGGACTGGAAATCACCGGTACCGGTCCGTTTGAAGGTGTGAAACTGATTCAGTGTGAGCAAATGGACCTCGCCATTGACCTTTGGTCGGCCATTTTCGGCGACCAGATCATCATTAAAGGCTTCTCTCTGGACAACCCGAAAATCAATGTGTATGTGCTGGAAGACGGCACCGCCAACTATGACATCACCAAACCGGAGCCGCCAGGCACACCACCCGCTGCTGCTGATGCCAGCCCCATCCGGCTCGAACAGTACGCCATCCGAAACGGCACGATCCTCTACGACGACCGTTCGCTGGCCATGCGCGCCGACCTGGAAGGGCTGAACCACGAAGGCTCCGGCGAATTCACGGCCGATATTTATGACCTCGTGACCACAACCAACGTGGAAAAACTGTCCGTCAATTACGAAGGCATGCAGTACCTGCTCCGCGCCAAAGCCGATTGGAACGCCACCCTGAATGTAGATATGCCCAACATGAAGTTTACGTTCAAGGAAAACGACTTGCAGGTGAACGCCCTGAAGGTCCTGGTGGACGGCTGGTTCCAGATGCCCAACGAAACGGACTACCTCATGGATCTGAAGTTCGGTTCCCCGCAAAACACGTTTAAAAGTTTCCTTTCCATCATCCCCGGCGCCTATACGCAGGATTTTGACGGGGTAAAAGCAGACGGAACCGTGCAATTTGCCGGCATGGCCAAGGGGAAGTACAATGAGACCACCTACCCGGCATTCAAAATTGACCTGAAAATTGCCAACGGCAACTTGAAGTACCCGAGCCTGCCGCTCGGGATCAGCGGCATCAATGTGGACATGACCATCAACAGCCCGTCCAGCACGCTGAATGCCATGACGGTGAATATCCCGCACTTCGCCCTGCGCATCGGGTCTAACCCTCTCGAAGGCCGTTTTCACCTGAAAACACCGGAAACCAACCCGACGGTGGATACCAAAATTGCCGGCACGCTCAATATGCGCGAATTGTCCCAAGCCTTCCCGATGGAAGGGGTGCAGGAACTCTCCGGGATCATCAAAGCCGATATTATGGCCAAGGCATCCATGAACCAGATTGATGCCGGGCAGTACGAACAGGTACAGATGTCCGGCAATTTCAATATCCAGAACCTGAACTACCGCGCTGCCGGCACCCCGCCCGTCAAGATCAACACGATGACGGCCAGCTTGTCGCCGCAGATGGTAAATGTGCAAAATTTCGATGCCCGCCTGGGGAAAAGCGATATCCGCGCTTCGGGTCGGGTGGACAACATCCTCGCCTATTTTTCTCCCAATAAAACCATGACCGGCAACCTCACCATGCGTTCGTCCGTCTTCGATGCCAACGAATGGATGACCGCAGAAGAACCCGCAGCCGATGCCGGCAAGGTGCCCACCGCCAGCGCTGCCGCCACCGAAAAAGTATTTGACCAGTGGGATTTCACGGTGGACGGCGCCATCGGCAAACTCCTCTACGAGGACTACACCCTCACCAATATGATCCTGAAGGGCAATTTCACGCCCAACAAAATGACCATTGACAACTTCGGCATGAAGATCGGCGCGAGCGACCTGCAAGGCAGCGGCCGTATCCTGAATGTTTGGGATTACCTGTTCGACAACCGCACCGTATCAGGCGTACTCAACCTGAAATCGAGCTTCTTCGATCTAAATCCGTTCATGACCGACGAGGCTCCGGCCACAGAAACTGCTCCTGTCGAATCCGTTTTTTTGGTGCCTGAAAACGTGGACATGACCATCAATGCCGACTTCGCCAAAGTGCGCTACACGGATATGGATTTGCAAAATCTGGATGGTCAAATCGCGGTGAAAAATGGCGTGGCGGCACTCCGGGATTTCACCGCAGATGTGTTGGGAGGCCAAATTGCCATCGCCGGGGAGTACAACACCCAGAACCCGGCCAAGCCGGCCTTCGACGTGAACATGGCCCTCCTGAGCATGGGTTTCCGCGACGCCTACCAGAACTTCGTGACGATCAAAACCATGGCGCCCATCGCGCAGTACATAGACGGGAAATTCAACACCAAATTTGCCATGAGCGGCCTGCTGGGCAAGGACATGACCCCGGATTTCGGCAGCCTCTCGGCCTCCGGGTTCCTCGAAACGATCAACGCCGTAGTCAACAACTTCAAACCGCTGAGCGATATCAGCAACAAACTGAACGCCGGCTACCTGAGTAAACTGGAGTTAAATAACACCAAAAACTGGTTTGAAATCCAGAACGGCACGGTCCTGCTCAAGCCGTTCACGACCCAAATGCGCGACGTGACCATGCAAATCGGCGGCTCGCACAGCCTGAGCAGCGAGATGAACTACCAAATTTTGACCAAAACCCCGCGCAAGGCATTGGAAAAAACCGCCGCCGGCAGCGCCGCCAACAGTGGGTTGCGCTGGATTTCGGGCGAAGCCTCCAAACTCGGCGTGAACGTAGCGCAGGGTGAATTCATCAACATTCGTTTCGACCTCACCGGCAGCATTTCCAATCCTAAAGTGGGTTTCAAAATTCTGCCCAGCGATGGCGAACGCTCCATTCAGGAAGAGGCCTCTGCTACCGCACAGGCTACGTTGAACCAGGCCAAAGATTCCCTGGTCAATGTAGCCACGAAAAAAGTAGAGGATGTAAAAAAGCAAGCCGAAGCCGTAGCCGAAAAAGCCATAGACTCCGTGAAAAACGTAGCTACCAAAAAGGTGGAAGAGGCTACGGAAAAAGCAGCGCAAGAGGTAGGTAAAGCCGCTGGAAACGAGGCGGCCAAAAAAGCAGAGGAAGTGCTCAAGCAAAACAAGACGACCGAGGACGCGAAGAAGAAACTGGAGGAATGGAACCCGTTGAAGAAGAAGAAAAACTAAGGCTATCCGGCTATCGGACACCATGCATATACCTCGCTGGAAAAAATGGCTTTCACGCCTGTTCCCGCTCACATTAGAGCGGTCATCGTCCGAGTACAACCCCGATCTGGCCGTCGTGCTGGATCGGGGTCGTTTGCAATTATTGAGCGGCAATGCGATTTATTCCTGGGACGACCTGTACCACAATTTCACGATCGCTTTTGGCACCATTGATCTGGACGAAGAGCACATCGAGGATGTGCTGGTGCTGGGCCTTGGACTGGGCAGCGTGCCGTATATTCTGGAAAAAGTGTACGAGCGCCATTACCGGTACACAGCCATCGAACTGGATGAAGCGGTGTCCGAACTGGCAGGCAAATACACCCTGCCCCGACTGGAAAGTTCCGTGGAAATCATCACCGCCGATGCCGGCATTTTTGTAGAAATTACCGAAGAGCAATTCGACCTGGTTGTGGTGGATATTTTCGAGGACGACCATACGCCGGAATACTTCGAAACCGATGAATTTTTGGAAGCGTGCCGTGAGCGCCTGCGCCCTGGCGGGCTTTTGTTCTACAACCGGCTGTACAACAACGACAAAACCAAACTCGCCACCGAGCGTTTTTTCGAGGGTGCGTTCAAAACGGTTTTCCCCGATGCCTGGAAAATCAATACCGGCGGAAACTGGATTCTGGCCACGCGGCAAGGACAGCGCCCTTAACGGTGCTTCCCGCCCGTCCAGCCGTGCCCGCCGAGGAAGTGTTTGCCGCTTTCAAAAGCGGGGTCTTCGAGGGATGTTCCCATGCTGTCGTTCCAGCGGTTGAGGTAGCCAAACAGGGCGATCACGCCGAGAATTTCCACGATTTCACCTTCATCCCAGTGGCGGCGTACATTTTCTGAAACAGCCTCGTCCACGCCGTTGGGCACGGAGGATGCTGCCACCGCGAAATCCAGCGCAGCCCGTTCTGCCTCCGAAAACGCCGGATGCGTGCGGTATTCCCAGATATATGCGAGTTGGTCTTCGGCAGCGCCGTAGCGTTCTGCCGCCCGGATCGTGTGCGCCTGGCAGTATTGGCAACCGGCAGTCATGCTGGCCAAATAGCCGATCAGCCGCTTGAGGTCACTGGTTACGCGCCCTTCGTTGGCCATCACGGCCATGTTCAGTTGGATGAACGCCTTGGCAATGGCCGGCCGGCGTTGCATGGTCAACACACTGTTTGGGCAAAAACCCAGGGTTTCATTGAAAAAAGCAGCCAGTTCGGCCACTTCAGAATCGTGGTCGGGCGGAAGCGGTGCAATCAGCGGCATAGTTTGATACAATTGAAAGACAAAGAACAAGAGGCAAGGAGCAAGTGTTAATCTTCATCATCAAAAAACACTTTGTAATACTTTTTCCCTTTGTCATCGTCGAAGCCGCGCTCGATGAGGTCGCGGCGACCGTGGACGTAGATGTGGAAATTTTTATCTAACTTGATGACGCTCTTGAGCACTTTGAACTCCCGTTTCACAGCCGGCGGACTGATGTCGAACTTGTCTTCCAAAGGCACCGCATAGGCATGGGAATAGGTGTCGCGGAACTCTTTGAAAGCCGCTTGTTGCTCCTCCTCGGGAAACAGGGTTTTGGCAAAATCGTCCACCTCAAACTCCTCGTTTTCCTTAAAGTACAGCCCGGAACGGTACAGCGCATCCAGTTGATCGGCGCGGTCAAGGCCGAACTTGTGCGGCAGTTTTTCATTGATGAATTCGCTGGACAAACTGATGTAATGCCGGGTATTGAAGTAGTTGTCCTCGATCGGGCGCAAGCGCAAAAACTCGTCTTTCCAGAACGAGCGCTCGTCCTTTTTAGACACCGTATCCACCGCGCAAATACGGTACCCTTCCGCTTCGTCCAGGTTGAAAATGAGGGCCGCCGTTTCCAGTTTTCCGGTAGGAATACCCTCCAGTACGTTGAGGGTGAACGCCTCCGCCGTACGTTCCACTTTGAGGTATGGGTCTTTGGTCTGAATTTTCCACAATCCGATAGCACTCGTCGGTTCGCCGGACAACAACAGGTCGTCAAAGTAGGCTACCAAAAATTCCCCGCCCTGCACCTTGGTATTTTCGCAGTGCTCGTACAGCATCCCGGCCAGGCGCGCAGCCTCCTCCGGCAGTATTTCCGGGTCCTGAAATACACTGGCACAACTTTGATACACTAAGTGATTACTCACATCTTCTTCATGAAAGAAATAGAAAAACTCTGCGGATTTTTCGAAGGGTTTGAGAAAGGTACTCAGGAGCAGTTCGTGCGCCACATCATGTACCGGTACCAGGGTTTGCTTGGGGATACTGACCCCTTCGTAGCGGGTTTTATTACCTACCCAGGCAATAGCCAGGCGGCGCAAATTAGCAGATGAAAAGTCAAGCATAAGATTAGTTAGGTTAGAAGGTTTCTGGTTAGAGGGTTTCTGGTTAGAGGGTTCATTTTTGCCGCTCAAAAGTACGAATGCCCAGGATGGTCCAAGGTCTTCGTACAAATGAAGTTTTCCACAATTTCCATTTACCCGGAAACCTTCCAACCAGAAACCTTCTAACCTTCTAACCTTCCAACCTTCTTAACAAAAAAAGGCTCCCGAAACTTGATTCGGAAGCCCCCAATTGTACGACATGAAAGCGATATTACTTATCTGGTTGTTAGTCTTTTACTACGATTAAACGCTTTGTTTCTGTGTAAGACTGGCCGTCTGAAAGTCGCACGAAATACATCCCGTTGGACAGGCTGTTCAAATCCAGAGCGATCTGCGGTGTCCCAATTGGTAATGTTTTCCGCAGCATGTTCTTGCCGGTCAAATCATAAACCTCAACCTCCAGTCTTGTTTCGAGTATGTTTTCCAGTTGCACAAAGGTCTGTCCGCGAGCCGGGTTGGGTTGGAGATGCCATGCCATGCCTGTCAGTGTCTCGCCGGTACCCACAATGACGATTGTCGTACATACGGACTGTACGGTGCAACCATCTTGCGTGACCAGCACAGCGTAATCGCCCGTAAACGCCGGGGTGAAAGACACACCCATGGCACCGGATATGGGTTGGTTGTTCGCGCAATCAATCCACTGGTAGGCCGAATTAGTTGCCTGAGCCGTAAGGGTATTGGTCTGAAGTGTCACACCGGCATTGACCGTGATGACGGTCAGGGTGAGCGTAACAGTGCTGTCGCAACCATTTGAGCCATTAAAAATAGCTGAATAGACGCCCGACTGCGTCAACACTTGTCCCGCGAACGGGTATGTTTCGCCGGCACAGATTTTAGCACTCACAGTGGTCAGGATGTCGGTCAGCACAGTCAATGCAAGCGTCACCGTGCTGTCGCAACCGTTTTCGGCACTGAAGAGTGCGGTGTATGTGCCGCTTTCCGTCAGATCGTCTCCATTGAACCCGAATGTTTCGCCGGCGCAAATGGTAGCGGCTACATCGGTGGCGGAAGCGGGAAGCACAGTCAGTGCAAGCGTCACCGTGCTGTCGCAACCGTTTTCGGTACTGAGGAGTGTGGTGTATGTGCCGCTTTCCGTCAGATCGTCTCCATTAAACTCGAATGTTTCGCCGGTGCAAATAGTGGCTGCTACATCGGTGGTAAAAGCGGGAAGCACGGTCAGTGCAAGCGTCACTGTGCTGTCGCATCCATTTTCGGCACTGAGCAGTGCGGTGTATGTGCCGCTTTCCGTCAGGTCGTCTCCGTTGAACTCGAATATTTCGCCGGTGCAAATGGTGGCTGCTACTTCGGTGACAAAAGCGGGAAGCACGGTCAGTGCAAGCGTCACTGTGCTGTCGCATCCATTTTCGGCACTGAGCAGTGCGGTGTAAACACCGTTATCGGTCAGGATGGCCCCGTTAAATTCATACGTCGCGCCGGCACAAATGGCGGCTTCCAAATCAGTTGAAACAATGGGCAGCACAGATAAATCGAGTACAACCAGGGAATCACAACCGCCCTCAGCCACATAAAGCGCGTCGTAAGTGCCGCTTGCCGTAAGGTCTTGTCCATTAAAAAGGTACGTTTCGCCCGCACAGATATTGACGGCCAATTGGGTTACGATAGTATCGGCGACGCTCAAGTCGAGCGTAACTAAGGAATCGCAACCGTTTATAGTGGTCAGCAGCACCGAATAGAAACCGCTTTCGGTGAGCGTCTGCCCATCGAAAACGTACTCTGTTCCTGCACAAATTTGAATGGAAAGATTGGTTTCCCCTACCGGGAATACTTGCAGGTTTAACACCACAAAGGAATCGCAGCCGTTTTCGGCAGTCAGTATCTGTGCGTAGGTACCCGAGGTGAATAGTTGATCCCCACCGAACTCGTAGGTCTCGTCGCTGCAAATAGTAGCTGTTAGTATGGTAATAGGCGTTTCTAACACATCCAACAGGAGCGTCACAGTACTATCGCAGCCGTTTTCACCCGAGAACACCGCAGTGTAGGTTCCCGATGCATTGAGCGCACTCCCATCAAATGCATAGGTTTCGTTAGCACAAATTACAGCGCTGATGGTCGTTTCTTGCAGCGGCAGTATGCTCAATTGAAGGATAACGGTTGAATCGCAGCCATTTTCGGCGTCATAAATCGCCGTATAGGCGCCTTCTGTGTCAAAGAAATTACCATTGAACTCATACGACTCGCCTGCACAAATCGCTATTTCAAGCGTGGTTTCGTACACGGGGTTCACCGTAAGGGTCAGTACCGTGATGGAGTCGCAGCCGTTTGAACCGGGCAATATTTCGGTATAGGTTCCGGATTCGGTTAATGTTTCGCCGTTGAACGCAACTCTTTCGCCGGAACAAATCGTTACTTCCAGTTCCGTCGTAACCACCGGGATCACCCCAAGATTCAACACAACCACCGAATCGCAGCCATTTTCAGATGTCAGAGTAACCTCGTAGGTGCCTTCCTCGGTCAGTGCCTGTCCGTTAAAGAAATAAACCGTGCCGGCACAAATTTTGGCCAGTTCTTCTGTTTCCGGTATGGGGTCGAGTACCGTCAGGTTAAACGTTACCGTGCTGTCGCAGCCAAATTCAGTAGCCAAAACGATCACATATTCGCCGGTCTGGGTCAGAATATCTCCATTAAACTCAACACTCTCGCCTGCACATACGGTGGCTTCAAGGTAAGTTTCTTCCAATGGTGCCACCGTCAGTGTAAGATTCACCGTGCTGTCGCAGCCCGTTTCGCTCGTCAATACGGCGGAGTAAAAACCCGCGTCGGTCAGTACATCACCATTAAACGCATACGAATCCCCGGCACAGATCGTCACCTCCAGATCGGTGATCACTTCAGGGAGGACTTCCAGATGTAGTACAACGATACTGTCACAGCCGTTTTCGGCGGTGTAGGTGGCGGTGTAGGTGCCTGTTTCATTCAGGTCGGCGCCTTCGAAATTGTAAGTATCGCCGTTGCAAAGGGTAGCGTTAATTGCAGTTTCGGCCGTCGGCAGCACCGTAAGTGTCACGATGAGGGTAGAATCGCAACCATTTTCGGCTTGTAGCACAAACAAATAATCGCCGCTTTCGGTCAATATTTCGCCACCGGCCTCGAAGGTTTCGCCCATGCAGATGGTGGCCACTATTTCCGTAGTCGACGCAGGCAATACCGTCAGGCTAAGAAGGATCGTGCTGTCGCAGCCATTTTGATCGCTTAGGGTCAGAGTGTATTCGCCCGCATCACTCAGGAGATCATTGCCAAATTGATACGTTTCGTTGTTGCAAATAATCGCATCAACCTCCGTGATCGGGTTTGGCGGCAGTACGATCAGGTTCAGAATCAAGGTGGAGTCACACCCTCCCACTGCCTGCAAGGAATCATAATATACGCCGCTCTCCGTCAGGTCGGCGCCGCCGAATGTGTATGACGCATCGCTACAAATGGTGGCAAAAATTTCGATTTCGAAATAATCGGCCACCAGCAGTTTAAGCGACACAGTGGAGTCGCAACCGTTTGCAGCAGGGTACGTATAGGCGTATAACCCGCTTTGATCAAAGGTGTCATTTTGAAAAACATACGTTGTGCCTGCACAGATGCCTACGTTAAAGTTGGTTTCTGAAACGGGCAAAACCGTAAGCCGCAGCGTCACAATGGAATCACAGCCACCGGTGGCAAGCAAAGAATCCACATAAATACCACTTTCGGTGCGCGGCAGTCCGGCAAAAAACACCGTGTCGCCCGGGCAAATCTCGGCCACTTTTTCAACCTCGAAAGCGGCAACAAATTCCAGCGTCAGGTTCACAATAGAGTCACAACCCTCGGCAGTAGTCAGCGTGGTCGTATAAAATCCGGACTCGGTGAGTGTCTTGTCGTCGAACAAATATGGTTCCCCTTCGCAAAGCGTCACCGCTATTTCCGTAACCGGCGCTGGAAGCACGGTTAGAACAAGCACAACCGTGGAATCCGACCCGTCGGTGGCCAAAAAAGTCTCCACGTACGTGCCGGATTCTGTCAGTTGCTGGCTGCCAAACTCATACGGCAAGCCGGTACATATCGCGGCTTCGATGTTGGTGGTATCGGCAACAATGCTTGTCGCCTCCTTCGCCACATAAGTGAATGGGCTGGTGCCGGCAGTAAGCATAGCCGCGATGAACAACGCCGGGAAGAAGAGCATACGGCCCAGACCGATAAGCCCGGGTACTCGGAATTTAATTTGTTGTAAAGTCATCATGAAATATAACTGGATTGTGAATAAAGAAAGTTGAAATGCCACAGGAATCCGTGCGGCTTTCGGAGTCTTTCATACGGGAAACCAATCCATAGGATTAAAAAAAGAAAAGGGACCTTTTTACAAGCGCTATTCAGCACTTATAAAAACGCGGTGCAAGGTTTTAACAGCAACCTTAAAAGGGACTTAAGATCACCCTTAAATGTTCCTTAAGAACAAATAAAAATATGTAGTGGGATCGCCTATAGCTTGTTTGGGCGAGGGAAGGAGACAACAAAACGATTGAGGCCCTCCTGAGGACATTCGTACTGAATGGTCGCGTGATGCAGGCGTAAGATACGCTGGGCGATAACCAGCCCCAAGCCGAATCCACGTTTCCCGGCCGTATTTTTTCCGCGAAAAAAGGGGGTAAACAAATGGCGCCCTTCCGCCTCTGTCAGGGTATTACCCCAATTATCCAACCGGATATCCAACCGATCAGGTGCCGACCGGATTTGAATGCGTACGGCTTGATCAGTGGCATAATGGCAGGCATTTTCGATGAGGTTCCGGAATGCGGTGCGCAACAAGGCGCTGTTGCCTTGAGCCAGCAGTTCGGTATGATCGTCAGGTGCCGAAGCGAAATCGAGCAATGCACGGGCATCGGGCGCCAGCGCGCGTACTTCTTCGATGGTTTGGTAAAGCACTTCATCTATGCGCACAAAGGGCGTTTGATCGCCAAGTTCGGCCTGTTCATAGTGGCTGAGCAAGAGTAGTGCGTTTGACATTTCGATCAAACGGCTCTGCTCCTCCCGCAGGGAACGCAAGGCTTTTTGATATTCGGCAGGCGTTCGTGGCTTGGACAGGGTGTTTTCGGTTTCGGAGAGCATATTGGCCAGCGGTGTGCGCAACTCATGTGAAGCGAACTGCACAAAACTGCGCTGAGCGTCGAAAGCTTGTTCCACGCGCGCCAGCAGGTCGTTGAAATTTCGGGCTAATATTGTCAACTCATCCTGATTCTGTGGCACCTCAAGTCGTGCGGTTAAGTTGTCGCCACGAATAGCTGAAATACGCTTGGTGAGGTTGCTTAATGGCCTTCCAACAATGTTGCGCACATACAGATATGCCAGAAATACCGCGATACCCAGCCCTAACAACCAGGTAAAAAACAAGATGTTGCGCAAATTGACAATCTTGCGAATACCATAGCGGTCAAGTGCCGAGGCCAATACAACGTAAGACCCGCCCGCCTTGTCAACACGTAAGCCAAGCAATTCACGCTCGGTTTTTGAATCCTGCCGCCGCACTTCACGGTACGCCCGCACTTGCACCAGCAGGGCGTCGTCAAACACGATGCTGTCTTCATCAATATTACTGTAAAGCAGTCGGTTTTTAGCGTCAAATACTAATATTTGCTCCTCAGGCAGGGTAATAAACGTGTTTCGGTCAATGATCCGTAACAGAACAGAGTCGATCTCCTCAACCTCCAGTAGCAGCCGTTGCGTGGTGAGTGCTTTTTGCCGCAGGCGGTCGTAAAAGTCCGTCCGCCGAAAGTCTGCCGACTGAAAATAGATCAATGCGAAGGTGACCGACAGGACGAGGGTCACAAAAACGGCAAACCACAACGCAAACTTGACTTTCAGATTCATCCGATGGCTTTCAGAAAATACCCGAATCCGGGCTTGGTATGAATGAGTTTTTGCTCAAAAGGCTTATCCACTTTGTTGCGCAAAAAATTGATATATACCTCAATGGTATTCGTACTGGCCCCGAAATCCATGTCCCACACTTTCTCGGCAATTTCTTTTTTGGACACGACACGCCCCCTTGCGCGGGCCAGCAACGCCAGCAGGGCAAACTCTTTGGCCGAAAGTGCAACATCCTGCCCCGCCCGTAGCACTGTCTTGTGGGAAAAATCTATTTCCAGATCGCTCAGTATAATTTTGTTATCGTAATGCCGATCCACTTGACGCCGTTTGAGGAATACCTTCACCCGAGCATGCATCTCTGTCAGGTGAAAAGGTTTGACTAAGTAGTCATCTGCGCCGGCGCGAAATGCCTCCATCTTGTCGTCCAGCTCACCCAAAGCCGTCAGCATAATAATTGGAACATCTGCATCAAGACTACGGAATCTGTGGCATAATTCCAGGCCATTTACATAGGGCAGATTAATATCCAACAGCACCAAATCAAACTTGTCGGCACGAAAAATACTTTCCGCCGTACGCCCATCGTAAGCCCACTCCATCTCGTAGCCGTGCTCCGACAGATCTTTGCGGATGATATTGCCCAGTTTTGGCTCATCTTCTACAAGCAGGATGCGGGTTGTCTTGGTTTCGTCCATAATTGTTTTCTGGAAAAATGATCGGCGGCAAAGTTGCACGTTCAACGGCGGAACACCAAACGCTGAAAAACCACTGCGGGACATAATACGCCAACAAACTTAAAATATCCGTCCTTTGCAGCCCCCTCCAACCAGAAACCCTCTAACCAGAAACCCTCCAACCCAACATGCGCATCGCCGTCAACACCCGTTTCTTGCTGCCGGGCAAACTGGAAGGTTTGGGCTGGTACACGCACGAACTGCTGCAGCGTATGGTGGCGCAGCACCCGGAAGACGAGTTCATATTTTTCTTCGACCGCCCGTTCGATCCCGCGTTTGTGTACGCCGACAACGTGCGCCCCGTAGTACTGTTCCCGCCTGCCCGACACCCGGTGCTGTGGTACGCCTGGTTCGAGTGGGCTGTGCCGCGGGCGCTGGAGCGCTGCGGGGCTGATGTGTTTTTTTCGCCGGACAGCTACCTGAGCCTGCGGGCTAAAACACCCACCGTCCTGACGGTACACGACCTTATTCCCTTGCAACACCCCGAACAGGTGCCCTGGTGGGCGCGCGATTACTACCGCTATTTTTTTCCACGGTACATACAACGGGCAGAGCGATTGGTGGCCGTTTCGGATTTTACCAAAAAAACAATGGTGGACCTGGTGGGTATCGCGCCGGAGAAAGTCGCCGTGGTGTACAATGGCTGTCGGGAGGAGTTCCGCCCCTTGCCCGAAGCTGAAAAACAGGCCGTGCGGGATACGTTTTCCGGAGGACAGGAATACTTTTTCTACACCGGCGCCATTCACCCACGCAAAAATATCCCGCGCCTGATTCGAGCGTTCGACCAGTTCAAAAACGCTACGCACGCACCGGTCAAACTCCTGCTCGCCGGGCGATTTGCCTGGGAAACCGGCGCGGTAACAACCGCCGTGGAGCAATCCAGCCATCGGAACGACATCGTGTTTCTCGGCTACCAGTCGGCCGATAACCTGCCCCGCCTTCAGGCTGCTGCGCTGGCCTCGGTGAATGTCTCGTTGAGCGAAGGTTTCGGATTGCCCGTGCTGGAGTCGCTGTACTGCGATACGCCGGTGCTGTGCTCCAACACCACGGCCCTGCCCGAAGTGGCCGGCGATGCCGCCTGGTACGTCAATCCCGAATCGGAGGCAGACATAGCTGCAGGATTGGCAAAAGTGTACTCCGATGCGGATCTGCGCGCCGATTTGGTGGAAAAAGGCCGCTTACAGCGCCAACAATTCGACTGGAATAAAGCAGCAGATGCGGTGTATCAGCAAATACGCCATGCAGCAGGTTGAAAAATGTGTTCAAAAACTGCCCGAATTCTACCTCCGGCCCATTCCGCTACCAAACCGCATAGCCGAGATGCACCCCGATCATTATATCCGGCGTACGCGTTTTGCCCGGCCCATATTCGAATGAAAACAACTCGCGCTCCCCATCAATTAACTCGGCGTCGGGGGGTAGATTGCGCGTCACCCGGTGCGTGGCTACACCAAAACCCATGAATGGTTCCACTAAAAACCGCTTGTTTGGGCCGCTGTAAAACTGCCAGCCGAGGCGCAGGGCATACCCGGTAGTGCTAACCTTGCGGTTGACCCCCAGCAACTCGATGTATTGCCCGCCTTGCCGGAGCACACGCTTGATTTGGATATTGTTGATATCGTTGTACTTGGCCTCCAAACCGATGTGAAACGCTACGTCGTCCGTCAGGTCAATAAAATATTTAGCGCCGGCCCGCCAGCGCATGCCCCGGTAGGATTCCCCGTCGAAACTGGCAAAAGCAGTCGAGTTAAAAATATACCCCCCCCCCACATCCACGCCAATCCGGGGTGCGATACGCAGGTCGCCTGCCAGCGCAATTGCTTGTTTGGCAGGGTTGATCATGGGCATCAGGTTGGCTTTCAGCGCAAAACGCGGCGCGAGTGGCTCCTTTCCGGTCTGCGCGCGTAGCAGCACCGGTAATAGCACGAACAAAACAAACAGGTGTCGCATCTATTTCTGAATTTGCCCCGTCCGGCGAATGGCCGTGACGTCGCTGATATCGAAAATCTGGAAATCGGTTTTGGTGGAGACAATCATTCGATTACCGTCCACAATCAGGTCCACCGGATCGGTCATCTGTACGGCGAACGTGGTTGGCTGTAACGCAAGCGGATTGGAAATATCAAAGACCTCCAGCCGATCGGAGCCTTCGTCACACACAAACAGGTAGTTATCCTTGTAGCCCAATCCGTTGGGAATGTTCAACGGGTAGGTACCCAGCGTGATCGGCGCGGTTTTATTGGATACATCGTACACGATCAGAGCGCTTTCCGATGACACCCACCCACAGATATTGGCAATGATCTTGATCGTGGAATAGGCATAATTCCCTTTCACCACAACCGGGTCGCAGCCGCCGAAAAACTGATCCAGACGGTCTGTTTTGGACAAGATGCTCGGTGCCGCCGGATTGCTGATATCCAAAATATACAAGGCTGTGGTGGAGCCCAGAAAGACCGTCCCTTCGTAAATCGTGATTGTTTCCAGGCCATAATCCGTAGGGAGCCGGTGCACCAGTACCGGATTGTCGGGGTCTTGCAGGCTGTACGTCTGCACCTCATTCAGGTTGAGCACGTACATATAGTTTTGATAAACGGCGAATCGGGTAATGGAGCCGGATTTGCCCGTGATGTCGGCAAATGCCGCGTCTTTGCTGCAAGCTGCGGCCAGGAGCACAAAAAGGGAAGCGAAGAGAATCTTGTTCATAGTTGCTATAGTCCGTTGAGTATGGTGGAAAAGGTTTATCCCAAAAGCGACTCTAATTGACGGTGGTACACCGTGCGTCCTCCAAGTCCGCATCAATCCAGTCCACCACAGCGCCGCGCGATTCGTCCACACACTCGAAAATGCCGTTGTATAGCGGCGGGTACAGTACGGGGCTGAACACGTTTGTTTGGCGATCCACCAACCGGATTGCAAACAGGTCGCTGATGTCAATGACAACCAGATCGCGCCAACTGTCTGCGTACAGCAGGTCGCCGACAATGGTGAAGTCCGTGATGGCGGGTATTTGGAAAAACGTGAGACTCACAGTGTTCAGGGAGTCTTTGACATTGAAAACGTGGATGCCCTTCTTCTGTTCCAGCATAAAAAAAAGTGTGTCGCGCAGGAAGATCGTGCCCGTTTTCGCGATTTGTTGGGGCGGCAGGTTCTCGATGGCGCCCAGTTCGGACACCGGCAGATATACCGGGCGTTTGCCTAATCCGCTGAACGAATCCAGTTCTTGTTTCACACAAGAAGCAAACAGGCTGCACAACATAATTGCCAGAGCGCATATCTTGGTGCCGGGTTGAACCCCAATCGCCCGGACGCTATTAGCCCAAGGAGCAATAAAAGTCATAGTGTCGTTTTTGGTCGCATGGCAAAATGCCAACTGCCGGGCGAAATTAGGCAGGATTCCGGTGTTGCCAAAACCATCTTTGCGCTTGGCTGTTCACAACCTATCACTCATCCTTTATAACAAACAAAATGGCATCATTCAAACGTACAGCATCCGCCGTATGGAACGGCACCGGCCCGGATGGATCGGGCTCTCTGAGCGGACCTTCCGGCGTCCTGACGAACACCCCCTACTCGGCTAAGGCCCGTTTTCAAAATGAGGACGGCCACGCAGGCACCAATCCGGAAGAACTTATTGCTGCTGCACACGCCGGCTGCTACATTATGGCACTCAGTTTTGGGTTGACCAACGCCGGTTTTACGCCTAAAGAACTGCGCTGCACGGCCACCATTACGATGGAAAAATCCGACAGCGGCTGGTCATTTGCCAAAATCACGCTGAATCTGGAAGCAGAAATACCGGAAATTTCGGAAGATAAGTTTTTGGAACTCGCACAAGGCGCGAAAGCCGGCTGCCCGGTGAGCAAAGCGCTCTCGGCAGTCCCGATTGAACTGGAAGCGAAATTGGTTTAAAAATAAAAAGGTGTCCGATCCGGTTGAATGCACTTCCTCTTGCAAGAGGGCGCGGATTTAACCGGATCGGACACCTTTTTTGTGGCTTTTATTCCAAATTACCCGTTCGCCTTCCGGTGGTCTTCCAGAAATTTCTCCAGGCCGATATCCGTAAGCGGGTGGTTCAGCAAGCCGAGGATCGCATTCAGCGGACAAGTCACCACATCGGCGCCGGCTTTGGCGGCCTCAATGATGTGCAACGGACTGCGGATACTGGCGGCAAGAATAGCGGTATCAAAACCGGAGTTGTTGTAAATATCGGCGATCTCTTTGATGAGCGCCATGCCGTCCCAGCCGATATCGTCAATGCGGCCAATGAACGGCGACAGGTATGTGGCGCCAGCTTTGGCCGCCAGCAGCGCCTGCCCGGCAGAAAACACCAGCGTGCAGTTGGTCCGAATACCGGCATCGGTGAAGTACGCAATAGCCTTCACGCCTTCGCGTATCATGGGCACTTTTACCACGATGTTCTCGTGCAGGTCGGCCAGGCGTTTTCCTTCCTCTACCATGCCTTTGAAATCGGTGGAGATCACCTCGGCGCTCACGTCGCGCCCGTCGCCTACGATGGCGCAGATATCCCGGTAGTGTTTCAGAATATTTTTTTCACCGGAAATACCCTCTTTGGCCATCAGAGAGGGGTTGGTGGTCACACCGTCGAGGATACCCAGTTCGGAGGCTTCGCGGATGTGGTCGAGATTGGCTGTGTCAACGAAGAAAAGCATGTGTGGAGAGGGTTGGAAGGTTGCTGGTTGGAAGGTTAGAAGGTTGCTGGTTGGAGGGTTGCTGGTTGGGGGAGATGGGATAACAAATGAAGGTTGGAGCAATTGGCTGCCGCAGGAGCGGCGGCACCGGTATGTTCCGTTTGCGGGTAGGGCCACTAAAAATTTTTCAAAGAAAAATTTTTCGTGGCCCT
>JBGSKO010000094.1:0-6521 GCA_041741155.1 Saprospiraceae bacterium | reverse complement strand
GCCGGTTTTCAGGCGCAGGATAGGAGTGCCTTCGCCTACGTCGTCGCCGACTTTGACGAGGATTTCTTCCACCGTGCCGGCGGTGTCCACGGGCATCTCGGCATCCACTTTGTCGGTGCCGACAATGACCACAATCTGTTCTTTACTGATGGAATCGCCGGGGTGGACGAGTATTTCGGTGATTTTTCCGGTCACGCCGTCGCCAAGAGCGGGTAGTTTGTATTCGTATGTCATGTATGTACGCTGTTTTAAGGCCGGCAAAGATGGGGCAAATGATTGATTTGATTGGCTGGATTGATTCGATTGATTGGATTATGGCATGACTGACATTAGGTTTATTTCTAAAAACGCGTTATTTTTGCCGGAAAAAGAAATAAAGTGAATTTTATTGAATTTAAACAGCTGTTTCGGGGCTACCCCGCGATTGCTATTCAGGAGATAGCGAAGGTGGCGCCGGGTTTCAGCATGCGTAATTTGGGGAACTGGCAGCAAAAGGGCTATCTGATGAAAATACGAAACGGCTGGTATGCTTTTGCGGATCAGACCGGGGATGAAGCGCTCCTGTTTGCCATTGCAAATCATATTTATACCCCTTCGTATGTTTCATTGGAAAGTGCACTTTCGTGGCATGGATTGATTCCGGAAGGCGTGTTCCAGATTACATCCGTGAGCAGCCGAAAGACGCAGGTTTTTGATTCTCCACTTGGGAGATTTTCGTACCAGACGCTGGCGCCCAGGCTAATGCTGGGATATCGGATGGTAGTATTGGGCGACCGGCGCTTCAAAATGGCCGAACCGGAAAAAGCTCTGCTTGATTTTCTGCATCTGCGGCCGGAGTACGATAGGCCGGAGGCTGTAGAATCATTACGCATCAATCCACTAAGCATTCGTGATCTGGATCGGGATAAACTGGCGCAATACATGGTATTATTTGCCAACAAGTCCCTTGTGAAACGATTAAAATACCTCAACCATGCTTTCTCTGGCTGACATTCGCGCTGCTTATCCCCCCGCCTTGCAACAAGCATCCCGGTTCTTGTTGCGGGAATACCTCCAATGTAAAATTCTGGAAATCATTTATGGTAGTAATCTGGCGGGAAAATTGTTTTTCATAGGCGGCACATGCCTGCGTATACTGCACGGGAACCAGCGCTTTTCGGAAGATTTGGACTTCGACCATACGGGCATTTCAGAGGTAGAACTGGACCAGCTGGCCCAACTGCTGGAACGGGAATTGGGGCTTATGGGATTATCTATTGAAATGCGCCTGATCCATCGGGGAGCATGGCACTGTTACCTGCGTTTTCCGGAAATCCTTTTTCAAACGGGTTTGAGTGGGCATCGCGAGGAAAAAATTCTAATTCAGGTGGATGTGGAGGCGCAGGGATATACGTTCCAGCCAGAGCGGCGGCTCTTAAATCAGTTCGATGTATTCACCGCCGTGCTCGCTCCTTCGCTGTCGCTCTTGCTCGCGCAAAAAATTACGGCAATCCTGAACCGCCCCAGAAGTAAAGGCCGCGATTTCTTCGACGTGACGTTTCTTCATGCCCGCGCTAAACCTGACTACGGATTTCTAAACCAAAAAACGGGTATCCGTACTCCTGAAATGTTGCAGGAGCATCTTCTGGCCCATTGCGCTACGCTTGACTTTGATGAAATGGCACGCGATGTTCAGCCTTTCCTGTTTCACCCCCGCGATGCAAACCGGGTTACGTTGTTCCCAGAGTTTGTACGCCAAGCCGAGTGGTAAACCGCAAAAAAAATCGGACATTGCCCAGCCAAACACAAAAGCACTTAAAAAACACATCACACCATGTCTTCACGTCAAGCCATCGAGGGCCTCGCGCCCGACCTGCTCTGGCAGCGTTTTTTTGAAATCACACAAATTCCCCGCCCCTCGAAAAAAGAGGAGCGCATCACCGCCCACTTCGAACAGCTGTTCCAAAGCATGGGCCTGAAGTACACCAAAGACAAGGTCGGCAACCTCGTTGCCCACGTACCGGCCACCAAAGGCTGCGAAAAAGCGCCCGTCGTGGTGCTGCAAGGCCACAGCGACATGGTGTGCGAAAAAAACCGGGGCACTACGCACGACTTCGACCACGACCCCATTCACCTCGTGCGCCACGACGACTGGATCGGCGCCAACGGCACGACCCTCGGCGCCGACAACGGTATCGGCGTAGCGGCAGCACTGGCTATTGCCGGCGACCCCACCGCCATACACGGCCCGCTGGAAATCCTCATCACGGTGGACGAAGAAACGGGCCTCACCGGCGCCAATCAGATTTCTTCCAAAATGCTCCGGGGCAAGTACCTGCTCAACCTCGATACCGAGGAGGACGGCGTGTTTTGCATCGGTTGTGCCGGGGGTATGGACACGGCGGGCGTTTTTCAGGTAAAAAATACCGCAGCACCGGGCGCCGGCCATGTTGCTTTTGCCCTCCGGGTATCGGGCTTGAAGGGCGGCCACTCCGGCACGGAAATTCACGTCGGACGCGCCAACGCGATCAAGTTGCTGGCCCGCACGCTCCTGGCGCTGCAGCCGCTGGCCCCACAAATCACCCACCTGCAAGGCGGCAGCAAGCGCAACGCCATTCCGCGCGAAGCGGAAGTGACCGTGGTGCTGCCCGCATCGGCCGTGGAAAAAGCCACAGCGGTCGTCGCACGCTGCGAGCAGGATTTTCAAAATGAATTTCGCACAGCCGACGGCGGCGCGCAGGTGTCGCTGGAACCCGTTTCCATGCCCGCCCTCGTGTATGCCAAGCCGTTCGCCAAAAAAATACTGAACACCCTGCTGGCCCTGCCGCACGGGGTGGTGCGCATGAGCACCGATATCGAGGATTTGGTGGAAACGTCCACGAACCTGGCAACCATTGTCAGCGACGACCATACCCTGACTATCGGCGCCAACCAGCGCAGCTCGGTGGAAAGCGCCAAACGTTACATCGCCGCCAGCGTGGCTGCCGGACTGAAACTGGCGGGCGCCAAAGTGACGCACTCCGACGGCTACCCCGGCTGGCAGCCCAATATGCAGTCGCCGCTGCTGCAAATCTGCCGCGCCGCCGCCACGGAACTATACGGCAAAGCCCCGGACATCAAGGCCATCCACGCCGGACTGGAATGTGGTATCCTCGGTGGCAAATACCCGGGCATGGACATGATTTCGTTTGGCCCCACCATCACGGGTGCGCACTCGCCGGACGAGCGCGTGCACATCCCGGCGGTAGAAAAATTTTATGATTTGCTGAAAATGGTGCTGGAGGCGATGAGTACGCGGGCTTAGCCTTTTTGCTTGCGAAGGGATGCGCTCATTGAAGCGCTGACACCACCAACCGCGCCAGCGCTTTCGTAAACGGCGGGGCATGTTCGGCGCGCAAGTGCGACCATTCGGGTAGTTCAAATCCTTGCAGTTCGGGATGGTCTTCGAAGTGAATACCGGGCACGCCTGTTTTTTCGAGCAGGGCGTCCCAGGTTTCTTTGCGCGAAAACTCTTGCTCCTCCAGTTTGTACAACATACCGGCTGAGGGCGGACGGATGAAAATTATCTTGCCGCCCCGCTGCCGGAACTGGTCCGTCCAGGATTTGATTTCCATAAAAAACGAATCGCGCTCGCCGGGTGTAAACCGCATGAACGGCGGCATGGGCATGAACTGCCCGGCTACGGCTTCCGCTTTTTTGGCGGCGTAGTCGGCCGGACGCATGAGCGGGCCGGTGCGCGCACTGAAGCCCATCCATATTCCCTGCACCCGCCTGGCGTACGCGGTGTCCGTTACCACCTTGCTCCACATGCGGGCCTGGCGCTCGCGGGTGTCGTTGGAGAGTTTGGGTACTCCGTCAAAACCGACCAGATAGTTGGGGCGGTTGGGCATTTCCACCTGTTGCAGCAGATTGCCGAGATTAAGCGCCCCTTTCTCCACAAAAACAAAGGTTGGCTCCATCAACAGGTTGGCCCAATGTTCCATCTTTTGGGCGGGCGACCAGTTGTGGTAGTGTTTGACCAAGCCCTCGGCGTCCGAGTCGTGCATGCTGCGTTTGGAGAAAAAAAGACCCGGCGCTACCGACACGATCAGCGTGCCCGAAAAATCCGTATTTTGAACCAGATCGCGCACAATGGGCAGCGGAGAGGCGCCTTCTTTGGCCAACTGGATCAGATGTTCGTTTCCGGTTTCGGTCCGCCAGGTGGGCAGGTCTATGTCGAACAGCGCCCGCGAGGATCCCGTGATGATGGTGTACTCCGGTCCGGCCGTTTGGGCCTTGGCCCGAAACTCGGCCCATGAACTGTCTGTGGAATCGTACGAAGGCTCGTAGCCCTGTCCGCGCCAGTACAGTTCCCAACCGGCAGTGGCCGCAACCACCACGAGAAAGGCAATCAGGCCGATGCGCCCCCAGGGCCGTTTCGGTACGCCGCGTTCGAATAATGCTGTCTTAGAATTGAAAGTATATGAATGCATTGCCGCCTCCTTGATTGATAATTAGTGAAAATAACAGCACGGACCAGACGGCTGCCACCAGCCAGGCCGGACTCCGGCTGACCACTGCTTCCAGTGTGACGTTGCGCATAGACCAGTGCATACCCACCATCGCCGTCATCGTGGCGGCCACCAGAACAATCTGGGCGGTGGGCAAAATTTGGGCGCCCTCGGGGTGCCAGCCGTGCATGGATGCCAGCAATTGGCCCGCTTTGGAGAACGTGGTGGCCCGGAAGAATACCCACGTAAGGGCGATGAGGTAAAATGTGCCGATGGCAAACACCATGGTCACGATCGGGAAGGAGGCCCAGGGCTTGTGTCCCCACCAGCCGCGTACCACGCGTTCGGCGCTCAGATAGACGCCGTGCAGGGCGCCCCAGGCGACGAAGGTCCAGTTGGCGCCGTGCCACAGGCCGCCCAGTACCATGGTGATCATCAGGTTGATGTAGGTGCGCGTGGCGCCCAGCCGATTGCCGCCCAGCGGGATGTACAGGTAGTCCCGGATGAAGCGGGACAGCGTGATGTGCCACCTTCGCCAGAAGTCGATGACGGACGTCGCCTTATAGGGTGAGTTGAAATTGATCGGCAGATCGATGTTGAACAGCCTGGCCACACCGATGGCCATGTCGGAGTACGCGCTGAAGTCGAAGTAAATCTGGAACGTGTAGGCCAGGCTGGCGCCCCAGGCCTCGAGGAAGGACAGCTTGTCCGTCGTGTCGAACGCGTCATCCACCCACGGGGACAGGGTATCGGCGAGGATGGCTTTCTTGAACAGGCCCAGGGCGATAAATCCCAGGCCGATGGCCAGGTTCCGGTAGCTCATCGCGCACAGGCGCAGGCCCCTGTAGCACGGGACGATCTCCTGCTGGCGCACGACGTGCCCGGCGATCAGTTGAGGAAAGAACGTGGCGAACGTGGCATACTCCAAGAGACCGCCCCGCCGGGCGGCGCCGGTGTAAATATCCACAAGATAGGCGATCTGCACGAACGTGAAGAAGGAGATGCCCAGGGGCAGGATGATGTTCCACTTCATCTGCGGCAGCAGGCCGGTCCGTGACAGGTTTTCGAGCAGGAAGTTCGTGTACTTGAAATACCCGAGCACGGCAAGGTTCACGCCGATTCCGAGAGCCAGGAGCAGTCTCGAGTACGCTCGCGATCGGTCGAGCCACAGGCTCCAGGAATAATTGAAGGCGACGGACAGCAGGAGCAGCGGGAGGAGCTTGGGATTCCAGTAGCCATGGAAGAACAGGGACGCCGCCACGAGCGTGAGCATAGCCGCCGTGGCCGACCGGAGCCGGGCCATCAAGCGAAATACAATCCACGTCATTGGTAGAAAGGCAAACAGGAATACGTATGAGTTAAACAGCATACAACCGGTCCCTGCCATGTTCCACGAACGGCGTCTCGCAACGATCCGGCGTCTATTCGTCCGGGGTTGCTGCCACGAGGGCCCCCAACTTGATACCCTCGCCCGGTTGGCCTGTCAACCACCTGCCGTGGTGGAGCGGATGGAAGACAATTGCGGCACAAGCGGTTGGCGTCATTTGCCGGATGGCTTATCATAGTGGCGATGGAACAACGATCAATGACATTGTGGGAGTCTGGGATGTTCGGTGCTCGCGGGGATTCGGATGGAGGCTTTCGGCTGGAGGGGCTGCCCAATGGGTGGGTAGTCGGCCGGTTTGCGGCGCTGGAGGCGGCTGGCGCGACGCATCTTGTGACGACACGACAGGGGCCGGATGTACAGCAGGTGCGACATGATCCGGCGGCGGCGGGGCGGGAGATCGCCCGGGTGCTGGGCCTTGACGATGCTGCATTTCTGGAACAGGTGCACGGCGGAGACGTGCTTGTCTGCGAGCGGGGCGGGTGTGCCGGGTTTGCCGATGGGCTGGTGACGGCGACAAAGGGACTGGCGCTGATGGGCAAGAGCGGCGACTGTCCTATCGTGCTGATCGCCGACAGGCGTGGGAACGCGGTAGGGTTCGCTCACGCCTCGTGGCGGTCGACGGTGGCGGGGATCGCGGCGGCGGTTGTGCGCCGGATGGCCGATCT
>JBGSKO010000093.1:0-10450 GCA_041741155.1 Saprospiraceae bacterium | reverse complement strand
GGAGGTCGTTTGACGCGATATCATCCCTAATATTTCCTTTTGAAGGGTACTTGGCTGTAATTTTGGACTCCGCATAATGCCATTTTTAAGCGCTAAATATACCAGTTAATTCATACGTCAACTGCCGGACGCGCCACTAGGAATCTCTCCGACCAAAAACACTGAAAAATTTTAACAAGTTTTTCAGTCGAAAATACCGGCACCGATGATACCGCTTTACCGCCACAGGCGGCGAAATTTTTAAGCAAATTATTTTAAATAAATTGTTTTGCCTTTTCGGTTGGCTGCAAAACAAAATCCCTGCGCAGGCGCGTTGCCTTTGCAGGGATTTCTATTTGATGGGGCAGGGAAGTAAAAACGGGGCGGATCAGTCGCCGGTAGTGTGTTTCCGGTTTAAAAAATAATCAGCGGTTTTTTGCGCTTCGGCTGCCGCCTTGAAAATAAATTTGCTGTCTGCCTTGAGTTTATTTAACCATCCGGCAAGGTAAGCGGCGTTGTTCTCGGCTATGTTGTCGTAGTCAATTTGCGCAGAGGAGCAACGGAAGGATGCGCCCATTTCGGCTACAAGTTCTTCACGGCTGTATGGCTTGCTACCGAAGGTCTGCGGGTTCAACCCTTCATTATGATCTAGGCGTAGGCGCGAACCGTGGTATATAAAAACCCATATCGCGCTTGCAAATGGCTTGCAAACAAAAAAGGAGTTACAAACTTTCGTTCGTAACTCCTTGATTTTTAAGTCGGGATACCAGGATTCGAACCTGGGACCCCCTGCTCCCAAAGCAGGTGCGCTACCGGACTGCGCTACATCCCGAGGAAAATAAAAGCCCACTTTTAAAGTGGGCCTTTGCGGATGGGGCGGGATTCGAACCCGCGGTACAGGGTTACCCGTACGTCGGTTTAGCAAACCGGTGGTTTCAGCCACTCACCCACCCATCCGGGCTTGGTTTTAAAAAGCGAGCGCAAAGGTAGGCTCTTGTGTTAATTTGCCAAACAATTCTTCAACTCTTTTCTTTGAAGATGTCCTCTTCTGCTAATTATTCAGGCTCATTTTGATTTTCTTCTCCAATTCGCCTACGGTATCTTTGAAAATCATGTCCGTATCCATCATGTCCTGAACCGTTTTGCAGGAATAAATGACGGTGCTATGGTCGCGTCCGCCAAATGTTTCTCCGATTGCTTTGAGCGACTTGTTGGTCATTTTTTTTGCCAGGTACATCGAGAGCTGGCGGGCAATGACAATGTTTCGCTTGCGCGTTTCCTGATGCAGGCGCTCTACCGGTACGCTGAAGTGTTCGGCTACGAGTTCCTGTATGAATTCTACGGTGATTTCTTTGTTGATGGTTTTGACGAAGTTGCGGATGACCTCCTTGGCCAGTTCGATGTCCACGTCCCGACGGATCAAGGTGGACTGTGCGAGCAGGTTGATCATCACACCTTCCAGTTCCCGAATGTTGTTTTTGATGTTGTAGCAAATGAATTCCAGGACGTCGTTCGGGATATCTACGCCTTCCTGATCCATCTTGGCGCCAAGAATGGCCATGCGTGTTTCCAGGTCGGGTGCTTGAAGATCGGCGCTTAGGCCCCATTTAAAGCGGGAGATAAGTCGGTCTTCGATGCCTTCGAGGTCTTTTGGCGGACGATCGGAGGTAAGGATGATCTGCTTGCCGTTTTGATGCAATTGGTTGAAGATGTGAAAAAAGATCTCTTGCGTCTTTTGCTTGCCCGACAAAAACTGAATGTCGTCAATGATGAGTACGTCAATCATCTGGTAAAAATTCACGAAATCATTGACGGCGTTGTTTTTAATCGCCTGAATGATTTGGTTGGTGAACTTCTCCGCCGACACATAGAGTACAATTTTATCCTGGAACTTCTGCATCACCTCATTGCCAATAGCATGCGCCAGGTGCGTCTTGCCCAGACCTACATCACCGAATATCACCAATGGGTTGAATGCGGTGCCGCCGGGCTTCTTGGCGATAGCCATACCCGCGTTTCGGGCAAGGCGATTACAGTCACCCTCGATGAAATTATCAAAGGTGTAGTTCACGTTGAGCTGTGGTTCGATCTTGATGCGGCGAATCCCGGGAATGACAAATGGATTTTTGATCATTTCAGCATCGAACACCCCCGGTACCGGCTCATTGTCTTTCTCCGCAGAGGGTTTGCTGCTGTGCTGCTGTTCGGCAGCCTGTTGCTGCATCTTCGATGCGCCATCCATAATATGGTATAGCAACCGCCCGCGCTCTCCGAGTTCCTGGCGAATGCTGGTCTTGAGCAACTGTACATAGTGCTCCTCCAGCCATTCGTAAAAAAACTTGTTAGGCACCAGGATGGTCAACTCACTGTTGTCCAGGCGAACAGGCCGAATAGGCTCAAACCACGTTTTAAAACTCTGTGGTGTTACGTTTTTTTTGATGATACGCAGACAACCGTCCCATACCATCTGGCAGTCCTTTGTTATACCCATGATGGTGCATTGGTGTTGATGGAAATCCAACAAAATTGCTGTTACGAAAATCGATCTTATCGAGACAGGGTGACAAAGTTTTAACTTTTCCCGCGAACGCCGAAACAGAATCTCCTTTTTTCGACAAAAAAAATTTGCCTTCGGATTATCGTTCCCGACCTGAATTTCGATGTACGTTGATTATCAGAACTATAAGCGATTTCGGTATCGAAATTTCGCGAATTTGAACTTTTATTTTTTGAAACGCGTGTAAAACATTTGATTATCGAGTATTTTAAGCAGTTGCTAAAAATAATTATTGGGGGATTTTGCCCGTATTTGTTCCGGTTTAACCCGTCTGCAGGAAGTGAAATGCCTCGGAATCAACTGGCAATCAGCTTTGAAGCGCGTTCAGGATGACTTGTTAGGGACTATGTTTTGAGGGGTGTCATTTGATCCAGATGGCCGGATAAACACCGCTGGATTTTTGAATTTTCGGCACGTAAATGAATTGTTATTTGATTTTTTTTGTTAAGTCAAACGTTACCAGTGATTTAGCATATATTGGTTAAAAAAGCCGACCGGCTTCCATACGAATGGCAACAATGGCGCGGTGGAGTGGGGTGGGGCCATCCTGTTCTTCCAGCAAGGCAAATATTTTGGCAACCAGCGCTTCCGCATCCTCTTTGGGGTCCAGACCTTCGGCGGCCCGCGTAACCAACGTCAGGGTTTGCTCTTTGGCAATAGAGATAATTCTCCAAAGTGTTTCGGACACAAAGAGCTGTTGCGAGGTGTTGTGCTCGAACTCCTGACTGATCGCAAGCAGCAATGCGCCTGTAAGATCACCGACGGCCATACCCGGAGTGCGAATGCGCAACAGCGTATTTTGGATGGCAGCCCGGTCGCAGAGTAAGGTGAGCCGTTCGTACGCCTGAAGCCGAAGCGGTAAGGTTATTTTTTGGGCGTCTTGCAGCAGGTGCATACGGTCTATACGTTGCCGCTCGTCGAGCAACATTTTGAGCATGAAATACGCCGTAAAAAACACGATTAGTGCCGGAATGGTTAATTTGAGAATCTCTAGGAGGAAGTTCATATAGCAGTTGTAAGAGCGGTTTTGCCAAACGGGGGGCAAAGGTAATCAGCGCCACTAAACATATTTGACCTGACTTGCGTTTAATCGGCGTATTTTTGTCCCCGTAACTTTTATCGTAGCATTTACATGGAAGCAGTACTTGAAAAAACGACCACAGCACCCATCGCACTCACGGAAGGCGCCTTGGAACAATTACAACAAATTCGTCAGCAGGAGAATATCCCGGAAACGTACGGCCTTCGGGTTGGGGTTAAGGGGGGCGGTTGCTCCGGATTTACCTATATTCTGGGTTTCGATACGCCACAAGAGAACGATGACTTGTACGAAATAGGCGGAATGCGTGTGATCATGAACAAGGCGCACGCAATTTACCTGATTGGAATGGAGGTGGATTTCGTTAGCGGCCTGGACAACCGAGGTTTTACGTTCTCCAATCCGAACGCTACATCCACCTGCGGATGCGGCACATCGTTTTCCGCCTGATCTTGCAGTCCTACTTTACGCACAAAAAAAACCGCGGACTCGTACGAGCCCGCGGTTTTTTTGTGCGTAAAACGATGATAATTATTCAAACTCAACCACAAATGCCTTTTTAAAACCTTTGGTCGCGGCTTTTTTCTGTTGTGCCTCTGCCTCTTTGCGCGTTGCGAATGGGCCAAGTATGATTTTAAACGTATCTGAAATTCCGTCGGATTCATGGTTGACAATCATCTTTCCGGGCCAGGTTGCTTGCAGCCTGGATACCTCCTGGAACAGGTTCTCCGCGTTGCTGACTACCGCCAGTTGAAGACCAAAACTTTTATTTTTTACTGGTTTTAACTCAATTTGGTAAAGTTCGGAAACTTTGGTCGTAGCAGAAGCGGGTGGGGGTGTTGCAACTAAGGGTTTCGGACTTGGAGTTGTTGTGCTGTAGGTAGCCGGGGTGACGCTTTTGGTCAGGATGGTCGGCTTTTTTCCCTTTACCAATTGTGTAGTGGCTTCAGAAGCAGAGGCAACGCGCGATGAAGACGCATACGGTGTCGGCTCCAAATCTGCCGGAAGTGTTTTGGCTGAATAGGATGCCGGCTGTACCGTTGCGGGTGCCTGGTCAACGACCTCCAGTTTTACCTTCGTCACGCCGTCGCGTATCAGGCCGATAGCTTCGGCGGCTTTACGGGAGAGGTCCACCACATACCCGTCAATGAACGGGCCCCGGTCATTGACCCGTACCACCACAGATTTTTTGTTGTCCAGGCGAGTCACTCGAATATTGGTACCAAACGGGAGGGACTTGTGCGAGCACGTGAGCAGGGTTTTGTCGTACGCTTCGCCGCTGGCTGTTTTGCGGCCATGCAGGGCATCGGCATAGTACCCGCATTTGCCAAACGTTTCCTGGGTGCTTTGTGCTTTGGCGTTTGAGGATGTGGCTGTAGTGAGGGCAAGAATGCCGGCAAGGAAGATCAAGGTTTGGCGCATCATGCTGTAGTTTTGTTGTTAAGAATATTGAGCAAAGGTAAGTTTCCTTGCTTTGGAAATGCAAGGATGATTGATGATTGGGTTGATTTTCAGATATTTGAGGCTGAGTTAACTGGTAAAGAAACCTTTACTTAACGCAATACGAACGGCTTTCTTGGCATCTTTATGAAAAAAATCAACGCGCTCGACCGACAGCGCACCGTATATATTAGTGGTGCAGCAGGTATTCGGCAGGTTTTGCCCTTCGACCAAACCCGATTGGAACAATTGGCAAAAGAGCACATGAAACCCGAGGCATGGGCGTACATCGCCGGCGGAGCAGGGCGGGAAAGTACCATGGCGGCCAATTCGAACGGCTTCAACCGATGGCAAATCGTACCTCGAATGCTGCGCAACGTCGAGCAACGCGACACTTCCACCAACATGTTTGGTCAACTATTGCCCGCACCTTTTTTTCTGGCCCCTATCGGCGTTTTGGAAATGGCGCATCCGGAAGCAGATTTGGCGGTCGCACAGGCTGCCGCTGCATTGGGCGTTCCCTACGTTTTTTCCAATCAGGCCTCTGTGCCGATGGAAATGTGCGCGGCCGCAATGGCGGAGTCGCCGCGCTTTTTTCAGCTCTACTGGAGCCGTTCCGACGAACTCGTGGTCAGTTTTCTGCAGCGCGCCAAGGCTTCCGGTTGCGCAGGTATCGTGGTGACGCTCGACACAACCATGCTGGGTTGGCGCACCCGCGATCTGGACATGGCTTCCTTGCCATTTTTGAAAGGTATGGGTATTGCCCAGTACACGTCCGATCCGGTTTTTAAAAAAATTATGGAGCAGCCCGAAATGGGGGCTGCCGCCAAATCTACCATAACCTGGGAGGCGATTCGCACCTTGTTTAATGCGACGCGCAACTACCCCGGTTCTTTCTGGACGAACCTGCGCAGTGGCGCCGGACTGCGGGCTGTACGTGCATTCACGAGTATCTATTCCCGTCCGAATATCACATGGGCGGACTTGCCGTTTCTGCGCCGGCATACCGACCTGCCCATTATTCTGAAAGGCATCCTGCACCCCGACGACGCCCGGAAGGCGCTGGACTACGGCGTGGACGGCATGTATATTTCCAACCACGGCGGACGGCAGGTAGACGGGGCTATCGGCGCCATTGATGCACTTCCCGGCATTGCGGAAGCCGTTCGGGGAAAGGTGCCGATCCTTATGGATAGTGGCGTCCGCGGCGGTGCAGATGTGTTCAAAGCGCTGGCACTGGGCGCCACGGCCGTGGGTATCGGGCGACCGTATTGCTATGCGCTGGCGCTGAATGGCCAGGCGGGCGTGCAGGAACTGCTAACCAACTGGATGGCTGATTTCGAACTGACCATGGGCCTCGCCGGCTGCAAAAACGTGGAAGAGGTGCGAAATTCGGACCTGTCGGAAGTGCGGTGAATCCCGTTACTCCATGTCTGAGAAAAACTTTCTGACCTCGGTTGCATCCTTTGCCTTAATACGTCCCGAAAGAATGAGCCGGATTTCGCGCCGCCGGGCAGCACTCTCGTACAAGGTCTGTTCTTCGCTGGACAGGGGAAGCACGGGCGGTATATCTACCGGTACTTTGCGGTCATCGTCGAGGGCGACGAATGTGAAGTACGCGTGGTTGCAACGCCGCGGGTTTTGGCCCTTGACATCATTGGCAAACACCTCCACATATATTTCCACAGAGGAATTGAATGCGCGCGTAACGCTGGCTTTCAGGGTAATCACCTCGCCGAGGCGGATTGGTTTTTGGAAGGAAATGTTGTCCACCGCAGCGGTCACAACATGTGATTCGCAGTGCCGGCCGGCGCATATTGCTGCCACTATATCCATCCAGCGCATCAGGTAGCCGCCCATGAGGTTGCCCATAGGATTGGTATCGTTGGGCATGATCATTTCGGTCATGACCGTGTGGCTGTCGGAAACTTTTTTGGGCTCAAGCGGGCGAGTAGGCATCGTTAGGGAAGTTTTTTGGTTAGAAGGTTTTTGGGTTTTATGAACAACGTGCATCCTCAGAAGTGACGCATCGCATCACTTTGCACGCTGCGCCATCTGGACGAGTTTGCTTTGCATGGCCCAGGCATAGCCGCCAAAAAGTACCGCCGAAAAGAACAGGTCGCCCAAAACGGTGTTTCCAAGGAATGGAATGCCGGCAGCGTAGCAGGCCGATAGCCCGGCTACTGTTTTTGGGTACATGCCCGATTCCGCCCACACGCTAAAGTTGGTGACTAAAAAGAAAATACCGGAGGCGCTCAGGCTGGCCACTACTACATTTTTGGTGGAAACCTGAAGGTGCATCAACATGCGGCCCAAAACAATGACCAAAGCAAAGGCGGCGTAAATCCAGATGGAAGTGAACCACGCAAAACCTTCGTAGTACTGTCCGTAAATGACGTTGTTGATGAACAAATCGCTCAAAAAAAGCGCCGCGAACGGCACTACGAACATCAGCCAGCGGCGATCGAAGGTGGCAGCCCCGAACAAGCCAATGGCGGCTATAGGTGTGAAATTGTGCGGGTGCGGCAGCAGACGGGTCAGCGCGGCGAGTATAACAAGGGCAATTGCAATACGATATTTCATAACTCAGATATAATTGGTCAACTTGATCGGCTGCAAAGATAGCGCGGCTAAACCTACGCTCGGTCTTCCAGGGAAGTCGTTTTTCCAAAAAAGCCGCGCCAAACTTGTCCTTTGTCCTATCATTGCCCAAAACTACTTTTTTCAACATGAACAGAACCGATATCCGCTTGATCTGCTCCCTTTTTGCGCTGCTTTTCGGAGCAAGCGCCGCCGACGCCCAGCCGGAGCGCTGGCAACAACACGTCAACTACGACATGTTCATTGATATGAACACGGCTAAACACCGGTATAAGGGTACCCAACGGCTGACGTACACCAACAACAGCCCCGACACACTCCGTCGCGTGTTTTATCACCTCTATTTTAATGCCTTCCAACCCGGTAGCATGATGGACGTACGCGCGCGCGCCATTGCAGACTCCGACCCCCGCATGGGCGGCCGCATTCAAAAACTGGAACCGGAGGAACAAGGCTGGATCAAGGTCAAATCACTGACCCAGGACGGTAAAAAAACAACGTTTGAAACCAACGAGACGATTCTGGAGGTTGTACTCGCCGAGCCAATTCCGCCCAACAGCACCACCGTACTGGAAATGGAGTGGGATGCCCAGGTGCCCATCCAGATCCGCCGCTCGGGCCGAAACAACAGCGAGGGCATTGACTATTCCATGACCCAGTGGTACCCCAAACTTTGTGAGTACGACTACCAGGGCTGGCACGCAAATCCCTACATCGCCCGCGAGTTTTACGGCGTCTGGGGTGATTTCGACGTGAAAATTCGTATAGACAACAACTACGTCGTGGCAGCAGGAGGGTATCTCCAAAACCCGCTCGAGATCGGCTGCGGTTACGAACCCGAGGGTGCAACCGTCCAGCGGCCCTCCGGTGACAAACTGACCTGGCATTTCAAAGCGCCCAATGTGCATGATTTCGCGTGGGCCGCCGACCCGGATTACACCCAGTCCCGGATTACTGCCGATGACGGCACGATCATGCGGTTCTTCTGGCAAAAAGGCAAGGGCTACGACCAGCAGTGGGAGGCGCTGCCCGCCATCATGAACCGCGCCCGCACCTTGATCAATGAACGTTTCGGCAAGTATCCGTATCAGGAATATTGCTTCATTCAGGGGGGCGACGGGGGCATGGAGTATCCTCTGGCTACACTCATCACCGGCAACAGGGGGCTGAGCAGTCTCGTCGGGGTGAGCGTGCACGAGCACTTGCACTCGTGGTACCAGATGATCCTCGGTACCAACGAAAGCCTGTATGCCTGGATGGATGAAGGCTTCACGTCCTATGCCGAAACGATCGTAGAGGAACAGTTGGCAGCCGAAGGTCTGAGCGGGTCGCGAAAGCCCCAACCCAACCCATTCGCCGGAAACTATGCCGCCTACAGGAGACTTGCCCTCAGCGGATCGGAAGAGCCGCTCACGACTCACGCCGACCGGTTCCAGTCAAACTTTGCGTACTCCTTAGCGGCGTATGTCAAAGGTTCGGTATTCCTGCACCAGATGGAGTACATCATTGGCAGGGAAAACCTTGCTGCAGGCCTGCTTCGCTATTTTGATACCTGGAAATTCAAACACCCCAATGCCAACGATTGCGTCCGGATATTTGAAAAACAAAGCGGCCTTGAACTCGACTGGTACAAAGAAGACTTTGTACACACGACCAATACCATTGACTACGGCATCCAATCGGTCGAAAAAGAAGGGCGCAAAACCACTGCGGTCGTCATCGAACGCAAGGGCCACTTTGCCATGCCCCTGGACATTGTAGTCACGTATGCCAATGGCGATCAGGAACTCTTTTACGCCCCGCTCGAAAGTATGCGCGGTGCGAAGCCCGCCGAGTCCGACATGCAGCGCACCCTCCTGCCCGATCACCGATGGGTAGATTCGACCTATTCGTTCGAGATACCGGAGCGGTTCAAAAAGATCGCTAAAGTTGAAATTGATCCCAGCCGCCGCCTCGCGGATGTGGAATTGGAGGACAATGTGTGGGAAGCAAAAGAATGAGACGCCCTCATTCTTCTCCGCGTACGAACGAGAACCCGATCCCGAACGACCACCACAACCGTCGGTGATAAGCCCACTGGTTGCCTACTTCACTGGCGTAGTCTTTTCCAAACAGGAGGCCCAGACTATACTTTTCCAGTTGCAGGATGGCGCCCAGGCACCAGCTGAGTCCCGGTACAACCTCGGCTTCCTGAAGGTCGAGGTCGAGATCGGTATTGCTGCTGTTGAGGTTGATAAAGGTCAGTCCGGCAGCAAACGGGATCGTTAGCGAGTAGTTGTGTTTTTGCGACAGGCGTTTGCTCAGCCCGACGTAAGCGCCTACCGTCACATCGGTGGTGAGCCGGAACGACTGTGTTTCTGCTCTGGGTCGGATTTTGAAGGGTAGTGTGAGTTGGCCCCCGCTGAGGTAGGTGCTTTCCCAAAAATCTGTTCGTCGTTTTCCGGGATTTGCCGCAGCAGCAGGAGCCGTTTGTACGGCAGTAGCGGGTGAACCTGGGTCGGAAATGGAGTCCGACACGGCCTCTTGGCCGGAAACCGGTGCGCAAGCCTGGAGTAATATCCAGGCAGTAGCGCGAACATAATTTTGAATCATCATAGAGCAGCACGGGAAATGTGTGGCCATAACGCCGTGTTAACATTTTATGATGGAAGCACGGTGTTTTTTTGTGACAAGACTTTTTGAATACCCCCTTTTGGCGTGTGAATGCGATAGGAGTTGATAAAAAAGGGTTGAGGGGGTTGAGAAAAAGGGTTGAGGGGGTTTAGAAAAATGGTTGAGGGGGTTTAGAAAAAGGTTGAGGGGGTTGAGAAAAAAATGGTTGAGGTGGTTGATAA
>JBGSKO010000092.1:0-4440 GCA_041741155.1 Saprospiraceae bacterium | reverse complement strand
GTTTTTTAAACCTGGAAAGTCTTTTCCCAGCGCTCGGCTAACCACTTTTTTAAACATGAAACACTCCCTCTACACACTCCTTTTCGGCTGCCTTTTCCTGGCCGGCTGCCAAAAGAAAGAAACTACGGTACGCATCAGCACCAATATGGGCGATATTATCGTGCGCCTGTATGACGAAACGCCCCGGCACCGCGACAACTTCCTGAAACTCGCCGAAGAGGGCTTTTACGATGGACTGCTGTTTCACCGCGTGATGCGCGACTTCATGATCCAGGGTGGCGATCCGACGTCCAAAAATGCACCGCCCGGCGCCCGTTTGGGCGAAAATGGCCCCGGCTATACCATCCCGGCAGAAATAAAAATGCCGCACGTCCGCGGAGCCCTGTCGGCCGCACGGCTTCCCGACCAGGTAAACCCGCAGCGCGAGTCCAGCGGAAGCCAGTTTTTTATCGTGCAAGGACAATCCCAGATTGACGAGTCGCTCGACCAGTGGGAACAACGCCTCGGCACAACCTTCAGCCCCGAGTGGCGCGCACTCTACAAAGCCAAAGGCGGCGCCCCGCAACTCGACGGCCAGTACACGGTATTTGGAGAGGTCGTCTCCGGCCTGGAAGTGCTCGACAAAATTGCCGCAGTACCCCGCGACGCCAATGACCGACCGCTGGATGATATCCGCATGACAGTGAAAGTAGAACGGTAACCCCCTAAAACACCCACCGCACCGCAGCCGTCCAGCCGATCCACCCCGACAACCAGCCGTCGTAGTTTTTTTCAAATAACACATTCCGGTGCACGACCCGCGTGCGCAGGGCATTGCTCTCCGGCACGTCCGGGTCGGAGGCAAACACGTTGATTGTGGGTCCGAAGCCGAGGTGCAGCCCGCCCGCGAGGCGCAGGTCAAGGCCGAGTGAAAACTGCGCCCACTCCTGCCAGCGGTCATCGTGATCGCCTTCGTTCAGGTGGCGCAAAAGCAGGTCGAAGGTCAGTCCGCTCCAGCGGTTGAAGCGGGCATGGGCTCCGATACCTGCACCGTAGGCCCACAGGGACTGTTGGATGCTGGAGTCCGGTGCGACACCCCCGGTGAGCGCAATGTAAAACCCCGGACTACCCGATTTGAAGGTAAGGTTGGCGGGCAAAATATCATTGGCGCTGCCTTCGAGCGCGAGGTAGCCGCCCTCTTTGGACAGGTTCAGCAGGCCAAGCTGCAAGCCCTTGTTCTGCCGCGCGATGTTGACAACACCGATTTGCACACCGTACAGGCATTTCGCGTAGTTGAACAGCCCGGCTACCTGAGCACTGACCAAGGTGTCGGCTACATTGCCCACCCCGGCTATCTGCACTTGCATTTCTCCATCACGCGCATTATTGATCACGCCGGCCACCTGAACAGCATTTTCAACCCGTTGACCGTGGTTGATCACGCCGGATACCTGTGCGCCGTGCAGGACATTCGCCCCGTTCCATACCCCTGCTACTTGCGCAGCGGTGACGGTGTCCGCCACATTGGCCACGCCCGCCACCTGCACGGCAAAACGCCCGTGCGGAACGAGGTTGAGTACCCCGGCGGCTTGCACGCCCTGGCCGTAACCAGCTATATTCACCACGCCACCGGCCTGAAAACCGCGCATCGTATCGCCAACGTAATTGTAAACCCCGGCCATCTGGACACCCGTGGCGTTGCCACCCAGGTTATTGAACACCCCGGCGGCTTGCAAGCCCGTCATATTTTCGCGGGTCAGGTTGCCAATTCCCGCAAGTTCGGCCATGCGGTTGCCGCGCGCGTACCCGGCGAGGATATTGACGGACCAATCGTTCACCACGTGGCCGCTCAACCGGTGGTTGGTGCCGATACCGGGGAGGAAGGATAATTGAAACCGCCGATGCAGGGAGTCCTGCACATTCAGGTCAGCCATACGCTGGGATGTTTTCACAAAAAAACGCTCCAGCGCATACGAGTTCCGGGCGATTTGTTTGCGCAGCGACAAAGCGCTTTGCGCCGGAAGTACCGAATCGGGTAACAATTCCAGTCTTACAAAACGCGGTGTTTGCGAAGTCACCAACAGCACCGTGTCCTGGTAGTCCAGCTTGGCAATCACCACTTCCGAGCGCGACGACACAGGCAGTTGGTAAAAACCGTTGCCGTCGGTGGTCGTGGAGCGCAGCGTTTGGCGGTCATAGATCGTGGCGTTCGGAATTTTTTTGCCGCTGCGCGGATCGGTGAGGTAACCGCTGAGATGCTGCCGCGATTTTTTGTTTTTCTTCAAAATCAGGTACTCGCCGCTCGGTTTGAACGTGTATTCGTCGCCCAACAATACGGTCAGGGTTTCGCGCACCGTCCAGCCGTCGGCGTGCAGGGTCACACGCCGGTTTGGGTTAAGGATACCGGCATTGTACGACCACTCGAAACTGCCCTGCCGGGCAATTTCCGTGAGCGCAGTTTTGAGTAATTCTGCTTCGAAGTGCGCGGAAATACGGCGTTCGAGTACGTCGCCGGCGCAAAGGGTTTGGGCAGTAAAAAGCAGCGGCAAGAGGAGCCACCAGCAGTGGTTCCGGTTGGTGTATGAAAACATGGCGTTATGGTCGTGATGTGTTAAAAGTGATGTATCGCCCTGGTGAGGCTAATAAAAACTGTATGCTGTTTTGGTCAGGGGAAAGCACGCCCCTACTCGCACCCCTTCCCGTCCAGCGCATACCCCGCCGCCGTTTTTTCCAATTGGATGGAAAACGACTCAGCGACCAGTTCCAGCACCCGTTCCACGGGCAGGTTGTTGTAGCGGGCTGTAAGCGGGCAATTTCCCAGGTTTTTGTTTTTCAACAAAACCTGCACGCCGTACGCCTGCTCAATTTGCCGGACGACCTCGCGTAGGGGCGTCGCATCGAAACGCAGTACCCGGCCTTCCGGGCGGACATGCTCCAGGGTTCCGGCCTTTTGATCATAAATCGCCTGCTCGCCTGCACCCAAAACCGCAGACTGCCCGCGGGCGCTGACACGCACTTTACCCTCCAGCACATCCACCTGCACCCGAGACGGTTCGAGCGCATTGTCCACCCGAAATACTGTACCGACCACCCGTACTTCCAGATCCTGTACCGCCACGATGAAAGGGCGCGTAGTATCGGGTTGTACATCGAACGTGGCTGCTCCGTGCAGGCGCATCCGCCGTTCGCGGGCATTGAATCCAGCGGCGAGCGCCACCCCCGATTGCGGGCCAAGGGTCAGCACGGAGCCATCTGTCAGGGTGTCGGTGCGCGCGATGTTGGTAGCAGCTATGACTACGTCCGGGGCCTGCAGGTTGCGCATCCACAGGAAATAAACGGCAGCCACGCCCAACACCAGGGCGGCGGCGGCACGCCATACCATGGACAGGCGCACCATACGCGGACGGCCCGCCCGGATCCGGGTTTGCACCTTTTGGAGGGCAGCCTCGGTATCCAACACTCGCGGATCAGCAGGGCGCAAAGCCGGCGTTTTTTGCCAAATCGCTTGTAAATCGGCCAGATAACGGGCGTTTTCGGGCGATGTAGTTACCCAGGCTTGCAGGGCAACCGCCTCCTCGGGCGTATTCTCGCCGGCCAGATGGCGGGCGATCAGAGTGTCAATATGTTCGTCGTAGATTTCCATAGCGGCGTGCGGAACGATGCGTGATGAACGATTCTTGGTTTTCGTCGAGGCGGCGCGAGCGCTTCATCTCAAAATGCTGGCGGTTGATCGGGGTTGTGCGACTTCTGCCGGGTTCGAGCCGTCAGTTGGAAGCCCACCAGGCAATACAAAGCCCCAAAAACGTGACTAAGTAATCAGCCAATTGCAGGCGAAGGATACGCAAGGCTTTGCCCATTTGGGTCTCGACGGTTTTGATGGAAATACCGAGTTGGTCGGCGATTTCGCGGTATTTCAAATCCTCAAAACGGCTCAGCTCGAATACGTGGCGGCATTGCGGCGGTAGTTTGCCAAGGGCTTGTTGGAGGCGCTCGGCGAGTTCACGGGCGGGGTAGTCAGGCGGTGTTTGTTCATTTTCCAATTGTGCGGCATTGAAATCAAGGTATTTCGAATGGGTTTTGACGGACCGCAACCGGTTGAGCGCGCTGTTGTGCACGGTTTTATACAAGTACCCTTTGAGCGACCACGCGATATCGAGCCGGGCGCGTTGCTCCCAGAGTTTTACAAAAACCTGCTGCACGAGGTCTTCTGCCGCATCGAGATCGCCATCGGTCAGGCGGGCAGCATACCCGCACAGCGGCGCATACCATTGCCGGAACACTGCCTCGAAGGTCGCTTCGTCGCCGTGCCGCAAGGCTGCTGTTTGGGTTTGTTCGTCTTGATGTTCCAAAATGTTACGGGTTTTGAACGAGTGGAGACACGGTAGGGTGGGAGGTACCCAGACGTCATTCAAAAATTTTTAAAATTTTAAATTGAGTAAGGGTACCTCCCACCCCACCGTG
>JBGSKO010000091.1:0-34922 GCA_041741155.1 Saprospiraceae bacterium | reverse complement strand
CTTGTTTTTTCAGTGTTTCTGTTCTTGTATCTCCTGTTGTTCCTTCCCTTCCCCTTCCCGCCGCTGTTTTTCCAATTGCTCCAGCGCCATTTCTGCCATGCTGGGCTGCCGCGCGCGGGGCTTGCCGGAGGGTTTGCCGATGGGTGGCAGCAGGGTGTAGCCACCGGGATTGCGCTGGGCGGCATACGGCGCGTATGCCCGGTGCTCGAAGCCGCCCGGCCCCTGGAAGCCGAGGGTGTCGCAGGGCGAGCCGGCCCAGCGGCCCAGGCGGTAGTTGGGAAACTGGCACATGGTACCGTTATTGAGTTTGGGCAGGTCAAGGCCGTGCTGCTGCACGTCGGCGCCCAGCCCCGGCAGATCGGGGCTGTGGATGACGTGCATGGCCATGGTGCTGTTCGTGGTGGCGTAGTAGATTTTTCCGTCGGGGCCGCGGCTGGCATGAAAAAATCCGGTCACGAAGGGCAGATTCGGCGAGGCCTGGCCGTCGAAATAAGCCAGGGTGTCGAGGGTAGCGGCTATGTCGGCAGCATGTAAGTCTAAAACTGTAATGTAAGGACTGTGAGACAAATAGAGATGCTTAGAATCGGGCGCGAACACCGTGGATCGTGCAAAAAATTCCGGATCGGCGAAGGGCAGCACCCGCAGGTCGCCGAACGTGCCGGAGCAGCGGTCGAAGTCGTAGATATACAGCCCCTGGAGGCCGTCGCAGCGGACGTAGGTGCTCCCGTCGGGCGACATGGCATTTACGGACTGGAAGGCTTCGCCGGGAAACTCGTAAGGCATGATGGTTTCGTACGGGCCGTGTACGCCGTCGGGGTCGAGCAGAAAGGTGTAGAGCACCGGTTCCGATACGATCCCGGTGATGATCCACCAATCGCGCCCATTACCGTGTTTCACGGCCACCGGAGCAGTGTAGTCGTATCCTTCGGGCAAGAGCATAATGTTTTTCTTTTTCACTACCCCCAGGCCATTATTGCCCTTCATATCAATAATTGTGTAATAGAAAGGGGAGGTCACCGCGCCGATTACAGGCAATATAACTCCGGCCATGTGAAACAGGTAGTAGTGGTTTGTCAATCCTGGCCCCGGCAAGGGGAAACAAAACGGGCCATTTGGGTAATAAAGGTCATACCAATTGAGCCAGACAGGGCCGGGGTTGATGGTGTCGCCATGCAGCATGATGTTATGTGTGGTGTCGCGAATGGAAATACCGTTGGTGTAAAACATTAATTGACCGGAAGAGTCGCTGCAGATACCACAATAAAATGACAGATCAATTTTTTTCTTTTGCGGGTACACCACTGGCGGGTTGTAATTAAAGTCAATATTTGCGCCGCCGAAGCGCGGAGTTGTGCTGTTGTTGGAGTAGCCGAATATCCAGTTGTAGTCGTGTTTTTGGGCGTGTGCAATAGCCGATATAGATAGTAGATATGCGATCAGGTATATTTTTGTCATGGCTTTAACATGGAAAAGTGAAAAACAAAAACAGGGCGACAGGCGTCGAAAACGCCTGTCGCCCAAGATTTTACAGAATTAATTTATCGGGTGATGGCAAGTCGGGTGAGGAATTGCAATCCCTCAGGCGCGTAGTGCACATTGCGCCAAAACATGTGCAAGTATCGGTTAATAATTTTCAAAAGTCAAGTTTGATTAGATTGAGTTTTTGTTTCGCCAATTTCGTCAAATGCCACATTTTTGCTTGCGACAATTCATTGCCTTTTTTTTGTCTCTTTTTGGGGCTTTTTATCGGGCAGACCATTACAACGGGTGGCCATTAGGTTACGCCATTCTCGAACAAATCGTCCATGGTCAGTTCAGCGTCCACCAGGCCGAGGCTGTATTGATTTTGTTTGACACCGAACGTCGTGATCATGGTCAGGAAAACCTGTTTCCGGGTTCGGGTTGATTCTTTGAATGCGGCTAATTTGCTCCGGTAATCCATTGCCGTGGTCTTGTCAAGTGTGACCTCGGCACTGTAGAACTTGATCTCGCAAATATTGATGACGTGGTCGTTGCGGTCAATCAGGAGATCGAATTGAATACCTTCCTCCTCGTCGGTTCCGCGCTTCAGAAAGGAGGAAGCAATGGAATAAACGCCGGAGATACCGAGCGCTTTTTTTAACTGGGAAAGATGTTTGAGGCAGACATTTTCGAAGGAATAACCCGCCCAACTGATGTATGTCTGCGTTTGGCTCATCTGCTGCCAAGTACCGGGACCCTCCTGCCGATTGACTTCCATAAACTTGAGGTAGAAAAGCGTAAACTCATCCGTCAAGCGATAAAGACTGTCCTTTTTTTTCTTGCCGAAAGGCTGATAAATGGAGATAAACCCGGAGTGCAACAACTCTTCAATGACCGTAGTCGCGCCGCCACCTTCCGGCAACCGGCTATTTTGAACAAGCTCGGTACGAGTCAAGCCTTTTTGTTTTGCACCCAATGCCCGGACGACCCTGACGTGTGCATCCGATCGGTCGAACAATGAGGCATACAGTTTGGGAAATTCGTCCCAGAGCAGTCCGTTTTCGGAAAAACAGATGGCATCAATGTTCTGAGCGGCGCTTTTTCCGGCTTCCACTTGTTCCAGATAATGCGGTACGCCTCCCATGGCCATGTACAGGTGCAAGATTTGGTATCGGTCGAAGTTCAGGTTTTTGGACATAAAGAATTTTTCCGTTTCACCCAGTTCAAACGGTTTTAAATAAATGCGCCTGGTGATCCGGTTGTGCAATCCACCTTTGTCGTGAACCACGTTTTTTATCATCCACGAGGCCGCCGAGCCGCAAATCACGACAACCACCGATTGGTCCGTTGCCCAGCTGTTCCAAAACCAACTCAAACCTTTCAAAAAGCCTGATTTATGGGTAGCCAGCCAAGGCAATTCATCCAGAAACACAACCATTTTTTCAGGTCGTTTCTTTAGCTCCAAAAATTTGGTCAGTATATAAAACGCCTCCAGACTGGTGCGAAATCATTTTTTTTATTTCGCAGGTGATAAAAACTGATCAGTCGCGAAATCTGTGCAAACATAGGCACATTTCGCAAGTAATCGAGCGCCAACGTCCGCGAAATCTTTCCACGGCTGCACCCCCGAGGCACCAATCTTTATTTTCTACCTTCGCCCCGCAAAAACTACATTTCGATGAAAAGAATCCTCTTCCTGCTGGTCCTATTGCCCGCATTGCTCCGCGCTCAAGGCGGAATGTGGCTACCCCTCCACCTCGAAAAGCAAAACGAAAAGGAAATGAAGGGCCTCGGCCTGAAACTTTCCGCCGATGAATTGTACGCCCCCAACCGGCCCAGCGTCAAGGATGCCATCTGCCAGTTCAGCGGTGGCTGCACAGGCGAAATCATTTCCCCGCAGGGACTCCTGCTCACCAACCACCACTGCGGGTTCGGCGCCATCCAGAGCCATTCCACGCTGGAGTACAACTACGTCGAGGACGGTTTTTGGGCTATGTCCCGCGCCGATGAGTTGCCGTGCCCCGGCGAAACCGCCATGTTCATCTCGCGCATGGAGGATGTGACGGCGCTGGCGCTTCAAAACGTGACCGAAGCCATGGGCGAGCGCGACCGCCAGTCGCAGATTGATAAAAACCTCGCCCAGATCAAGGTGAACACCAAAAAGGAAAAATGGGAGGATATCCTGATCCGGCCGTTCTACAACGGCAACCAGTTTTTCCTTTTTGTCACCGTTACCTATACCGATGTGCGCCTCGTGGGCGCGCCGCCGAGCAGTATCGGCAAGTTCGGCGCCGATACCGACAACTGGGTATGGCCCCGCCACACGGGCGACTTTTCCCTGTTCCGCGTGTATGCCGACAAAGACAACCACCCTGCGCCGTTTTCAGCCGACAATCAACCGCTCAAACCCGCCCATTTCCTGCCCATTTCACTCGACGGCGTGGAGGAAGGCGATTTCACGATGGTTTATGGTTTCCCCGGTCGCACCGACGAGTACCTGCCCGCCGCCGCCCTCCAACAAGCCGCCGAAGTAACCAATCCGGTGCGCGTGGACATCCGGGACAAAGCACTCAAAACCATGGACGGTTTTATGCGCAATGACCCGGCCATCAAAATTGCCTATATCGCCCGGTTCGCCAGTATCGCTAATGCCTGGAAAAAATGGCTCGGCGAAATGCAGGGCCTCCAGACGTACAAGGCCGTGGCAAAAAAACAGGAATACGAAGCCGAGTTTATCCGCCGGATCAACCAAAATCCCGACTGGAAAATCCGCTACAACAACCTCCTGCCACGCCTCAACCAAACCTACAAGGACATCGAGCCGTACGCCGAAGCCCGCGACAATTACCTGGAAACGTTCATGCGCAACGTCCAGGCTATGGGCGTCGCCTCCGGCCTGACCGGCTGGGTAAAAACCTTCGAAGACGGCAACACATCGGCTTTTTCTGCTAAAATAAAAGATGTGAGCGCCCAGGTAGAAAACGCGTTTACGGAATACAGCCCCGACGTGGACAAGGCCGTGTTTACGGTTTTGATCGAGCGGTTTGCCAAAACCATGCGGCCGGAGTGGGGTGGGGCGTTCGTTCGCGGTGAGGTGGAGCGGCGCGGCGGTTTCGACAAATTAGCCGACTACCTGTATTCCAACAGCGCCCTGACGAATGCCGACCGGTGGAAATCGCTCGCAAGCGGCGATGCGAATGCTTTTGGAAAAGCGCTGAGCCAGGATCCCATATTGGCGTTTTGGCGCGGTGTTTCCGCCCCCTACCAGGAGCAGGTTGTGCCGAAGTTGCAGGAGTTGCAAACGACGGTTAACCTGTTGCAGCGCCAGTACATGGCCGCGCAAATGCTGGTGTTCCGCGACAAGCGTTTTTTTCCCGATGCCAACGGCACGTTGCGCGTCACGTACGGCAAGGTGCGCGGCTACAGTCCCCGCGATGCGATTCGCTATGAATTCCGTACGTACCTGGACGGCGTGATGGAAAAATACGTGCCCGGCGACTACGAGTTTGATGTGCCCAAAAAATTGATTGATCTCTGGAAAAACAAGGACTACGGTCCGTACGCCACGAAGGACGGCCGTTTGCCCGTAGCATTTCTCGGCACCAACCATACCACCGGCGGCAACTCCGGCAGCCCCGCGCTCGACGCCCGCGGCAACCTCGTGGGCCTCAATTTTGACCGTGTGTGGGAAGGAACCATGAGCGACCTGAACTATGATCCAGCCATTTGCCGCAATATCATGGTGGATGCGCGGTACATCCTGTTCGTGATTGACAAATACGCGGGAGCGGGCTATTTGCTGAAGGAAATGAAAATCGTAAAAGGGAAGCGTAAGTAGGTGCGGGGCAAACGACAATGCCTGCAGGGAGCGATTTTTTCTTACTTTTGTCAAGTAATTCACAAACAAAAATTATGACCGCATCCTTATCGGCTCAAGATCAAATCGCAGCTTTTCTGGCAGATGCTATACCGGAAAAAATTCTGGCGTTCAAATTTTCTCCAGCCATTCAGCGGCGTATAGAAGTACTCGTTGAAAAAAAGAAAGAAGGGGCTATTATGCCTGAAGAAAAAGATGAGCTGGAGCGATATCTGGCTTATGATCTGCTCATTGGCTTGGCGAAAGCGCGGGCGGTCAAGCATTTGGAAAATCAATGAGCCAACCTGTTTCCGCTGTGCTTCGTCGGCAGGTTGCTGAGCGTGCCGGATTCCGTTGTGAATATTGCCTTGTACCGGAGCGTTTTTTGGCTACCGTTTTTCATGTTGACCATGTTCGAAGTATCAAGCATGGCGGCACTTCCATACCGGAAAACCTGGCATACTCCTGCCCGCACTGCAATCAAAACAAAGGCAGCAATGTGGCTACTTTTTTGGATGAAAAAGGAGAGGAAACCGTTCGTGTTTTTAATCCTCGCAAAGACAACTGGGCAAGTCATTTTGAACAAGAATTGGGAATGATTTCGCCCATAACCCCAATAGGAAAAGCAACGATTGGATTGTTGGAGATGAACGCACCCGATCGCCTTATTTTCCGTCGGGCACTTGCAGAGGCCGGCTATTATCCGTAATAAAGTTGAAGGACAAAATGCAAAATATTTACCACGAAAGCGACATCCTCACCCACCTTGGCGAAGACCGGGAACACTACTTCCAGGCCGTGGCGCCACCGGTGGTACAGACCAGCAATTTCGTTTTTCCCGACCTCGCGGCATTTCGCGCGGCATTTTCCGATGAACTGGAGCATCATGTGTATTCCCGGGGTAACAACCCCACGGTGGAAATCCTGCGCAAAAAACTCGCCGCCCTCGAAGGCACCGACGACTGCCTGGTGTTTTCCAGCGGCGCCGGCGCGGTGGCCGCCGCCGTACTCGGCAACATCAGCGCGGGCGACCACATCGTATGCCAGCAAGCGCCGTACTCCTGGACGAATTCCCTGCTGCGCAAATTCCTGCCTCGCTATGGCGTGGAGCACACTTTCGTGGACGGTACCGACATCGAAAATATCCGCGCTGCCCTGCAGCCCAATACCCGCATCCTTTACCTCGAAAGTCCGAATACTATGACGTTCGAGTGCCAGGACCTGGCGGCTTGCGCGGCCCTGGCCAAAGAACGCGGTATCGTAACCATCATTGACAATTCCTACAGCTCGCCGATCTACCAGAATCCGGCGGCTTTCGGGATTGACATCGTGGTGCACTCGGGTACCAAGTACCTGAACGGCCACTCCGATGTGGTGGTGGGCGTGCTCTGCGCGAGTAAAGCAATGGTGAAAAAAATCTTCGAGTCCGAGCTGATGACCCTTGGTGGCATCCTCGGTCCGCATGATGCCGCGCTCGTTATTCGCGGGTTGCGCACCCTGCCGATTCGGCTCCAGCGGAGTGACTCCAGTGCGCAGTTTTTGATCAAAAAATTAGACAACCACCCCAAGGTGGAGCGAATTTGGTACCCGTTTCACCATAGTTTTCCACAACTGGAGTTGGCTAAAAAACAAATGCGTGGCTGCGGCGGACTTTTTTCGGTGCAGTTCAAAACACCTGCCCTGGAAAATATGGAGCAGTTTGTGCACCGGCTGCGACGTTTCCTCATGGCCGTTTCCTGGGGTGGGCACGAGTCGCTCATCATCCCTACCGTCGGGTTTTACGGAATCCCCGGTAAGCCGGAACCGACGTTGCCCTGGACGTTTTGCCGGTTTTACATCGGTCTGGAAGACCCGGAGTGGTTGTGGGAAGATTTGGAACAGGCGCTGGAAGTTTTGTAGGGTGTGTCCTCCGGTTTTAGTGTTTTTGTCAAATTCAACGATCGCGCATGCCGAATCTCTTGCATATTCCTTCATTTTCTCCTGCCGGGCATCTGCACGCTGTGGTGGAAATACCGGCCGGTACCAATCGAAAATACGAACTCGATCAGGCGACCGGGATACTCCGGCCGGACATGCGCAATGGTCAGCAGCGGATGGTGGAGTTTTTGCCGTATCCGGTGAACTATGGGTTTATTCCATCCACCATTATGGAAAAATCCCGGGGAGGCGACGGCGACCCGCTTGACGTGCTCGTGCTGGCCGAGTCGTTGCCGTCGGGTACGGTGCTGGAGGTACAGCCCATTGGGTTGCTCTTGTTGCAGGATGGCGGCGAGTGGGACAACAAAGTCCTCGCCATCCCGGCAGACCCGGGTTTGCGAATCATTCGGGTGGAGAACTGGCATGATTTTCAGCAGCAGTTTAGCGCCATCCGTCATATCCTGGAACAATTTTTCCTGTATTATGACGGTTTGGGAGTCATGACGATTATGGGATGGGCCGACGAGGTTGCTGCGCTGGAAGAGGTTAAAAAATGGCAAAGAGGTGACGCATGACAACCATTGTTGAAACATTCTGTTTTTCTTTGCCGCAGTATTTATCGAAAACCACCTCACCAACGTACCTGCATGCACTTGTCTCCTTGTCCAGCCTCCGTCGAGCAGAATCGCCCCGCACCTGCGGACGCAGCTTCCTACCGATTCACGTACTTCCGGTCTATTGAGTCGGCTGGACAAGACTGGGACGCCGCAGCACCGCCCGACGATATCTTCCTGCAACGCCGGTATCTTTCTGTTTTAGAAAGTAATCCGCCACTCGGTATGCGCTTTGGTTATCTGTTGTTTTACTGCGGAGATGACCCTATCGGAGGCGCGCTTTGCCAGATCAAGTATTTCAAAGGCGACGATAACATCAACGAACTGGAACATCAAACCAAAGACCCGTGCTTTTTTTCGGGGCTGACCCAGTGGCTCAAGCGTCGGGTAGCCGGTCAATTGGTCGCGGATATCCTCATTTGTGGCAACATGCTACTCACCGGCGAGCACGCGTTTTGGTTCGATTATGACCGGATTTCGCCGGAAAAAGCTGCCGTGCTTTTAGAAAATGCCCTTGAAAGTGTTATTGAAAATGCGGATCGCTCCGGTGAACGTATGCCTGTGATTTTAGTCAAGGATATTGCTCCTGCTCAGGTGCGTCACCGGCAGGTTTTGGTACAAAAAAACTACGTTGAGTTCGAAATACAGCCAAACATGGTGCTGCACCTGCCGTTTCAACGATTTGATGATTACCTCGGCGCCATGTCTACGAAGTACCGCACCCGGGCCAAACGCGCCTTTAAAAAAGCCGCCGGAATTGAAAAACGGGAGCTGTCACTTGGCGACATTCAGCAGGAGTTGCCTCGTATTTATGCGTTGTACCGGGAAATCGCCAACAATGCCGGATTCAATATGGTGGACCTGAACGAGCATTACCTGTTGGCGCTCAAGCGCGATATGCCGGATCATTTTCGGATGTTCGGGTATTTTATTGATGGAAAGCTGGAAGCGTTTTTCACGACCATTCAAAATGGTACAGAGCTGGAAGCACATTTCCTCGGCTACGACAAAGTGCACAACCACGACCTGCAATTATACCTGAATATCCTGTACGATATTGTTCGGATCGGCATCGAATCGGGCTGCAGTGATGTGGTGTTTGCGCGTACTGCACTGGAAATCAAAAGTTCAGTAGGGGCCGTCCCGCACAACTTGTATTGCTATCTGCGCCACCGGAATCCGTTGGTCAACCGGTTTGCCGGTACCTTGCTGGAATACCTCAAGCCGGTAGAGGAGTGGCTGCCGCGCCATCCGTTCAAGACCGAAATAGATTTGGAAGGGGATTTGATCCATTGATCGCTAAATTATTACGCACTAACGCACTACAGCAAACTGCTTTGCCTGAAGCCGGTACTGATCTTTCACCCACAGCAAATAAAGTCCTGGCGCGGGTTTTTCCAGCCATACCTGCGCGCTTGCAGATGCCATATCCCTGGCGTAGCCATCCCATACTGTTTTACCATTCATATCGGTGATCCACCACTCGGCAAGCGGCGGTGTAGCGCCGCTGTTGGTCGGCGTTGTGGAGCGCACTTCAAAATTGCCGTAGTTGGGATTGGGAATGATCTGGAGGCTCAACTGTTGTTCGGGATCGTCTGTATCGGCATTGGCATCAATCCAGATAATGGCGTGCTCGGTACAAGTGGTATTCGTCTGGTTAAAGGTCACACAGGAGTTGTTCAGGATGGTTTGACCGGGCGCCAAAAAGGGTTTTAATTGAATAGAAAACAGGATAAATCCAATGGAGTGGGGACCGTCATCGGAGCTGTTTGGCAGAAATATATCGTCGAAATACCAGCGAACGACGTTGCTTCCGTCCCGTACAAGTTGGTACTCGTGGCTGGAGCCGATCATGCTGAATGTTTCCATATCCAGGCGCGGGTCCAGTGTGTCCCGAATAATAACTTGATAAGCCGTATCCGATCCAGTGTTCTGGAATCGAATCAGGTAGGTAACAGCAGCGCCTTCGGCCAGATCGGCTGGTGTGAACACCGCGTCGCCGAGCACCTGCATATCATTTTGAGCAAATGATACGGAGGTGGAGTAGAATGCCGCCAGGAGCAAGAGAAAATGACGGAGGCAAAACATAAGCAGTAAAATAAATTCGGAAAAACAACAGAGCAACCAATTTTTCCGAAGCCGAAGGTACTGCCGAATATTTTTGTCGCCGAAACCTTAACATATATGCCTAAACACTGATTTGCGCCTGGTTCCAGGTGACATGTTTCCCGCTTTATTTTTTAAGGCAACCCGTGCTTTTGATTTGTCGTGATATTGTCCAATGTCCAGTCTAAGCGTCGCTCAAAAGAACGTTGCCGAACCGGGCAAGCGGTTAGTGGACACACCGCACAAGAGCCTGGCGGCACACAACCATCGGTATGCACAAACATTTCGAGCGATTGGGGAAAGTGCTGCCGGATAAGCTGGTCCAGCCCGTCAACCTCCACGTGGGCTTCGTTAACATTAAAATACCAGGGTACGGTGAGGTGGCAATCAAGGTGCAGGATTGCGCCGTACTTGATAATGCGCAGGTTGTGCAGGTCAATCCAGTTGTCCGGTTTGTTTGTGTTCAGCACGCGCACCAATTCCCGAAGCAGCTCTCCGTCGGCTTCATCCATGATACCGGCGATTGTCTGACGAATGATTTTGGATCCTTCCACCATAATCAATACACCAAATGCAATGGCTACCGCACTATCTATCCAGGCTATGTGTGTAAACCGGATCAGCAGCAGGCCGACGACAATGCCTATCGTACTCCAGGTATCTGTTTGCAGGTGTTTGCCGCTGGCTTGCAGGGCGATGGAGTGGTTTTTTTTACCTGTTTTGATGCAATACCAGCCCAATATATAATTGGCAACTGCCGTGCTTAGCACCAAACCAATACCGAGGTCGAGTGCACGGAGCGTATGCGGGTGCAGTAGGTTGCTGATTGCTTCAAAGATGATGACGATCCCGGCAATGGCAATCAGGATACCTTCAAACGAAGCCGAAATCAGTTCAGCCTTACCGTGGCCGTACGGATGGTTTTCATCGCGGGGCATGGCGGCTACCCGCAGGCTATAGAGCCCGGTGAAGCCAGTCACTACATTTACCGTGCTCTCCAGAGCGTCCGTCAAAATTGCTACCGACTCGGTGAAATAATAGGCGAGCAATTTTATGACGAACAAGATACAGGACGCGACCACGACGACCGTCTGGACCCGTATATTCGTTTTAGCAGATTCTGTGGTCATATTGGTGTATAATTCTTCCGTTTGATCTATTGCGCAGAAAAAAATTCGTGGTGTACCGCTACCTTGTCGCCGCTCATTTTTTAACTTGTCCGAAAATGTTTATTTAGAGTGAGTAGGCTCTAAACACAATCTAATTTAAGTCAAACATATCACTCGATATGAAATCAAGACGTGATTTTCTCCAAAACGCTTTTTTAGGTTCGCTTGCTGCAGGTACAGCCAATTTTTGGGCCAAGATAGCAGAACAAGCAGCCCCGCCATCCAAAAATAAACTCCCCGTTGTTATCGCAACCTGGGACAACCGCAAAGCTACTGAGGCTGCCTGGGAAGTCCTGGCGCGGGGTGGGCGCGCCCTTGATGCGGTTGAGGCCGGCGCCCGTATCCCAGAAGCCGACCCGGAAGATACCAGCGTCGGATACGGCGGCTTTCCCGACCGCGACGGAAACGTAACCCTTGATGCCTGCATCATGGATGAATTTGGTAACGCCGGCTGTGTCACCTATCTTCAACATATTCTGCATCCCATCAGCGTCGCCCGCCTTGTCATGGAGAAAACGCCACACGTCATGCTCTCCGGCGACGGCGCGCTGGAGTTTGCGCTCAGCCAGGGTTTCCAAAAAGAAAACCTGCTCACCGAAACAGCCCGCAAGGCTTGGGAGCATTGGAAAACCACATCAAAATACAAACCGGTCATCAACAGCGAGCGCCACGACACCATCGGCATCGTTGCGATGGATGCCCAACAACGTCTGTCCGGCGCTTGCACCACCAGCGGCATGGCGTTCAAAATGCGCGGACGCATCGGCGACAGCCCCGTCCTTGGAGCGGGTATGTTCACCGACAACGAAGTAGGCGCTGCTGCCGCTACAGGTCTGGGGGAAATGGTACTCAAAACCCTCGGCACCTTTCTGCTTGTGGAGGAAATGCGCCGGGGCAAACACCCCCAAAAAGCCGCTGAGGAAGTGGTGCGCCGGCTGGCGCATAAGTACCCGAAAGAAGCCCGGGAAAATCAGGTGTGCTATGTCGCCATTGATAAAAAAGGCCGCCACGGTGCATTTAGCTTGCAACCCGGGTTCAACTACGCCCTGTACCAGGCTGGCGAAAACAAGGTGCTGGAGGCAGGCAGCTTTTTCAGGAAATAGCCACCTCTTCCTGCGACCCGGCACTCTTCACCTGAGTGTAGCGCATTTTTAATTTCAGAAACGGCTTTTCCAGATATTGGTACGACAGGTGTGCTACCCAAATGGTTGTGCCTACGGAGGTGCAATACACCAGTACATAGTTGTACCACGCGTCCTGCGTGATCAGCCTCGCAAACACCCACCCCAACCCGAAGATAACCAAGGGGTGGATGACGTAAATTCCGTACGAGATTTTTCCAAGGAAATCGAATGCCCGCGTGTTCAGATGTAACAGGCCGGTAGATTTTATTTGACCCATGATAAGTGCAACGGTTACTACCGCCATGATCTCATGATTGACAATGTTGGCGACATGGAACCAGTTTACGGCAGACAATGCCACGATTCCCCAGCCTGTAGCCTGCACCAGCCTATGCGTACTGAATCGAACAAAAAGTGTATGGTTTTGAAAATAGAGTTGAGCGCCCATAGCGCCGAGCAGCATACAATCAAACCGGTTCACATACATCGCCGTGTGAAAAACACTGCCCGAATATGAAATATATGCAAGTACTTTTAGCATAACAAACACTGAAAAAATCACCCCTGTTGCCCACAGCAGGTTCTTATGAAAACGCCGCACAAACAGCGGCCAAAAAAGGTAGAATTGCTCCTCCACCCCAAGCGACCAGTAGTGCCCCAGCAAATCGGAACGCAACTGAAATGATTTGGGCACATTCGGTCCAAAGAAAAAATAGAACAAATCACTGATAGACTCGTGCGGAACCTGCGCAACCTTGCTGACAATCAGCGCGATTACGAGATAGGTGTAGTATAACGGCCAAATCCGCAGAATACGCCGAATGTAAAAGTTTTTGACACTGATCGTTTGTTGTTGGTTTTCGGCCAGGAGCAGGTAGGTAATCAGAAATCCGCTCAGCGCGAAAAAGATCGTTACCCCATAGTCGGATAAATCAAGTCCTTTGGGGTTGCCATTCGGCAGCGAACCAATGAGGTGGGGGTTCAGGTTGAACCGATTCAAATATACCGTGATGTGGGAGAGCACAACAGCAAGCGCTGCAATTGCTCGTATGCCGTTCAGCCCCGGAAAAAAAATCGGTGCATCATTTCTGTCCATATTGGAGGTGCGTTGATTGGTCTGGTTTGCTACCTGCCTATTCAAATTTCCTGCCAATGTACGGGCGGATGTACCTTCGCGCCATGCCAGCACCAGTCAATCTGAACGGACACTTGCTTCCGCAACTTCCAGACATCTTGGATTCGGCACAACGCGCCCTGTTTTACGCAGACGCTTTGTTCGAAACCATGCGCGTATTTGATGGAGAAATGCCGCTTTTGACGCGGCACTGGACACGCCTTTCTACCGGATTGACGGCACTGGGCTTTTCCTTGCCACACCTTTGGGACGCCGATTTTTTTCGACAGGAAATCCAACGCGTAGCCCCAGGCAATGCCCGGGTGCGCCTCACGGTGTGGCGATCTACAGGTGGACGATATGCGCCTACTGATGATACTCCGCAGTTTTTGATTACCGCTGAACCACTCGACAAAAACCTCCAAAAACTGGAACCTGGAATAAAATTGGGCCTTAGCGCTGCAGTGCGTCTGCCTGTGGACGCCTTTTCCAATTTGAAAACCTTGAACGCTGCCCGTTATGTGGCGGCAGCACGCGAAGCCCGGTCCAATGGCTGGGACGATGCCTTGCTGCTCAATGCTTACGGCCGTGTATGTGAGGCCACATCCAGCAATATCTTTTGGTGGGAAGGCGACCAACTTTGTACCGTGCCGCTTTCGGAAGGATGCGTGGCCGGCGTTTTCAGAGCGGCACTTCTCGATATTGCACGCTCCGAGGGGATTCATTTTGATGAAAAAAAAGCGCTCCCGGAAGAATTGTATGCAGCCGACGAAATTTTTCTTACCAATGCCGTCCGTGGTATCCAGCCCGTTCGCATTTTTGCGGGCCGCTCCCGGACGAGTACCCGGACGCTCCGCCTCTTCGACCATATTCAACACGCGGTTTTTGGCCAGTAGCCAACAACCATCCAGCCAACAGCATGAAAAAAATCCTTGTCGCCAACCGGGGCGAAATTGCCCTGCGCGTGATGCGCACCGCCCGCCGCATGGGCATCAAACTCGTGGCCGTCTATTCGGAGGCCGACCGCGATGCGCCGCACGTGCGTTTCGCCGATGAAGCCGTGTGCATCGGCCCCGCTCCCTCGGCGCAGAGTTACCTGCTGGCCGATAAAATCCTGGACGTTGCCCGCCAAACGGGCGCCGACGGCATCCACCCGGGTTATGGTTTTTTGAGTGAAAATGCGGTCTTTGCCCAAAAAGTCGCCGATGCAGGTATTGCCTTCATCGGTCCTCGCCCCAAAAGTATCGAGGTAATGGGTAATAAATTGGCCGCCAAGGAGGCTGCCAAACGCTTCGACGTGCCAATGGTCCCGGGCATCGAGGAAGCTATTACCGACGTCGAAATGGCCAAAGAGATTGGTCGCCGGGTCGGATATCCCGTACTCATCAAGGCCAGTGCAGGCGGCGGCGGCAAAGGTATGCGGGTGGTGGAACGCGAAGCAGAATTGCAGGAACAGATGGAGCGCGCTATTTCCGAGGCGGTGTCTGCTTTTGGCGATGGCGCCGTTTTTATTGAAAAATTCGTGACCTCACCCCGGCACGTGGAAGTACAGGTGTTGGGCGATACGCATGGCAACGTGGTGTACCTGTTCGAACGCGAATGCTCCGTGCAGCGCCGCCACCAAAAAGTGGTGGAAGAGGCGCCGTGCGCCATTGTGTCGCCCGAAATGCGCCAGGCTATGGGCGAGGCGGCCGTGCGCGTGGCCAAAGCTTGCGATTATGTCGGCGCCGGTACGGTGGAGTTTTTGGTAGATGCCGACCTGAATTTTTACTTTCTTGAAATGAACACCCGCCTCCAGGTAGAACATCCGGTGACGGAATACATCACGGGCCTCGACCTGGTCGAGTGGCAAATTCGTGTGGCTCGAGGCGAGGCGCTCGATTTCCGTCAGGAAGATCTGGCCATCAACGGCCACGCCATGGAACTGCGCGTTTGTGCCGAAGATCCGCTAAACAATTTCCTTCCTTCCGTAGGCACGCTGCACCGCTACCGCATCCCGGAAGGACCGGGCATCCGTGTGGACGGCGGCTACACTGAAGGTATGGATGTGCCTATTTTTTATGATCCCCTGCTGGCTAAATTGGTCGTACATGGAAAAACGCGCGACGAGGCCATCCAGAAAATGAAGGAGGCTATTGCCGCCTACGAGGTAGAAGGCGTCGCTACAACCCTACCTTTTGGCCGATTCGTCATGGACCATCCGGCTTTTGTAAGCGCCAATTTCGATACCAATTTTATCAAAAATTATTACACACCCGAAGCGCTGCTACAGGCTCAGCAGACACCGGCAACCATCGCAGCCAAACTCGCGTTGCGCCTCTACTTGCAGCAAAAAAAACAACTAAACGTCGCAGAAACCCAGGAGAGCAACTGGACCACCCGCGTTTCTTAGTGATGAGTGATGAGTTATGAGTCTCGTAGAGTACGCATCACGCTCTTGCTTGCATAACTCATCACTCATAACTTATCACTCACAGCTCATCGCTCATAACTCATCGCTCATCACTCCCGTGACGCCTATCCTACTTTTGGTTTTTAACCGCCCCGAGCATACGCGCAGGGTTTTTGAGCAAATCCGGCGTATACGTCCGGCGCAGTTGTTCGTGAGTGCCGATGGGCCGCGCGGGCACGTACCCGCCGATGCAGAGAAATGCGCTGCCGTTCGGGCTATTTTTGATGAAGTAGATTGGGCTTGCGCGGTGCACACCAATTTCCTGCCGGAAAACCACGGCTGCCGGCGGGCAGTGCAAACCGGCATTTCCTGGTTTTTCGAGCAGGTGGAAGCCGGTATCATTTTGGAGGACGACTGCCTGCCCGATTTGTCGTTTTTCGATTTTTGTACCCAAATGCTGGAGCGCTACCGGGACGATGCAGCGGTGTTGCACATTGCGGGAAACAATCCCGCTCCGGAAGCATGTCGCGGACTATCAGAAAGTTACGTGTTCTCCCGGCTTTCCTTTATCTGGGGCTGGGCAACATGGCGCCGGGCATGGAAACTGTACGATTCCGATTTCACCGACCTGGAAAAAATGTGGAAGGATCCTGCCAGCGGTTTGTCCCAAATTTCCACCGACCCGGCTGCCCGGCGTTACCTGCTGGACAAATTCGAACGCACCCGCTCCCGGGAGCTGGATACCTGGGACTACGCCTGGTTTTACGCTGTCGTAAAAAATAAAGGGCTGTGCATCACGCCAACAGTCAACCTGGTGCGCAATATAGGCTTCGACGAAGCCGCCACGCATACCCAAACCGGCATCGCTGCCGGGCGTACAAACGCTACCGCGGCACTGACCCTGCCGCTGATCCATCCGCAGTGCCGAGAACCGATACCCTCGGTGGAGCGGGCATTTTTTTATGCTTCGCAGAAAAGCAGGGCAGGTTTGCTGTTGCGGCGCCTGGCACCCTGGTTTTTTTATCGTAGCGGCGGGTTTTAACCAGTAACGGCGGGTTTTAACCAGTAACGGCGGGTTTTAACCAGTAACGGCGGGTTTTAACCCGCCGAATTACTACAGCGGGTTAAAACCCGCTGCTACACGAAACAGCGGGTTAAAACCCGCTGCTACTCAACAATCTTCCAGCACAACAAACCCTGCATCGAACGGATCGAGGTTTGCCTTCAGTGCATCGAAGAAATGTTCGCCATATTTGAGGTAATACGGGATAAAATTATCGGAACGCTCCTGAAGGCCATTGCCGGGGAACAGTTTTTCCTTCAGGCCGCGCAACTGGTTGAGTTCCACCTCGTGTTTTTGTTTCTCGGCCCGAATCAGCCGGCTCTCCCATTGTTGCAGGTGCGCGACGGTCTTGACCTCGTCGGCGCGTACGGCTTTTTCCAGTGTTGAATCTATGGCTTGCGCTTTTTGGGCCAGGTGCTCGTAAATGCGGTGCAAATCGGCGATTTCGGCGTTCAGCGTCACCTCCGCCTCTGCTTGAGATTCGATGTACGCCCGCACGAGGGCATCGGTGTCGTCGAAATATCGGGCCGGTTGGAAGCCAAATTTCAGGGAACGTTTGATCGAGTCTTTGTCGAACCACAGCACGGAATTCCGGCGGACAAGGATAGGGTAGGGGATGTCGTAATGATCAAAAAGTTCGCGACGTTCCAGCCAGTAGGCCAGTTCGCCGCCGCCGCCTACGTAGGCGAGGTTGGGAAGAATCAGTTCCTGCAACAGCGGGCGCAGCACCACATTTGGGCTGAAGCGCTCGGGGTGTTGTTCCAGTTCGGCTAGCATGGCGTCCGGTGTAAAGGTCAGGTCGGTGTTGAGCACCTGATATTGGCCTTTTTCCAAAACGATGCGCTCCCGGCTGTTTGGCTGCAAATAGAATAAATTGATGTCCCGGGGAACCGCCTGGCCCTTGAAGCCCAGGGACTGGAGGCGCCCGATCGTCCCGGACACAATGCGGTGTGCAGTTTGTTGGGTGAGTTCGTCGCGCATGACCGGGATGAACAGCCGTTTGAGCGCCGGGTGGTTCATGTTGATAACAACCAATCCGAAACGCCCGAAACAGGCGTGCAGCAGTGCCTGGGTTGCTTCGGCGAACGTAGCATATTGCGTGTAGCTGCGCTCGATCTTGTCCCACAGGGATTGTGCATTTTCAGACGCTCCGAGAACCGATTTCAGTTCCTCCAGTACCGGTGCAAGCGTGCTCGATGGTATCTGCCCGACAGGGCCACCGATAGCCGGTTCCCAGCGTATTTCCTTGTTAAACAGGCGGATATGGTTCAGTTCTTCGAGGTCGTGGTCTTCGCTTCCCAGTACAAAAACAGGTACGATGTGTTTACCGGTTTCCTGCTGCACCGCCGCCGCCAGGTTGATCGTCGTAATGGCTTTGTAAATAAAATACAGCGGGCCAAGCAGCAGGCTGGGCTGGTGGGCGGTGGTCACTGTAAACGTATCGGCCCGGCGCAAGGCAGCGATGTGTTCGTGTACGAGCCCGGCATCGCTAAGCTGCTGATACTGCACTCCCAGTACCTCCGCCAGCGTCTCGCGGTCCGTGTTTTTATTGGCGCGTTCCGCGATGATTTGGGCAAAATTTTCCACCCGGGGAGCCAGGTGGTAGAATGGCTGCAGCGCAGGATCGAGCGTAGCGTAAGCAACGTCGGTTTTGGCGAGCTGGGGGACGGAAGCGAAGGGAATCAGTGTTTTGTGCATAGGAAAGGAATCGTCCGTTTTCGTTTTAGGGGAATACCCTAATGTACTTTTCGAGGAGCAAGGTTAACAAGAATCACTGACCTTTGTTCCTAATGCCGCTTCAACCTGTTTTTACCATGAAAAAAATATTTCGTCTCCTGCTGGCCCTGTTGTTTCCTCTTGGTGCAGCTGCCCAGGACGACTGTTTCAAAACCCTTTATCACGAAGGTAAAACCGCTTGCGAGCGCCGCGCATTCAACACGGCTTGCACGCGCCTCATTGCCGCCCGTGCCTGCTCCGACCTGCCCCGCCGCACCGATCTGGAAGAATGGATCACCCGAGCCAGACACGGCCGCGACGAGCGCATCGCCTGGAACACCGCCCTTCAATCCGACACACGCGAGGGCTGGGAGGCTTTCCTCCATGATTTTCCAGAAGGATACTACCGCACGCGAGCCGAAGACCGCCTTGCCCGCCTGATCCCCATCGAAGCCCGGCCGATCATACAGAATACCCTGGAAGGTGTCGTCAACTGGACCCGGGAATACGTCGAAGCGACCGGAGAGGCTATCCTAAATCGGGAAAAATGGCCACAAGAGGATCAGGCTATCCGTACGGCCACACAAAGTGCCGAGGCTATAGCCAAATCCAGGCTTTTGGAAGTGATCAGCGGCTTGCACATTCGGCGACAAACAATCGTACGCGATCTGATGGGCGGCGACGACGAGGTAAAAACCTACGTCTCCGGTATCATCCAAAGCGCGCGCACTTTTGGCGAAGCCCAGGTAAGCAAGACCACGGTATCCGTCACCCTCCGCGTTCCCATGTTTGGCCCCGGCGGTGTGGCCGGGGTGGTGCTCTCCAGTTCTTCGGAAGGCATGTCCGACACCACGGATATACCGGATGCCGAGCCGTTTGAATGGACCCTGGTGTTGCCGAAGGGAACTGTGCCGCAGTTTGCGATTTTCGCGGTATTTACAAATGCAGAAAACGCTCTTTTACTGGATGGCTCCGGCATGGCCGATGCCGGTGTTGCGCCCCTTGCACGCTGGTACCGTGCCCGGTCCAGTGATTTTTTTACCGGAGAAAATGTCTTTGAGGCCAAATTGAGCGCAGTTGGCCATATCATGTTGCCCAAGGCCGCCGAACCGGTTTTTTAGGAGTGGCTACAGTTGCGAAAAATCGGTGGCGCAGCGCTGCCGGTGCGGGTAGTTGTGCGGTAGGAATCCTCAGGAAAGTACCGATCCTGCTTGTTTGCCACAGCAAAAAAGCAAATCGAGCGCCGACAGGTCGGGCAGAAATCCGTGCCGTTCCATAAAAAGTTGCGGGTAGGATTTGGGTGGCGGGTTCAAACCGGCAACTACACTCCCGATGGGCGGCGGGTTAAAACCCGCCACTACAATACTATTTCGGGCATCGGTGACGGCTTCTTCCATTCCGGGCATTCGGTAGGTTTCAGACAGGCGAATTTCGCCCGGCCAGGCCATTTTTTTCATCAGGAAATGCAGCACGTCGAGGTTCAGGTCGAAGAGAAAAGTGTATTTTTTTTCAAAAAAAGGAGCCAATTCATCGGCGTAGTGTTCGAAAAAGGGTGCGTTTCCGTAAGCGGTGCGGATGCTGCGCCAGTGGGTGCGCTGCCAGGGTTCGTCGTAGGCGAGGCGCACTTCCCGGATGGGCGTTTGTTGGTGTTTGCCTTTTTGCAAGGGGATGCTGAGCCGCTGTACGCCGTTTGATCCGGCGATGTGGCAGCGGTTGCGGTAGCTGCCCTTTTGATAATTTTCGCAGGCCTCCAGCCACAGCACGTCGGTGCGCCAGGCGAGGGCCATCCAGGATACGGGCGGCCAGTAAAATAATTCGATCAGTGTTTGTTGCACCCGCTATTCCGCATTGATGGTGAATCCCTGTTTTTTCAGCATTCGAAGCATACCTTTTTCTCCGGCGAGGTGTCCGGCGCCGACAGCACAGAACAGGCTTCGCTCGGCGGCTATTTCGGCAAAGCGGTGCGTCATGATCTGGTTGCGCTCATACAGCATGATTCGGCGCATGCCACGGGCATCTTTTTTGGCGGCCTGATAGAGCTGCTGCAAATCGCCGGATTGATACCAGCGCAGCATTTTTTTCAGGCGGCGTTTTTGGCGGTTATAGTTTTTCAATAGCCACGTCAGGCTTTTCAGGTGCTGCTCGAAGGTGATGTTTTTGAGGGTTTGCAGCTGCTCGTCGAAGGTTTCGACGCCGGTGGTGGGCTTGCCGAGTGCGCGCGCATATTCCCAGAGCGTCTCGTCGAGCGAACGGGCGGCCTCGTCTGCCAGCAACGCGTTGGTGAGGGCCATGCTGACCGTCATGGGGTGCTGGTGCAGCATGTTCTCGGCGGATATGCCGAGTTTTTTCTGACAATAGAATTGCAGGTTTTTCCAGGTACCGCGCTTCAGCAGTACATCGAGTGTCTGGTCAGGGGGGAGTTGGAGTACCGCCTCAACAGCGGCATGGTCGGTATCTGAAAAATCGAACTCCGTAGCAAATACGTCGCAGCGCCCAATGCAGACCTTTGCGGGTTCCAGCCACTGGAACGCCCGCAGGTCGCGGACATGCATGGTGCCAAACAAGTAGGAAACAGGGCCGCCCGATTTGGGCGTTATGCGCCAGAGGAGAGAACTTTTCATGGTGTCGTCAACGGATTAAGGCCGGGCAAGGGATTTTTTGAACGTGTTCTCCGGCGCGGTTCCACCGTTGCACGGTAAATCGCCACAAGCCGGCCTGCTCGGGTGCCGCAGCACAGGGGCAAAGGTACTGCGCCAATCGCTGATGTGTACGCGGGCTGTTGTAGGCGGGTACGTGCAGGTTGGCAAATGCCCAGTCGTCGAACAACAGTTTGGTCCCGGCGTCGTAGGCGTGTTCGTTCCAAATGACGCGCATGCCGGGGCAAGGCACGCCGTTTTCCAGATAAAAACCCGCCTCGGTTTGGGTGTTGCTATACATTTTCCAGGAAAGCGGTTCGTCCCAGCGGTGTACAATATTGAGCAGCGGCAGGAGCCATGCCAGTGCGAGCAACAACATTTTACCCCAAAAAAACCATGGCGCCGGGCGGCCGGGCTGCGGATCAGGCCCATCTGCTGTGTATGTTTTTTGGGAAAAAAGCACCCACACCATGCCGGCCATGGCGAAGTTCCAGGGAATCACCACTGCGTTCCAGTCCAACCCCACCGGACTAAGCGCAACCACGATAAACAGGTGAAAACCAAGCGCCATCCATCGAAAAACGGGCCTCGAAACACCCCACAGCAGTCCGGGCGCCAGCAGCATTTCCGCTATGGCGACAACATACCCCAAAGCAGGAAAGGCACCCAGCGGTTTGGTCCAGGAAAAAGCCTCGCAAAACCACGGGAAATTGTCTTCGGCAAAATAGGGTGTAAGTTTATTCAGCCCGCCCCACACGTACACTGCCGCCAACAGCCACTGGAGACTGCGAACGGCTTCGGTACGGCTGGTACCCGAGCACAACAGCAGTCCGAGGGCGAGCAGGTAAAAGTACGTCCACGGTTGCAAGCGGTTCAAATCCTGTACAACCATCCAGAGCAGGGTGGCGGCGAGGACGTGCGCAGCGTATTTTTTTTGCGGAAAAAGGCCGACCGCGCCCAGGACCAGTAGTATCACACCGATTTGCAGGCCTTCCGCCCAAAAGTTTGTGGGCAAATATGCCGCGCCCACGAGCGGCAGTAGCGGAAACGTACGTCCGCCGCCGCTGTACCACAGCGGCCACGAAAGGGCTATATGCGCTGCCAACGCCAACGCTATGAGGCGGAGAATGTGGTGGTCGGCACGTACGGTATGGGTATGCATGGACATTTTCGCCGTAAAATTATCAAGAGATCGAAGAAACAACTTGAAACTTTCCCTGTGTTCCCACCCGTCGGCGTCCTACCTTTGCGCCGCCCAATACAAAACAAACTCAAAACGCTAAACTCAACACTCAAAACTGGCATCCGTGTCCGAAAAGATTATTTTCTCCATGTCCGGCGTGAACAAGACGTATCCGCCGCAGAAACAAGTCCTCAAAAATATCTGGCTGTCGTTTTTCTACGGTGCCAAAATCGGTGTACTGGGTCTCAACGGCTCCGGTAAGTCCACGTTGCTCAAGATCATTGCCGGGTTGGACCAGAACTACGAAGGCAAGATCGAGTTCGAAAAGCAATACAAAGTCGGGTACCTGGCCCAGGAGCCGTTGCTCGACGATTCCAAAACCGTGCGCCAGATCGTGGAAGAAGCCGTGCAGCCCATTGTGGACCTGCTTCAGGAAAATGACGACATCGGCATGAAACTCGGCGAGGTTACCGACGACGACGAGATGATGCGCCTGATCGATCGTCAGGGCGAGGTGCTGGAACAAATCGAACATACCGGCGGCTGGGAGCTGGACCACCGTATCGGGCTGTTCACCGATGCCCTGCGCTGCCCGCCCGATGATGCGCCCATCAACGTGTGCTCGGGTGGCGAACGCCGCCGCGTGGCGCTTGCCCGCTTGCTGCTCAGCCAGCCCGATATTCTCCTGCTCGACGAGCCGACCAACCACCTCGACGCCGAATCGGTGCAGTGGCTGGAACAATACCTGCAAAATTTCCCCGGCACCGTCATCGCCGTAACCCACGACCGGTACTTCCTTGACAATGTAGCGGGCTGGATTCTCGAACTTGACCGCGGCGAGGGTATCCCGTGGCAAGGCAACTACTCCTCCTGGCTCGAACAGAAGGCCAAGCGCCTTGCGCAGGAAGAACGCCAGGAAGACAAGCGCCGCAAACAACTCGAGCGCGAACTGGAATGGGTGCGCATGGGCGCCAAGGGCCGTCAGGCCAAGGGCAAGGCCCGTTTGAATGCCTACGAAAAAATGGCCGGCGAGGGCAGCAAGGAAAAAGAAGCCAAGCTCGAACTCTGGATTCCCAATGGCCAGCGTCTCGGCGACAAGGTGATCGAGGTACACGGCGTCAGCAAAGGTTTCGGCGACCGTATCCTGTTCGAGAACCTGAATTTTGAAATTCCGAAAAACGCCGTGGTCGGTATCATCGGCCCCAACGGTGTGGGTAAGTCCACGCTGTTCAAAATCCTGACCGGCCGGGAACAGCCCGACAGCGGAGAGGTCGTGATCGGCGATACCGTCAAAATCAGCTATGTGGACCAGAGCCACGAGGCGCTTTTGCCCGAAAAAACGGTGTACGAGATTATCTCCGACGGCAATGATATGATCACGGTGGGCAACACCTCGGTGAACGCCCGTGCCTATATTTCCCGGTTCAACTTTGCCGGCGCCGACCAGCAGAAAAAACTCGGCGTGTGCTCCGGTGGCGAACGCAACCGCGTCCACCTGGCCATGACACTCAAAGACGGCGGTAACGTACTCCTGCTGGACGAACCGACCAACGATATTGACGTAAACACCCTGCGCGCACTCGAGGATGCACTGGACGATTTCGCCGGCTGCGTGCTGATTATCAGCCACGACCGTTGGTTCATTGACCGCCTGGCTACACACATCCTCGCCTTCGAGGACGACGCCGAAGTGGTGTTTTTTGAAGGAAACTTTACGGAATACGAAGAATCGAAAAAGGCCCGCCTGGGCGATATCACCCCGCACCGTCCGCGGGTGAAGCATATTTTGAAATAGAACTGGACTTAGGTCCAGTTCTGATTCCACATCGGTGGAAAAAACGGATTTGATTCATTTTCCTGGCGGCGGCGGGCTTCTTCCTCCGCTTCAAGGGCGCGTTGGGCTTTTGTTTTATCAAAAATATCGCGGGGCAGAAAGTACTGGGCTTCTACGTTGCGCTCATCGGCGAAGGGGTCATAGCGCTCCAGTTCATCGTCTTCCAGTTCGCCTTTGTACCAGAACGAGGTAAAAATACCCATGATGCTGCCCAGCAGGTGGCTTTCCCAGGAAATACCCTCCTGATCGGGTAAAATACCGAGAAACATCCCGCTGTAAAACACCATCACGATCAGGGCCAGGATGATGGAGCGCAGGCTGCGCCGGAAAATGCCGTTCCAAAAAATGAAGGCTACCAACCCATAGACCACGCCGCTGGCGCCAATGTGCAGCACGGGCCGGGCCAGCATCCACACCGAAAGACCCGTCAAAAAGTAGATCATCCAGAACGCGCGCATCGCCACCTTGCGGTAGAAATAGAGGGTGATGACGCTGAGTATAAATATAGGAAAGGAGTTGGACAACAAGTGTTCCCAGCTGCCATGCACCAGCGGCGCTGAAGCAATACCGCGTATGCCCCACAGACGCCTTGGCATGATTCCATACCAACCCGGATCCGCCCCGACGATCGTCAGGTAGGCGTGTATCAACCACAGGAACAACACCAAACCTATCGGAAAGCGCAGGCTGTCGTAGAAGTGCTGCCGGGAGTTGTCTAAGCCGTCTGTTTCGTTGTCAAACACCAGTTATTAATGATGAATGATGAATGATAAATGATGAATTGTTTAGCGTCCGAGCTGAAGCGTGATGCCGACGCCGAGGGAAATCCGGCTATCGGGTGTTGCTTGCATACTGGGACGAATACGCAGGGTCAGGTCGTCGCTGACATCGAAGCGGGAGAGGTGTGCATCCACATACGCTTCGGTGGCAGCCAGAATATAGGCTAATCCCAACCCGACACTGGTCAATTCGACGTATCGCCGCCATTGGTCGCGGTACTGGCGCATGCTGGTGGCGTCGAGCAGGGTGTAGGGGGCCTCGGTTGGGTTTGTGTTTGGGTCACCGTCCACAATCCATTTGTAGTTGTCGCGCAGGATTCGGTATTGTTTGATATTGTCAATCTCTGCGTAAGTAAACCCGCCTATAACACCGTACACGATAGGAAGTTTCCACCATTTTTTATTGTAGATCTGACCGGCGCCGGGCAAGGCCAGCGAGAGCAGCACCGCCGTACGCGGATTGGGGTAGTCCTTGGTCCAGATACGTTTGATGAACCCGGGTTTTTTCGTCGTGTCGGGTATTTCCTCGACAATCAATAGCGGTGCAGCCTGCACAGTCGGCAAAGAGTCCGGCTGTTGGGCGTTCAGCTTGGCGCAACATTGGCAAACCAGCAAAGCAATTGTCAGGAAACGGATTTGGATCATACTTTTTTGTTCAAAATATTCGGGACAAGAAAGGTTGAGCGGAGTGATTCGGGAGTGTTCAGAGGACTGTGTCAAACCTACCGAGAGATATTTTTTAACACAGACAAACGCAGCAGTCTGCGTTTGTCTGTGTTAAAATTGCTCTCAACGGGCTGACACAGTTCTCTGAACACTCCCAGTGATAATTCCGACTCAACCTTTCTCACCCCCCTCAACCTTCTTCTCAACCCCCTTCTCAACCTTACTGAATATCGTTCATATTCCGCAAAATGATCTGTTTGCCATTGAAATCCGAAACGATGGCCGTTACAGTGACCGTGCCGCTCGGTGTGGTGGCGCTGGCGAATGTAGCGTACGACTGGGTGAACATGGCAATGCTGCCGCTGGCATCCGTTACGGTTTTGCCGCCGGAAATCGGGGTGCCGCCGCCGGAGATGGTAGCGCCGGTAATTTTCACCAGCGTGCTTTCCCAGGCATCAAAGTTGGCATTGATTTGTGCGGCGGTAGCGGTGCGCACCACCGGAGTGTTGCCGCTGGTCAGGGCGCCGGATTTGTCCAATTGCACGTTGTTGACCTGAAGCAGTCCGTTGAACTGGCTGAGTTCCTGGCCGGAAACTTCTACCTCCACTTCATCGCCAAGGTTGTAGCTGTGGTTGGCAGAAAAGCGCACCAGAATGCCGGCCGAACCGTCGAGGTCCTGCACATACGCGTTGCGGCCGTTCAGGTTGTTCCCGGTCCGGTCGGAGATGACGATGCCGCGGATTTTGCGGTCTGTTGGTGCGTTGGTGGTCGTGCCGGTAAAAAACGAGCGCAGGTCTTTGATGGACATCGGTTGGCCGCCGACGCCACTGCAGCGCTCTGCAGGCATATCCACGTCGCTGAGATCGCGGACAAATAACTGCAGCGTGTTGCCGAAAATGCCGAGTACGCCGGTGATGGTTCCGTTGCCGGTGGGGGTCAGGGCGCCGGCGAATTCAGCATAGCCGCTGCTGCGCAGGATGACTTTGCCACCGGTGCAGTTCATGATCGTGCGGTTCAGGCTGAATTTGGTAACGGGGTCGGCGTAGGTTTTGCCGGCGTCGGCAGCGATAAACTGCACGTTTTCCAACTTGACGAGCGTGCTGACATAGCTGGCATTCAGGCTGTTGAGGCTAACCACGACCGGCACGGGTGGGGTGGCGCTGATGGGGCCTTTCACCACTTTCGTACGCGCTTGCGCTTCCGTGATGCCGACATCTTCCAACTGACCGCCCTGCTCCACCGTGCTGCCCGTGAGCTGCGTGAGGCCATTGTAGTCCGTCAGCAACAGGTCTTTGCAGTAGATGAACAGTTTGCGACCAACCGGGTACTGATTGAACAGGTAGCCGTCGTTGAACTTGACTTCGATGCCGCCTGTAGCATCCTGGATGACAAGGGTTTTGTAGTAATTGCCGGAACGGTCGTCCATGATGACCGTGCCCTCGATGATGAGGTCGTCCACAATTTTGTCGAAACCGCCGTTCTTGGTGACGTGCAACGCCTTGAGCGCTGCAATGGTGGTATTGGAAACGACGCTTACGGGTTCGCCGCCGGTTGGCGGTTCGTCAAAATCGCGCTTGACGCAGGAGGAGGTGCTGGTCAGAAGAAAGGCAAGCAGGGTGAAAAGCGGAAAGTGGTTGTTCAGCAAACGCATATTGGTGTGTTTTATTAATTGTTGGGTTGATGATGGTTGAGCGGGGGTTGAGATGGTTGAGGGAGTTGAGATGAGTTGAGCGGGTTGAGAGGGGTTGAGAAAAGTTGAGAGGGTTTAGGGCGGGGCGGGTTCAACCCCTCAACCCTCTCAACTTATCTCAACCCTCTCAACCCCCTCTCAACCCCCTCTCAACCTTTATATTCTCAGCGCCAAACTAATGAAGTAGTTCAGCCCTGGCGCGTAAATCACCTGGCTGGAATAGAGCCTCGGGTCGGTGGTATCGTTGCGGTAGGCATTTCGGTAGGCATCGCGCCCGGAAGTGATGATATTGGTGTTGTTCAACAGGTTGTTTACGCCGATGTTCAGGTAAACGAAATAGTCGTTTCGGACGCGCCAGGATTTTCCACCGAAAAAGTCGAGCGTGAAGGCTGCCGGCGCTTTTTGCTGGTCAATGATAAGGTCCCACAGTTCGGTGCCGCGCTCAAACGGCTCTACGAAACCGGCTGTGCGGCGGGTTTGGTCAAACTGGTACCAAAAGTTGTCGGCCCAGTTGAGTGTGAGCGCTGCGAACCAGAAACGTTTTCCTTCATAGCGCAGGCTGCCCGATGCGGTCGTTTGCGGGGTACGCGGCACATAAAAGTTTTGCTGGTAAACCGTCACCCCGTCGAGGATCACGTCGGAGGTGTTGTCCTGGGTGAGGAAGAGTTTGGGCCGGTTGGTGTAGATGTACTCGCCGATGTTGGTCGCTGCGGTCAGGGTCCAGGCGCTGGATAGTTTGGCTTCGATGGCGGCTTCAATACCGGCGTGCCGGCGGTTAATGCCCGTCAGCAGGGCCGAGCCGAAGACGCCGGTAGTGGCTGCATAAAACAGGTAGTTGTCGTATTCGCCTTCAAACTCGGTGTAGTAACCCGTCAGGCGGGCCTTGTAGTTTGGTGCGCGCCAGATATAGCCGCCTTCCACGCTGCGCATGGTGTAGGGTTTGGCGTCTTCCACGGTTTGGTTGCGCGTGCGCGGCGACAGGAACAGGTCGCGGAACAACGGTGCGCGGGTACCGTAGAATCCGTTGGCGTACAGGTAGTGGCGTCCGCTGAGTTTGTAGGTGGCGCCGGCTTTTACGCCGTAGGTGATGAAGGAGTGCTTTTTCGAGTCGCCGAGCGATTCGTTGGGAAAACGCCCGTTTTGCATGTTTCCGGTGCGCCAAAACTCGGTGAGCAGGTTTTCGGCGGCGGCAAAAACCGTGAACTTGCGGAAGTTGCCCTGCACTTGCACCCATGTTCCCGCCTTGCGGATATGCTCATCGTAATCGTAGCCGAAGGTTTCGCCTTCTTTTACGATGCGGTTGGGCGTGCGCAGGTCATTGTCGCGGGCGGTGGGGTTTTCCGGTTGGTCTTGTTGTGCGAAACGGTCCCAGTCCACGATGAAATCGCCGCCGAGGATATCGTCCACGGTTTTGAAATTGCGGCCGAGGTACCAGTGGTAGTTGGCGCCGCCGTTGAGCACGAAGCGGGTGCCGAGTGTTTGGCGCAGCAGGGCATTGAAGCCCGCCTCTTTGCTGTCGCCCCGAAAATCGGCGATCACATACTGGGAGCGTTTGCCGGTCACGCTGTTGCCGGCGATGCCGTTGGCATTGGCGATGGTTTCGGTTGAGTTGCTGTTGGCGGCCCACATTCCGGCCCAGTCAATCTGGCGGAGGTATTCGTTTTCGCGCAGTTGGTTGGCCCAGTCTTCGGCAGCGGCGGGATCGAGCAGGGCAGAAGGCAAGCGGCGGTTGTAGTCCGGCTCCGGGTTGATGGCGTTGAACCAGTCGAGGCGGGTGGAACCGTTTTGGCCCACCTGGGCAAAAGCGGTCAGGAGGACGTTGGTTTGGCGGGACGGGCGCAAATCGTAGCGCAGAATAGCCAAAGGTTGGTGGCTGTGGGTGACGTAGCCGTTGCGTTTTTCGCCGTTCCAGTAGCCCCAGTTGGGGTTGTAGCGGGTCGTGCCGGCGAGGTCGAACATTTCCTGGAAGGTGTCGCCGTTGCGGCCGCGGCTGTTGGGGGAGCCCAGTACGGTCAGGTTGAGGGCGTGTTTTTCGTTGAATTTTTTGTCCACCGAAAGAAAATACGAGTAGGCGTCGAAGAACGTGCCGTCGTGCCAGACTTCCGTTGCCCAGCGGCGGCTGCCGGAGAGGGAGACGGCCCAGCCGCCGGGCATGAGGCCGGTGCTGGCGGTGAGCATGACGCGGTGGTTGTACGAGCGGTTGCTGACGGCATACGAAGCGCGGATTTGCTTGCGCTGAATGCTGGCGCGGGTGTCAATCATGGATGCGCCGCCGATTTCGGAGAAAGCAAACTCGGCGGGATCGAGGCCGACGACGCTCTGGCGGCTGCGCAGCACGTCGTTCAGGCCGCCCAGTTCGCCAAAAAAGGCGATACCTGATTCGGGGTCGTTGATGCTGTATCCGTTGAGAAACAGGGGGAAATTATCGGAATCGTAGCCACGCTCGCGGAAACGAAACACGCTCCAGCCGAAATTGGAAGCGTTCTGAAACACGTCGCGGGAGGCGTGCAGCAGGTTGGCAATTTCGCCGCCGCCATCGCTTTCCTCCGCTTCTTCCAGCTGGACCGTGGGGATGTCATAGGCGTTGCTGATGCTACTGATGGGGTCGCGGCGCATGGACACCTCGATTTGCACCTCTTGTCCGGCGGTCAGCGTGGCTGTTGTCTCGGCGGGCAAGTACCCGGCCCTACTGGCGGTGATGGTGTACGTGCCGGCCGGCACGTTGAGGATGGTAAATTTGCCCCGGTTGTCGGTAGCGGCAAAAAGGCCGGTTTGGGAGAGCACGACGGCGGCATCAAACACGGGGGTGTTGTTGCCGGAGTCGGTGACGGTGCCCCGCAGGGTAGCCGTTTGTGCGCTGATGCCCTGCGCAAGCAGGAAAAGGAGGTTGGAAAAGAGGAAACGTCGGATCATTCCGTGTGGTTGGTGAAAGCTGTTGGATTTTGGCAGGGCACAAAGGTAGGAAAGCCCGAACGTGTGCGCGTACTGCTGCGACGTAAATTAACAATAGGGGGGCAAACGCATCAAACCTCCAAATGACCTCGGTACCACCGAGCCTGAGTAGCGCATGGTTTGTACGCGCTACGTTTGTCATCCCGAAGGGAACTGTCCGCTCTACGGTTGGGCCACCATGCTCGGTTTGTCATCCCGAATGGAACTGTCCGCTCTATGGCGGGCCACCATGCCCGGTTTGTCATCCCGAAGGGAACTGTCCGCTCTACGGTCGGGCCACCATGCCTGGTTTGTCATCCCGAAGGGAGCTGTCCGCTCTACGGTCGGGCCACCATGCCTGGTTTGTCATCCCGAAGGGAGCTGTCCGCTCTACGTCGGGCCACCATACCTGGTTTGTCATCCCGAAGGGAACTGTCCGCTCTACGGCGGGCCACCACGCTCGGTTTGTCATCCCGAAGGGAACTGTCCGCTCTACGGTCGAAACGGCGGGGTTTGCCATACGTAGAGCGGACAGTTCCCTTCGGGATGACAAACGTAGAGCATGGAAACCATGCGCTGCTTAGGTTCGCCGGTACCGAGATCGTCGCAATTTTGATGCGTTCGTCCTGTGGAGGGGTGGATGTGAAGGATATCCGTGAAACCGTCTGCACTAAAATTTAAACACGCTCTAAGTCTTTGGTTTTGAAGTTTTCTTTTTTTCAATTACTGAAACTGATTTTTGCAGTAAAAGAGAATTCGGTATCGTTATTATTTCCCCATCCTCTGTTTTAAGATGAACGAAAAAGTAGGTCAAATCAGTAACTTTACCCTCAGATGGATAATCCTTATCTAAGACTTTTATTGTGTCTCCAATTTTCACAGGGTGATTAAAGAATAATAATACGCTTGATGTTATATTTGATAGTAATGACCATTGAGCAAAAAAAGCGATCCCTAAAGCCGTTAAAATAGTTCCTACGAAAACAGCAATTTCATTTTGTTTAAGTCCCCAGATAGCAGATAATAAAACTGTAGCTGTTATAAAAGAAAACAAGTGAACAGCCTTGATTATCATTTTTCTTCTACCGCGTTGTAGATGAGTTTGCTTTAAAGAATTATTTAAAAAAATTGTAGTGATGTAGTGGGTAACGATATAGCCAACAATCACTGCAATGGTCTCGATAATTTGAATTTTGTATAGTTCCATTAGCGCTGTTTTTTTAATTGCCTATTACACTTTTACATGACTATATTTTTGATGGTGTCAATGCTTTTCATACGCTTGCACCTTGGGCAGTCGGAGACGGCCTACGGCAAGAACGTGAACCTGGGCAAAGATGAGGAAAATCCGATGCCGTCCGGTTTTTCATTCGTGATCGAAGATCGGAGGGGTGGGGGAGTAGATGACTGATCGCTGGGTTACATTTTTTGTTGCTCCGTCGGCTCCACCCACCGCTCTGCAAACCACTCCTGCAAGATGCGGTGGCGGAAGCGCCAGGCGCCACCGCCTTTGCCAGTGTGCGGATCGCCATCAAATTCGAGGAGGTGGCGGAGGGACATCTCATTTAAAAATACAACCAAGTCAGGCGGGAGAAGCCCTTTCCGCCTCATTTGGTAACAAAGGAATTTGTGTTGGAGGATCGAAAAATAAAGCGCCTTCATGGAAGCATTGAAGCGATGGTAGGGAGATTGGATTTGAAAGATATCTGAGCTATCTGTCAATAAGGCGACCAGCCCGATGACCAGCCCGAAGACCAGCCCGGCGAACAGCCCGGAGACTAGCCCGAAGGCCAGCCCGAAAACCAGCCCGGCGAACAGCCCGATGACCAGTTTTTTCCTAAAATGTTTAATATAGTTCCTAAAAGTCCAATTTATGCTGTCTTTGGTTGTAATTTTCGGTAGCATGCCGACCATGCCGACGATTATGCCGACGACCAGCAGGATGGCCAGTAGGGCGACCAGCAGGACGGCCAGTAGGGCGACCAGCCCGTTGCCCAGGCCGCTGCCCAGCCCGAAGACCAGCCCGCCGACCAGTCCGTCGACCAGCAGGACGACGAGCGCGACGACCAGCCCGAAGACCAGCCCGCCGAAGACTAATTGCAGTCTTGTCCACTTCCACCAATCATACTGCAAATCCCTCAACTCAAAAGCCACCATATTCCTTTCCGTCATCCGCGACGCCAAAAACGACAGCCAATGCCCGGCCTTATTTGGTGGGTACTCGTGTGAAACCTTCCGCTCCAACGCCCCTACTACAAACCGCTCGACCAGTTCTTGTTGCCTGCCATCGACATCCGTAGCTACAAATGCATACTCCGACCAATTTTTCCCCGACGCAAACAGCAGTTGTGCCGTATTGAGATAGAATGGGTTTTCGACAGCCTTGCGTAGTAGAGGATCGCTTTTCAGCGCGTTCAGCAAGCGTTTGGATTCCGGTTGCAGACCCGCCGTAGCCGCCAGCCCCATTTCAACTTGTTCGATGGTCAGGGGCTCTACTTCGATCTGGGCATTTACCGGGGCATCTTTGGTGGCTGCGTATTCATCAATACGCGAACTGATCAAGAATTGGCGGTTGGCATCAGCGCCGTATTCGCCAATGGCGGTCAGGCAGGAGGCGCGGTCGGCTTCTGGAAGTTCGTCAAGGCCGTCGAGCAGGAGTATCAGCGGGATGTTTTTCCGGATTTGCTGTGCAAAAGAAGACGAGGTGGCTAATTCGGCAGGCAGTATCTGCAGCAACCAATCCTCCATAGTTGTGAATTCGGGTCGCCAGGTGGCGAGGTTGAGCACCACCGGTATGCTTTTGCCTTGTCGGCGCAAGAGATGCATGGCAAGTTGGAGCACGATGGTTGTTTTGCCAGCACCGGGTAGCCCCACCAGCAGCAGGCGACCATTGGCCCGGGTGAAAATATCACCGATGGAGGCACGTACTTCTTCCTCTTGGAGGGTGATGTAGTTTTCTGCTCCTTCTTTTGTTGTACCGGTTTTGGACGGTAGTATCCGCAGGTTCACCGGCTGCCGATTGGCCAGTTTTTGGCCGAGGCGGCGATCGTATCGGGTTTCGAGGTATGCCCTGACCTTGCCCACCAGTACCGGATCGGGTGTGCCGGGCGGGAGATCGGCGGGTTTGTTTCCGAGGCCGCTGAAGATGCCTTTGCGAGCAGAGGGTAATGTGTGGTTTGACATTTTATTTTTCAGGTGATGCGTGGGCGGGAGTAACTTCAATTCGCGCTTTTTCCAAAGCGAGCAGGCGGGCTTCAAACGTTGATTGTACTTGGTTCAGCTGCTGCCGGAGTTGCGCATTTTCGGTTTGTTGCGCGTTGATTTGCTCCTGTTGCTCCTGTATAGCCTTTACCAAAAGCGGCACAAAGCTCCCATACGCCAACCCGTAGTTATCCACCTCGCTCTCCGGTACGTGCAGGCCGCTGAAAGTATAGTTCAAGTCTTTGCACACCTGCTCCACTTCTTGTGCGAGGAAGCCCGTCTGTACCTTTTCGCTGCCCGGTGAGCCGCTGCGCCTTGCCCGGCGCTGCGCCTGAATGCTATCGGGCATATTTTGCATCAAATGCTCATCAAACTTACGGGTGTCAAACTGATAAGTGACCGGGCGGAGTTGATTGATGAATGCCAAGCCCGGCACTTGGTCATCGTGAATGTTGAACTTGAAGCGGGCATCGGAGGGGAAGGTCCAATCAACTTGGCCTTCGATGACACCTACGAAACCGTCGCCGATGCGGACTTTGTCCGAGAGGTTGACTACGGCATTATTTCCAATTGCGGTGGCATAATTCAAGTTGTTGGTTGAGACATCAGCGTATAAGCCCAATGCGGCGTTTGAACTGCCAATCGTGTTGAAGTCAAGCGCAAACCTCCCAGTGGCGGTGTTGCCGTAGCCGGTCGTGTTGGAAAGAAGCGCATTCACCCCAATGGCGGTGTTGCCGTAGCCGGAGGTATTGGAAAAAAGCGCTCGGTCTCCAATGGCCGTATTGTATTGTCCGGTGTTGTTGGCGGCGGTGGTGCTCCCGTTCAGCGCCAGATAGCCAACGGCAGTGTTGAAGGTTTCCCTGCCGCTGGCCCTGTCGTCGGCATAGTACATCGCTGCCCAGCCTATGGCCGTACTGCGGCTGTTGGCTTGGTTGGAGTAAAGTGCTCCCTTCCCAATGGCGATGTTGTAGTTGCCCTCGGTGTTGTCAAGAAGCGCTCCCGACCCAATGGCGGTATTGTGTCTGCCGGTGGTGTTGGATATGAGCGCATTCGTACCATTGGCGGTGTTGTAGGAGCCACTGACATTGGAATAAAGCGCCTGCGATCCGGTGGCTGTATTTGCGTAGCCGAATGAGTCGAAGCTGTTACTGCCAATATTGGAATAAAGCGCACTCGTACCATTGGCCGTGTTGTCGTGGCCCGTGGTGTTTAGAATAAGCGCAAACGCCCCATTGGCGGTGTTCAGGGAGCCGGTCGTGTTGGAAGCCAGCGCAAAACTGCCATTGGCCGTATTGGTGCTACCGGTGGTATTTTCAAGAAGCGCCGCATTTGGCTTTGTTGCATGAATCAGCCGGCGGAGCCGGCTTCCCCCAACCCAATTAAAGGTCAGGCGACTTTTACGGCTATAGGCGCGGCGATCTGAATTAATTTATTCAATATGGCCACCTTGATGGCGGCTTCTGTTTTCTG
>JBGSKO010000090.1:0-31774 GCA_041741155.1 Saprospiraceae bacterium | reverse complement strand
TGAAGGTTGGAGGGTTTCTCGTTAGAAGGTTGATTAACGACAAACCCTCCAACCTTCAAACCCTCCAACCAGAAACCTTCCAACCTCTTTTTACATTTCCAGATCAATATCTACCTGTTCGTGCCAAGGGAGGCCGTCCTTGTTCAGGCGGTCCATGAACGGGTCGGGGTTGAATTCTTCAACGTTAAACACGCCCTTTCCGCTCCATTTTCCTTCGAGGATCATGCGGGCGCCGATCATGGCGGGTACGCCGGTGGTGTAGCTCACGCCCTGGGTCCCTGTTTCCTGGTAGGCAGCCTGGTGCGAGCAGTTGTTCCAAACATAATACGTGCGCTCCTTGCCGTCCTTGATGCCTTTGATGCGGCAGCCGATGCTGGTGTAGCCGGTGTAGTTTTCGCCGAGTTCCTCGGGTGCGGGTAGCACTGCTTTTAGAAACTGGAGCGGCACGATGTCCACACCCTTGTAGCGTACAGGCTGAATGCCGGCCATGCCGATGTTCTGGATGACGCGCAAGTGGGTGAGGTATTCCTGGCTAAAGGTCATCCAAAAGCGGGCGCGCTTGAGCGTGGGGAAGTTTTTGACCAAACTTTCCAGCTCTTCGTGGTAGATGAGGTAGGAGCGTTTCGGACCGATTTCCGGATAGTTGATGTCTTTCCAGATTTCGTGTGGTTCGGTTTCGACCCACTGCCCGTTCTCCCAGTATTTGCCCCGCTGCGTCACTTCGCGGATGTTAATTTCGGGGTTGAAATTGGTCGCAAACGCTTTGCCGTGGCTGCCGGCATTGGCGTCCACGATATCAAGTTCGTGTATTTCGTCAAAGTAATGTTTATTGGCATAAGCGGTGTAAACGCTGGTTACACCGGGGTCAAACCCGCAGCCGAGCAGCGCCAGAATGCCCTTTTTCTTGAACCGTTCCTGATAGGCCCATTGCCAGGAGTACTCGAATTTAGCTACGTCTTTTGGCTCGTAGTTGGCGGTGTCCATGTAGTTGACACCTGTTTCGAGGCAGGCATCCATAAGGGGCAGGTCCTGATAGGGTAGTGCAACATTGATGACCAGATCGGGCTGAAACTTGCGGATCAGCGCCACCGTCTGCTCAACATTGTCGGCATCTATCTTGGCAGTCTTGATCTTTTTGCCACCGTAGGCTTTGTAAATAGCATCGGAAATAGCGTCGCACTTTTTCTTGGTGCGGCTGGCCAGCATGATATCCCCAAAGACATCGCGGTGCTGGGCGCATTTGTAGGCAACCACGCGGCCCACGCCGCCTGCGCCAATGATGAGAACTTTAGACATTTTTACAGTTTTGAGTTTTGAGTTCCGAGTGTGGTGTGGGGAAAACGGTGTTTGGCTGTGCAGCGGGCAAAAGTAGCGAGAATATCCAGTTACATGGAAAGGAAATCCGTCAACCTGACTACTTTCGCACCACTCAAAACAGATAACACGTGCACGCCAGATCCCTGCCGGTTTTTCGGGACATCACGTTCAATCCCAATCCTATCGAGGAGTATCTCCCGATGGAACCGCTGCATCCGATGGTGTTCGACCGTTTTTGCGCGGATGGGTGGTGCTATTGGTCCGACCTGATTTTTCGGCGCAATCTATGGGAATGGCGAGGCCAACCATGCCGTGTAATTCTGTTGCGCATCCGACTCGACGGGTTTCAGATGAGCAAAAGCCAGCGCAAGTGCCTGCGCCGAAACGCCGATTTACAGGTGCTGCGCCGTCCGTTGAACATCCTGAAACGGCACGAACAATTGTTCGAACAGCATGCCCGGCGTTTTCACCACAACCGCCCGGCCTCGATCTATGGCTTTTTCAGCAACTGGAGCCACATCATGCCCAGCCTCGGCGTGGAATTCGATGTGTTCCAAAATGACCGGCACATCGCCAGCAGCTTTTTTCATGTCGGCCACGAAAGTATGGCCGGAAACTACTGCATCCACGACCCGGAGGAATCGTCGCGCAGCCTCGGCACCTACACCATGCTGCTGGAAATTGAATACGCCCGATACCTCGGAAAAAATTTCTACTACCCGGGCTTTGTCTATGACTTGCCCAGTGAATTCGATTACAAACTGAATTTCCACAACCTCGAATACTTCGACTGGTGGGGCAACTGGTACCCGCTCGAGCGGTTGCCCGTACGCGACTGGCGCGACGCCTGGACCATCTAACCCTCAACCCCTCTCAACCTTTTTTCTCAACCCCTCTCAACCTTTTCCTCAACCCTTCTCAACGTATTTTCAACAACATGCATACTCCCGCTCTTGCTTCCATCACCGGGTACGCCCCGGAGTCCCGTGTCTGGGTTTATACCGCCAGCCGGCCTCTGACCGATGCGGAGGCACAAGCTGCCCAGGTGGCGGTAAACGATTTTGTGCGCCAATGGACTGCGCACAACCATGCCCTGAAAGCCATTGCCGAGGTGTTTCAAAATCAGTTTATTATTCTCATGGTGGACGAAACGCAGGCGGGCGCCAGCGGCTGCTCGATTGACAAGTCCACCCATTTTCTGGAAGCACTGGGCCACCAGTTTGGAGTGGACCTGTTCGAACGGATGCGCTTTGCCTGGGCAGAGGGGGAGGAGTTACATTTCGCCAATCGCGACGAATTTGCAGCCCGGGTTCGGGATGCCGTTATTCAGCCGGAAACCCTCGTGGTTAACACACTGGTGCAGACCAAACGCGAATTGCAGGAAAAATGGCTGGCGCCGTTTGCCCAAAGCTGGCACCGCCGGCTCGTGTGAAACTATGCCTTCCCGTACAACTAATCAAATGTAATCGAAAAATCGAATCAATCGAAAAATAACTACGCTACCTATGCAAAGTGCCCAACTCGTTTACCTGCAAACTATCGAAGGCCTGCTCGAAGACAACGAGGTCGAAAAGGCCCTGAATGCACTGTTGGATTTGGATCAACAAACGCAGGCGGGTATCCGCCAGGACGTCATCATGCAATCCGGCAATTTTAAAGAAGCCAGCAAGATGTTCCAGCGGGGCATGATCAGTTTTGAGGAATTTGGCCGAATCTCCGCCCGTACCCGTTACGGATTGCTCGAACTCATGAAAGAAGTGCCGCGCCGCGTGGAGCGCGATGCTCAAATCCGCAGCCTCGGGGCATTCCAGTTCGACGTGCCCGACGAGGCCCGTTTGGAAAAAATCATCGGCCCACAAAACAACCTGCTGCGCATCAACTGGCTTGAAAAAGCCCTGCGCGCCTCCAAGGCTGTTTGCCGGGTTGTGTGCGCCGATGGCGAACTGGGCACAGGTTTTCTCACTCAAGAGGGCTATGTTTTCACCAACAACCACGTCATTCCATCCGCCGACATCGCCCGCGATGCCCGAGTAGAATTCAACTACGAAGTGGATGCCTCCGGCAAAACGAAAAGCCGCAGCACGTACCGGCTCGACCCTTCCGACTGGATCACCAGCCCACCGGACCAATTCGACTTCACCCGTATCCGGGTAGTGGACGATCCAGCCAACCCGCTCAGCCAGTGGGGGGCAGTGGAGTTTGACCCCAGCGCCATTCCAACGGTAGGGGAGCCGGTTACGATTATTCAGCACCCACAAGGCGAGGACAAGCACATTGCGCTCAATGCCAATGACGTGCTCAGCGTGTGGAACCAACATTTGTATTACACCGCCGATACCGAGCCGGGAAGCAGTGGCGCACCCGTTTTCAACAAGGACTGGAAAGTGGTGGCCATCCACCACGCCGGCAAAACCGACGCGGAGGGTGGCCTCCAGATCAATGAACGCGGCGACAAACGTGGCGCCAACCGCGGCATTTTGTTCCAATCCATTTTCCAGTTTATCGAGTCAAAGGGGTGATTTACCTCCTGAAAAAGCATCACCTGCTGAGGTGTGGAATCGTGCGGCCCTGTTTTTAGTGGGTTAGACATTGCTCTAAACACTCCTCATTGCCTCTGCATGTGCAAATATGCAAAATGATGCTATTTTTGCACATTCAATTGTGCAACATGGAAGGTCTGATACAAAAGTCTGAAGCATTGACCCGGCGGGTATCCATGCGATTTATGCGCTACCTGTATCAGGAAATCCGGTGGGATAACCGCTTGATTGGTATTAAAGGAGCCCGGGGCACAGGCAAAACTACCCTTATGATGCAGCGGCTGAAGTCCTTGGGTTTGCAGGCTTCCCAAGCGGCTTATTTTTCATTAGATGATATTTTTTTTACTCAAAATCCCTTCTCACACACGGTAGAACAGTTTTATCGCCAGGGCGGCAAAGCTGTTTTTCTGGATGAAGTGCACAAGTACCCTGGCTGGGCGCGGGAGGTTAAAAACCTGCATGATTTTTATCCAGACCTGCAAATCGTATTTACCGGATCGTCCATTATTGATTTGGCTAAGGAGGAGGGCGATCTTAGTCGTCGGGCGTTGATGTACGAGTTGCAAGGACTGTCGTACCGGGAATATTTGGGAATACGGGACATCTTCAAGGTAAACTCCTTTCCGCTGGAAGAACTGCTGCACAGGTCAGGAGATATTCGGGAGGTTTTCCCACCTGATTTTCGACCATTAGAGCATTTTCGAGACTATTTGACCATAGGGTATTATCCCTTTTTTCAAGATGACCAGGAGGGGTTTCTCCAACGGTTGGCACAGTTGGTACGTATCGTTATCGAATACGATATGGCGGAACTGAAGGGCTTCGATCCTCGAAATGCCAAAAAACTGCTCCAACTTTTGTTTATTCTGTCCAATAACGTACCGTTCAAGCCCAACTTGACGCAGTTGGCGCAAAAGGCCGACATTCATCGAAATACGATACTCAACTACCTCGTCTATCTCGAAAATGCCCGTCTCATACGGTTACTCCAACCCGCTGGATTCGGGGTGTCTATTTTGCAAAAACCAGAGAAAATTTATCTAAATAATACCAATCTGGCGTACGCACTTTCGAGCACTGCGCCCAACACCGGGAATCTGCGCGAAACGTTTTTTTTCAGCCAGATACAATGTAGCCACGCTGTTTCTTCTCCAAGTCGAGGTGATTTTTTAGTGGACGAGCAATACACTTTCGAGATTGGCGGCAAGCAAAAGACGCACGAGCAAATTGCCGGCCTGTCCAACAGTTTTGTCATTCGGGATGAACAAGAATTTCCCGTCGGAAAGTCTTTGCCGTTGTGGCTGTTTGGATTTTTATATTAAGCAGCACGGCGTACTATTTTCGAAAGTCCAGCGCAAGTGACGGGGTGACTGCCAGTCACCCCGTCACTAACAACCATCCTAACAGCGAAGCATACGCTCAATGCCGCACCACTACCTTTCGCGCCAAACGCCCGCCATTCCCGTCTGTCAACAACACCCAATACAAGCCAGGCGTCCAGGCCGTGGCATCCACTTGCATTTGCTGCGCACCCGTAGTTAGTTGGCCCGACCACGGGGTGGCTATCCGTCGGCCGGTGGCATCAAACACCTCAACCTGCACGCGGGTGTTGGTGCTGAGCGCAAAATCCACGGCAAACCAGCCCGGTGTTGGGTTGGGGTATACCTCCAATTCCTGCAAGGCGCCGCTGATCTCGGTGGTCGGCGTGGGGTTCAAACCGGCGGGCAGGGGCACAAACTGGTCGAGGTACAGGCGGTACTCGCCCGCGCCCAGCGGGATCTGCGTCGTTGCGCCGGTCACGTCGAGTGTACTGCCCGAGTAGTATTCGTACCAGGTGCCGGTGTGCTGGAAACTGAGCGTAGCCGTGGTACTCGTCACGCCCACGTTGGCCACCACAGCGACGTTCATCGCCGGGCTGTTCAGGTAAATACTGCGCACTTGCCCGGAGCCGAGGTTTAGTTGAAAATTGCTGGTTTCGAACACGTCATAGTTGGTGCGCAGGTGCAGCAGGGCGGCCGTCACATCGAACAGGCGGCGGCGGTACGGGTCGTTGTAGAAGTCCCAGCGGATGGGCTTGGGATCCAGGCGGCAGTTGTTGTTGATCGTGCCATTAACGCAGTAATTAATGGGAAAATCGTAGCCAAGTTCGCCAAATTCCCACAGCATTTTCGGCCCGGGCACGGTGTAGAGCAGATTGGCCAGCATTTCCAGGCGGCGCATGGCCACGATCGGGGAACGGACATTGTGGCTCGGAACGCTGGTGTTTCCATTCTTTAAACACTCGTAAGCGATGCGCTCTTCGTCGTGGCTTTCCATGTAGCCGATGACGTGCGGCACGTTCCAGCCCCGTTGCGCATGCGAAATCCAGCGCAGGTCGGCGCCGATACCGGAAGCTGAACCAAGGGCCACGTCCTTATACGGGCCGTGTATATTGCCCCAGAGCATCATGCCGTATTCGGCCAGTTCCTTTTCCTCGTTGTTGTCGGCAAAATGTTCCAGAATGACGTACGCATCCGGGGTGATACTCCAGACAAAACTGGCGTAATCTTTCCAAATCGCTACCCGGGAGGCATCGTATTGCCCCCATGCGCCCACGTTTCCGAGGGTGGGTTTTTGGGTAAAACCTTTGGATAAATCGAAGCGAAAACCGTCGAGCCTGAATTCCTGGAGCCAGTATTGCAGGCAGTTTTTGACGTAAATTTTGGTCAGTGCGCTCTCGTGGTTGAAATCCTGAAACACATTGAAATCGTGTTTGGCTGTAGGGTTCAGCCATGGATTGTTGGCGGCCGGGCGATTATTAACGGCATCCCAGTAGAGTTGCGCGAGCGGGCTGGAGCCCGAGGCCTGATTGAACACCACATCCACGATGACGGCCATGTCGCGCTGGTGGCATTCGTCCACGAGGCGCTTCAGGTCCTCGGCGGTACCGTAATATTTGTCCAGCGCTTTGTGGAATGCCGGGTTGTAGCCCCAACTGATATTGCCGTCAAACTCGTTGATGGGCATGAGTTCGATGGCGGTCACCCCGAGCCGTTGCAGGTAGTCCAGCGTGTCGAGCAGGGTGGCGTAGTCGTGGCGGTCGAGAAAATCGCGCAACAGCAACTCGTAGATAACAAGGTCGGTTTTTTTCGGACGGGTGTAGTTGGTGGCCTGCCAGTTGTAGGGCTGTTGGGCGGTTTGCAGGACGGACACGATGCCGCTGGTTTTTCCGGCAGGGTAGGGAAGCAGGTTGGGGTATGTGATGGCGGGAATAAAACCATCGTTCCACGGGTCGAGTACGAGTGTGCTGAGGGGGTCGGCGATGCGGAGTGTGCCGTCCACGAGGTACTGGAATCGGTAGGGCTGCCCGGGGGTCAGGCCCGTGATTTCGATCCACCAGATGTTGTTCAGGATGTTGCGTTTGAGTTGGTAGGCATCGCTGGGCGTCCAGTTGTTGAAGTCGCCGATGAGGTGAATGACCTGCTTGTTGGGGGCATATAGTTGCAGGCGTACGGTTTGGTCGTTCACATAATTAATGCCGTAGGCGGTACCGGCGGGCGGGTTCTCGGGCGTTTGCGGCGCGGGTACGATATAGACAAACCGCGCGGTGTCCCGTTCTGCTCCGGCCTCGGCCACAAATTCGACGGTATGCACGCCGGAGGCAGCAGTCAGGTTGGTTTCGAGCAGGGTGCCGGTGCCGGTCGCAACCTGGATGCCGTTGTCGTACAACAGCAGGTTGGCACTCACCGATGCTGCCGCCCGTACCGGAATGTTGCTGCCTGCGGTGGCGAGGAGCGGACTGCTGGATGGGGTGATCAGCACCGTTTGCAGCCCGAAATTATCGGGGTAAACAGTGTAAAAAATGTCGCCGCCATCCGTTGCGCGGCCCACTTTGCCGCCGCTGCTATCCCGGAAAACGAAGGCCAGTTTCTGTACGGTTTCACCCTGTGGGACGCCAAAAAACGTACGGATATTGAACGATTTGGTCCACAGGTTGGCGCCGGCGTTGGTCATGGCAGCCACTGGATCGGCAATGCCCCAGGTAGTTTTGACGTATTTCCAGTCGGATGGCGAATTGCTCAGGTTGGTTATGACGCCCAGGTGTGCATACACCGGGGAAACGCCGGCCAGCGCGCCATTGCTTTGTGTGGCATCGAAGGTGATGGTTACGTTGTCGTCGGTTTTGGGAAAAACCGGGATGCAGGTGACTTGGGCAGCAGCCCCGAGCGGCAAAAGCAATAGTGCCGCCAATCGCAGACAATTCGAAATTGCCAATTGGAAATCGTACATCGAAACGCACATGGTACAGATCGTTTTTGGTAAAAAAAAATCCTATTTCATCCTGGTGGTGGTGAAATAGGATAAGGCGTTTTAACGGGGTCAAATAACGGGCGTTTTGGCGGTGTGGCCAAATAGGAGGGCAATTTTTAGCCGATTATGCCGAATATAGCCCAACTACGTTTCCTTCTGTGTCGGCAAAAAATGCAAACTGGCCCATGTTTTCCCCGATGGGTGTTTTGGGCAGTACCACCTGCCCGCCGGCGCCCTCCACCCGATGGAGCACGGTGTTCAGGTCGTTTCCGCCATCCAGGTAAACTTTGGCGCCGTTAGGGCCGCTCGGCGCGTAACCTTCCCCGAAACAAATGGCGCCGCCGATGCCGCCGCCGTCGCGGTCGTGTGGCAGAATGCCCATGCGGATGCCCTCCATCGGCATTTCCGGCATGTCGTAGTCGAAAATTGTTTGGTAAAAGTTCCGGGCACGATCGAAGTCCACAACCGGGATTTCAAACCAACTGATGGCATTTTTTGTCATTTCCATAACGTAATGTTTTAGTTTGGTGAAAAATTTAAAGTTGGGCGAAGGTCTGTTTTTGTTTTAAAATAAACAAATTGTTTTTTTATTTTTTCCGTTTCGATTGAAGCTTTCACCAAGCCGGGGGGGCAGCGATAAAAAAACAGGCCCCGGGAAGGTTTCTTCCCGGGGCCTGAGTGCCTGGCTAATCACCAAATATTACGCCATCCCAAACACCTTGCGGATATCTTCCACAGCGTCTAATTTTTCCCAGGTAAAGGTTTCCACTTCCTTGGCGACGGCGTTGCCGTTGAGGCCGATTTTGACCATTTTTTTCTGCGGCTCGCGACCGAAGTGGCCGTATGCAGCGGTTTCGGAGAAGATCGGATTTTTCAAGCCGAAACGTTTCACGATAGCGGCCGGGCGCAGGTCGAACAGTTTCTGTAGCTTTAGTGCGATCTCGCCGTCGCTGAGGCCCTTGATTTTGCAAGTGCCGTAAGTGTTGACGTACAAGCCGACAGGCTCTGCCACCCCGATCGCGTAGGCCACCTGCACCAGTGCCTGGCTGCACATTCCGGATGCGACGAGGTTTTTGGCGATATGCCGGGTGGCGTAGGCTGCCGAGCGGTCCACCTTGGAGGCATCTTTGCCGCTGAATGCGCCGCCGCCGTGTGCGCCTTTGCCGCCGTAGGTGTCCACAATGATTTTGCGCCCGGTAAGGCCGGTGTCGCCGTGTGGGCCGCCGATGACAAACTTGCCGGTCGGGTTGATGAAGTAGCGGATTTCGCCGGAGAAGAGTTTTTGCAGGCGCTTGGGCAGGTGTTTTTTGACCCGCGGGATCACGATTTTTACGATATCCTGCTCGATACGCTCGTGGCTGACATTTTCGTCGTGTTGCGTGCTGACCACAATGGTATCAATGCGTTTGGGCACGTGCTTGTCGGTGTACTCGATGGTCACCTGACTTTTGGCATCGGGGCGGATGTATTTCATCTGCTTGCCCTCGTGGCGGATGTCGGCTAGTTCGCGCAGGATGCGGTGTGCCAGGTCGAGCGCCAACGGCATGTAGTTGTCGGTTTCATCGGTGGCGTACCCGAACATCATGCCCTGGTCGCCGGCACCTTGCTCGCTTTCGCTTTTGCCCACGTCCACGCCCTGTGCAATATCGGGGCTTTGTTCGTGAATGGCGCTGATGACGCCACAACTTTTGGCCTCAAACTGGTACTCGGCTTTGGTGTAACCGATGCGCTCGATGGCACGGCGGGCGGTTTCTTGTACATCCACATACGCCTCGGAGCGTACTTCGCCGGCAACAACCACCAAGCCAGTGGTCACAAGCGTTTCGCAGGCTACCTTGGAGTTGGGGTCCTGGCGAAGAAATTCGTCGAGGATGGCGTCACTGATTTGATCGGCAACCTTGTCGGGGTGGCCTTCCGAAACGGATTCGGAGGTAAACAGGTAAGGCATGTTTAAAAATTTTGAGTGTTGAGTTTTGGGTTTTGAGTGGTGCGTCCTGGGTTTTGAGTAGCAAAACCAACTTAATACTCAACACTCAAAACTGCCGGATTTACAAGGCTGCCAGCAGCGTATCAATCTCCTCAAATGATTTGAGGTCTTTGATGACGTACTGAACGGCGCCGCTGACGATGGTTTGCAGGGCCACTCCATAGTGTTCCTGCGAGGAGAGCATGATGACCTTCAGATCCGGTTCGGCTTTGTGAATTTGTTTCAGGATTTCCAGTCCGTTCCGGGCGCCCGGTACGTTTGAATCCAGGTAGTAGTCGAGAATGATCGCGTCGGGTTTGTCGCTAAGGCGTTCGATGCATTCCTCGCCGGTGCCGAACGTAGCCACGTCGTACCCCTGATCTTCCAAATGATCCGACAACATGGTGCAAAACATCTTGTCATCGTCCACTACAAATATTTTCTTTTTCTGGTCTGCCATACGGTTGAATGATTTTGCGGGCGAAGGTAGGGGGTTCCGGGAATGTAAATGGCAAAATATCCGGGGTTATCTCGCAAAAAAACACCTGCTGCGCGTCATATCTGTTTTATTGCAACTTCAAAATCTTCCAGTCCCCACGCCTGCTCCAATGAAAACTCGCCGGCATGGGTGCGCCGCAGGCTGCTGAGGTAGGCGCCACTGCCCACGGCTGCGCCGAAGTCGAAAACCAAGGAGCGGATGTATGTCCCCTTGCCGCACACTACCCTGAAATCGCATTGCAGTCCGTCGGGGTAGTCGGGATAGAGGTGTATAGCTGCGCCTCTTTTGCTGATTACCATCGGTTCGGTCGCGTTGCCCGGCGGTACGGGGCGCAGTGGGCCGACCTCGAACGCTTCGATGCGCACCTTGCGCGGTGCAAGTTCTTTTTCCTCGCCGGTACGGGCGTTTTTGTACAAGCGCCGGCCATCTACTTTTACTGCCGAAAACATGGGCGGTATCTGCTCAATATCGCCGATAAACTGCCCAGTGGATTCCTGCAGCAGGGCATCGGTCAGGTGTGCCGTCGGGAACGTAGCGTCCACAGGTTTTTCCAAATCATAGGAGGGCGTGGTGGCGCCAAACGTGATGACACCGGTGTACCCTTTCTCCGTAGCCTTCAGCGATTCAATTTTTTTGGTGTAATCGCCTACGCACAAAACGAGCAGACCTGTGGCCAGCGGGTCGAGGGTGCCGGCATGGCCGATCTTGAGTTTTTTAATGCCCAGGCGCCGGGAGATCAGGTAGCGGACCTTGTTTACCACGTCGAAGGAGGTCCAGGCCAGCGGTTTGTCCACCAGCACCACGGAGTTTTTGGGAAATTCGGCGGGGAATGGCACGCCGGGAGTCAGCAGGGTTAGCATAGCGAATGATGAGTGATGAATGATGAATGATGAATGTCGCGAGGGATTCATCATTCATCATTCATCATTATGTTAGAAGCGTTCGAGGGTGAGTTCCAGCCAGGTTGTTTCGCCGGTATTCAGCAGCACATCGGTGCGGGTGAGCGGGCGGTAGCCGATTTTTCCGACCTGTATGGTATAGGTTCCGGCCTGTGCGGCGCCGGTTTTGAATGTGCCGTCGGAGCGGGTCACGTCGCTGTTGCTGGTTTGTTGCACCACGACTTTTACTTTGGCGAGCGGGTTTCCGGTGGCCGCATCGGTCACGCGGCCTTCGAGGTAAGCAGCCCGCTGGTACGTCGGCTGATAAATGAACAGCCCTTCATTTTTTGCAGTGGCAAACACAATGCCGGAGGGCAGGTACGGATCGGCGTCCCAAACCAAAGAGTTGCCGAGGCTGACGTTGGCGGTTTCGATGAGGTTGTCGGGGCGATGTGCATCCACGAGGGTGAGCTGGCCGCCGTAAGAGGGGTTTATGAGGAAATCGTTGAGAACGCGCACATTGTGTACCTCAAAGGTGGGCCGTTTACTGGGGAAGTACAGATCGAGTTGGGTGATGTTTGCCAGATCGGAAACATCGAACGCTCCCAACGGGGTATTGGGTTTTTCGTCGGTGGTGAACAGGTAGCGCCCGTTGTCGGATAGCCAGGAATTGTGGTTGAACCTTCCCGGCGTGGGCTGGGTGGCCAGCAGGACGGGGTTGGTTTTGTCGGAAATATCGAATACGCTGAACTGTCCCGCGTAAATCTCGCTGGCCCAGAGTGTGTCGCCGCGGATGTAGCCGTCGTGTACGTACTGTTGGTTGGTTTTGCTTTTCACAACGGGATTCCATGGATCGGCGAGGTCGCAAATGACGGTTCCCCATTGTGTGCCGCCAAAGATGTACAGGTAGCCGTTGGCGCAGGCCAGGGCATGGCTACGGCGGAAGAGGGTGTCTGTTCCGGGACCGTACCAGGTTTTCCACGCCACGGTGTCGGGCAGTTGGCGCAAGTCCACGATGGTGATGCCGCTGTTGTTGGCTTCGGTGCTGACGTAGGCAAAACCGCCCCAGGTTTTCACCTCGCGCCAGTTGTTGGCGAGGCCCGGCACAGCAAAACGCTGCACCGGTTGTGCCGGGTTATTCACGTCCACAATGCTCAGTCCCCAACTGGTTCCGACCAGCGCATACTCGTTGTCGAAACTATCCACATAGTGCCAGCAACCGGCGAGCGAGGCGTTGCCGTACGACAGGTGGCCGACCTGCTGGAGCTGGGCGAACAAGAGCGTAGGAAAAAAGAGGAGCAGGAGAAGACGCATTTTGATTGATTCGATTGGACCGATTGATTCGATTAGACCGATTAATCCGATTGATTCGATTAGTCCGATTAGCTTGATTGGCGGTAAAGGTAGGGAATCAATCGAACCAATCGGTCATATCCAAGTGAGGGGATGGCCAATCGAATCAATCGGATTAATCGAATCAATCGGATTAATCGAATCAATCGAATCAATCGAATCAATCGAATCAATCGAATCAATCGAATCAATCGGTCTAATCGAATCAACCTACTTTTGTGCATCTAAATAACTTATGCCAATGCTACGAACTGCTCTTTTTCTCGCCATGATTTCCACTTTTTCCTGCCAAACCGGCAAAAAAACCGCCGGCGATGCGCTTTTGGTAGAGCTGCGCACGAGCGGTTGTTTCGGCTACTGTCCGGTCATCCGCCTGTCGGTGCGCCAAAACGGCTGGGTGGAATACGAAGGGCAGCAGTTTGCCGAAAAACAGGGGCGCGACTCATTCCAGTTGACCGGCGAAGAGGCCAAACGCCTGCGCAAACAAGTCCGGGAGGTCAATCTTTGGCAATATCCCGAGCGCATCGAGTCGCAAGTCGTGGATGCGCCGTGGGCTACGCTGACGGTATATAAAGACGGTAAAACCAAAAGTGTTGTTGGTTCCATGGACCGCCCCGAGCCGCTGCTCGAACTGGAAAATGCGATCAAGAACCTGGCCGAGGCGCACGGGTTTCAGGTAAAAACAGGCGTTGACCCGAATGTCCCGCCCGTCGGGACCCGCCGCGAAGTGGTCGTGACGCTCCAGTCCGACCTAAATGCGGGCAACTGGATCATGCAGTTCAAAGACATCCGCCTGCTGCTCATCCGGCGGGTTTCGGAAGAAAACAAATGGATTGTGGCCTACGACCCTGCGGAGATCAGCGCGCAAGACCTGATTCGTTTGTTTGAAAAAACCAAAGGTGTGCTAAGTGTTCAGAAAAATAATTGATTGCTACCCTTCCTTGGTTCTTTGCAGTATTCGGCGGGTTAAAACCCGCTGCTACTCCGCTACTCGTAGTATTCGGCGGGTTAAAACCCGCCGCTACCGCTTCGCGTCTTACCTTTGCCCGCATGCGGCAAAAAATCGAGCGCATCGTCACTTTTTTTACCAGGCATCCGTGGTTGGATAAAATCCTGAATTGGTCGAAGACGCATTCGCTGCCGGGGTTGAAGCGCATCCCGTTGTACAATTTGATTACGTTTATTCGGGACGAGACCCGAAACGATGCCATCGTGACCCGAGCCAACAGCATGGCCTTCGACTTCTTCCTGGCCATTTTTCCTTCGATCATTGTGCTGTTTACGTTGCTGGCGTACACACCGCTGTACGAAAACTTCGACACCGTACTCGCCGAGTCTATCGAGCGGATCATGCCGGGTAGTGCGGGTCAGATGCTGTTCAGTTCCATCGAGGATATCGCCACACGGCAGCGCAGCGACTTGTTGTCTTTCGGTTTTTTGCTGGCGCTTTGGTTCGCATCGAACGGGATGCTCTCCATGATGAAAGGATTTGAAAAGGAACACCACGAAACCTTTCGCCGACGCAGCGGGCTGGAAAAACGCCTGATTGCGATTCAGCTGACCTTTCTGATCGGGTTTATTCTGGTTGGTTCGGTGGTGTTTGTCATTTTGGGGAACACCATCCTCGGTTTCATTTTTGAATACGTGAAGGCGGACATAGTGACCCAAGTCGCCGTGTTCTTTTTTCGCTGGATCGTGGTTGTTTTATTGTTTTACGCCGGGTTTTCCACCATTTACCGGTACGGAGCAGCCACTCGGAGGCGTATGCCGTTTTTCAATCCCGGCTCCCTGCTGGCCACGGTTTTATCTATTGTGGTTTCGTGGGGATTCTCGTTTTACGTAGACAACTTCGGCAGTTACAACAAAGTCTATGGCTCTATCGGCGCGCTTATCGCGCTTATGATCTGGTTACAGCTCAATTGTATGATTATGCTCATCGGGTTTGAACTGAACGCGGGCATAGCTGTATTGCGCGACCAGCGGCGAGCAAAACTAGAGGCCGAAAAAGTTCGCTGAGAGCGGCAGCTCAATTACCGCTGCGCATTTCCCACCATTGCTGATACTGTCTGATTTGTTCCTGGCAAAGCGCATGCACATCCTCCGCAGCATACCGCGCGTACCAGTCCGCCGTCAGTTCCACCGTTTCCTGAAAATCGAGCGCGGGTTTCCAGCCGAGCACCTGCATGGCCTTGCTGATGTCGAGCATGAGCAGGCCGGCTTCGTGGGGCTGGTTGGAGTTGGAAGTGTCGCGCCAACCCGGCACGTTTTGGCCGGCCGGTGTTTTTTCACGGAAATACTCAAAAAATGCGTCTGCGATTTTTCCCACCGGGTAAACGCTGTGGGGCAGGGGACCGAAGTTCCATGCCTCGGCAAAACGCCGGGGCTGCTCCAGTAGTTTTTGCGCCAGCAGGAGGTAGCCGCCCAAGGGTTCCACCACGTGCTGCCAGGGGCGCACGGCGTGTGGACTTCGGATGTCCAGCACCTGCCCGCGCTCGATGGCCCGCATAATGTCGGGCACCAGCCGGAAATCGGACCAGTCCCCGCCGCCAATCACATTGCCCGCGCGGGCGGAAGCGATGGCGGGACTGTCCTCAGCGGAAAAGAAAGAGCGCCGGTATGCGGAAATGATCAGTTCGGCGGCGCCTTTGCTGGCGCTGTACGGGTCATGGCCACCCATCGGGTCGTTTTCGCGGTAGCCATACACCCACTCGCGGTTTTCGTAACACTTGTCGGTGGTAACCAGCACGGCGGCGCGCACGGAGGGTGTTTGTCGGATGGCTTCGAGGACGTGCGCGGTGCCCTGTGTGTTGGTGGCAAAGGTGCCGACGGGGTCGGTGTAGCTTTCCAGTACGAGGGGCTGAGCGGCGAGGTGAAACACGATTTCGGGCTGTTCTTCAGCAAACACGCGCAGTACGGTGTCGAGGTCGCGGATATCGCCCCGATGGTCGTGCATACGTTTGTCGATAACGCTCCGGACGAATACATCGCGTTCCGTGCGCGGATCGAGGGCCAGGCCGGAGAGTTTGGCGCCCAGCATATCGAGCCAGATGCTGAGCCAGGCGCCTTTGAAGCCGGTGTGGCCGGTAATAAGAATCCTTTTATTGTTAAAAACCAAGGTGTTCATATCAGGGTAGTAGCGCGTAGCAGCGGCCGGAAATTATGCACTCTTTTTATATGGAATAGCCAGGCGCTCCAGTAGACTCAGGAGTAGTTCCTGCTCTTCGTAAGAGTTTGGGAAAACCTGCAAGGCCCCTACAGATTTTGTCTTTTCTGCTTGTATTCGCGTAGCCTGTACGGATGCTCGTAGTGCAAGCAAGCCGAGTTGAAAATCGCCACTACTTTTTCCAGACAGTGTTTTCAATAGATTTTCGAGAAACTGCTCCCGATCGGCCTCATTATCAAGCTGGCGGTGTTGCTCCAGCCATACCTTCAATTCTTGTTGGGCGGTCATGTTCGTCATGTTTAAGGTTTATCCTGGGAAGTATCGTTTTTACCTAATAGTTCTTTTATGCGATTGAGTTCATCCAGTATTGCATCAATATGCTCCAAGTATTCCTGGTCGGTCATGCTTGCTGCGGAAGCCCGGTTTTTGGCGTAGTAGTCCAGCAAGAATACATAAAGCGTGTAGTCTTTTTCGAGTTGTTCTCGTTCTTGTCGGGTCATATTTTCAAGGCTTGATGTGTAGCAAAAGTAGGTAGCCATGCCTGAATAACCAAACTCCGTTTACCATACTTTCCACGGCGCCTCCCCGCCTTTCCACAAGTTTTCCAGGGTCATTTTATCGCGCAGGGTGTCCATCGGGTGCCAAAAACCGGTGTGTTTGTACGTGAACAGTTTGCCGTCGGCAGCGAGGTGTTCGAGGGGGCGGCGCTCGAAGATTGTGGTATCGCCCTCGGTGATGTAGTCGAATACCTGGTGTTCGCAGACGAAGAAGCCGGCGTTGATCCAGCCGCCTTCGCCCTTGGGTTTTTCTACAAATTTGCTCACCTGCCCTTCCTCCCCGATATCGAGCGCGCCGAAACGGCCTTCTGGCTGGCTGGAAGTCATGGTGATGGCTTTGCCGTGGCTGTGGTGGAAGCGCACGAGCGCCCCGATATCCACGTTAGAAACGCCGTCGCCGTAGGTGAGCATGAACGGCTCGCCGGGGTCGAGGAACGGTTTGGCCCGCAGTACGCGCCCGCCGGTCATGGTGTCGAGTCCGGTGTCCAGCAGGGTTACTTTCCAGGGTTCGCTCACGCTGTTGTGTACCTGCATGCTGTTGTTCGCCAGGTCAAACGTCACGTCGGAGTGGTGCAGGAAGTACTGGGCGAAGTATTCCTTGATGGCGTATGCCTTGTAGCCGCAGAGGATGATGAAATCGGTGTAGCCGTGGTGGGCGTAAATTTTCATGATGTGCCACAGGATAGGCCTGCCGCCGATCTCGACCATGGGTTTGGGGCGCAAGCCGGTTTCTTCGCTGAGGCGGGAGCCGTAGCCCCCGGCAAGGATGAGTATTTTCATACGTTGGATTCGTTCCTGTTGGTTGTAAATAATTACCCGCGACGAGCCGGACGGCGCAGTGCGCCGAAACCGGGAAAGTACCGCAGCAGCAGCGGCAGCAGTCCGAGTTTCTGGGACCAAGTTCCGGCGTTTCGGTACAGCAGCGACAGCATTTTTCGGAAAAGGCGGGTTTGTTCGTCGGAGGTGAGCGGATGCTTGTAGAGGCGGTCAAAATCGCGCAGGATGCCAAACAGGGCGGCTTGCAATTTTTGGCCGTTGTAGCGGGCTTTTTCCGCCGAATTGGTCACGCCCCCGGAGTGCTTTCGGTAGGCGGTGGTTTGCTCGGGCAGGAAATGCACGTTGGCGCGCAAGGCCACGTGCAACCACATGAGGTAGTCGTGGATGTAGTATTTCCGGTCGGTGTCAATGTTGTGATCGCGTAGCAGTTCGCGGCGCACCACGGCGGTGGAGTTGTTGATAAAATTGCCTCCCAATAGTTTCAGGAAGATATTGCCACCGGCGTATTCCCCGCGAAGTTGTTCGTGTTCGTCGCCATGCACCGGAGCGCCGGTTTCAGAAATGATGTGGACATCGGAGTACGACAGGCCGTAGTCGGGGTTTTTTTTCAAAAAAGCTACCTGCTTGCACAGTTTGGCGGGGTCTGTCCAGATGTCGTCGCCGTCGCAAATGGCGAGGTATTTTTCCCGGCAATGGGGCAAGGCGCGCGCGGCGTTGCCGGCAATGCCGAGGTTTTTGTCGCCGGGTAAAAAGAGAATCCTGTCGGGGTATTTATCGGCGTAATCCTGGCAAATCGCGCGGGTACCGTCGGTGGAGCAGTCTTCGCCAATAACCAGGCGGATGTGGAGTGTTGCTTTGGCGGATACCGGGGACTGGATTGGCACGTCCACCGCTTGCGCGAGCACGCCTTCGATAGCCTGCGCGATGTACGGCGCTACGTTGTAGGCGAGCATGAGGACATCCAACCCCACCCCCGGCCCCGGGGGAGAAGGGGGCTTGATCCCGACCTCGGTTGTGCTTTTGTATTTTTGGATGCCTGGTACATTCATATTCTGTTCCGACTTCAAAAATTATGCTTTTTTGCCCACCATTTTCAAGGTTTTGGGAATGATCGTCTGGCGTATAAACTGCATTTCCTCGGTCTTGGTCACCAGATGCAAGCCTAAATAAACCAGGCCACTGATGGAAGCCAGCAACACCAGTTGTAGTGCGCCCGTCGTGGCGGACAGGTCTTTCAGAAAAAACAGTAAGCCGCCAATCAGGACACTGAATGCTACCGTGGGCAGTATGTCCCGCACTTGCTCGCCGAGGGAGTAGCGCAGGAATTTTTTGGAATAGAAAGCATTGATAACGAGGTTGACGTACGAGGCAATGACCTCCCCGATGATCAGTCCGTAGATGCCGAACTGTAGCCCGACGACAATGGCGATGGCGATGTTAATTTTTTTGATGACCTCCAGTTTCAGGCTGAGGTCGGAGCGGCCCAGCACGAGCAGCATGTTCAGGTTGACCGTGCTGAAATGGTAGGTGAGGCCGGACAAGCAGAGCAGCTGGAGCATAGGCACGGCGGGCAGCCATTTTTCACCTACCAGCGTGACCAGCACCGGCTCGGCCAGTACGCCCAGTACCGTCATGGCAGGCACAATGATAAACGAGCTAAGTTGCAGCATTTTGCGGTACCCGGCCTTGAGTTTTACGGGGTCGTCCTGGAGTTTGGCCAGCACCGGATACGTCACGCTTTGCACTGTACGGAATAGCGTGTTGATGACCATGTTGGTGAAATTATTGGCCTGGGTGTAAAATCCGAGGGTGGCGGCGGCGAAGAATTTGCCGATCAGGAGTTTATAAATATGAACAAAAAACTTGTCGAGCACGGCTGCGGCCAGAATTTTGGAGCCAAAGCCGAACAGTCGTCGAAACGATTCCCGGCTGAACTGCATTGAAGGCCTCCAGCGCCCCAGCACCCAGAACAGAATTGTGGTCATGAGGTCGAGCAGGGCATACCGCGCCACGAGGCTCCATACGCCCCAGCCTTTGAACGCTAAAACCACCGCGACCCCGCCGGATACCACTACGGCAGCAGACCGGACGATGGTTTGGGTTTTGAAATCAATTTGCTGGATGAGTACGCTGTGCTGAACGATGGAAAACGCGTTCACGATCAGGCTGATTCCCATGATGCGGATGATCAGCGTCAGGAGCGGCTGGTCGAAAAACGCAGCGATGTACGGGGCGCTGGTAAACAGCACCCCGTACAGCACCACGGATGCGATCAGGTTGAAAATGAAGGTGGTGGACTTGTCGGCCTCCGAGATCGTCTTTTCCCGGATGAGTGCCGTAGAAAAACCGCTCTCGACAAAAACCGCAGAGAACTCAAAAAAAATCATGACCATCGCCACCAGTCCAAAATCTTCCGGCGACAACAAGCGCGCCAGGAGGATTGTCACGACAAAGCTCACGACGCTCCCGCTCAGTTTGTCCAAAACTGCCCAGACGATGGCCGACAGAGAGCGTTCGCTCAGGCTTTTCGACATGGGTGGATCAGTTCAGGTTGATGGCCTTTGTTTTGACTTTTGCTTTGTGTTTGGCGCGTCTTTCCGGTTCGTAGTAGCCGTTTTTGCCGGTTCCGTAGCCGTAGCCGTAGGCGTACGAGCCGGTTTGGCCGGGTTTGTTCACGGGCACGGCGTTCAGGACGATGAACGGGCGCGGGAGTTTGTCTTTTTTGGCGATATCCTCCACGATTTGCAATTGTCCCTTGTGGGTATAACCCATACGAACGATGTACATGGTAGCATCTGCGAGGTCCTTCATTTGCAGGGCGTCGGCGACGAGGCCCACGGGTGGCGCGTCGAGGATGATGAAATCGTAGCGATCACGCATTTCGTTCAGCAAGTCGCGCAGGCGGGGCGAAAGAATCAGTTCGCCGGGATTTGGGGGCACGGGGCCACTGCCGATGAAATCGAGGTTGAGGTGCAGACCGGTATTGCGAAGAATTTTAGAGGGTTTCATCGAATGGTCAACGAGGTAGTTGACGATACCCTCTTCGATTGGTTCGATGCTCATGTAGGTTTCCTGCTTGGGTTTGCGCAGGTCCAGTTCGACGATGAGTACTTTTTTGCCCGACAGGGCGAGGCTCATGCCGAGGTTAAGGGCGATGAAGGATTTTCCTTCGCCGGAGGTACTGGAGGTTACGAGCAGGGTTTTGACGTCTGCTCCCGGCGCGATATAGGCGAGGTTGGCGCGCAGCAGGCGGAACATTTCGGCGATAGCCGTGCGGCTGTTTTCGCGTACGACAAGTTTTTCCTTGCTGTGGCTCAGGCCGAGTGTGCCGCCCAGCGGTACAGAGGTTGCCTGCGTGATGTCCTCTTCTTTTTGCACTTTGTCGTTGAGGTTTTCGAGGAAGAAGATGAGGCCGATGGGAATAGCGAAGCCAAGGAACAGGGCGATCATCCAGATTTGGGCGCCTTTGGGGCTGAGCTTGGCATAGCTGAGCGAGGCGGGTTCTACGACGCGGCCCTTTGGTGCGGTGACGGCCAACGAAACGGCGGCTTCTTCGCGCTTTTGGAGCAGGTACAGGTAGAGGTTTTCTTTTACGTCTTTTTGGCGCTCGATTTCCAGCAGTTCGCGTTGGCGGCGGGGCATGCTGTACATCCGGCTTTCGAGGGTAGAGCGGGCGCCTTTGGAGGAGTTGCTGACGAGTTGGAGGTCGTTTTTGATGCTGCGGATATTCTCGATGATCGTTTGCCGCAGGTTTTGGATTTCTTTTTGGGTAAGCACGAGTTCGGGGTGCGCGGGCCCGAAGTTGCTCTCCATGCGCATGCGGTCGGCGAGGAGCTGGTTGAAACGCTCCAGCTGGTTGGCGAGCGTCAGGTTGTTGAGGTTGAGGTTGGTGGGTACGAACTCAAAGTTGTTCCGGTTTTTTGTCAGGAAATCCTCCACCGTGGCCATGATCTGCAATTGGACTTCCGCTGAGGTGATTTCCTTGTTGAAGGAGGACATCTCGGCCATGAGCTGAGTGCCTTCTACGCCCAGATCCATGATTTCGTTGTTGCGGCGGTAGGTTTCGAGGTTGCGTTCTTCGTCCGACAGGTTTTCGGCAATCATGCGCACGCGCTCATTCACCATTTCGATGGTGTTTTCGTAGGCTTTGTTCCGGATGGCTACGCTGTTGGCGTTGTAGGCCTCCATCAGTTCGGTGATAATGTCGTGGGCGCGTTCGGCAGAGGGGTCTTTTATGGAAAGCTTCAGCGTGCTGGACTGCTCGCCCATGATCTCCACTTTCAGTGCGTCGGCCATTCCGCGGGCGGTACCGTAAACGGACAGGATCAGGATGCCAATTTGGGTGTTGGCGTATTCGCCGGGTTGGTGGGAGAGCGTGAGGGAGCCCATAGGCAGTTGGAGCTCTTTGCCAAATTCGCCGTTGAAGGTCTTGTCCAAATCCTCTATTTCGAACTGGTAGCCTCCCCGGCCGTTATCGGTCAGAACGCCGTATAATTCGATTGCATCGTTGGCGGGTTGCCAGGAAACGACCTGCACCGGTGTGTCTTTATACAGGGCACGTTTTTTCAGGCCGTCAATGCTGGTGTACTGGTATTGCAGGCTAAGTTTTTTAACCACTTCTACCATGAGTGGCGTGGAGGTGAGCACGAGTGTTTCGTTCTCGAGGGTTTTATTTTTTTTACCCATTCCCAGATCGGTGAATAAAATCTCCTCACTGGTTTGGCCGGAGTTTTCGTCGTCCTTGATCAGGATCATGCCCTCCGATTTGTACACGGGCATAGTTATTTGCAGGTAAAAATACGCGCCGGAGAGTGTCAGCATCAGCGCGATGGCAAAGAAGTACCAGTACCCCAAGCCTTTGTAGAAGACTTGTTTCAGGTTAAATTGATTATCACTCATAGTATTGATCGGTTTTGATTTCGATGAAAAAGTATGTTTAGCTTGCAAGCAAGACCCCCTTCGCCTTGCCTGCAAGAACCATTCCCGTTATTCCCGTTCGAACGGGTGTGGGCTGAGCGGCAATTCGGCCAACGGGTGGTGTTCGTTGCCGTTCAGGCCAATGGGTTGCGCGTTGCGGATGGAGTAGGCGATATCAACGGCTTGAGCTGCTTCCTGAATGCTAAATCCTTTTCCGGCCAACACGCTCTGGTAACTTAACGTATGCAGGTCGGTGAATCCTTCGCTGAATTCGATTTCCTTGCCTTCTACCGTGATAGAGCGGAAGGTACGGGAACCATTGGTCGGTATGGCTGCGGCGACAGAATTGTAGTTGATGCTCAAAAACCAGTTTACACGGGCTTTTTCGAGGCGCAAAAAACCGGAAGCACGGTCGTGTGTGCGTACATAAACATGGTTTTCCATAACATCCCCGAAGATCCAGTGCAGCATATCAAAAAAGTGAATTCCAATGTTGGTGGCGATGCCTCCGGCTTTTTCCACGTCACCTTTCCAGCTGGCAAAATACCAGTTGCCGCGCGAGGTAATGTACGTCAGGTTGACATCAAATACCTTCCCCGGAGGAGCGGCATCTACCTGTCTTTTGAGTTCCTGAAGGGCGGGATGCAGGCGCAATTGCAAAATCGTGTACACCCGTTTGCCGGTATCTTTTTCGATTTCAAGTAAGCCCTCTACGTTCCATGGGTTCAGTACGAGCGGTTTTTCGCAAATGACATCGGCGCCATTGCGCAAACCAAAGCGAATATGAGCGTCGTGCAGGTAGTTGGGTGAGCAAACACTCACATAGTCAATCGGTATGCCGTTGCGCTTAAGTTTGCTGACATACCGGTCGAAGCGTTCGAACTCGGTAAAGAAGGCGGATTCGGGAAAGTAACTGTCAATAATCCCCACGGAGTCGTTGGGATCCAATGCCGCGACCATGGTGTTGCCGGTGTCTCTGATGGCACGCATGTGTCGGGGGGCAACATAACCGGCAGCGCCGATAAGTACAAATCGTTTCATTTTGATGAAGATTGCTGTGGATTAGATGTTAAGGTTTCTGGTTGGAAGGTTTCTGGTTGGAAGGTTTCTGGTTGGAGGGTTTCTGGTTAAGGGGTTAGTTTTTTTACGGAGCCGTTTTGCAGGATATAATGTTCGCCGCTGCCGGGGCAGATAGCTTTGTCGTGTTCATTGAAAAAAAGGCGTTCGCCGTGTTCGCTCATCCAGCCGATCGCCCGTCCGGGGTTGCCCACGATGAGAGCGTGGGGCGGTACATCTTTGGTGATCACGGCGCCGGCGCCGATGAATGCATACGCGCCGATATCATGTCCACAAACGATGGTGGCATTGGCGCCGATGGTGGCGCCGCGTCCGACGTGCGTTTTGCGGTATTCGTTTTTGCGTTCGACGGCGCTGCGCGGGTTGACGACGTTGGTGAAGACCATCGAAGGGCCGAGAAACACGTCGTCGTCGCACACCACGCCGGTGTAGAGGGAGACATTGTTCTGGACCTTTACGTTGTTGCCCAGAGTTACCCCCGATGCAACAAATACGTTTTGGCCGAGCGAGCAGTTTTGGCCAATGCGGGCGCCCGGCATGATGTGGCAGAAGTGCCAGATTTTGGTTCCATCACCGATGACGCATCCTGCATCGAGGATGGCGCTCGGATGTGCGTAATACGATGCTTCCGACACGGTCGAGTGTATGTTATTTATTTAAAATCAATATGTTGAACGGCCTGCTCCGTTAGATTAAGGCCGCGCGCAATAGCTTAATAACCAATTGAGATTACGCGGAAGGGGAAAGACAAAAGTCGTGCCAAGCCCATGAGAAAACGGTGGCCGGGATTAACACGTTAAAGTTATCACGGGGCCCAAAGGTAACTCGAAAAGTTTTTCGAATGTATATGCACAAAAGCGGGGGAATCTTGTGCCGTTTAGTGCTCCGCGAAATACCGCCACAGCGCCGCTGCATGCAGCGCTTGTGCAACGCCGCCGGTCCGCAACAAGTCCAGCACCTCTTGTTGCGACAACAGGTGTACGCTGATCTCTTCCGTGTGGTCCAACTGCTGCACGTCCATGCGTTCCACACCGGTAGCAAGGAAAATATGGCACCAATTGTTATGTGTGCCGGGATTGGCGCATGCGCGTAGCCACAGTTGCCAGGCGCCGCCGCCAAAACCCGTTTCCTCCAGCAGTTCGCGGCGGGCACTATCCAGCAGGGGCTCTTCGGGATCCACCACGCCTGCAGCCAATTCGTAGTGAATCTGCCCGATCCCGTGCCGGTATTGCCGTATGAGTACGAATTGCTCGTCGGTCGTGATCGCCAATACCGATACCCAATCGGGGTACTCGAACACAAAATAGTCCGGGATACGCGCGCCATTGGGCAGGCGCACGGCGTCTTCGCGAAGGGTCATATAGGGTTTGCGATCATACACATATTGGCTGCCTTCGACGTGCCAGGCTTGTGGTTCCATTTTTATAGTCGGTTGAGAAGGTTGAGGGAGTTGAGAAGGTTGAGGGAGTTGAGAGGGTTGAGATGGGCGAATGGCCGATTTATATGTCCCAAATCAGTTTTAAGCCTAATCCAAAAAAAATCAGGGCTACAAATCGGTTTACCACCCTGGCTACGAGGTCGGATCGGCGTGTCAATTCCTGCGCCAGCCAGGCGTACAACGCCAGCGCCGCCAGTGTGCCCACCACAACCCCGCCGGCAAAGAACAGGGTGTGCAGGAGTCCGTCCGTCCACCAGCCGTTCACCTGCAGCCAGCCGGTATAGATGATCCAGTACGGGATCGCCAGCAGGTTGAAAAAACTGACAGCCACTCCGCGCCCGAACTGCCGAAGCGGCGCTATGGGTACATCCACTTCCGCTGCGCGCGGGGCTTTGGCAAAAAACCAGAGATAGACGGCCAATCCCCAGAAAACAGGAATTGCGGCAATCTGAAAAATGCGTTCAGCAGCAGGGTGCGCCAAAAACCAGTCGGCAAAAACTACGGCGCCCCAGGCCTGGAAAAATTCTGCGAATGCAGCGCCCATCGCCAGTACCATCGCCGACCAGAATCCGCGTAAAATAGCCGTTTGTGCCACCGACAAACTGATCAGCCCCGGCGGCAACGACCCGCTCAAACTCAGCAATACCCCGGCTAAAAACAACACCATCGGATTTTTTGCAGCAAAATACGGCAATCCACCCCGGACATTTTCATCTTTGCCGCCAACCAATCCACCTCCGTCATGTACGAAAATCCACGACTCGTTCTCGATTCCTCCAATCCGCCCGAATCCGATCAGGTAATCTGGCGTAGCCCCAGCAATATCGCCATCATCAAGTACTGGGGCAAACACGGGGTGCAACTGCCCCGAAACCCTTCGCTCAGCCTGACACTGGCGGCTTCCTGTACCGATACCGTGCTGGAGTATGCGTTTAAGGATACTGCCGATAACCAGATTGACCTCGACTTTTTTTTCCATGGGGAGGAAAACGAGGCCTTCCGCTCCAAAACGCTGGCCTTTCTGGAAAGCCTCGCACCACAGTTTCCCTTCTTGCGGCAACTCAAACTGACCGTCCGAACCGGTAATTCTTTCCCGCATTCTACGGGTATTGCCTCGTCCGCCTCCGGGATGTCGGCGCTGGCCCTTTGTTTGTGCTCGCTGGAGGACAGGCTGTTCGGCACCTTGCAAGAACCCGAAAACTTCGATACCAAGGCGTCTTACATCGCCCGCCTCGGTAGCGGCAGCGCTTGTCGTTCCATTTTTCCGTATGCTGCTGTGTGGGGCGCTACGCCCGCTGTGCCCGGCTCGTCCGATCAGTTTGCTGTGGCGGCGGAGCACTTGCTGCATCCAACGTTCAAGGATTTTCATGACGATATCCTCATCGTCAGTACCGCCGAAAAATCAGTGAGCAGCCGCGCCGGGCACGCGCTCATGGAAGGTAATCCATACGCCGAACCGCGGTACACCCAGGCTCGTAACCGTCTGGCAGTACTCCTGGACGCACTCCGAACCGGCGATCTGGAAACCTTTGGCAAAATCGCTGAAGATGAGGCGCTCACCCTGCATGCCCTGATGATGTGCAGCAACCCCTCCTTCATGCTCCTGCGCCCCGAAACCCTGACGCTGATCGAAAAAATCCGCGCCTACCGCCGCGACACCGGGCATCCCGTGTACTTCACCCTCGATGCCGGGCCCAATATCCACTTGCTGTACCCCGGCGAGATTGTTGCCGAAGTGCGCGGCTGGATCGAAGACGATCTGAAACAGCATTGCGCCGATGAATGGGTGATCCAGGACTGGGTAGGAGAGGGGCCGGAGGAGTTGTAAAAATTTTGAGTTTTGGGTTTGGAGTTCGGGTTGGAACATCACGACATGGGGTGACCTGTATCATCTGTCTGGCGTTCAGAGGAGGTGAATTTTGTTGCACTAAGAACCTTTGTTTGGTTCTTTATTTCACAAAATCTACAGCAGTTATGAAAATCCAGATTTCTCCCGAACGTACAATTGGTGCAGTGCAGGACGCCTTTCAGGAAGTATTTCCGTTTCTTAAAATCGTTTTTTTCTCAAAACCGCACCGGGTTTTTAAAGGGAGTCCTGCCAAGTATTTGATTGATAATCGCGACCAACAATTAGGCGCGCTCATGGCGGAACCCAAAGAGGGCTTTTTATCGCTCGAACCAGATACGCCTACGTTCCATGCTGAACGGCTAGTGGAGGATGCGTTTGGGTTGTATGTGCAGGTCATGCGCAAATCAGGTGATACCTGGTTAGTTACGAGCGTGACCGACAGCCTGACATTGGAGGAGCAAAACGCCAAAGGACGCGCCAGCGAAAACGTCAACTTCCTGCCTCCGGAAATGATGGATTACCGCGAACAAGAGTAGCGGCAGACTGAAGTCCGCTGTTGAAGTTCAAGGTTCGACAGATCGAAGTCTGCCGCTATAGCGTTACAATTACAAATCATATCAATCTTCTCAAACATGAAATCTATTCTCGTTCCTACCGATTTTTCGAAATGTGCCGCGAATGCGCTCAAGGGAGCCTTGACAATGGCCCTGCACACGGGCGCCGAGGTTACGGTATTGCACGTTGTTTTTCCCAATGAGGGCGTGGACAACAATGTTTACAACATGTATTGGTCGGATGAGTATATGACCGAGCGCGCCAAGGGCTTGATTAATTGGGTTAAAAAAATTCACCGGCAGCCGGAGTTCAAAAAAATATCCGTGAAGACGGATTGTCGCGTTGGTTTTCCCGTGCCGGCTATTTGCGATGCAGCCGACGAAATGAATGCCGACCTCATTGTGATGGGGACTACCGGTGCGACAGGTCTCCGAGGCGCTTTTTTGGGAAGCACGGCAGCAGGCGTATTGTCGAAAACACAACGGCCGCTCCTGTCTATTCCGAAACAGGCGCCCTTGAAGCTGGAGGCAAACGCCGTGCTGGCCACGGATTTTCGGTTTAAACCGGGCGCACCGTCGCTTGCGGTACTCCACGAAACGCTGGCCGGTATCAAAGGTAAACTCCACGTCGTGCATATTCTGGACAAGCCCGGCGCCGATCGCGACGCTGCGCGGGAAAACGCGATCAGCGATAAACTCGGCAATATTCCCCACGACTTCCACTACCTGCACGACCGCGAAATTGCACAAGCAGTATCCAATTTTATCGAATCTGTGGACGCCGGCATCCTGGTCTCCGTTGCGCACGAGCATAGTTTGATGCACCGGTTGTTCTTTGACAGTATCACCCGCAGGTTCGCCCATCGGCTTCATGTGCCCATGCTGACGCTGCACGACGCAGTGTAGTGCCACCACAGTTTAAAGGGCAAGATGTCGCAAATTTTCACCGCAGAGACGCGGAGGCGCAGCGTATAGTACTCTGCGTCTCTGCGGTGCATTTGAATAAAATGTGGGGTCGTTGGCACAAAACCGTGGTGCGCTAAATCTTTTATCCACACGCCTTAAACAACGAAAGTCGTCCCTAACATTGACGAGGATCATCCTATCCGTTCACCGTGCCGGCCACCTTTGTGGGACAAAATTTTTGTTCACCTTTTTGAAAAAGAGGTAGTTATGGCAGGCAGCAATTGGAATCCTGTTCTTGGCGCATCACCTTTAATTCATCTCTAATCAGCAATAATCATGCAAGCAACTACTCCTGTCTCCCGAATCATGACCCGAAAACCCGAAACCGTCAAGCCCTCCGATACGATGGAGGACGTGCGAAAGATTTTTGAAAAACGCGGGTTTCACCATATTCCTGTTGTGGAGGATGGGGCGTTAGTAGGGCTTGTCAGCTACACCGATTACCTGCAACTCATACGATCTGTTTTTGATAACAATCAGGAAACACGGCTCAACGAAAAGGTGCTGCATGCGACTCTGGTGCAAGACGTGATGACCAAAAGCCTGCTTTGCCTGTCAAACGACGACAGTGCCGAAACTGCACTGCGCATTTTTAAAGCGAATCAGTTTCATTCGCTGCCGGTTGTTGACGGCAAAAACCACTTGGTAGGGATCGTCACGACCTACGACCTGATGCGGGTGCTGGAGAGCGTGTTTGTCGAGCAGCGGGACACCGTGGAAAACCCTGGATAGCGCGTAAAATTCTCGTAACCAGATATTTATTCTCGGGACGAAAAAACCTTCCAGATTTTCAAAATCTGGAAGGTTTTTTCGAACCAATCGAATCAATCCCCACACCCGCAATCCCGGTCCACCAGCCACACCACCCGTACCTCAACGGCTTCGTTGCCCTTGGCCGGAATATCAAAATCCGCCGGACAAACCGTCACCAGCTGCTGGTGCCCCGCCGCCGTCTCGTCGCGGCTGAGCAGCACCTGCCCGTTTTGCACTACCTGCCAGGTAAACTCGAACGGCGGTGAACCCGTCAGTTCGAACAGTACATCCGTGCAGCCGTCGCGGCAGACGTCTTCGGGCGGAAAAGCGAGGCTCATCGCCGGCTTTTTCGCCCAGCTTACCTTCGGACCTTTGTACAGGGAAAAACACTTGGCTGCCGCGTCCAGCAGCAACGAATCGCCGGCCAGCAGCGGCCCGGCCAGTACGGCGATGAAATAGGTGCTGTCCAAGTGCATAGAATCGGGATCGAACGCGAACAAAAGCGTGTCCGAGTACTGCACAATACTGCCCAGCGGGTTCGCGGGGTTCGAGTACAGCACGAAGCGCAGGCTGTCGCCGGGTTCGAGGTGGTAGTTTGCGGGCAAGGGCAGCGCAATGATTTTATCCGGCCCGCACACTACGATGGCGGTCGTGTCGAGGGTGCCGGCGGCGGTGGCGCAGCATTTTTTTACGGTGATGACGAAGCTGACCGGCTGGCCCACGCAGCCCTGCCGGGTGGGTGTGACGGTGATGGTGCCGCTGATTGCGGTGTCCACCGCCGGCGCCGCGAAGCGCAAAAAAGGCAACGTGCCGCCGGCCGGCAGCCCGATAGCGGGGTTCGAGTTTGTCCAGGAAAAGGAGGTGCCGGGCGTGCCGGTGATGGTCAGGTTCAGCGAGTCGCCGGCGCACACGATGGTGTCGGGCAGGGGGTTAACTCCGGCGCGGGGCCGCACGGTGATGGTGAACGACTCCGACCCGAAGGGACAGGGCTGCGGCGTGACGGTCACCGTCGCGGTTTGCTGCCCAGCAGCGCCCTCGGCGAGGAACGAAATGGCCCCTGAACCGGAGGCGTCGAGTCCGATGGCGGGGTTGTTGTTGGTCCAGGAGTATTCTGTGGCGGTACCGCTGAAGGGGATATTGACCGGCTGGTCCGGACACACGGTGATGTCGGGCGGGTCGTTGACGCTGGAGCCTTCGACGGTGATGGTGAAGGTAACGGGATCGCCGGTGCAGCCCGGATTGACCGGAGACACCGTGATCGTGGCGGTTTGGGTTTGTGGGGCTTTCATGGTAGTGAAGGCGATGTTTCCGGTGCCGGACGCGGGCAGCCCGATGGCGGGATTATCATTCGTCCAGACAAAAGAGTTGGCGTTTACACCGGTGATGATAGCGGACACCAGTTCGTTCCCGCAGGCAACAATGTCGGAAAGCGGGTTGACGTAGGGGCGGGGGTAGATGGTGATGCGGCCAAAGTTAGGGTACCCATAACAAAACGTATCGTGCCACGGCCCGACAATAAGATACGCTTGTATGGGTGTATTGCCGAGGTTTTTGGCAATAAAATCCACGTTTCCATACTTCAAACCTGGCGGTGGCCCAATATCTAAATCCTGTCCGATTCTCCAGGTATAGTAAGTTGCATTTCCTGTTTGCTCATGGAACACATGATCGCCATGGCAAACCGTCATGTCCGGTGGCGTGTTCACGTATGGTATTTCTTGTACATCCAGATTAATACAAATGGGAGTGGGATCGTAGCAAGGATTGGTGGGAGTAGCACACAGTTGGGTTGGACCAGGGGTGTCAAAATTAATCAGCACACTCGATCCTGTTGTTGGCCCTACAAATACCCCAAGCGGCGGATCGAGTGTCCAGATCAAATCTGCTGCTGCCGAGTTGGGGATGGAGTAGATGTGGAAGGCGTAATTTGGTGTTGCGTTTATACAAGGAGATGGGGTTGTTAATCCTTCAATAGGTTCCAACGGCGGGCATTGGGCAACAATTGGATTGAAGCTGATTATAAAAATAAAAAAGCAGAGTATAGGTCGTTTCATACGTCGTCCTGTTGCAAACAAGGCAGTATAAATCGAAAAGTTTCCAGCGGGCGAACCCTTTCTGAAAATGTTCGTGGATCAACAATGCCGTTTGGTGAAAAAGTGGTGGGAAAGATAAAGACCCGTGCCGGAGCACCTGCGCCCGCATGCTTCGAGCACGGGTCTGACTTCAGACATAGCACAGGTTAGTTACACCCGCCATTTATCTCCGAACAGGTCACGTCGGTGTAAAAACATCGCACCACTCCCGGAGGAATGGTCACATTTAATGGCGTTGATGTACCCTGAAAACTTAAAATCAGGACTGCATTTGAAGCTGCAGTAGCCGGGTTACGGATACAGATTGAACCCGTTGAGGCTATACAAAACGTAATAAAGTTGTTGGAGGCAATGACGGACATCTCGTAACGGTCATCCATGAGCGTATTGCAGCCAAAATTACAGCCACTGGTCGTGGATGAAAGATCGCCACAAAATTCCACAGTAACATCGTTAACGGCGAAGATTGTAAATTCGCAGTAGCCTGTTGGACAGCCACCACGCTCCGTCGCAGTGGCACTACTTGTTGGCTGGACTGCTTCCGTTTCCTTTGTCGCTTCACTCTGGCAAGCAGAAAAAAGGCTACAAGCAAACAGGATGGCCGCGAGGGTTTTCAGGAAAAATACCCGCCCCACGGGGGGGGGGGACAGGGCAGACGCATCGCGGATTTTCGTCAAGTCAAGTATCTGGAGGCGGCCCACCCAGTTCTTTACTCCGGGCCGATTCCATAACCTTTTCTCTGTATGCATCTGAGATCGCACATTTGTTCATTTTACGGCCGATACTG
>JBGSKO010000089.1:0-14969 GCA_041741155.1 Saprospiraceae bacterium | reverse complement strand
CAGTATCGGCCGTAAAATGAACAAATGTGCGATCTCAGATGCATACAGAGAAAAGGTTATGGAATCGGCCCGGAGTAAAGAACTGGGTGGGCCGCCTCCAGATACTTGACTTGACGAAAATCCGCGATGCGTCTGCCCTGTGCCCAAAGGGGTGATCTGTGTACTCGGACAGTATTCCAGCGCCAGCTGGGACGAATACTGGGAAGGGACCAACAAACGCTCCAACCTGAACATCGGAACCTTCACAAACCAAAGCGCCATGGTGATGGCAAACTACGGCATCACGGACAAGCTGAACGTGCTGGTCGGGTTGCCGTACATCTGGACGGGCAGCGACAGTTACTTCGAAGGGGAACGAAATTTTCAAGACCTCTCGGCATGGCTGAAGTACCAGCCGCTGGCAGTAGCATCGGATTTTGGCACCTTCAAGGTGCACGCTACCGGCGGCGTGTCCATCCCGTCGAGCAATTATGTGCCCGATTTTTTGCCGTTCAGCATCGGCATTCAGACAAAAACGGCCTCGCTGCGCGGCATTCTGAATTACACCACCCGGCACGGATTCTATGCCACGGCGCAGGTGGGACACACCTGGCGCAGCAACACCAAACTTGACCGCGACTCCTACCTCTACAACGGGCAGTTGTACGAGACCGACGAGGTGCCTGTTCCCAATGTGGTGGATGCTACCGGCCGCCTTGGATTTATCAATGCCAAGTTACAGGCGGAAATTTCGCTGGACTATTTTTCCGGTACCAGCGGCGATGATATCCGCTACAACGACACGCCGTTTCCCAGCAACAAGATGCAGGCAACCACAGCCGGCGTTTTTGCCAAGTATTTCATTTGGAAAAGTCTCGCCGTACAAGCCGGTTATGGACAGGTACTTTCGGGCCGCAACGTTGGCCAAAGCACCATGTACTCGGGTGGTGTGACGTACTTTTTCCATGCTGTGAAATCCAAGTGAACCCAACCGAAATCCGCTATTATTCAAACAAAAAATTGATATCCAATGCAGAATATCCATTTCGCATACCGCTTTATACTCGGACTTGGTTTGCTTTTCGCGTTCAGCCAATGCGACAAAACCGTGGAGACGCCCGTTTTTGAGGCCTATCCTGAAACAAGCCTCGATGCCAATGCCGGCACGTGGAAAACATACGTCCTGCTCAACGGCAGCGAGGTACCCGTGCCCGCGCCCAACGATGCAAATTCGGCGCTGTACCAGGCCGAGCTCGCCGATTTGAAAACAAAAATGGCCACTGCCACGGACGAACAAAAGGACCTGGCCCGCCACTGGGGCGCCAACGGGGTGTTGCGCTGGCACGCTATCGCTCGTGAATTGGCCGCCCAGTACAATGTGCCACCCGACTACAAGCCTGACGGCACTTACCCCAATCCCGATCCTCTGAACCCCACCGTTTACCCGCGTTTTCCGTTTGCCAACCCGCCTTACGCCGCGCGGGCTTTCGCCCTGCTGGCGGTAGCGCAGTATGATGCCCTGGTGACGGCCTGGCATTACAAATTCCAGCACAACCGCTTGGCTCCCTATAAAAACGACCCAAGTATTAGCCCGCTTATCCCGGAGAATGACCTGCCGTCGTATCCTTCGGAAGATGCCGTGGTGGCCGCTGCATCGCGGGAATTGCTCAAATTTCTCTTTCCCGGCGAAGCTGCGCAGATGACGGCGTTGGCTGAAGAGCACAAAAGCAGTCGCCTGTGGGCCGGCGCCAATGTGCAAAGCGACCTCGATGCGGGCGATTCGTTGGGCCGTATCGTGGCTGCGCGCATCATCAGCTACGCCAAAGCAGACCGCATGGGCATGGCCAACAACCAGGCAGGCTACCAGGGCCAAAAAGATGATGCCCTTGCACGCGGTATTACCAAGATATGGACCAGCACCGACGTGCCTGCACGCCCACCGATGCTGCCCTTTTTTGGTAATGTGAAAACCTGGAACCTCGACCAGCCAACCCTGATCTCCACGCGCCCGCCTGCACCGCCGCAGCCCGGTAGTCCGGCATTTGAAACGGCCATCAACGAGTTGCGCGACATGGCCAAAACCCGCATCCGCGATCAGTTCCGCATCGCAGCATACTGGGCCGATGGCGTAGGCACCTACACCCCGCCCGGCCACTGGAATCGAAAGGCAGCCGAGTTGATTTATGAAAAGCAATTTAACGAAATCCGGGCAGCCCGGGTGATGGCGCTGATGAGCACAGGAATGCAGGATGCCGGCATTGCCTGCTGGGATACGAAATTTTACTACCTGCTGCCGCGCCCCACGGAGGTGGACCCGAACGTGACGACCTCCACGGGTATTCCGAACTTTCCGGCCTACACATCCGGCCACTCCTCCTTCTCCGCTGCCGCCGCAGAAGTTCTGTCGTTCATATTCCCGGACAAAACTGCCGAGTTGAATGCGATGGCATTGGAAGCCGCTACTTCACGGATTTACGGCTGCATCCATTACCGATTCGACAGTGAAGTGGGCCTCACGCACGGAAAACAAATCGGCGCCTTCGCGGTGCAGCGCGGCCAAACGGACGGCGCACAATAGTTTTGGGGTTGCTGGTTAGAGGGTTAGAAGGTTGCTGGTTAGAAGGTTGGAGGGTTAGAAGGTTGGAGGGTTGACGTGCTCAACCAGAAACCCTCTAACCTTCTAACCCTCCAACCTTCCAACCATGGATTACTGTGATTTTCGGTTTGTTTTGAAATTTTTTGGAAAATTGTGGTTTCAAACAACGACCTGACACCAAACTTCAAACCATGCGAAGCATTCTTCCCCCGCTTTTTTTGTTGTTGTGCGCTGCCTTTTGCGCCACGGCCCAATCCGGCGCCCGCAACGGGAAAGATTATGCCGTGTTCTTTTACGTCACCAAATTCCAGCCGGGCTGGCAGCCGCTACCGGAAACGGAAATCGAAGCCAAAGCCCTGAAAACCGAACTAGAAACAAACTTCGGCTTCGAGTGCCGGCTGGTGCCGAATCCGACCAAACAACAAATCCGCGACGAACTGGCGGCCAGCAACAACCGACTCACCGCCGACGATCAGGTGCTCTACTTTTTCTCCATGCACGGCCACTACCACCCTGCCAGCGATCTGGGGTATCTGGTAGCAGCCGACGGCAAATACGCGGATACCTATTCCGAATCGTATCTCAACTATAACGACCTGCGACCGTACTTCTCCGTGTGCAAGGCCAAACACATCCTGGTGGCGCTGGATGCCTGCTACTCCGGTTCTTTCGGCACCGCCCGCGACAGAGGTCGGCCCGATGCACCGGACTATTCCGCCGGGCCGGACTGCGCCACCCAGGTGACGAATGCGCTGCGCTACACCGGCCGGCAGTACGTTTGCTCCGGCAACAAAGACTCCCGGACGCCCGCGAAATCAGCCTTTTCTGCCAAATTTTTGGAGGCCCTGCGCAAAGGGCTGAATGCAGAAGGGTTGCTCTTTTACGATGACCTGACCTACTGGTTGGGCAAAGTGCGCAACCCCGAACCCGAAAACGGCGCTTTTGCCGGGCACGATCCCGGCGGCGATTTTGTCTTTGTGAAAAAGAACGCCTGCAACGCCACTCAACTGCCCGACCGCGACGGCGATAGCGTACCCGACGCCACCGACCAATGTCCCGACATCTGGGGTAGCCAGGCCAATGGTTGCCCGCCCGAGGTGAAGCCCGACAACACCGCCGGCGACCTCGTCGCCTGGAAGACCGCCAAACAACAACATTCCGAAGCCGCTTACCGGGAGTACCTGCGCCAGTATCCGCAGGGCGAGTTTAAGGAACAAGCCAACACGGCCCTGCGAAAAATCGAAGCCGAAGCCGCCGCCCGCCGCGACGAAACCGCCTGGGAGATAGCCACAGAAAAAGACACCCCCGAAGGCTATTCAAAATACCTCGCCGATTACCCGGATGGCCTGCACCGGGCGGAGGCGGAAGCCAAAACCGCCCCCTCTCCCCCGGAGAGGGGACAGGGGGGTGAGGCTACGCCCGACAACATGAAACTGATCCCGGGCGGTACTTTTCAGATGGGGAGCGCCGATGGCAATGCCGATGAAAACGCCGATGAAAAACCTGTACACCGTGTCACTGTTAGCGATTTTTACCTCGGGATATACGAAGTCACCGTGGCAGAATTCAAAACCTTCATAGACGCTACCGGGTACCGTACCGATGCAGATAAGGAAGGCAAGAGTTATGTGGACGCCATTGGCTGGAAAGAACAAAACGGTGTCAACTGGAAATACGATACCCGGGGCAACTTGCGTCCGTCTTCCGAATACAACCAACCGGTAATCCACGTCAGCTGGAACGACGCCGTCGAATATTGCAAGTGGCTGTCTAAAAAAACCGGCAAAACCTACCGCCTGCCCACCGAAGCCGAATGGGAATATGCCGCAGGTGGTGGAGCAAACAACCGTACGAAGTGGGCGGGCACCTCCGATGAAAACAACCTCGGGCGGTATGCCAATACCACTGGCAACAAGGATGGCCACGCACTCACGGCTCCGGTTGGGCGCCTGTTGGCGAATACGCTGGGACTGTACGATATGAGCGGGAATGTTATGGAATGGTGCTCCGACCGGTATGGTTCGGACTATTACAAAAACAGCCCGTCGTCCAATCCCACCGGCCCTAAGTCAGGCAGTGACCGTATCCAGCGTGGTGGGGCGTATTACCACGACCAGCAGTCCTGCCTTGTGGCGTATCGTAACTACAACGCACCCGGGACTCATCATGTCAGTACTGGTTTCCGTCTGGCCAGGACGAAGTAACGCCGAACAGTTCGGGGTTCGGTGGTACATTTGGCCAACACACTTGGGCGCAATCTGCGGATAGTTGTTTAGAAAAATATACCGGAAACATCCTTCTCCTTGCCCGAAGAAAAAAGCGGGACCAGGCAGCGTTTTCGGGAGTTGAAAAGTTTTCGTCACCTTCGCCCGCTGCTACGAATCTGTCTTGCGGCAAATCCTGTTCCGGTACTTGTCTCAAAAAACACGTCCATCAACCTCGAACGCAAACAAATCATGCGGTTCCTCCCGATATATTTTTTAGTCAGCGTGCTGCTTGCGGCGCCTGCGGTGCTTTTTTCTCAAATCAACGTCCCGCCACCGCCGCAGGACACCTCGAGCAAAATCAAGGTTGAGTCCTCCGTTACCGGCGAATACTTTCTGCGCGACGGGCGCTACCTGCAAAAACTCAGCGGTAAGGTGCGCCTGCGCCAGGAGAACACGCTTATATTTTGCGATACCGCGATCATTGACGGCGACGATGCCCGCCTGATCGGAAACGTGCTCATTGATCAGGGCGATTCCGTGCGCGTGTACGGCGATTCAGCTTTTTACTACGGAAACACCCGCGAGAGCGACCTCCTGGGCGAGGTGGTGCTCATCAACGGCCGGCAGGAACTGTTCACCAGCCGCCTGCACTACAACCTCGACAGCAAGGTGGCCACCTACACCGAAGGCGGTACGCTCTCCAATGGCAAAAGCCAGCTTACCAGTACCCGCGGCTACTACCACGTGGACGAAAAGATGGTCTATTTCAAAGGCGATGTGCTGGCCACCGACCCGGAATTTACCCTGCGTACCGATACCATGGCGTTCAACACCGAAACCCAAATGGTACGTTTCCTCGCCCCCACGCTCATCAGCCAGCAGGGCAGCCGGGTGTATTGCGAAAGCGGTTTTTACGACATTGAAAACAACTTCGCCGTATTCGATGGAAACCCCCAGTACGAGCGCGAGGGCCAACGCGGACGCTCCCGCAAGATGCGCTACGAGGGCGCTTCCAAGGAGTATATCCTCGAAGGCGACGCCCACATCGAAGAACCCGCCGTCGGCCGAATTGTGGATGCCGACGTGATCCGCTACAACACGGAAACCGAAAAAGCCGTGTTCGTCGGAAACGTGGACTACCGCGACAGCACCCAGACGATCACCGGCTACGAGGTGCGCTACGACAGCCGAAACAAACAGTACCAGCTCAGCGGCCGCGGCCGCATCAGCGACCCGCCCAATATCATTGAGGCCGACTCCATCAGTTTCAACAACGAACTTGGGAACGGCCTTGCGCTTGGAAACGTCATCTGGCAGGATACCGCAAGCGACTACACCCTGCTGTCCTATCGCATGGACTACAACAAAGTGTCCGACTACCTGCACGCCTACGGGGCTTTCGGCGAAGCGGGCGACCAGGGGCGGCCCCTCATGAAATCGCTGATAGACAACGATACGCTGTATATGAGCGCCGACACGCTCACGTCTTTCAAGCCCGATTCGGCCAGCGACGGGCGCCTGCTGTTGGCTTATCAGGATGTGCGTATTTTCAAAAGCGACCTTCAGGCCGTTTGCGACTCGCTCACCTACAATTCCGCCGACAGTATGTTTCATTTTTTCAAAATAGCCAACACGCCGCTGATCTGGTCCGACACCTCGCAGTTTTCCGCCGACACGATCATGTTGAGTATGCGGGACAATCAGGTGCACCAAATCTGGCTGCGCCAAAACGCATTAGTCATCAATTCCGAGGATGAGCGGATGTTCAACCAGATCAAAGGCCGCAACAGCACCGTATTTTTTCGAGAAAATGAAGCCCGCGAAATGCTCGTGGAGGGCAATGCCCAGGCGGTCTATTACGCCCTCGACGACAAACGCGCCTACGTCGGTGTGAACGAAACCGAGTGTTCCGAAATGCGTCTTTTTTTTGAGAACAACACGGTGTCGGGTATCAAGTTTTACGCCGAGCCGAAGGGAAAATTTCTCCCGATGCGGCAGGCAGGTACCACGGAGAGCAAAAAACTGGAAGGATTCTTTTGGGAAAAAGAGCGGCGACCGCGGTCGGTGGCGGGGTTGATCAAAAAACGAGAATAAAATTTCCAAAAATGAAATTTTATTACCAGCTTTGCATTTGTAACGCCAATACCTCCCCATGGTTATTATCAGCAAAGCAATCCTGCGAGATTTTGGACTCTTGCACCCGGACGCCGTAGAGGCTCTAAACAGTTGGTATAGCCTGGTAAAATCGGAAGATTGGGAGTCGCTTGCTGTACTGCGGCAGTTTTCAAACTCGGTGGACTATGTTGGAAACGATCGCTATGTTTTCAATATCCGTGGCAACCGATACCGGCTCGTCGCCATGATATTTTTTGATATTAGAACCGTATTCATTCGTTTTATCGGAACACATAGCGCGTACGATGCCATTGACGCAACCGTCATCTGATATGAAATCTTATCTAAAAACAGAAGAAGAGTACCGCCAGGTTATGGAGCGCATTGAAGCCTACTTGACCCAGGCCACCGCTTCCGGCGGCTTCCACCACCTGTCTGATCTGGAAAAAGATGACTTGCGCCGCTTGTCGCTGCTTGCAGAACACTATGAGGACGGTGTGCCGCTCATGCCTATCCGACAACCACAGAACCTGCCTGATATGATTGCGCTGAAGATGTACGAGCGCAAGCTCAAGCAAAAAGACCTTGCAGCCTTGCTCGGCATTTCGGCGGCCCGTCTTTCGGAGGTGCTAAGCGGCAAACGGAAGGTTACGCTCGAACTCGCCAAACGCCTGCACAGTGAATTGGGCATAGATCCGGCATTTATCCTGGAAACGGCCTGAGCGCTCCTTCATCCTCACCCCCCGCCTTCCACGCGCTCCACGAACTCCGCTTCCGTCCAGATTTCCACCGTTTCGAGCGCTTGCGCTTTTTTCAGTTTGCTGCCTGCTTTTTCGCCGACCACGAGGATATTGAGGTTTTTGCTTACCCCGCTGGAGATGCTGGCTCCGGCGGCGGCGGCGCGGGCCTCTGCCTGTTCGCGGGAGAGGGTGGTGAGCGTACCGGTAAACAGGATAGTCTTGCCCACCAACGGGCCGTCGGCGGCGCTGGCCGGGCGCTGATCTTCTTCGGTTTGGCGCAGGTTTACCCCGAGCGCTTCCATGGTGCGGAGCAAGTCGAGGTTGTGCTCATTTTGGAAAAAATTGAACACGTTGCGGGCCAGCACAGGGCCGATATCCTTGATTTCCTGGTAGCGCTCCAGGTCCCAGTCCTTCAAATCAAGGACGTGCTCCACGACGGCAGCGAGCAATTTGGACGATTTTTGGCCCAGGTGGTGGACGCTGAGGCTGTGCAGGAGCCGTTGGATGGGGTTGCGTTTAGCCTTTTCGATGGCCTTTTGCAGGTTGGCTGCGGATTTTTCCCCGAAGCCCTCCAGCTCGGCGATTTTAGCGTAGTCGAGCCGGTAGATGTCGGCAATGGAGTGCAGCCAGCCGAGTTTGTAAAACCGCTCGATGGTACTCTCACCCATGCCCTCGATATCCATGGCGTGTTTGGAGGTATGGAAAATCATGCGCTGCACGACCTGCGCCTCGCACTCGGCGTTTTCGCAGCGCCAGATGGCCTCGTCTTCGGGTTTGACCAGCAAGCTGTGGCAAACCGGACAATGGGTCGGGTATTCGACGGGACGCTCGGAGCCGTTGCGCAGGTCTTCCATCGCCTTCACGATGTAGGGAATCACGTCGCCGGCGCGTTCCACCAGCACCTGATCGCCGATGCGAATGTCCTTGCTTCGGATAAATTCTTCGTTATGCAGGCTCACATTCTGTACGGTCACGCCGGCGAGTTGCACGGGTTCCAGTTTGGCTACGGGGGTCACCGCGCCGGTTTTCCCGACCTGAAATTCCACGTCGCGCAGGCGGGTAGTGGCTTGTTTGGCTTTAAATTTAAATGCAATGGCCCAGCGCGGGTGGTGTGCCGTGAAACCGCATTTGGCTTGTATTTCCAGGCTGTTGACCTTGATGACCATACCGTCAATTTCATACGGGTAGGTATCGCGATGGGTTTGCCAGGCATCGCAAAAAGCGATGACTTCGGCGATATTCAGGCAGACGCGGCGCTCGGGCAACCCTACCCCCTCCCCGGCGGAGGAGGGGGCCGAACCGGTCGGCACCTTGAATCCCAACGCCTCCAGCAGCGCGAGCGAATCCTCGTGCGTGGGGAATTTCCCCAGCTGATTGTTCCCGTCGGCATCCGCGGCGTAGCCGAGTTGGTAGATGAATGCTTCGAGACCGCGGCCGGCGGCTTCTTTGGGGTCTTTCATGCGGAGCCCGCCGGTAGCGGCGTTGCGGGGATTGGCAAAGAGCGTCTCGCCATCGGCCTGGCGGCGGGCGTTTATTTTTTCAAAAATATCTTTACGGATGAGGGCTTCGCCGCGCAATTCGACTTTGGCGATGCCATAGCGGGAGAACGCAGCTTGCAACGGAATAGAGCGCAGGGTACGGATATTGGCCGTGATCTCCTCGCCCACGGCGCCGTTGCCGCGGGTGGCGGCGCGGGTGAGGCGGTCATTTTCGTACACCAGTGCGATCGTGCCGCCGTCGAATTTGGGTTCCACGGCGTACGCAACGTCGGCGTCTTTGGGCAGGCCCGCGAGTTTTTTTACGGACGTGTCGAAATCGGTCAGGTCCGCTGCGTCGTAGGAATTGTCCAGCGAGAGCATCGCCGTGAGGTGCGCCACCTGGTCCATGTCCTCGGTGAGATCGGGCGACACGCGCTGGGTGGGCGAGTCGGGTGCGACGAGTTCGGGGTGCAGGCGTTCGAGGGCTTCGAGTTGTTTATAGAGCTGGTCGTACTCGAAATCGCTGATAACCGGGTCGTTTTGCACATAGTACCGCCACTCGTGGTAGCGGATGACGCTGCGCAAATTTTCGGCGCGTTCGGCGGTGGTTTCAGAAAACAAATCTGCTTGCGGCGTGTACAGCAGCGTTTTGGACAGATCGTAGAGGGCGCGTTGAGCTTCCGGCGTGTACATGCTTGGTGCGGGTTTCCGGTTTGAAGGTTTCTGGTTGGAGGGTTTCTGGTTAGTGCATTTTCCAGAGTGCGCGTTCGGCCACCTTTTTGGCGGGCTCGAGGTTGTCGTGCGGTTTTTCGGTGTAATCCAGTGTGATTTTGACGAGCAGGTGGCCTTTTTTGACCATCAGGGAAGTCGTGGAGGTACTCCAGAGGGCATCGTCTCCGAGGCCGGTGACATCTTCCTCGTAAGTCGCGCGCTGGTCGTTTCGGAGCATGTCAAACTGTTGGCGCGCTACGAACTCCCGACCGTAGTCCAGCACTTGCGTCACGAGGGTGTTTTTGAATTCGCGGTACACGGCGCCGGGCTTTTCGTTGGCGCTTTCGATTTCCTTCCAGTCGGGTTTCATCCAGAAGCGCAGGCAAAATCCGCGGTCGGGCAGGCTTCGGGCGTTGAAGGCATTGCGCTTGACATCAATATTGAACAACTTGATCACCTCTGCATCGGTCACCAGGTTGCAGCCGGCGTTTTTCCAGGGGTTGGGCATTTTGGCAGGCGCACCGGTCACGGTATCAATGGTCATTGCGGGCGGCGGGGGTACATTTTGTTCGGTGTCGGTTTGCCCGCAGGCAATTCCGAGCAGTGCAAGCAAAAACACGCCGATGGCGGAGTGCACTGTTGCGACCGATTTTGGGTGGGACATGCTGAAAAGAGGCTATGGAGATTAAAATAATTTGAAGGGCGGCAAAGATAATACCCGGAACAGGTAGAAATCACCATTGTCAACGCTGATTTACCGGCAGTATGGGCCAAAAAACAAGCGTAACCTGAAAAAACGGCTTGTCTGTGGCGATGCGGTATTTTGTTTTGACATTTGAGCCGCTCTAAAAATAGCACTGCCGGAAAAATTCGCACATTTGCCACCGGCTTTTGTAGAATATCCTCCGGGCAAGATTTTACACACCAGCAGCCGACATCAAAACCATTCACCAACCAATTTTCATTGTAAAAGCACATCTATGTCAGCAGAGAAACACGAGTTATTCGGGCATCCGCGGGGCCTTACCCTGCTCTTCTTCACCGAGATGTGGGAGCGTTTCAGCTACTACGGCATGCGGGCCATTTTTACCCTTTACATGGTCAACGGCCTGTTGTTTTCCCGGGCCAAAGCATCGGAGATTTACGGCAGCTATACCGGTCTGGTGTATCTCACCCCGCTTATCGGCGGCTATGTAGCCGACCGCTACTGGGGCAATCGCAAGTCCATTGTGGCGGGCGGCATGCTTATGGCCCTCGGGCAGTTCCTCATGTTCGGCAGCGCCAGCATGTACCAAAATGTGAGCATGGCTACCGCCTTGCTGTGGTCGGGCCTTATTTTCCTCATCATCGGCAATGGCTTTTTCAAGCCCAATATCTCGTCCATGATCGGGCAGATGTACACCGAGAAGGACAAGCGCCGCGACGCCGCGTACACCATTTTTTACATGGGCATCAACCTCGGCGCTTTCCTCGCGCCACTGGTATGCGGGTTCCTCGGTGAGCGCTATGCGCCCGACGGCACGCCGTTGCCGGAGTATTTCAAATGGGGTTTCCTCGCCGCCGGTATCGGCATGATCATCGGAACCTTGTTGTTTCATTTTGAAAAAAACCGCTACGTCGTGGACCCGGAAGGCAATCCCATCGGCGCTATTCCGAACAAAGCCGTACTAACGAAAGACGGTAGCAGCGCCGACAGCGCCGGCCTTGACAGCCGACAGCTCCTGCTGGGCGTTGGTTTGGCCGTTGCACTGGTATTTGTATTCTGGAAATTTTTGGCCTTCGACTTCATCGGCGCAGTAATCTACGGCATGACGATCGGTATGATGACCATGGTGATCACCGATAAATCCCTTACCAAAATTGAGCGCGACCGCATCATTGTCATCTATGTTTCGGCTTTCTTCGTGATCTTTTTCTGGGCGGCTTTCGAGCAGGCAGGCGCCTCGCTCACCTTTTTCGCCGAGGAACAAACGCAGCGCCAGATTGGTATGAACATCCCGATGTGGATGGTTCATATCGTGTCCGTGCTCCTGCTGGGCGCGTTGTACTGGGCCTTCAATGTCATTCGCACCAATTTTACTCGGGGTGTTGATGGCCTTTCGGGTTTGCTGTACGCGTTCATTCTTATCCCGGCGGGGTATTTGGTTTATCAAAATATCGCCTTCCTGATGGGCGGTGAAACTTCTATTTCACTGGACAAAATTCCAGCCAGTTACTTCCAGTCTATCAATGCCGTGTCTATTGTGATTCTGGCGCCTATCACTGCAGCCATCTGGGTGGCACTTGCCAAACGCAAGTCCGAGCCGAACTCGCTGGTCAAGCAGGCTTTGGGCCTGATCATCCTGGCCATTGGTTATGCCGTCATTGCCCTCGGCGTGAAAGGCCTGGGTCTGGATACGAAAGTGAGCATGTTTTGGCTCGTGGCCCTGTATGTGATCCATACCATCGGTGAACTGTGCTTGTCGCCCATCGGATTGTCGCTGGTGTCCAAGTTGTCGCCTATGCGCTTTGTGTCGCTGCTGTTCGGGGTATGGTTCCTCGCCAATGCCGTGGCCAACAAGGCTGCCGGTCAGCTCAGCGGTTTGTACCCGCCCGCCGGTCGGGAATACAAAATGGCGCTGGACAACGGCATTGACGAGAATACCTACCGCGGCATTCTCGAAGGTCAAATACAGCCTACTGCCGAGCAGGTGCAAATCGCCACACAGGCATCCCTTCCGCTCGAATACCCGAACTTCTTCGGTCCGGTCAAAGACCTGTACCAGTTCTTCACGATTTTCGTGATTATGGCCGGCGTGGCAGGTCTGATCCTGTTCCTGCTGTCGTTCCCGCTCCGGCGAATGATGCACGGGGCAGACTAGGGCTGTCAGCTGTTTTAAAAAATCCGTGTCCTTTCCTGCGCAGGAGGGGACACGGATTTTTTTTGGTAAAATGTTGAGCGCACCGCGCGCTTTTCTCAAGCGGCGTATTGTTCCATAAAATCCCGGTACCGCGCATCCTCGCGCAGCACCTCAGGGTTGCCCAGCACGATCACCTGTTCGCGTGCGCGGGTGAGCGCCACGTTCAGTTTTCGATCTACGCCTTCGACCGACAGGTTGACTAATTTGGCCAACTGGCCGGTACTGTGCACACAGCAGGAAATCAAAATAACATCGCGGGCGCCGCCCTGATAGCGTTCTACCGTATCAATCGTGATCTCGTCCGGATCGAGTCCAGCTACGGCAATCGCCTGCCGGATTTGGGCGATTTGGGCACGCCAGGGCGTGATGATGCCCAGGCTGTGCTCGGGGCGCCACGGTTTGCCCTGTGCGGCATACTGGTTTTTGAAATGCTGTACCAGACGGGCTATCTGCACGGCCTCCTCAGGCGCGGTTTTTTGATTTGGCAGGGCAAGCGGAGAGATGACGGGAAGGAAAAGGACGCGCGGCCCCACCCCCAACCCCTCCCCCAAAGGGGAGGGGGGCCTGATCGCGGATAGGGTTGAGTCTTCGGCTTGCGAATATAGGTGCTTGCCAACGCGAGATAAGTCATTTTGTAGGGATGTAGCCCCCCTCTCCCCCGGGGGAGGGGTTGGGGGTGGGGTTAACGCCCGATGCTGGTAATGCTCCGGATCCGGTGCGTCGCCGGCCAGCGTTTGCAGCAAACCGTCGTAAAAATGGCGGTTGGGAAAATCCATAATATCGGCGTGCATACGGCCCTGGCGATAGAGCTGGCCGTAGTTTTGGTGCAAACCTAAAGCCATGCAGCGGCGGTAGAGGCGCTCGAAGTAGGAATCGCGCAGGTCGGTGAGGCCGATGGCTTGCAGGTCGGGGTCTTCCACGCGGGTCAGTTCGGGGGCCTGGGTCGTGACGGCGGGCAGTTGGCGGTGGTCGCCGATGAGTACAAAATGTTCGAAGCGGGTAAGCAGACCCACCAGTTGGGGTTCGAGGATTTGAGATGCCTCGTCCACGATGAGGCGCTGAAATTTTTTGATTTCCAGTAATTTATCGTTTTGGGCAAACGAAGCCACCGTGCTGGCGACAATCCGTCGGGGCTCCAGAACAGCTCGCAGTTCGGCCCGGGTTCGCACGTCGGCAATACGGGTACTGAGCAACTGCTCGCGAAAACGTTCGGCGGTGGAGTGCCGCGACCCGAGGCGCAGGTACTGCTCCCGAATATCGCCGCCAAGGCTGTCCATCGCCTCGCAAATTTCATCTACGGCGCGATTGGTGTAGGCCAGCAACACCAGATTGTCTTCCGTCTCGCGCAAGATCCAGGCGACGAGGTCGCGAAGCATGACGCTGGTTTTTCCGGTACCGGGCGGCCCCCAGAGGAGGAAGAAATCGGCCCCCGCCACCACCCCGGGAGGGATGGTTGTTGGAACTCCCGGTGCGTCAACCCCACCCCCGGCCCCTCCCCCGGCGGGGAGGGGGGCTTGATTGTGGTGTTCAGGATGGTTTCTGGTGGGGTTTGTTGGGGCTCCCGGTGTGTCGGCCCCTCCCCCGGCCCCTCCCCCAAATGGGAGGGGGGCTTGATTGTGGTATTCTGGAGGATATTCGGGTGCGGATGTTATTTCTTTTTTGCGTTTTATCAGGACCTCCCGAAGTTTTTGAAGGGTTTCTGTGGTCTGGTTGAGGACGTCTGTATTGGTGAATCGAATAACTTCAAAGCCGGACAACTTCAGATATTCCGTACGTAGCTGATCCCATTCAGGCTGGTGGTCGTGGATGTTTCCGTCTACTTCCACTACGAGCCGATATTCCAGCGAAACAAAGTCAACTACATATTCATATATGGCATGCTGACGGCGGAATTTGACGCCATCTATTTGCTTATTGCGGAGTTTTTCCCAGAGAACTTGCTCCGCCTCTGTCGGGTATTTGCGCAACGTTTTGACAAAATTTTTCAGGTATGTCCATCGGCTCCCTGAGGTTTCCTGTGGGTTTCCAAATGATCCTGCTTTGGGCACATTTTCGTAGATACTGTTTGCCCCATTTTCTTCAAAATTCTTACTGACATTATCCGAAATCAAACTATTGAAATTGATATTCCTTCAAAAAAAGTATTGAAAATAAAAAAACATAAAGTAGTTACTGTCTTAAACGAAAAAGGTGTGAAAAATATTGATGCGATTGAATATTATGATAAATCGAGAAAAATTAAT
>JBGSKO010000088.1:0-43202 GCA_041741155.1 Saprospiraceae bacterium | reverse complement strand
CTCCCCATTGGGGAGGGGTTGGGGTTGACTCGCGACGGGAATTATGCGTAGCAGATACTATACGGTATAAAACCAGGGAAGCCTATCTCCCGGGAAAATGTCCAACAAGCTGGAAATGGTTTTTCCCGATACTCCTTGGGGCTTGCATCGCCCCGGGAATCGGGCGTGCTCAGGACTGTTTTGAAGTACATACTGCCCAGTCGGAAGTAGTCCTGTCCACAACACCGGCAACGCCCTTGCCGGCAGCAAATGACACTCTGAAACTACCCTGTACCAAATTGATTCAAAACTTTGCTTTTAAGATCAAATTCAAGGGCAATTCCGAAAAGTATTTTGAAGACAGCACGCAGTTTTTGGCTGTTCTGGCGTACAAAAGTTCTACATATCTTTTGTCGTACGACAAACCGACAAACCAATTTACGATCTCCAATAATCAGCAAAACCTGCGCGAGGGCAGCTATAGTCTGACGGTCTCGTCTATCATGTGTACTCCAAACAATTTGGTCTGCGATAACTGTACGATCTATTACAACTTCGAGGTCGTGTATGTCGAAGACCCGGACCTGTTGGTTTCTATTCAGTCGGATCCCAGCCCGGCTATACTAACTTGTCTGCCGGGTAGTTCGGTGGCGCTTATAGCCACCGCGCTGCCGCACAACGGCTTTCAGGCGCAATGGTCGCATCTGGATAACGGCCAGTATGTGAGCATCCCCGGCGCATCCACTTCTGCATATACTACTTCGACAGCCGGAACATACCTCTACACCCTGTCCGGCCCGGCTGGCTGCACAGCAAGTAATTTCACGACCGTCAGTACACCGGTACCTCCTGCTATTTCCTTTGCCGCGCCCGAACAACCGCTGGATGCCTGCGTGCAAATAATTGCCGGCGTTGATGTACAAAGCGGCGGCGTCCCGGCAAACCTGGAACTCCTGTGGACAACCACGGGAAGCGGTATTCTACTCAGCGGGCAAACGACGCCCACCCCTGCGATAGCGGCTCTTGGCTCCTACACACTGCTGGCCACCAATATAGATAACGGCTGCACCGCCACAGCCACGGTTCAAATTGTTCCCGGCAATATCCCGACCGTAATCGTACAGGTCGCCAGTACAACAGGCATAGATGTACTCGACTGCCAAACACTTACCCGTACACTACAAGCTTCCGCGAGCCTGTCATCCGGAGGAGCCTCCGCCTACACTTACATCTGGTCTACCGGCGCTTCCGGCTCCGAAATACTTGTGGACGCACCCGGCATCTACTCCGTGACGGCAACCTCCACTGATAATGGTTGCCAAGGCGCAGGGGACATCCTGATTTTCACAGACTATTCCGCTCCCGACCTGCAAATTATCAGCCCGCGCGACACCGTTTGCGCCGGACAAAATATAAGCCTGACCGCCCTGGCGCTGGAACCTGTCACCTACCGTTGGCAGAACAACTCGACCACCGGTGTCCTGCTTGTCCTGCCGGCTCAAAATGGCCCCAATACCTACACCGTCACCGTCACCGCCAACGATAACGGTTGCACTACCTCGACCACCAAAATAATCGAACGCGTGGATCCGCCCCAGATCGCGTGCCCAATGGACGCCCTGACGATTCAATCCGGCAGACAAGCCACGCTGGACTGCCCCATCACCGGTGGGGAACTGATCTGGCTGGCAGTATCCACGAATATGCGGAATATCCCGCCCTCCGGCAGCGGCCCGGTAGAGTTACTTTTTGAACTGGCGGACGCGCAGGCGCCCGGCACCGTGGAATATGCTTTTTTTGCCAAAAATGCCGGCTGTACCAGCGACCGCACCGATGTGCTGCTCACGGTGCTACCTGAAAGTGTGGACGGCATCTTTTTTCCGGAACTGATCACGCCCAACGGCGACGGCCAAAACGACAATTGGGGTATCGTGGTGCCGGAGTTTATTTCCAACCCGGACGCCTACCAGTTGTCGCTGTTCAACCGCTACGGCGCGTTGGTGTGGGAGGCCAATCTCGTCACACCTTTCCATGCAGACAACTACCCCGACGGAACCTATTATTACGTCCTTTCCAAACCCGATGGTGGAAAAATCCGGGGCGCAGTTACCATCCTTCGCCGGAAATAAGGCGTTTATACACAGTCAAGTACGCTAATTAATCCAATATGCGAGCAAACCCATACGCACCGATTCTCTTTTTTCTCCTGGCGATCCTTTCCAGTACAAGCGCCCAACAGGTACCGTTCCTGAACCAGTATGCCTGGAACCCAACTCTGTTCAATCCGGCAGCCCAGGGTTCTGCCGGCGAGGGCCAGATCACGGCCGTGTACCGCTCTCAGTTTCAAAACCTGGAGGCCTCTATCCGACCCACGACCTACCTCTTGCACGCCGACCTTTCGCCGCTCGTACACGAGCGCATCGGTATTGCGGCCCAGGTCATGGGTGACAAGACACACCTGCTCAGCCGGTTTCAATTCAGCGGCTTTTTTGGCTACCACTTGATCAAAACTGCCCATCTCCGCTTTTCCCTCGGAGCTGCAGCGGGCATCCGCACCCAACGCCTTGATTTCACCGGACGGCGTGTAGCGGATGTACTCGATTTGGCTGTTTTCAATGAAGAAATAAACGCCACCCGCTTCGACGGCGGCCCCGGACTGGCATTGGAGTACCAAACAAGCAGCGGTTCGGTGTTTGCGCTGGACGCCACCGCCGCGCAGATTTTCAGCAGCGATATCCGCATACAGGGCGCCGGCAATGCCGCCGCCACATACGACCTCGTCCCCCATTTACTCCTGAATGCCCGCTACCGCTACCAGGGAGCCGGTTTTGCCCTGGAGCCGACAATAGCTTTCCGGGCGCTGGCCGGGGGATATTCGCTCCAATCCGGCCTTTTTGATGTAAACCTGAACGCCTATTTTCTTAAGCGCGACTTGCTGATGGCGGGCGTGGGCCTGCGAACCGATCAGGGCGGTGTGCGCTTCCAACTTGGCGTACGCCCGACACCCTCGATTCGGCTCATCGCTTCTGCCGAACTGCACAGTGCCTTAGGGACAACCTTCGAAGTGGGCGCGAGTTACTTTTTTGGAAAAAACCACCCCGAATCTGCGCCAAAACCGGTATTCACACCGCCCATCATCGCACCGGCCCCTGCGGAAAACCTCGTGCAGGTCGAATACGATGAAATCCGAGCGTTCGCACAAATGGTGGAGCAAGCTGCTGCCAAGGTCCGCGACCGCCAGAGCGCCGTCGGAGCTGCTATTGTCAACAATGCATCTATGCGCGACCTCCAAAAACAGACTGCCGCCGCCGATTCCTGTGCTGCACTGTTGACACAAGCTGAAACGGAAATCCGCCAAATCCGCCAAAACACCAACGGAATCAAAGTCAAACGTTTGCAAGCCGATCAGGTCGTGCGCAACGCTACCGCCCGGGGCGCGCAAATTTCCGATGAAACCCGCGCCACGTTGTTGGCTATCAGCGAACTGACCGCCGAGGCGACCGGCCAATTGAGCGAACTGGAAATGGAGCAAAAAAACCTGTTGGAAAGATGTGGCGCTTTGCGTCCGCAACGCAACGAAGCTGGTTGCATCCGCGCAAATGATGCCGATTGTGTGCAGGAATTATTCACTTCAAGTCTCAGCCAAACACCCGGGCTGCCCGCCAACCTCTTCCCGCTGCGCACATTTGTAGCCCAGGAAGCCGCTGCGATCACCTACCATTATGCCGATGATGCTGAATCCTACGCGCTTTCGCCCGAATTACTTGCCCTGGCGCGGCATATCACGGCGCAAATCCGGCAAGTAGAACAGCAGGGCGCCCGACTCGACCAAATCAACCTCTTTACCGAACTGCAAGAAGACAAAAACACCCTCGGCTATCAACTCGGATTACAATACGACGGACTCCTGGGCAACAACCCCATTGCCTACAATCTCGTGGATAATGAAACCGGCGCGTCGGTCAGCCAGTCCATGTCGCCGGCAGCCGGCAGCCCCGTCAATCTTGAGGCACTTGGCGCTCTGAAAGTAGCTGCATTTCGGGCATTCCTGATTCGGCAGGGAATAGTCGCAAGCCGCATCACGTTGCAAGTGCGGTTCAACCACACGGAAAATATCTATCGGGAAGAAACCAAAATCATGGTAAAATTTCGGGGAAACTAAGTCGGCCAAACCCTTCCCAACCTTGCAAACCTCCGGTGTGCACGGCCACAACGGTACTGTTTGGCGGAAAAGCGCCGTTGGCGAGCATATCGAATACACCGAAAAACATCTTCGCGGTGTAGATGGGGTCTAGCAGGATACCGGTTTGAGCGCGGAAGATGTCCACGAAATCAAGTACGGGTGGGTATCGTTTGGCAAATCCACCAAACTCGTAGTCATACACGATCCGGAAGCGTTGCTCCAGCGCAGCAGGGTCTGACACGCCGGGTAAATTACTTTGGTGCAGCAGATTGAGGATCGTTTGCGCGTCAAAACCCCGGTTCACCACAGGAAAAACGAGCGCCTGCCCGCGACCAGCCTCCAGCCCGGCAACAATACCTGCTGCCGTACAGCCCGTGCCGGCGGGAACGCAAATAAACAGGGGGCTGTTAGAGTCAACGGGCGGTACGTGTTGCGCTAATTGGTTCAGAATTTCGTGCGCAATAGCTGCGCAGCTTTCCACCGCCTCCGCTGTGGATCCGCCTTCCGGGAGTACGAAGTGATCGGGATAATTGCATAAGACATCCAGGTTTTCCCCGCGTTTACAGGCATCATACCGGCGTTTGGATATCGGCAACAGCAGCATTCCGTTTTGCCGGGCGCTGCGCAAAGTAGGATTGTCCAGGTCTGCGTGTTCGCCGCGTACGATTCCGACGGTGGGGATATTAAACAACCTGCCGGCAGCGGCTACAGCGTGCAAATGATTGGAAAATGGCCCACCAAACGTGATGATGCCCGCAGGGTGCGTTCGGTGTACATGGGCTAATACCGGAGCTAATTTGCGCCACTTGTTGCCTTGCACATCCGGGTGCAACAAGTCATCCCGCTTGACAAACAGCGAAATCCCGGCATCCGCCCCCGGATGCGACGCCACAAGTTCTAATGGTGCATTATTCATAACTCAACCTAATAAACCAGCTCAACCTTCTCAACCGAATAAACCTGCTCAACGCTCACAAATCAAACGGCCCCTTCACCGCTTCCTTCAGGTATTTAAACATTTTCCCGCCGTGTGAGGCATCCACCACGCGGTGGTCGAGTACGGCGCAGAGGTTGAGTATGCGGCGCGGCACGATCTGGTCGCCAATGACAGCAGGTTTGGACTGTACGGTGCCCATGGTGAACACGATAGCCACATTGGAGGCGGGCATCAGTGCGGCATAGCCCACATCCAGTCCGATACTGCCGATATTGGAAAACACAAACGAGCCGAAGGCACTAGGTGAAAGTCCCATGGATGGTATGGAAACGCCCAGATCAATAGTCAACCATTTAGCCAAACCGACCGCCCAGGTGCGGAAGGGCCAGGGTATCGTAGCCAGGAAGTGTCGGTTGCCCATGGTTTTATCCTCTTTTCCCTTGCGCGAACGCGGCACTTCCCGGAGCAGCACATCTGCCAGTTCGGCGAGGGATAACGTATCGGCGTTTGCTACCCGCACGGCGCTCATTTGCGTACCGCCCACCAGCACACTCACTGTGGCATCTACCTGATCGCGCGCAATCACGTTCCCCCGGCGGACGAAGCAGTTCAGTTCCGGCACCTCCGTTTTGAGGGCACGAGAGATAAACAGGATAAATGGGTGCATCAGGGTGATCCGCAAGCCTTCTTTTCGTTTCTCCAGAATATACGCCTCCAGGTCTGTCACATCCAGTTCTACAGAGCCAAAAATCTTGGAGTCAACCGGTTTGCGGTAAATAGCGGCGGCAGTTTTACGCCACGCATTGTTGGGTTCGAATTGATTTTTCATTAAAAAAACATTGTTTCACGGCATTACCCACTGAATTTTGGGCGTAAGGTGCGTGTTTTCAGGTGTTTTTTTCATTTTTTTTCAAACCCAATTCCACGCTGAAAACGAAATTCGATGCCAATTGCCACAGAACCAAAAAACTGTACTTTTACGCCCTCTACTTCCTAATCCCTCCTTCGGCATCGCGTTCACCAACCACACCGAAAATTGTATGCGCAACTTCCTTACCCTGTCCCTACTGTTCCTGTCCCTTTCCCTTTTTAGTCAAAACGCCACGCTTCAGGGCACCATTACCGATGTGTCCAGCAACGAACCCCTCCTCGGCGTAACCGTGCGAGCCGGCGGCCTTGGTACGGCGTCCGATATCAACGGGCAATTCAAATTGCAACTACCGCCGGGCAATTACGAAGTGACGTTCACCTACACCGGATACGAAAGCCGCAAACAGGCGGTGCGCCTCGTGAGCGGCCAACAGACGACCATCAGTGTGGCGCTTGGCGATGCCGACAACCTGCTGCAACAGGCTACCGTCACCGCCGGAAAATTTGAAAAACCCCTGAGCGAAGTCACCGTCTCGCTGGATGTACTGCGCCCCCGGCTGATCGAAAATGTCAACTCCTCCCAGGTGGACGAATCCCTCGTCAAAATCCCCGGCGTAAGCATAATTGACGGGCAGGCGAGTATCCGTGGCGGCGCGGGCTTTTCGTACGGCGCCGGCACCCGTGTCCTTATTTTGGTGGACGACATCCCGGCCCTGCAAGCGGATGCCGGGTTCCCCAACTGGGCCGACTACCCGGTGGAAAATATCAGCCAGATTGAGGTGCTCAAAGGCGCTGCATCTGCACTCTACGGCTCCTCAGCCATGAACGGCATCATCAACATCCGCACCCGATTTGCCTCCGACAAGCCCGAAACGGACGTGGCGCTGTTCAGCCAGGTATGGGGCAACCCAAAAGACGAGCGCATGAAATGGTGGGGCGACCGCGATACAGGAGGCATCCTGTTGCCCATCGAAACCGGTTTCAGCTTCGCGCACCGCCGCAAAGCGGGCAAACTGGATTTCGTGCTCGGCACCTACGGACTTTACCGCGACAGCTACAACAAGGACACCTACAGCCGCTATATGCGTGTGACGCCCAATCTCCGCTACCGCATCAACGACCGGCTATCAATCGGGCTGAATACCAATTTTAACTTCGGCCGCAGCGGCTCCTTTTTCACCTGGTCCAATGACACCGACGGCGCCTACCGGCCCGGTTCCGGCTCTGCCACTTCTACCCTCGGTCGCCTGCGATTCACCCTTGATCCTACGTTGCAGTATTTCGATCGCGGCGGCAACCGCCACAAAATCCTCGGTCGCTATTTCTACGTCCACAACAACAACAGCGATAACCAGGGCAACGACAGCCAAATGCTCTATGGCGAATACCAGTACCAGCGCCCGATGGACAATATCGGGCTCGTGGCCACTGCCGGTGTGGTAGCCACCTACACGACGATCTCCGCCGAACTCTACCGGGGCGATTTTAGCACTCAAAATTTTGCCGGCTACCTGCAATTGGACTGGAAAGCCTTCGATCGGCTGAACCTCTCCGGCGGCGTGCGCTACGAGCGCAATATCATGCATAGCCCGGAAGTCGTCCAGGTCAGCGCCACCGAGTTCGACACCATCCCCAACGGTGTGAGCCGCGAGGGCAAGCCGGTGTACCGCATTGGCGCCAACTACCAGGCAGCTAAAGCCACCTTTTTCCGCGCGTCCTGGGGACAAGGGTACCGCTACCCCACCGTCGCTGAAAAATTTATTGACACCGGATTTGGCATCGGACGGGTAGCGCCCAACCCACGCTTAGTATCCGAAACCGGCTGGACTGCCGAAGCAGGTGTCAAACAGGGATTCGCACTGGGAAAATGGCAAGGATTTTTCGATCTGACCGGCTTTATCTCGGAGTACGACGCCATGATGGAATTTGATCTGGATCGGCTTTTCCCAACCATCGTATTCAAATCCAAAAACGTGGGCGACACCCGCATCACCGGTTTTGAAGCCTCCATCACGGGGCAAGGAAAAATCGGCGCCGGCACCCTGTTTTTGCTCACGGGCTTTACGACCATCAATCCGGTTTACCGGCTTGCAGAGGGCGAGGTATTTGACCAGATCAAATACAAGACTTCCATTGACAAAAACGTGCTCAAGTACCGCTACCGCAATATGTTCAAATTAGATGCAGAGTACGCTATTTCGGACTATTCCTTCGGCGCTTCCGTGTTGTACAACAGCCACATGGAAGCCCTGGACGCAATTTTTGAAATCGGCATAACAGGCGTGCAGGCGTTCCGTCAGGCGAACAGTAATGGCTCCACCGTGCTCGACTTGCGGGCATCGCGCAAAATCGGTAAACACCTAAAAATCAGCGCCCTGTGCGGCAATCTGTTCAACGAAATATACTCCGTTCGGCCGGCGCTGCTGGAAGGACCTCGAAACTATACCTTGCGGCTGGACTGGAAGATGTAGTGGTTGATTATTTTCCCCCTGAAATCCACACCTTCAATCACAACACGTTGGCAACAAAAATTACGTACACCATCCTTGTTTTGCTCATACTCAGCCTGTGTGTGGGTTGCGGTGGCGGATCCTCCGAATCCACCTCCGGTGCAGCTGCGTCAGGTCCGGCATTTGTGATCAGTACAGCCCGCCCGCCTGCCGGAAAAGCGCCGGAAGTGGATTGGTGCAATGCCCCTTTCGATGCGTCTGTGATCGTCAACGCAGAGCAAGTCAATACCAATCGGCGATACTTTTATCTGTTGCCCGGAGTGACCTGGGTGACGGCCAGCCGCGACAACGCGCGGGCCAACCTATTCATGCGCCCGCTGCCCGACGGAAATGTCGAGGTGTTCACAGGCGCCAATTTCCCCTACTGCCTTTCCCGGCCGGAGTATGTGCGTCCCATAGGCGCCGATCGGTCCCGGCTGCGGTACAACAACGATTCCAACATTGACTTCACGATGGATGTCCAAACCGATCAGGGCCACCCCAAGGTCACGCTGGAATTCAAGCCGGGGACTTTTTATGGCCTGACGATTATCCATTGTCCGGGGTGCGGGCAATGAGCACTTCCGGGGCAATGATTTTCCGAAAAAAAATTGCGGCCCTCTGGTAGCCGAACGGGTTTTATCTACATTTGCGCGTATTCAACTTTAAACAGAAGCATGTTCACGATAAACATTTATTTACGCTTTGCATTGATCGTTGTCGGCCTGATCGGCGGTATCGGTTTATGGGCTGCCTTTGGCTTTTGGTACGGATTTCCTTTTTTGCTGGTGGGTATTTTTATGCTGGCAGGTTACCTTATGCTCGGCACCATCATGTCCACCAATATGCTGTTAAGCCAAAGCCGTTTTAAGGAAGCCGAAGAGCGTTTGAAGCTCACCTTTTTTCCCAACATTCTCCTCGTGGGCTACAAGGGCGTTTTTTACATGACCCACGGCGCTCTGGCTATGCAGCAAAAAGACCTCGCTACCGGCGAAAAATGGCTCAAAAAAGCCCTTGACGCGGGACTGCCGTCAGACAACGAGCGCGGCGCAGCCATGCTCCAGTTGGCCATGATCACCGCCTCGAAAAACAACCGCATGGCCGCCCAAAACCAGTTGAACGAGATCAAAAAACTCAACATCACAGAAAACATGCTGAAAGACCAGATCAAAGAACTGGAAAAACAACTGAAACAAATGGGCCAGGCCATGAACCCCAGCATGCTGGGTATGATGGGACGGGGCGGTTTCCGTGGCGGCGGTGGAAAACGAAAAATGCCGAAAATGAAATAAAGAAGGTTGTAAGGTTAGAAGGTTGGAGGGTTTCTGGTTTAGCGCGATTTACGAAACGAGAAACCCTCCAACCTTCTAACCAGAAACCTTTACAAACAAAACCTGACCAACATATGCAAATTGGAGTTCCTAAAGAGACGTACGCCGGAGAGCAACGTGCGGTTGTCATCCCTGGTGATGTCGCCCGTTTCGTGAAATTGGGCGCCACGGTTGTCATCGAATCCGGTCTCGGTACGGGTATTCGCGCCACTGATGCCGACTATGAAAAAGCAGGAGCCACGGTCAGCACGGACCGTGCAGCCATCCTTGGCGGCAGCGACCTTGTCCTGCGCCTGCGCAAACCCGACCTCGCCGACATTGACCTGTTGCGCCCGGGCTGCATCCACATCAGTTACCTGGACCCGTTCAATGAAAAAACCTTGTTGGCCAAATTGGCGGAACGGGGCGTGAGCGCGGTTTCCATGGAAATGATCCCGCGCACCACCCGGGCCCAAAAGATGGACTCGCTCAGTTCACAAGCCAGTTTGGCCGGCTATGTGGCCGTTGTACTCGCGGCGGAGCGGCTGGACCGCACCCTGCCCATGATGACCACACCCGCCGGCACCATCAATCCGGCCCGGGTATTCATCATCGGCGCCGGGGTGGCCGGCTTGCAAGCCATCGCTACGGCCAAGCGCCTCGGCGCCCGCGTAGATGCGTTCGATACCCGGCCTGTTGTTGGCGAACAAGTGCGTTCACTGGGCGCCCGTTTTATGGAAGTGGACCTCGGCGAAACCGGCCAAACCAAAGACGGCTATGCCAAGGCACTGACCGAGGAGCAACTCAAAATCCAGCGCGACGCCATGGCCAAACAATGCGCCCTGAGCGATATTGTCATCACCACGGCACAGGTGTTTGGCCGCAAAGCCCCCATCATCGTGACGAAGGAAATGGTGGCCGGCATGAAACCCGGCAGTATTCTGGTTGACCTCGCCGTCGAAACCGGCGGCAACGTGGAAGGCGCTGTGCTCAACCAAGAAGTAGATATCAATGGCGTGCGCATCCTCGGTCTGGAAAATATGGCCGGACGCGTGCCCGTGGTAGCCAGCCAGATGTACTCCGCCAACCTGTACAACTTCGTGGACGAGTTCTGGGACAAGGAAGCCAAAACCATGCCCCTCAACCTGGAAGACGATATTATCCAGGGCTGCCTGATCACCCACGACGGAAAAATCTGCCGCGAATTTTAACTGGGGTTGAGGGGGTTGAGAAGGTTGAGGAGGTTGAGTTCCGCTCAACCCCCTCAACCTTCTAAATCCCCTCAACCCCCTCAACTCTTCATAATTATGGAAGTTCTGATCTTTCTCCTTTTCATCCTCGTTTTGTCCATCTTTTTGGGCTTCGAAATTATTTCTAAAGTACCCTCGCTGCTGCACACCCCGCTGATGTCCGGCTCCAATGCCATATCAGGAGTTACAGTAGTAGGCGCGATGATCGCCGCCGGTTTGGGCGAGGGTGAAGATTTACCCGCTGTGATCGGCGGCATCGCCGTCGGTTTTGCCACAATTAATGTCGTTGGGGGCTACTTTGTCACCGACCGTATGCTCAACATGTTCAAGAAAAAAGACAAATAAGCATGAGCCTCGAATCGCTACTCAACCTCGTCTATATCCTCTCGGCTATTAGTTTTATCATGGGTTTCAAACTCATGAGCAACCCTGAATCGGCTCGGCGGGGCAATATTATTTCTGCCGTAGGCATGGGTGCTGCTATGGTGGCCACGCTGATGTTCCCCGAAATTGTACGCTACCAGTTTATCGTGATCGGCGTCGTCGCCGGCGGCGCCATCGGTCTGTTGTTTGCCTACCGGACGCCCATGACGGGTATGCCGCAAATGGTCGGCCTGCTCAACGGCTTTGGTGGCCTGGCCAGCTTGCTGGTCGCCTGGGCTGAATTTTTCGCGCACCCGCAGCAAACCATTTTTGGCGGCGCTATCCTGTGGCTGGCTGCCATCATCGGCGCCGTCACCGTCTCCGGGTCGGTTATTGCCTGGGCCAAGCTGGAAGAGAAGTTTATCTCCGGCAAACCGATCATGTACACCGGTCAGCAGTTTGTTACATCTGCTGTTTTACTCGGAATACTCGGTGCCGGCGCGCTTTTCGCCATGGACACTGCCGGACAGGATGCCCTGCTGTTTCTTGGTATTATTACCGCGCTTGCATTGGTACTCGGTATATTAGTCGTCATCCCGATTGGCGGCGCCGATATGCCGGTAGTAATTTGCCTGTTGAACAGCTACTCGGGTATGGCTGCCTGTGCTTCCGGTTTTATTGTGGGTAACAACCTGCTTATCGTAGCCGGCGCGCTGGTTGGCGCCAGCGGCATCATCCTCACACTCATCATGTGCAAGGCCATGAACCGCTCCGTAGCCAACGTTTTCTTCGGAGGCTTTGGCTCTGCCACTACCGGCAGCAGCATGGAAGTTGTGGGTGAAATCAAACCCGTGAAAGTGGACGAGGCCTACCTGATGCTGGAGGCCGCCGGCAGCGTAGTCATCGTGCCCGGTTACGGTATGGCTGTATCGCAAGCCCAACACGCTGTACGCGAACTCATGGAAGCCCTGGAAAAAAATGGCACCGAGGTGCGCTTCGCCATCCACCCCGTAGCGGGTCGGATGCCGGGCCACATGAACGTACTGCTGGCAGAAGCCAACATCTCCTACGATGCCATGGTGGAAATGGATGCCGTGAACCCGACTATGGAAACCGTGGACGTGTGCATGATCATCGGCGCCAACGACGTGGTAAACCCGGCCGCACAGGAAGATAAATCCAGCCCGCTGTGGGGTATGCCGATCATCGAATCGCACCGCGCCCGTGCCGTCATCGTGATGAAACGCTCTATGGGCAAAGGCTTCGCCGGCGTGGAAAACCCGCTCTTCTTCCGCAACAATACCCGTATGCTCTTCGGCGATGCCAAGGCCAGTTTGCAAGGACTGGTCAACGAATTTAAAGGCGGAGCCTGAGGACAATAAGCAAAAGGCAAAAAACAAGGGGCAAAAAGCGCGTTAAACGCCTTTTTGCCCCTTGTTTTTTGCCTTGTCTTTTCCTTTTATCGGCGTAACCCCGGCATCCCCGGCATCCCCATTTTGCCCATGCCACCACCGCTTTTGCTCATCTGGTGCATGAACTTGCGCATGTCGTTGAAATTTTTAACAAACAGGTTGATCTGTTCGAGCGTTTGACCGCAGCCGCGGGCGATACGTTTTTTGCGGCTCAGACTGAGCATATCCGGGTCCTGACGCTCGGCCGGCGTCATGCTCTGAATAATGGCCTCCACCCGCAAGATAGCTTTGTCGTCAATATTGATGTCTTTTATGGCTTTGCCCATGCCGGGGATCATCCCGAGCAGGCTCTTGAGATCGCCCATCTTTTTGATTTGCTGCATCTGGCCAAGAAAGTCGTTGAAGTCAAACTTGTTCTGTTTGATGCGCTTCTCTACCCGCTTGGCCTCCTCATCGTCCATCTCAAACTGCGCCTTCTCCACCAGCGACACAATGTCGCCCATACCGAGTATGCGCTGTGCCATACGATCAGGGTAGAACACGTCGAGTGCATCGAGTTTTTCACCCAGCGAGGCAAACTTGATGGGCTTGCCCACCGTGTATTTGATGGAAAGTGCAGCGCCACCGCGGGTATCACCGTCGAGCTTGGTGAGTACTACGCCGTCATAGTTAATGCGTTGGTTGAACGCCTCGGCCGTATTCACCGCGTCCTGACCCGTCATGGAGTCCACCACAAACAGCGTTTCCGTTGGACTAATAGCAGCTTTTATCGCTTCCACCTCGGCCATCATGGCCTCGTCTACTGCGAGGCGACCGGCGGTGTCCACAATAACAACCTGGTGGCCGTGCGCTTTGGCGTGTTTGATCGCATTACGGGCAATCTCGACCGGGTTTTTATTTTCTTCTTCCTTGTAAACAGAAACGTTGAGGCTCTCGCCAAGCACACCCAACTGGTCAATAGCGGCCGGACGGTATACGTCGCAAGCCACGAGCAGGGGCGATAGCTTGCGATTTTCCTTCAGGTAGCGGGCAAGTTTGCCGCAGAAGGTCGTTTTACCACTGCCCTGAAGACCGGCTACCAGCACGATTCCCGGATTGCCTTTCACGTTGATGCCCACGGACTGTCCGCCCATAAGGTCGGTTAGTTCGTCCATGACGATCTTGACCATCAATTGGCCCGGGTTCACGTTGCGCAGCACATTCTCGGTGCCGAGCGCCTTTTCCTTCACCTTGTCGGTGAATTCCTTGGCGATTTTGTAGTTTACGTCTGCCGAAACAAGTGCACGGCGGATTTCCTTGATGCTTTCCGCGACGTTCAGTTCGGTGATACGATTGCTGCCCTTAAGTACTTTGAACGCCGATTCGAGGCGGTCGCTTAAACTGTCAAACATGGCTTGTGCAGTACGATTTACGAAGTATGGGTTGTAATTTGGGAGGGCAAAGGTAGGGCAAGGATGTCGGAGAAGGAAGGGGGATAAGGTGAAAAGAAAAAAGGCCGGCGAAGCGCAATGCTTTGCCGGCCCAAACCCTTGTGTTTATTTATTAGTACTATTTCAAAGCAACCCCTTCGAGCCCCCCTGTTTGTTCAGGTATTCCGTCTGATTGGAACCGATCAGGATTTTATACTTGCCGGCAGCCAGGTTGGTTACGTCCAGCGACCAATCCTCCGTATCTGCAGAAAACACTTTTTGCAGCACTACTTTACCGTCGGCGGACATCACTTGCACCGGGAGTTTCTCCATGGGCGCCTCATCCGGCAGCAGCCAAATTTTATCTTGTGTGACAACTACCTCCACATACGGGTGCTGCGGGTCGGTTGGCACAGAAGCTGATTGTGCCCAGTAGGAAGCATTGATGCCCAACAGCAGGGCAAGCGTCAAAACGAATTTTGTTTTCATAGCTCAAGTATTAAATTGTTTTTGTTTCGTCCATACAGACACAAAGCCCCCCTTCGGGGTTGCAGCAACCAGACTGGTTCTCGATGAAACGCCTGTAATGCCGGGTCAGCGCAGGGTTTTCGGCCTCCAATGGTTTTCAAGCCGTTAGGTACCCAGGGGGCAAAACCACATTGCTCCGACTATCTTTGCTGCGATAAAATCAACCGCCGTGCCTCCGCCCCCGGAGCTGTAAACTGCCTAAAATTTTTTTGTCGCCATGTTTATCCTTCGTTTCCTGTTTGCTGTACTGCTCCCCCTCTCGCTTTCGGCCCAACACCATGCCCGCCTGTACGTACCGCCCACCGATGCGCTGGTGCAGAAAAACCTGGCGGAATGGCAAGACCTGAAATTCGGCCTGCTCATGCACTGGGGCACGTATAGCCAATGGGGCATCGTGGAAAGTTGGAGCCTTTGCCCCGAGGACGAAGGCTGGTGCGAACGCCGCGGGCCCCATGCCGCCGATTGGTACACCTACAAAACTGCCTACGAGAACCTGCAAACCACGTTCAACCCGACACAGTTTGACCCGGCAAGATGGGCCGCCGCTGCCCGGGCAGCCGGCATGCGCTACATGGTGTTTACCACCAAACACCACGATGGGTTTTGTATGTTCGATACCCGCCAAACCACCTATAAAATTACCGACGCACAGTGCCCGTTTGCTTCCAACCCGCGTGCCAATGTGGCCAAAGAAATTTTCGACGCCTTTCGGAAAACAGATTTCAAAGTGGGCGCTTATTTTTCCAAACCCGACTGGCACAGTCCGGATTTTTGGTGGCCTTATTTTCCACCCAAAGACCGCAACATCAGTTACGACCTGAATAAATACCCCGACCGCTACCAACGCTTCCGAGATTTTACATACAATCAGTTGGAGGAACTCTGCACCGACTACGGCCGGTTGGATTTGCTCTGGCTTGACGGGGCCTGGGTGCGCCCTGCCGCCACAATTGACCGCACAGAATCCTGGCAACGCGGTATCCCCGAAGGCCAGGACGTGGATATGCCCCGCATCGCCGCCATGGCCCGGCAGCAGCAACCCGGCATCATGGTTGTGGATCGCTGGATTCCCGGCGCATTCGAAAACTACCTCACGCCCGAGCAGGGCATCCCGAAGGAACCCCTCGGCGTGCCTTGGGAAACCTGCATGACGATGGGCGGCTCGTGGTCCTACGTGCCCAGGGAAAATTACAAAAGCCCGCGCCAACTGGTGCATATGCTCTGCGATATCGTCAGCAAAGGCGGCAACCTGCTGCTCAATATTGCGCCCGGCCCCGATGGCGCCTGGCACCCCGAAGCCTACGAACGCCTGCAAGCCATTGGCGCCTGGATGGACGTGAACAGCACCGCCATTTACGGCACAAAAACACCGGAAAGCGGCATTTTCCGACAGGACAATATTGCCTTCACCCAAAAAGGCAACACCCTGTACGCCCTGTATCTGGCCGATGAAAAGGACCCGCAAATGCCGGAACAGATCATCCTCAAAAATATTTGTCCGGCAAAACGCAGCACGGTACGCTTGCTCGGACACGCACAGCCGCTTTCCTGGAAATGCGACGGCGCCGACATGTACGTGCAACTGTCCAAAGAACTCCGCAGCGCCCCCCCCTGCGACTACGCCTGGGTCTTTTCTATAGCCCTCCAATAACCGTCCATGCCCGTTTTCTGGATCAGCGAAACAGAACTCACGTTCCCCCACCCTACCCTGGCAGAACCGGGCGGGTTGTTGGCTGTCGGTGGCGACCTTAGCCCGGATCGCCTGATTCTGGCTTACCGAAACGGCATTTTTCCCTGGTTCGAGGACGAGGGTAGTTTCTACTGGTATTCCCCCGACCCGCGCTGTGTACTCTTCCCCACCGAACTCAAGGTACACAAGAGTATGCGCTCCATTTTTAACCAAAACAAATTCGAATACTCGCTCGACACCTGCTTCGAACGAGTAATTCGGGCTTGCGCCCAAACACCGCGTGCCGGGCAGGACGGCTCCTGGATTGCGGAATCATTCGTGGAAGGGTATCTGGAATTGCACCGCCAGGGCATAGCGCATTCCGTGGAAGTTTGGCAGGACGGCGAACTGGTTGGCGGACTGTACGGACTGGCCCTGGGACGTGTTTTTTTCGGAGAAAGTATGTTTTCCAACGTGCCCAATGCTTCAAAAGCAGGGTTCATCACCTTCGCGCGGGCACTGGAACAGTCCGGTTTCAACCTCATTGACTGCCAGCAGGAAACCGCGCACCTCGGTAGTCTCGGCGCGCGCAACATCCCCCGCCAGGAATTCCTCGACATACTTTACCGAAACGCCTACGAGCGCTCGCTCGTCGGAAAATGGACTTTCGCAGGTGGCAAGGTTGTCCATACGTGACGCGCCCCCTTTTACATTTCAACCACCCACAACTCTCCTTCCGCGCTCATCCACGCCCGCAGCCCATCGGGCGCCACAGTGGTGAACCCGCTGTGCGGGTAAATATCGTTCAGTTCTTTACCCATGTTCTCCGGATAAACCCAGTACGTCCAGCCGTCGCGGGTACGGCGGGACTTAAACACATCGCCCTGGCCCAACCCGGGATAGCCGGTGCTGGTGTAAAAAAGTGTACGGTTGTCGGGCAGGAGAAACGGTGCGGTATCCTGGCCGTCGGTGTTGATGTCGGCGCCGAGCGCCGTCGGGGTACTCCAGACGCCGGTAGTCGGGTCGCGGTGGCTGACAAACAGATCCAGATCGGGCGCTTGCGTAGCGCTTCCGGCCGAATAGGCGCCCTCCAGTAGGAGGATATTGCCGTCGGCGCTCAGACAGCCCTTGCCGAGCACGGCGATGCCGGTCACCGGCAGCGGTGTCGGTGCGCTCCACGGAGTGTCGGCGGCGGTACGGCGACTGGTGTGCAGGCGGTCATTGACCGTCAGGAGCAAAAGAAGTCCATCGCCCGTGAGCGACAGCGGAACATAGCGACCGGGACCGGAAAACACCCGTACGAGAACGGGCGTGCCCCAGTCCTGTTTGTCGTTGTCCCAGCGGGCGGTGAATACATCCGTGCCCGCGATATTGTCCGGGCGGTTTTTCCCGGCGAAGAAAATCTCCCGTCCGTCGGACCGCACGACGGGGCTGTATTCATCGCCCGTCGGGGTGTTTAGTGTGGCAAGTGGTCGTCGGGTCACCGTTTTGTCCGGTCGTCGAATGATGGTCAGTTTGCCGTCAATTCCGGGTTTTACCCGGCGCTGGTAATCGAAATCGGAGTTGCAACCTGTCGGCAGAGTATCCGGGAAATAGGGGCGTGCGCCTTCCAGCAGCGCAATGGCACTGGCGTAGTAGCGGCCATTGAGGAAAAACTGTACCCCTTCTTCCAGGAGGCGGTAGGCCGAGAAACGAGGGGCATAACGCATGATGTACGCCAGTACCTGTTCCAGAGTAGCCGCTGTGTCGCGAACTGCGGCACCGTTGATCAGTTGGTGGCGCAAGGTCGTGCGGGTGCGCAGGTCGTGCAGGTGTTGTTGTTGCGTCGGGGTCAGTTCGGCCACTACGGCACTGTCGGAGGACAAGCCGGCAACGGCATTCAGCAGTACGATTTCCAGTGCTGTCCAGCGGTTTTTGGCGTGAAAACCAAGCAGGTCAGGCAAGTGACCCGCACACAATAATGCCCGCACCTCCTCGCGCCAGCAATCGCGCCCGGCGAAGGTGTGCCGGTGTTCGCCGGCAAACCGGTCGAGTTCGCAGGGGCTGTATTTTTGTAAAAAAGCGGGCCAGAGATCATCGTCCATGCGGCGGGTGTGGCCGTAGTTTTCAGGCAGCACCGCGTCAATATAGCGCCGCAAAATAGCCGTCATGGTATCGTAGTCGGTGGTTTCAAGGTGGGCATTCACGATGTTGGTACGAGCAGCTGCTACCTCGGGCCGAATACCGGGCAGGGGACGCGGCATTCCCCCGAGCAGTGAATCAAGCGCGGGCAATGTGCCGCGCGATCGGGTACCGGCCACCGCCCAGCGTTGGGTTTGCTCGCGCAGGTCGAGAAATGCCGCAGTGTCCACAGCGAATTTGCGCGTCAGGCGGGCCGCAGGTTTGGTGGACAGCTGCCGAAAGAGCGTGTCGGCAGCAGCCAGTTCGTGGTCGAGCGCCAAAAGACCGGGCAAGTCGCGGGTATTGGCGAGTTGTATTTTTCCCAGAAAAAAACGGGCTGCGGGGGCGTATTTTGGGTGCGCTTGATAGCGCTCGAAAATGGGTATTGCGCTGGCGTAATCGCGCCGGGTGTATTGTTTGTAGCCTTTTTGGAAGGTAGGCGCGCACGCTGCGAACTGGAGCACAGCTGCGAGAATGAGCCAGCCCACCATGCGCTTCGCAGGTCTGTTGTTTGTTTTCATAAAATACAACCTTCTAAATATGTGAGCAATCACTTACCCAAGTGCTACATCCAGTACCATCATCACGCTAAATCCGGCCAGGGTAGCCATTGTTGCCAGGTCGGTATTGCCTGCCCGCTGCGACTCGGGGATCAGTTCTTCGATGACGACAAAAAGCATAGCTCCGGCCGCAAAAGCGAGCGCGTAGGGTAAAAAAGATTGGGCAGACATGACCGCCAACGCGCCAATGACGCCAAAAACGGGCTCCACAACGCCCGATAGTTGTCCGTACCAAAAGGCTTTGCCTCGGGACATTCCTTCCCGGCGCAGCGGCACGGACACGGCAGTACCCTCCGGAAAATTTTGCAGCCCGATCCCGATCGCCAACGCAACTGCCGCGCCGAGCGTAGCCGAAGGAAGTCCGTAGGCCACCGCCCCGAACGCCACGCCTACCGCCAGTCCTTCCGGGATATTGTGCAGTGTGATGGCCAGCACCAGCAGCACGCTTCGACGCCAACTGGTTGTGATCCCTTCTGCCTGTTCGATGGCCAGGCTGGGATGCAAGTGCGGAAGCACCTTGTCCACCAAAGAAAGAAAAATACCGCCTGCAAGAAATCCGATCAGTGCCGGCGCCCATTTGGGCAAATCGCTGACCTGCTCGCTCATCTCAATGGCCGGCGCCAGCAACGACCAAAAGCTGGCAGCAATCATTACGCCCGCAGCAAATCCCATCATGGCGTCCATCACTTTCTGGCTAACTGTTTTGAAAAAAAATACCAGAGAAGCGCCGGCGGCCGTCACGCCCCATGTAAATAACGTGGCAATAAGCGCCTGAACGGCAGGGTGGAAATTGGAAAGTACCTCAATGATGTTCAACATGGATTCCAGATAATTTGTGACCTTGTGCAGCGCAAAGATATACCGATGCGTAAGCCTTTACACCCCTTCTCATCCGCTCACAACCGATTATAAACTATGCGAAATATAACGATTCATATTTTATTGAGCCTGTCATGCCTGGTTTTTCTTACTGCGGAGACGCGATTTTTTACTGAAGAGCCCTTCCCACAGGGTTATTTCCAGATGCCTGTGCGCGCCGAAGGCCTGCGTATTTCCGGGTCTTTTGGAGAGTTGCGCGCCAACCATTTCCATACTGGTATTGACATTAGCAGCAACACGGGCAGCGGAGGAGCACCTATTGTGGCCGCAGCAGCCGGGTATATCCACCGAATCCGGGTACAAGAAGGCGGCTACGGCAACGTGCTGTACCTCAAGCATCCCAACGGCTATACAACGCTCTATGCCCACCTCGACAAATTCAGTCCAGCCGTAGCCGCATACGTCAAAGCCGCCCAGTACAAACGGGAGCGCTTCGAGGTGGACCTGTACCCCGGCGCTGCGACATTTCCCGTAAAAAAAGGAGATCAAATCGGTGTTCTGGGCAATTCCGGCAGTTCCGAAGGCCCACACCTGCATTTCGAAATACGGCGAACCACCAACCAGAAAGCGCTCAATCCGCTCTTGTTTGGCTTTCCCGTACAAGACCGCACGCCACCGGAACTGCGCGACATGAAAGCCTATTTCCTGAACGAAAAACGCGAGGTCATTCATCAACAGCCTTTCCCAATCGAACTGCGCAAAGATGGCTCCTTTGGCCCAAAGGCCGGCGACACCGTGCGCATCGCCGCCTGGCGCGTGGGTTTTGGGCTGAAAGCTTTCGACCAGATGACCGGAAATATCGTAAACAAAAACGGGCTCTATACGCTCACGCTACTCGCAAATGACCAGGTGGCGTTTCACTGGCGTGCCGGCGAAATTAACTTCGACGAATCCCGCTACCTCAATGCCCACACCGACTACAGTGCCTACAAACGTTATGACGCGTGGTTTCACCGCTGCTTTGTGCTGCCCGGCGACCGGCTTTCCAACTACGCCCACACCGAGAATCTTGGCGCGGTGCCCATTTTTAAAGAAAAACCAACTAAAATTACCATCAAAGCTACCGACGCGCACGACAATACCTCCACCATTATCTTTTGGGTACTGCGCGACGATCCCGCTCCGATTCCCCTCGTGCCTTACCAGTTCGAACTCCCCTACGACGTGGACAGCCGCGTGGATATGGATGGCTTCTCGATGACTTTCCCCAAAGGCACGCTGTACGAAACCCTCTTTTTTCGGTACACCACCACACCAGCCCGACAGGGCCTGTATGCGCCCGTGCACCAGGTACACGACGAAACCGCACCACTACACCGATATAGTATCCTTACGATACGCCCCGACAACCTGCCGGAATACCTGCAACCCAAGGCTGTGATTGCGCGGGTCGGCAACGGACGCCCGACCAACTGCGGCGGCACCTGGAAAGAAAATAAACTGGAAACGCGGATACGAACCTTCGGCAGCTATAGCGTCATGGTGGATACCACCCCCCCGACGATCCGAACTGTTGTCTTCGCGCCGGATATGCGCAAAAAAAATACCCTGTCGTTTGTGCTGAATGACAACTTTGGTACCGACGGCAATGCCCGCGGGCTTCGGTACCGCGCTACGGTGGACGGAAAATGGATACTGTTTGAGTACGACCGCAAACGCGCCCGTCTAACCCACTATTTTGACGGGCGAATCGGCCCCGGCGAACACAAACTCCGACTCGTTGTCACCGATGACCGCGGAAATGAAGGCGTTTTTGAGCGCAGTTTTAACCGATGAGGGGCAAAAAAACAAAGTCCCGGTACAGATGGGAGGATCTGACCGGGACCTGCAATTACTTCCATGAGATTAAACTATTGGAACGGATTAAAGCCGGCGGCACAACGGCCGCGTAATAAAAAACCAATAGCGCGTCGAGCAATGGAAACCAGAAAAGGAGTTGCTCTTCGCGGAATTGGCGCAGAATTTTCCAATAAATAAGGAAGGCGGGGGCCATCCGAATAGCCCATAATGAAACACAAATTGTGCCAAACCCGAAAAAGCACAGGGGTATTAACAAAAAATAATGGAGGACATGGCTCAAGGCCAAAATGCCTAAAACGGCCTGGTGCAAGGGACGGTACCGGGTGCCCGCAGCGAGGTGGCGCTGCTTTTGGCGCCACCAGTCGCGCCAGGTTTTTTCGCCCTCCGAAAACACAAATGCTCCGGGATCCAGACAAATAGCTGTGTTTCCGGCGTGCGCGGCAGCATTCACCAACAGATCATCGTCGCCGGAAGGTATGTCGGCATGGCCGGCAAATCCGCCCACGCGCTCGAACAACGTTTTCTTCCAGGCCAGGTTGCGTCCCACCCCCATGTAGGGAAAACCCGTGCGGGCAAAAGAAAAGTACTGCATGGCGGTCTGTACGGTTTCAAAACGAATCCAGCGATTGAGCACGCCCGGGGCGGAACGGTACGGGGCGTAGCCGAGTACAATTTCCGGCTCCAGGTTTGGTGTCTCGCGTGTTGCAAGTTGGGTAGTGTGCAGCAATTCCAGCCATTGGGGGTCGGCAGGTCGGCAATCGGCATCGGTAAAAACGAGGTATTCGCTGCGGGCGGCGGCGATACCCTGCGCGAGAGCATATTTTTTGCCGGGGCGGTTTTTAGGCGAAACGCGGAGCACCCGGAGGTGCGCATATTTTTGTTGAAAAGACTGCAACACCGCCAGCGTGTCGTCGGTGGAATCATCGTCCACCACCACCACTTCAAAATCCGGGTATTGTTGCTCCAGCACAAAGGGCAAGTTTTGACGCAGATTCGCGGCTTCGTTCCGGGCGCAGAGCAGGACGGTAAGTTTCGAGTTTTGAGTTTTGAGTTTTGAGTTTTGAGCGGCCGGCGGCGGATGATACGTTGCCAGGCGCATGAAAATGCCCAGCCAGGCGGCTATTTGTACGAAAGTAGCTGCGATAAAAAGGCCAAGCAGGATTTGGAGAAATATGGCGGGCATTTAGCGTTTGCGCAGTTGGTTCTGGTTGAGCCCAATATTTGACTTATCGTTCATGTGCGGCAAATGTGGAGAGAATCCGTAGAAATCCACTATTTCACCATCATTCAAAAAAACACACGCGCCAGCTCCTGCCTTGCAAAAAATAGCCAAAATCAGCCCTCATGGTGACACAAACCTTTTCATGCAGGCGATAAAATCCTCACCTTTGCCCAACTCAAAACGCAAAACTCGAATCGTTTGAAATTAATCATTGCTATTGATGGCCACTCCTCGTGCGGCAAAAGCACTTTGGCAAAGGGGTTGGCGAAAGCCTTGCACTATGCCTATCTGGATACAGGCGCCATGTATCGCGCTGTGACGTTATACTTTTTGGAAAACGGTATTGATTACCACAATCCCGCTGCTGTGGATGAAGCACTGAAACATATTGACATTCATTTTGAACGCATTGACGGACAAAACCACACGTTTTTGAATGGCAAAGACGTGGAGCGCGATATCCGGGAAATGTATGTAAGTCAGCATGTCAGTCCGGTATCAACGATTTCGTCCGTTCGACGCGCCATGGTGGCCCAGCAAAAAGCCTTGGGTGAGCGGCGGGGTATTGTTGCGGACGGCCGTGACATTGGAACGGTAGTATTCCCGGATGCGGATGTGAAAATTTTCCTTACCGCCGACGTGGACGTCCGCACCAGCCGCCGCCACCTCGAACTGGCTGCCAAAGGCATAGATGCCGACTGGGATGATATCCGACAAAACCTGGAAACGCGCGACCACATAGACTCCAACCGCGCCGACAGCCCTTTACGCCGCGCTGAAGATGCAATTATCATAGATAATACGTTACTCTCCGAAGAACAGCAATTGGAACGGGCTGTGGAAATGGTGCTAAATAGAAATTCTGCGGGTTAAAACCTTCAGATACTGATAAAAAATGAATATCTTCGGCGGGTTAAAACCTGCCTCTACCGTGAACCTTGGGTGGGTATGAACCCACTATAACCATAACAATATGAAAAACGAAACTATCACCCGCGGGCTTTATTTTCTGGCAGGAGCTGCTGCCGGCATTGCTTTTGGCATGTATGTTAACTCCGAAAAAGGCAATGCCTTGCGCGACACCCTCAGCGATCATCTGGACGACCTTTTGCAGAACCTCAGCGAATCTGCCCAAGAACAATTGGGCGGCTTGATGAGTACATTGAGTACCGCCGTGGAAAACGGCTTGGCACAAGTGGCCAATTTGGATGACGAGATCGAAGACACTGCCTCCACAGTCGGAGAAGATATTCGAGACGCAATTGAGGATGCCGAAACGACATTTGAATCCGGCATGGGAAAGGCCCGTTTGCGTTTACAACAGAAATTTGCTGCTGCCGGCGCAATACCCAAAATATAAAACACTTATCCAATATACCTTTCTTGACCATTTCAACCAACATAAACCATGAAAGATAGTGAACCGTTGCTCGAATCTGCCGGCGAAACTGCCGAATACATCCGGGAGTACGTCAAGTTGCAAGTAGATTATTTTCGCCTCGACATGGCAGAGCACATTGCCAAAGTAGCTTCGTCTCTTTTTGCCTCTTTAGCCATTGCAGCCCTGGCGCTCATCGCCTTGCTAATGCTCTCGCTGGGCGCCGTTTTTTATCTGGGAAACCTGTGGGGATCGTACGCGACAGCATTTTTATTCGTGGGCGGATTTTACATCGTACTGGCGATTCTCGTCATGCTGTTCAAAGAACGTTGGTTGACGAACCCCCTGCTGACGAGCATCATTAGCGCATTTTTCAAATAATCCACCCAAACTATGACCACTAATAAGATTAATAATTTAGAAGACCTCCTGGAAGAAAAAGCGCGGGTCCAGGCACAAATTCAGATCGTAGAGAAGGAACTGCGCATCAGTGCAGACCGCACCCGAACGGAATTGAGTACTTTCGTTGACAACAAGTTTTCGATACCGAAGCAGCTCAGTCAATTGTTTCAGGGCAACGACAAACAACCGTCTGCCGGCGCGTCGGCTATTGGAGCCATTAGCAAAGTAGCCGGTATCAGTCCCTGGTGGAGCGGAGTGCTGGCGACAGCGGCACCCATGCTGGTCAATTTCACCCAGAATCAATGGCGCAAGCGCAGAGAGCGTAAGAAAATCCAGGCCCTTGCCGCTGCCGAAACGCCCCACGAGGGCACGGAAGAAGCTACGCCTCCCAACAAAAAACGTGGCTTTTTTAAACGAAAATCCAGCGAACCCACGGCGGACTAAAGTCCGTCGCGTTACGCATAAAACTACGGCGGAATAAAGTCTACCGCTACACACATGAATACCGCTATCATCCCGCGTCAAATCCGTCGGGAATACTCGCGCCACCTGCACCGGCATATTGATGTAGATATTTACTTGCCGCACGGTTACCACACTGAACCGGACCGCCGCTACCCGCTGCTGCTTTTTAATGACGGGCAGGACTTAGCCTCGGCTAACCTCGCGCTTACCCTCGAAACGATGTATTTTCTGAATGCCATCCCACCAGTCGTGGTGGCAGGCATACATGCCGGTCCGGGCAGGAAACACGAATACGGCTGCAGCCGACAACCCGACTACAAAGGCCGGGGCGATAAGGCGCCACAGTACCGCGATTATATCCTGACCGAATTACTGCCGCACCTGCGCGACAAATGGCGCCTGTCCGAACGTCCAGAGGACAATGTTTTTTCAGGATTTTCCCTCGGCGCCTTATCCGCACTGGATATCGTATGGGGGCATCCGGAGGTGTTTGGCGCCGCGGGCGTTTTCTCCGGCGCGCTGTGGTGGCGCTGGTCTGACGTAGATCCAGCCAATCCCGATGCCGACCGCATCATGCACGATATCCTGCTCAAATCGTCCGAACCGAGGCCCAATCACCAGCGCTTCTGGTTCCAGGCCGGCACCCTCGACGAAGCCGATGATCGCAACAACAATGGCATCATTGACGCCATTGACGACACCCTCCACCTCATTGACCTCCTCCGGGAACGCGGCTACCCCGACAAACAAATCCAGTACTTCGAAATGGAGGGCGGCACGCATGATCCGATCACCTGGGGACGCGCACTGCCACGGTTTCTAAAGTGGGTGTTTTAAGCGGGTTACCCTCAATATGGTTGACAACGACAGTTTGGAAAAGTTATGAAATATTGGTTTGATCAATACCAACTGCTTCGCAAATCCAATCCTTTAGATGGACAAAGCCCGGGGCTTCTTTTTGTTTGAGTGTATTTAAAAATTGTTTGAGGGACTGATTACCACGGGCATTTATGTTTTTGCTTGCATTTCGGAAAGCCTTAGGCGATGGAAAGCCAAATTTGGCTGGATCAACTTGTATTTGACGGGCGTTTTCAAATACCCAGTCTTCAAAGGCAGGGCAAATGACAAGTATGGTATGCTTGCCATTGATAAGGCGCTTGATACCATGACGCTCATCGAGTATGTCAAAACTATCCAAGGCTTTTGGCTTCTCTTTATCGTCGTCAATTATGCCGACTGCAGCGCGTTTTTCAAGATTTTTCGCCAAAGAAGAAAATACTTTCCCTATACCCTGTTGGTGGTTAGGGCGCTCAAATCCGAGCATCTCAACCAACACCGTATCGGCATAACATTCGGGTATAATTTGGTAATGGTTACTCATGCAGGGGCGGTAAAATGGTCCAGATTCAAAAATACATCCACTCCGTAGTCAAGCATTTCGCGTATCTCTTCCTGCGAAAGCTGCCGTGCATGGGTCTGGTAATCTTCAAACCAGGTAGCAAACACGGCAACGTCTTTTCCTTCCTGCATGAGTGGTAGCAAAAAATACGGGCTGTGTGTGGTGATAAAGTATTGATTACCGCCTTCATCATTTAGGATATGCTGTGCCAGTTGATGCACATACGGTGCATACGAGTGTGACTCCGGCTCCTCGAATAACAGCACCGAGTTGCTGTTGGACATGATCGCTGCAAGATGGAAGATATAGCGTTGGAAGGTATCGGGGACAAGGTGGAGGGGAAAACTTAGGAGCGTATCCTCCATTTTTTGGACAACGGCCATACGCTGCGCCTCCACATCGAGAAGAAACTCTAAGCCGTTTGGTTTTAGAAATTCCTGTATCTCCTCACGCAATTTAGGTGTGCTTTCCACTACTGAATAAAAGTTATCGCCAAATGGAGGCTGAAGAGAAAAGCCATTTTGGTTCCCCTCTTTTAATCCGCGAAATTCATATTTTTTTACAGGGCTGGACTTGGGTTTCGGATCACGAGATGAAGCAGTTCTGCGATCCCCATTTGAGGATAAATTAACTATAAGGGGTGATATGAACAGTCTTGCTTTGCCGTTCACGCCAGCTAATGAAAATTTAAAATCAGTATTATACTCAACATTCCTTTCAAAAATCAGCTGTGCAATGGTTTGGCTATCAGCATTAACTTCGATTGGGGTACGAACATTGAAATTGTTGAATAAATGTACAATTGCCTTGTATCGGATAAAAGATTCCAAAAATGTGCCCGATGAACCGTTATCGCCATAGCTAACACCCAACAATGAAATCGCCTCCAACAAATTTGACTTGCCAGCATTCGGCTTGCCGATAAAGATATTGATCCGATTGCACTCCAGCGAGAGGTCGCGAACAGACTTAAAGTTTTGAATGTGCAAGTGCTGAATGAGATTACCCATATCGGCTGTTTTTTATGCAAAAGTAAATAACATATCACCAATTTCAGGAGCATTCTCAATCTTCCGCATGGCCCCAAACAGCTGAACCGTCAGACGAACAAGTTCGTGCAGACGGTTCAGTTATTTTTAAATGGTACCTTTTACGGCGTCATTCCTCTTCTTCAACCGGCGTGGGGTTACTTTTCCACATCAGATAGGCTTTGAGGAACCCGTTGAGTTCGCCGTCGAGTACGGCGTCGGGGTTGTGCACTTTGTGTCCGCTGCGCAGGTCTTTCACCCAGCGGTCGTCCAGCACATACGAGCGGATTTGGCTACCCCACTCAATTTTGGACTTGCCGGCTTCCACTTTGTCTTTTTCTTCCTGGCGTTTGCGTACTTCAATTTCGTAAAGGCGGCTTTTGAGCATTTGCATAGCGCGGTCGCGGTTTTGGTGCTGACTACGCTCGGCCTGGCATTCCACCACTACTCCGGAGGGCAAGTGGCGCAGGCGCACGGCCGACTCGGTACGGTTTACGTGCTGGCCACCGGCGCCCGATGCGCGGAATACGTCCATCTCGATATCGTCGGGTTTGATGACGATTTCGATGCTGTCGTCTTCCACCAGCGGATAGACAAAAACAGAGGAAAACGAGGTCTGGCGTTTGCCCTGGGCGTTGAACGGGCTGATGCGCACGAGGCGGTGAACGCCGTTTTCGCCTTTGAGCCAGCCGTAGGCATAGTCGCCGCGAATTTCAATACTCGCCGATTTGATTCCGGCGGCTTCGCCCTCTTGTTCAAAAAGTTCGTTGACTTTGAAACCGGCCTTCTCCGCCCACATTTTGTACATGCGGAGGAGCATCGCCGACCAGTCACAAGCCTCGGTACCGCCGGCGCCCGCATTGATGTTGAGCACGGCGTTCATGGAGTCTTCTTTTTGGTTCAGCGTGCTGCGAAATTCGGCATCGGCCAGTATTTCGGATGTACGGGCATACTGGGCATTTACCTCCTCTTCCGTGGTCATGCCTTCTTTCTGAAATTCAAAAAGCCCTTCGAGGTCATCTACCTCGCGGGCAATTTCGTTGTAGTCATCCACCCAGTTTTTGCTGAGTCCGATTTTGCGCTGAATGCCTTCGGCGCGTTTGGGGTCATTCCAAAAGTTTGGGTCGAGGGTCTGGCTGGTCAGGTCTTCAATTTCGCGGAGCCGGTTGTCCACGTCAAAGATACCTCCTCAGGACCGCCAGTTTATCCTTCAACTCCTTGAGCTGTTCGATAGTCATGCTGGAAACGGTTTTATTTTAAAAGGTTGAGGGGAGTTGAGAAGGTTGAGGGGAGTTGAGAAGGTTGAGGGGAGTTGAGAAGGTTGAGAGGGAAAATGCCGGCGTTTCGAAAAACTCAACCTCTCAACCTTCTATAAACCTCTATCAACCTTCTCAACTCCCCTCAACCCAATTTTACATAACTTCGATGTAGAACACAAGTTCCGAGTTTGGCGGAATTTGTCCTGCGGCCTGGTCACCGTAGCCGAGTTTGGAAGGAATAAAGAGGAGTGCTTTGCCGCCACGGTTGAGCATCATCACGCCTTCGTCGAAGCCGGGAATCATCTGGCCAACGCCGGCGGGGAAAGGATACGCTTCGCCGCGCTGGTAGGAGTTGTCGAACATCGTGCCATTGGTCAGGCAGCCGTAGTAGTGTACCTTGACTTGCTCGCCAGGGGTAATAGCTGCGCCACTTCCCTTGTCTTCAACAACGATTTTCAGACCGGAAGCCGTGGTGGTTACACCGGCCAGATTGCCGCCCGTGTAACTTTTGACCGCTTCCTGGGCTTTGTTCTGCACCGAGATAAACTTGGCTTCGACTTCTGCCTGGGCTTTGTCTTTCTCCGCTTTGGTGATGACATCAATCAGCACCAGTTCGTGGCGAACTTCTTTGGCGTCCTTGAGACTTGGAGGAACAAATTTTTGAAGGAACGTATCAATCGTTTCGAAGATGGTGGCGCTGTCTCCTTCGCCCATAAGCAGCACGGCATCATACAGAGCAGGTACGCGCTTGGGCAAATCATCTTTCAGAAACAAGTTGTACTCCCGCGGGCCGCCGAAGTTCTTTTGCGAGCTGGAAAGCAGGGAGTCGCCGATCCAGACGTAGCTCTGTACCAGAACAGTCTCGCCGGGTTGCGGCTTTTGGCCGCCTTTGTTGGTGTGGTTCATAAACCGAAAACCATGTTCGGTTTGAATGCCTTCAGATTGGCAGGCAGTGAAAGATACCACACTGGCAGCCAAGGCGATGAAAAGAAAATTGCGCATAAAATCGTGATGTGATTTAATTGATTCGATTAATTCGATTGATTCGATTGATTCGATTGATTCGATTGAAAATTAACCTTCTAACCAGAAACCCTCAAACCCGGAAATATTCTAACCTTTTTTCAATAAGGCATCTTTGTAGAGCGGCAGTAAATCCTTGAATTTCTGGATAGTTGCCTTGAGGTTGTCGTGCGAGTAGGCTCCGGAGGCATTTCTATGTCCACCGCCGTTGAAGTGCGTGCGGCAGATTTCCTGCACATCCAGATCACCTTTGGAGCGCAGGCTAAGTTTGACAATGGTCGGTTGGTTGTGGATGAAGGCTGCCAGACGTACATCGCGGATCGAAAGCAGGTAGTTGACAATGCCCTCGGTGTCGCCACGCTGAATTTCAAAGTCTTCGTAATCCTTGCGCGTGAGCCAGATGAACGCTGTTCGGTACTCGGGCAGGTACTCCATACGATTGACCAGACAGTGGCCAAGCAAGCGCAGATTTTTTTCCTTTTGGGAGTTAAAAATCTTGTCCTGCACGTCGGTGTCGTCCATACCGCGGTCAATAAGATCGGCTACGATTCGAAAAACCGTGCTGTTGGTGGCGTGGCGGAAAGAGCCTGTGTCTGTGACAATACCGGCGTAAAGGCACCGCCCGACGGTAGGATTGATCTTTTGCCCGTCGCCCATGCTGGTCATAAAGCGGTAGGTCAATTCACACGTACTGCTGGCCGATGGTTCCGAAAACATAAAATCGGCCATGGGTTCCGGGTAGAGGTGGTGGTCAATCAGGATACGCGTTCCGGGAATATTTTTGATGTACTCCCCCAGTTTGTCTATCCGGCTTATCGCGTTGAAATCCAGAAAGATAAAAACGTTTTTCTTGTCCAGTACCTGCTTGCACTCTTCCGTGTGAATATCCCAAATCAGTATTTCCTCGGCTTGGGGTAAAAACTCGAACTCTGCAGGATACTCGGAGGGGAACAAGACGTGCACCGTGTGGCCGTACTGCTCCAGGTAATGCCGCATCGCCAACGAACTGCCAATGGCGTCGCCATCGGGATTTCGGTGCGAAAAGATGGCTATGTTCTGCGGGTACTGTAATACCTGCTTGAGTTCGGAAGGAATTTCCATAATTTGATCGTTGGTGCTGGAGGGACCCCTCCCCAAAAAACGGCTGCAAAAGTACGCCGCCCGGCCATGTTTTGACGGCAAACAAGATATTATTTTTCAACAAAGCCGATGCTATTGGCTATTTGGAATAAAATCTCGTTCTACCTTTGCAGTTCTAAACACAATCATACTTTCTAGAAATGCGTAACAGAACTTTTACAATGCTTAAGCCCGATGCTGTGCGCGCGGGCAATATTGGCAACATTCTCCAGATGATCAACGCAGCGGGCTTCCGCATCGTGGCGCTGAAACTCACCCAGATGACCCAAGAACGCGCCGGGCAGTTTTACGAAGTACACAAAGAGCGCCCGTTTTACGGCGAACTTTGCGAATTCATGAGCAGCGGCCCCATCGTAGCAGCTATTTTGGAAAAAGATAATGCCGTGGAAGATTTCCGCAAACTGATCGGCGCCACCAACCCGGCCAATGCCGAGGAAGGCACCATCCGCAAAAAGTACGCAACGAGCGTAGGCGAAAACGCCGTACATGGCTCAGACAGCGACGAGAATGCCGCCATCGAAGGCGCATTCCACTTCAGCGGACTGGAGCTGTTCTAATTCTCAAATTGAAGCGTGTTTTGATACCGCCCTCCTTTGCGAATGCGCAGGGGAGGGTTTTTTAGTACCCGTAGCGGCGGGTTTTAACCCGCCGGACCTCCCCTGTAACATTCGGCGGGTTGAAACCCGCCGCTACTGGTAATACGCCAATTCGGCGGGTTGAAACCCGCCGCTACTGGTAATACTCCAGCCACTTACACTCCTGCACGATTTGTTTGTAAAAATCCGAATTTTGGTACCGTTTCAGGCGAGCGTAGTTGCCCCGGTATGCTTCGGGGAGAATGGGCACAAATTTACTTCCGGGGCGATAGGTACAGTCAGGATGACAAAACCACTGTTTTTGCTGACACCGGGCGGCCATAAAAGCCGCGCGGGCCGCCAGCTCCGGATTGCGGGCCTCGGCGAGGGCTCTTTCAAAAAAACCGAGGGCAATGCTCACGTCGGTATTCTCGCGGTTGCCGTGCGGTGAATTGCGCAGCGGAAAGATAGGCCCTTGCGCCAACCGGCTCCAGTTTTGACCGCTCCGGTAAAAATCCATCGCTTCCCATTCGTAGCCGAAGTACGACATGTTGTAATACCCCAGCCCGATCAGGTAATAATACCACGAACCGACAGGGTCTTTCATGGCCACCGCCGCTTTGGCTCTGAATTCATAATCCAGCAGTTTTTCTATAATTTCCTGACGGGTCAGCAACAAGGTATCCGTGACAGGGCGGTAAATTTTTTCATCAAAAATCTCCCGAAACGGGCTGAATCGTGGCATCCGAAGTTCCTCCGTGGCCGGTATTTCCCGCAATACCGACAACGCTGCTTCGGGCTGGCCCACACTGAACAGGTACGCCCCTTTGATTTCCAGTAGCCTGGCAATGATCTGATTGGGGTTTGTGTCTATCTGCATGGCGCGCTCCAGCAGGGTCGGGTCGCTCGACCGGGCCACGTTCAGCAGGTCGTCCAGCACATCCGGACGCGGGTTGTACATGATGGCCGACGGGTCGTACGCTGCAAGTATGGCCTTGCCCGGGTGCGCGCTCTCAGCATAGCGGGCTGAAAGGAAATCCTGCAAAAAGGGCTCAAAACTGGGCACCGTCTTGAATGTGGCATAACTGCGAATTCGAAACTGCGCCTGGTCAACTGTAGCTGAAGAACCGTCGAGGTCGAGGATTTCCCGCAGGAGTTCCCACACATCCAGTTGCCGGAGCAGCACCTGATCATAGTCCTTGCGTTTATTCAGCGCGCCCCGCAAGAGGTCGAATGTTTTTTGCGCAGCATATTGGTCGCCGGCCAGCAGATCGAGATAGCCGGTCAGGGCTTGCCAAAGTTTGGGATTGGGCGTGTGGCCTTCCTTGGCTACCCGACGCACAAGTTTTTGTAGTGCGAGCAGGCGTTTGGCGGCCATTTCCCGCTGTTCTACCCGCCGTTTGGAGCCATATTTCCGCTCGGTGACGGGCGTGCGCAGAAACACGCGCTCCAGTTGCTGCACGGTGCCTGCCAACAACAGTTCCAGGTGCGGACTTTCCGGATCGAGTCGATAAATCGTTTCCAGGTCCTCCACGAGGTAGGTGCGGGACGTGCCCGCATGCAAGAGGTAGAGCGTGGCCCGCTCGGTGTCGTTCTGGCATAACCGCAGCGCCCGGGCCCAGTCCTTTTCATCCTGCAGATAAAAACTGCGAAACGCTTGCACGCGCTTGGATGTACAGTGCCGGAAAATGATGGAATAGCGGTAGGCTGCTTCGGCCGTCTTGCCCAATCGTTGCAAGGCGCCGGCCAAATGCCCCAGCGTCCAGTAGTAAACAATGCTGGGTTTGGGGCGGTCGTACTTGGGCAGCAGGTAGTTGTACAAATCTACCGTTTGTTGCCACTGCCCGGCATAGTGCGCCAGCCGGACGATCTGGTAGGCATAGCGCTGCCGGAAAAAGTGCGATTTGGTTTGCATGAACCGCGCCTTGCCTTCCTCTATCAGACTCTGCATGAACTCCTTGTCACGTTCGGCGCGCGTCCAGCCGTCGCCGCTGCCTACATGCGGCTCGCATTGTTTGGCAAACACCAGGTAGTCAATGGCCTCCGTGCATCCGTTGTAGGCGAGCACTTCGGCAAACGTATTACCGCCCATGGTGTACGGCAGTTGCGCCGCTTCGCCTTTTACCACCGCCACGTCGCGCAGGGCGAGCAGTTCATTCTCGCTGGCCCGATACACGATGTATTCCACATCTGCCGGAAGCGGCAGCCCGCAAAACCGCTCGATCCACTCCGCGATATTATCCGCCCGCTGGATATCCTGGCTGAAGTAAAACCGCTCGTAGTAGTCGTCCCAGGTGGTAAAAAACGGCGCATAAGCGGCGTTTTTATTCACGATATTGGGCAGCAGAAACGTGTAGCCTGAAAACGTCGGAGCGCCGGGGTCGCACGCGCCCGTCGGCGGCATGTCGGGGGTGGCGCGGTGGGCTGGCAGGAAAGCGAGCAGGAGAAACAGCGTGATGCGCGCTGCGCGAAGGGCGATGCGCGGAAGTAGCCCCCCGGCCACTCCTTCGCGCGGGAGAGCGGGTACATTCACCTGCTGCTGTTGATGGTGTCGCATAAGGATTGCAAATAGCCGACCGGGTAGCGCTGCGCCGTAGAGGTATCCAGATGAAAGAATGCCACGCGGGCATCTTTCGCCAGGTGAATTCCGGTAATCAGTGCCGCCGCATGCCGCAGCAGCGTAGTGTCCACCGATTCGAAGCGCGCCAGATCGTCCGGGCGAAGGTAGGGCAGTTTGGAGTTTTGAGTTTCGGGTTTTGAGTTTTGAGCGGGTTCAACGCCGGGCACAATTTTCCACAGGTCGCCGTCGCGGTAGATCAGTGTCCAGGAAAACACCGGCAGGGCCACATCGAGGGGCAACGGGTATCGGGGCGGGGCGCCGTGGAGATACTTTTCGGCGGCAGCGGGTTGAAAGATCGAATTCGGCTCGTCTGGATCGTGAATGTCGCCGGTATTGTAGAACATGAGCAGACCGCGGTCGGCAGGCGGCACGCCGGTACGGTCGGGGAATTTGTATTGATGCAGGCGGATGGTGGCGCTCAGGCGCGTTTTGGGCGGCAAGAGCAGACGTATTTTTTTCAAAAACGAAAAGAATGCCGCGCGGGTAGAGCCCGTCCAGTCGCAGTCGAACTGGATTTCGGGGGGGGCGTAGGGGGGCTGACGGTTTGACGTGCCTGCTGAAAAAATCCGGAAAGGGAATTGCTCGTCCACATTGGCCAGTGCCGTCGCGGTTTTTTGCGCCAGCCAGTCCAGCTTTTTTTCTGAAATATCTTGAAAAACGCTGTTGGTAATAAACACGCAGGGGATGATTACGCGGCCGGCAAGCCCGGCGGTATCGTCCACCGCCAGCAGGGAATAGGGGCGAATGGTCCCGTCGGGGTCTTTCGCGATATCAAGAAACTTGAGGTACAGGGTTTGGCACCCGAGATCGTTGAGCAATTCCGTTTCCGGTCTGGAGAGTGCGAGCCTGTTTTTCCAGTGAAAAAATGCCGGCTGAACGGGCTGGGGCGGCGCCGTGCAGGAAAGGAGGAGGAGGAAGAAGAGGAGGTGTTTCATGTACACTACGTGTGGAATTTCTAATCATCTACACCGCCGAGGCGGCACACAGAAAAACCAGCGTGCCTATTCTCCTGACGGGTGGGCAAGGCGGAAGCCGACACAGTTGCCGAGGCCCGCCGGCGCGTGGCCGCTGCGGCAGGCAGACCGGCAGTAGCGCGCGGTGCTGAACCAGCAGCCGCCACGGTACACGCGGTAGGAGCCCGTTCTTTTATCCCTCCAGGCACTGCCGTCCGTCGGAGCGCCGGTATAGTTTCCGTGCCAGTCGTCTTCTACCCATTCCCATACGTTACCGGTCATGTCGTATATGCCCAATTCGTTCGCTTTGCGCGTACCAACGGGCTTTGTTTTGCTGCCGGAATTACCGTCATACAAGCCTACATCCGCCAGCGTGTTCCCGCCGCTATACCGATACCCCTGCGAGCGGCTGCCGCCACGGGCGGCGTACTCCCACTCCGCCTCGGTCGGCAGACGGTATTTTTTCCCGGTTTGGGCATTCAATTTCTTGATGTATTCCTGCACGTCGTTCCACGACACCTGCTCCACCGGGCAATTGTTACAATCCTTGAAATTAGATGGATTGCTGCCCATCACCCGCAGCCACTCCGACTGCGTCACTTCGTACTTGCCAATATAAAAATCCCGCACCGTCACCTCGTGCGGCGGCTTCTCGTCGTCGTAGCATTCCCCGTCGCGGGTGCTGCTTTGGCAGCCCATAGTGAAGCTGCCGCCGGGCACGAAAACCATTTCGGGGCAGTCGTCGCAACGAGTGGAGTCGGCAGCTGCAGGTTCCGGCGGCGACTGTTGCGTTTTCGCGTCGGCGATGAGCGCGCCTATTTCCAAATCGCGGTACGCGGTGAAGCACTGCGCCGAGACGAACGCGGGCAGGGCGAGGAAAAGGGCAAAGAGGAGAAGATATTTCATGGTTTTGTTTTGCTATTTTGTTTTTGTTGGCAGTGCAGAGAGTGTTCAGAGAACTGTGTCAAACCTACCGAGAGATATTTTTTACACAGACAAACGCAGACTGCTGCACAGACAAACACAGAGGTTTGATTTTAAATAAGTTACACTCTGTGTTTGTCTGTGCAGCAGTCTGCGTTTGTCTGTGTAAAATTTGCGCTCAACGGACTGACACAATTCTCTGAACACTCCCGCAGTGCATGCACTTGTGTACGCTACGTGCGCACTTCAAAAACGCGTACTTTCGTCGGGCTAAAAACATCCCCACCCCATCCACCAGCAAAAGTCAAAATTATCCATGGCCCGCCTGCTTCTTTTGTTTGCTTTCCTGCTTTTTTCGGGCCTTTCTGCTTTGGCCCAGTCGGATTCCGAAAAAATCGCTCCCGAACTGTTGAAAAAACTCGAATCCGGCGCCACAACGGAGTTCCTCGTCATCCTGCGCGAGCAAGCCGACGTGCGCGACGCGGCGCGTTTTCGAACCAAAGCGGACAAGGGCCGCTACGTGTACGAAACCTTACTCGAAACCGCCGAGCGCACCCAGGGCGCCGTGCGCGCGGTGCTGCGCCGGGCCGGTGCGCCCGTGCAGTCGTTCTGGATCGTCAATGCGCTGTGGGCAAAAGGTTCTCCCGACTTGATCCTGCGTCTGGCCGAAATGCCCGAAGTGGGGCGAATAGAAGACAATCCCGTGCTGCACCTCAGCCGACCGGCACAAGATGCCGCCGACGCTGCTACCGACCGCTTCACGCCCCACTCCAGCACCTGGGGATTAGCCAAAATCAACGCCGATGATGTGTGGAATTTGGGGCATACCGGGACCGGCGTGGTCGTGGGCGGACAAGATACCGGCTACGAGTGGGAACACCCCGCCATCAAGGACCAGTACCGCGGCTGGAACGGCTTCACCGCTGACCATAACTACAATTGGCACGACGCCATCCACGCCCTCATCAACGGCGGCTCTAACTCCTGCGGACTCAACCTGAAAAAGCCCTGCGACGACGACGGACACGGCACCCACACCGTCGGCACTATGGCCGGCACTGTCGGCAACGACGCCATCGGCGTAGCGCCCGATGCCAAATGGGTCGGCTGCCGCAACATGGAGGAAGGCGACGGCACCCCGGCGACCTACATCGAATGTTTCGAATGGCTGACGGTACCCACCGACACGAACAACCTGAACCCCAACCCCGGCATGGCCCCGCACGTCATCAACAATTCCTGGGGATGCCCGACCTCGGAGGGTTGTAACAGCGGTAATTTCTCCACAATGAATACCGTCATCGCGAATATGCGGGCAGCGGGAATTCTCGTGGTTACCTCGGCCGGAAACTCCGGACCAAGTTGCAGTTCCGTAAACGCCCCGCCCTCCATTTTCGAAGCCAGTTTTGCCGTGGGCGCTACCAACAGCAGCGATGCTATTGCCGGTTTCAGCAGCCGCGGCCCGGTCACCGTGTTTGGCAACCGGATGAAACCCGATATCAGCGCACCGGGAGTCGGCGTGTATTCGTGTACCGGAAACAGCAATAACCCGAATTCCTACACGTATGCCTCCTGGAATGGTACCAGCATGGCCGGCCCGCACGTAGCGGGCGTGGCGGCGCTCATCATGTCGGCGCGCCCCGACCTGATCGGCCAGGTGGATGTACTCGAAGATTTGATCGAAAACACCGCCGTACCCCGCTACGCGACGTCTCCGTTTTGTGGAAACGACAACGCCAGCTCCCTGCCCAATAACGTGTTCGGCCACGGGCGGGTAGATGCACTGGCCGCCGTAAACGCCGCCATCAATCTGCCGGTGGAACTGGTAGCTTTCACAGCCGAAACGGTGGGTCAAACGGCGCTCCTGCAGTGGACTACCGCCACCGAGCGCCACTGCGCTTTTTTTGAAATCCAGCGCAGCACCGATGCGGTACACTGGCAAGTCGTGGGCCAAACGCCCTGCTCCGAGTGGAGCAACCAGCTGACGGATTACCGGTTCACGGACGCCAGGCCTTCCACAGGGTTGAACTATTACCGGCTTCGGCAGGTGGATCAGCCCGGGGTCTTCGCGTACAGCCCGATTGTTTCGGTGCGGTTCGGCGCCACGGGCGTACAACTGCGCGTAGTGCCGCATCCCCATCAACAGCAGGTATTCCTGGAAGTAATCGGCGTCGCTACAGGCGAACAGTGGCAGGTATCGGTGCACAGCATGGACGGCAGAGAAATACTTCGATCCACCCCACTGGAACAGATACTGACGCTAAACCTGCCCAACTTGACGCACGGAGTGTACGCCGTTTGGCTGCGCGACGCGCGCGGGCAAGTGGTGGATGTACGGAAAATGGTGTGGTAAAAACGAGCGATGCAACGCAGCAAGACTTTCCTGGTTTAAAAAACCTGGAAAGTCTATTCCCACAATACGCTGCGGCCCCGACGAATATAGCGCCGGACATTGACCCAAAAGGCTACGACCAAATAGACGATCAGAGGCGAACCCATCGTGATAAAAGACGTGTAAATGAAGTACTTGCGCACTTCGGCCGGCGCCACGTGCATTTTTTCGCCCAGGTACTGGCACGCGCCAAAGGCATGCCGCTCCACGATATCTTTAAGCCAGTTGTTAAGCATGAGCCGTGCGGGATTTTTATTTGAAGAGCAAAAGTAACAAGTTTATCGGGGAGATGTTCAGGCTAAAAATCATGCGGGGTATGGTTGGCGCGCCGTAGTACTATTTCGCCACCCGCAACGCTATCGCATAGGCATCCGGCAAAGGGCTTTCTTCCACCGCGCGGGCCGCCATTTCCACGTTATATTCGAACCGTACAAACTCCACCCGGATGCTGGTTGCATTGCGCAAATGGCTGTGTTCGTCCAGCTCCAAAAGGACATAGCCACCGCGTGGGTCGCCGTCTTTCGGCTTACCCACCGAACCAATGTTTACCGCGTGGCGAAAATGCGGCTCCGCGTCCGTGCCGGAATTCAGTACCCGATGATACGGTTTGTGTGTGTGTCCAAAACACAGAATATCTGCATTGGCGCTTTCGAGGATACGTTGCAGACTTTTCTCCTCCCGGTCTTCGAATAAATACTCATTGATTTTACGCGGGCTACCGTGTACAAGCAACAGCGAAATAGGCGCTCCTTCCTGCATTTCCAGTTCGACCCGGATGTGCTTCGGTAATTCGCGCAGGTATTGGCGTTCGTCCGCCTGCACGATTTGGTTGGTGTACGAAATAGACACGGCGCCATTGGCTTTTTCCTCGTCCGTTTTATACGCGCAGCCGCAGTCGTCGGTCGCGCGCCCGATGCCGAAATCGTAATTCCCGGCAATGGTCGGAATCCCGCGCCGGCGGATTTCGCGGATGACTTCGTTGGGCCAAATATTGTACCCGACCAGATCACCGAGGCAAAAAATTTGATCCGGCTGCCGTTGTTCGATATCGGCGAGGCAGGCCTTGAGGGCAGGCAGATTCGCGTGAATGTCGCTGAAAAGGGCAATTTTCATAACGTTTGAATATGCAGGTTAGACAGGAAATTTGCTTTGTTGCTTAAGGGCTACGTTGACCAGGAGGATAAGTACCGGCACCTCGATGAGTGGACCGATGACGGCCGCGAAGGCTACACCGGAATCAATGCCGAATACAGCAATGGCCACGGCGATGCCCAACTCGAAGTTGTTGCCCGCAGCGGTGAACGCCAGCGACGTGCTTTTGGGATAATCGGCGCCGGCGCGCTTGGCCAGAAAGAAGGCGCTGAAAAACATGATGACAAAGTACAGGATCAGCGGGATGGCAATGCGCACCACATCGAACGGTATCTGAACGATCAGATCGCCCTTGTAACTGAACATGATCACGATGGTGAACAGCAGGGAAGCCAGCGTAATCGGGCTGATTTTCGGAATAAAGACCTGTTGGTACCATTCCTTGCCTTTGCTCCGGATCAGGGTGTAACGGGTAATGATACCGGCGATGAACGGGATACCCAGATAAATGAACACGCTTTCGGCGATCTGGCCGATGCTCACATCAACCGCAACGCCTTCCAAACCGAACAGCGGCGGCAGTATCGTCACAAAGAACCAGGCGTAAACACTGTAAAAAAACACTTGAAAAATACTGTTGAAGGCGACCAGCCCGGCCACGTATTCGTTGTCGCCTTTGGCTAAATCGTTCCAAACGATCACCATCGCGATACAACGGGCAATACCAATCATGATCAGTCCGATCATGTACTCCGGTTTGTCCTGCAAAAAAATGACGGCCAGCAGGAACATCAGCACCGGTCCGATCAACCAGTTCTGCACCAGCGACAAACCAAGAATACGCGTATTCCTGAATACGTTTTGTAACTCTTCGTACTTCACCTTGGCCAGCGGCGGGTACATCATCAGGATAAGACCGATGGCAATGGGGATATTGGTGGTGCCGCTTTGAAACCGGTTGATAAAATTGGCCGTACCAGGAATAAAGTGACCAAGACCCACACCAAGAAACATAGCGGCAAAAATCCAGAAGGTCAGGTAGCGGTCGAGAAATCCGAGCCGTTTGGGGGTGTTTGTTTGGTTTGTGTTCATATTTTAAAACTTGATTTATTTCCATCGCAAAAGTACGATGGATGTTCAGGGCGCCAAACAATTGCTAAAAATCATTCGTACATTTGCGTTGAAAAAATAGCGCATGGCACATATCGTAGATTTAGGCAAATACACCGACCAACAGCAGCAGCTTGCCCGCATTGCCAAGGCATTGGGGCATCCGGCGCGGATTGCCATTCTTGAATTGCTTGAACAGCAGACACATTGCTACCACGGCGACCTGACGGCCGACTTACCGATTGCGGCTTCTTCCGTATCGCAACACCTCAACGAGCTGAAAGACGCCGGACTGATTCAGGGGGAATTCAACCCGCCAAAGGTAAAATACTGCATCAACCGGGAAAGATGGCAGGAAGCCAAACGCCTGTTCGGAGCGTTTTTTCAGGACTTGCCTGATGAAAATGCGGAGGCCAGTTGTTGTGACTAACCATCTCGTTTCAGTTGAAATTTCGGGCACAAAACTCGCGCAGGCCACCTCGAAAATACGTTCAGTAGTACCATTAACGCCTTGGCGTTAATTTTTTTCAAACAACTATTCGTATTTCTACGAACAACGAAATACTTGTACATTTGCAATGAATTAAAACCACCCAATAGTATGAAAAGCATAAAAATTCTCGGCATAGGCTGTGCCAAATGCAAACAGGTAGAAGCTATCGTCCGCAGTACGGTCGCCGAAATGGGCATTGATGCGACAGTGGAAAAAATAGACGACATCGAAAAAATCATGGAGTACAACGTGCTGGTCACGCCCGTGCTGGTCATTGACGAAGAAGTCAAAATCAAAGGCCGGGTACCAACTGTCGCAGAAGTGAAAGCCTTGCTCGCATAAGCCATGTTCGACTGGATCCAGCACTTCGCCGACTGGCTGATCTACGGGATTGCCGGTATCGCGCAGGGGACGCATTTGGGCGACGCGCTCAATTTTTTCGTGTACGACACCATCAAAATCCTTTTCCTGCTGCTACTCATCACCTTCCTGATGGGCATCGTGAACGCCTATTTTCCGATTGACCGCATCCGGAATTTTCTCAGCCGCAACAAACTGTACGGCGGCGAGTACCTGATCGCCTCCACATTTGGAGCCGTCACGCCGTTTTGTTCCTGCTCTTCCGTGCCGCTGTTTATCGGCTTTGTCAAAGGCGGTATCCCGCTGGGCGTCACCTTTGCTTTTCTGATCACCTCTCCCCTGGTAAACGAAGTAGCTGTAGCTATTTTTCTCGGCATGTTCGGGCTGAAAACGACGGTTATTTATGTGGTCAGTGGCATTTTATTGGGGACGGTCAGCGGTTTCGTTTTGAGCAAGATGAACCTCGAACCGCTACTCACCGAATGGGTGCGAAAAATACAAGCCAATGCCGAACAGGAGCGCGAAGCGTTTGAACTCGAAAAAAAGACTTTTCTCCAGCGGATACCCGGCATCTGGAACGAAGCCTTCGGCATCGTGCGCAGCGTATTTGTGTACGTCATCATCGGTATCGGCATCGGAGCAGCTATGCACGGGTACGTACCGGAGGGCTTTTTCGAAACCTACATCGGCAAAGACACCTGGTACGCCGTACCGTTGGCGGTGCTACTCGGCGTGCCGATGTACGCCAACGCCGCCGGCATCGTACCGGTCATTCAGGTTTTTGTGGCGAAAGGCATCCCCATCGGCACTTCACTGGCTTTTATGATGGCGGTAGTGGGGCTGTCCATTCCCGAGGCCACCTTGCTGAAAAAAGTGATGACCGGCAAATTGATCGCCATCTTCTTCGGGGTAGTGACGGCCTGTATCATCTTGTCCGGGTATGTATTTAATGTAATCTTGTAAAGCTGAAAACATGGACACGAACACCTTTTTCGCACTCTGGCAGGAAGCCCGCACGCGTTTTTCCAACCAATTGACCACCCTCACGGAGTCCGATTTGATCAAAAAATTGGGCGGCAGCCCCAATAGCGCCGGCTTCTTGCTGCGGCACATCGCCGACGTGGAGTTGCTCTTCGCCAAAAACGTGTTCGGGCAATCCGACGTAAAAGTACACGCCAGGACGGTCAGCACCCGGCACGACACGGGCGAATGGACCAACCTGCCGGAGTTGTTGGACTACCAGCAGTACGCCTTCGATTGCCTGCAAAAAGCCATTTTAGCCCAAAGCGCCGACGACTGGCAAACGGAAATCACGACCCAGGAATTCGGCACCAAAACCAAGTCCGAGGCGCTGGGGCGTATCGTGTCGCACACAGCCTACCACGCCGGGCAGTTGGCTATTGTTTTAAAATACGGAGTGTAATGAATGATGAATGATGAATGATGAATGATGAATTGTGCCTTCCTAAAATACCTTGACCTGAATGAAGAAATTATAAATCAAGGTTCAACGAAAGTTGAAACGGATTATCAACGAATTGTTTGATTGTAAAGATTTCGATTTCCGGT
>JBGSKO010000087.1:0-20732 GCA_041741155.1 Saprospiraceae bacterium | reverse complement strand
TCTCAACTCTCTCAACCTTCTCAACCCCCTCAACCCATTTTTTCTCAACCATCTCAACCTTTTTACTCAACCCCCTCAACCTTTTTACTCAACCCCCTCCACCCATTTTTTCTCAACCCCCTCAACCTCATAAACCCTTTTTCACCCATTTTAATACTTCTTTACCCTTTCCCTAAGCCCGTCACCGGACCTTTGTATCATCAATTAACAATAAAAAAAACGATTCAAAACTCAATTTCATCATGAAAAAACAATTCTTGTTTCTCTCGTTTTGCCTTGCCTTCTCTGGCCTTTCTTTCATCGCCGGCGCACAGTCGCGCACCGATACCGGCGAATTTGTTCTTGCTGCTAAAGATGCCGACTCGGAGATCGCGATGCTGTTGCCCGCTATCCAAAAAGTACGCGAAGCCGCAGCATACGTGCCGATCCTCGAATCGGCCCGCAAACTGGCTGCACGGGTCCAGCGCGCAGGCGCTAAAATGAGCCAAAACCAATACGACGGCTTCCAGCGTGAACTGGCCAAGATCGAACGCGATTTTAGCGCCCAGGCCAGCCAACAAGCAGGTGCCCCGTATACTTGCCATGGAAAATGCGAAGCTGACTTCCCCGGAACCGGCGGCGGCAAAGGCTGGAAGCGGTTTATCTGCAAACTTGGCTGCATCAAAGTAGGCCCGGTAAGCGGCGGAAACTAAAGCGGCCAAAGGCAAAAAGCAGAAGGCAACAGGCGAGTGACTCGTCTGTTGCCTTTTGCTTTTTGCAAACCCTACCTCTTGCATTTTATCAGGAATGCGCTGGTTTACACGATTTGATCGAAATTTGCGGGCGACCGGCAACACTTTCCCCGTCTTCAGGCGTTTAAGTGCCCCTGATGTTCACCGCAAACTTTCCGAAATGCAACGTTTAGCCATTTTTATTGCCCTCTTTTTCACAACACAGACCATAGCCCTTGCTCAAACTTACGCCGACTGTGTGACGGCTAAAGAGATTTGCAAAAAACAAACCTACCACATTGACAAAACCAAAGGAGAGGGCGAGGACACCCGCGAAGCCGACTATGTTGCTTGTTTTATGAACGGTGAAAATTTCGGCCAGGCCGAAGAAAACTCCACCTGGATCAAGTTTGAGATCGAAAAAAGTGGTTCGCTTACATTCATCATTACCCCGCACAAAGAGGAAGACGACCTCGATTTCGTCGTCTATCGCCTGCCTGCCAATGGCGACTGCAAACAAAAACAGATCGTGCGCTGCATGGCTGCCGGAGACAGTGAAGCAAATTTCCGTACCAGCCCTTGCATGGGCCAGACAGGCTTGCGCGACGGCGAACGCGATACCAGCGAGGATGCAGGCTGCGCCGACCCCGGCGACAATGCCTGGCTGGCGCCACTCAAAGTCGAAAAGGGCGAACAATACGTCATCCTCGTCAGCAATGTCACCTCCAGCGGCCCCGGATTCAGCATCAACTTCAGTGGCACCGCCAAACTGCCCTGCGACACGGACCCTGCCAGGAAACCCCCGGCGGACAAACCCAAGCCGAAGCCGACACCTGTACAAGTACCACCCGTAGCCGCTCAAACCAAACCCGAGACCATCGGCGGACGCGATGTGGTCCTAAAAGAAAGCCTGAAAGTGAAAACCCGCACGATCAAACTCAAAATCTGGGATAGCCAGGTCGAGGACGGCGACATCGTATCGGTGTACCTGAACGACAAAAAAGTGATAGACAACCATTACCTGCGCACCCAACCGCAAGAGTTCGAGATCGAACTGCCGCCCGGCAAAGAACACTACATCACCGTGTACGCCGAGGATTTCGGCAAAGCCGAGCCCAATACCGCGCGCCTGCTCATCTCCGACGGCACCCGCGAACAGATCATTGACCTCGTAGCCGAACGCAAAAAGCAACAGAGCGTAAAGATTATTCTGGAGTAACTCCCAAACCATCGCCCCCAGTTTGCTGTTTCCCCCGTCCACTATCCACCGTCCCATGCTCGGCTTCCGCTTCTCTGACTACAAACCCGACCCGAACCAGTCCACTTTTGACAGGCTGTTCAAGATTTTTCAGGAACTGATGCTCTACACCTCCGGCAATGTGTGGGAATCGCTGGCTTGGCTTACCGAACTGGACAAGGAGTATAAACTCACCACACCCGAATACGGGATCGGCGATTTCATCCGCGACCTCGAAGAACAAGGCTACATCCGCCGCGACGGCGAGGGACAGGGTGACCTCGGCCCTACGGCCAAACTCGAAATCAGTATCCGGCAAAAAAGCCTTGATGATATTTTCGGCGACCTCAAAAAGGCCAAAAGCGGCAAGCACAATACCGGCTTCATCGGCCGCGGCGACGAGTTTACTTCCGACGTGAAGCCCTTCGAGTTTGGCGACAGCCTCGAACACATCGCCGTCACCAACTCCCTCCGCAACGCCTACATCAACCACGGAATAGACGAGTTCCAACTCACGCAGGACGATCTCGAAGTACACGAAACCTACTACCAGAGCCAGATGTCGTCTGTACTGATGATTGACATCTCGCACTCCATGATTCTCTACGGCGAAGACCGCATCACCCCCGCCAAAAAGGTAGCCCTCGCGCTGGCCGAGTTTATCCAGACCCGCTACCCCAAGGATACGCTCGATATCATCGTGTTCGGCGACGACGCCTGGCCCATTGAACTCAAAGACATCCCCTACCTGCAGGTCGGCCCCTACCACACGAATACTGTGGCCGGGCTGGAACTGGCCATGGACATCCTCAAGCGTCGCCGCAACCCGAACAAACAAATTTTCATGGTCACCGACGGCAAACCCACCTGCATTAAAGTCGGGAAAAACTACTACAAAAACGCATTCGGACTCGATCGAAAGATTGTAAACCGCTGTCTCAACCTGGCCCTGCGTTGCAAAAAATTAGATGTACCCGTTACCACATTCATGATCGCCCGCGATCCGTACCTCGTGCGCTTCGTGGAAGCGTTCACGCAGGCTAATAACGGCAAGGCATTTTACTCCTCATTGCAGGGGCTGGGGTCGTTTGTGCTGGAGAATTACAAGAAGCGGAAGGGGAAATAGTATCAAGCCATGCCCACACCCGCCACCCCGCACGACATTCCCGCACTCCTCCGCCTGATCAACAGTGCCTACCGCGGCGAGTCCTCCCGCCAGGGCTGGACGACGGAAGCCGACTTCATTTCCGGCGACATCCGCACCGATGCGGCGGACCTGGCCGAACTTCTGGCCCGGCCGGACGCAGTGATTCTCAAAGCCACCACCGAAACAGGTCTTCTCGGCGGCTGCGTTTTTCTGGAAAAACGCGATAACCGCCTTTATCTGGGTATGTTGTCGGTGTTGCCGGAGCTGCAGGGCCACGGTATCGGCAAAATATTGCTGCACAGCGCGGAAGATCGTGCCCGGCAACTGGGCTGCACCTCCATTTTTATGCAGGTAGTCTCGCTGCGGCACGAGTTGCTTGCCTGGTACGCGCGGCACGGATACCTGCCCACCGGAGCGCGCAAACCGTTCGATGCGCCGCCGGAATTCGGGACACCCCTGCGACCGCTGGAGTTTGTGGTTTTGGAAAAAAGGATAGAGCGGGTGTAGGGCGATTTTGAAAAACGACAGAGACGCCGTTCCAAAAAACTGGTCCGCAGTACCTCACGATTTCAACAGCAACACCTGATGTCCCGAAATTTTCAAAAAATATACTCCCGGGGGCAACTCTGAAAAATCCTGTTGCTCCAGTTTTTTGCCGGAATACACCACCTGTCCCACGCTGTTGGACACTTCGCAAACGGTGTCTTCGGGTGCATTTTTCAAAAAAATGTGACTGGAAAACGGGTTCGGAAACGCCTCGACAAGCGTCTTCCCGACCCGATCACCCGTCCCGACCGATGGCGTGCAAAAGTTGCCCGCACCCACCAAAGCCGTCAGTTCGCTGCATAAATACTGATAATTGCTTCGCGCGTCGGCGCTCAGGGTACCGGTCAGCAGGTTGTTCGACTCCTGCGGGTCGGTGGCGAGGTGGTAAAATTCCTCATGGCCGTCGTCGAATCGGAGCAATTTATACGCGAGGTTTCGCATGGTTTTACCATCGGCGGCATCGGGGGTGGCTTTAAAAATTTCGGTGAATGCCCACGGACGCACGACCGTGCTTTCATTTTTTAATACCGGCAAAATGCTGTGACTGTCCACCGGTTTATTGGCCGGAATTTGCGCCTGCCAGGCAACGAAGCCAAACAGTTCCAAAATCGTGGCAAATACATCTGCCGTGTTCACCAGCGCATCGCTGACGCGCCCCGGCGCCACGACGGACGGCCCCGAAATAACGAACGGCACGTGTACGCCGTATTGGTAAATTGTACCCTTGGCGCGGTCGGTGTTTGCAATTTGAGCGGTTTGTATCGTGTTCCCGTTGTCGCCGATAAAAATAATGTCGGTGCTGTCTAATTGATTATTGGCCTCCAGCGAATCCAGCATCCGCCCGATTTCATGGTCGAGCGCTTCCAGCGAGGCCTTAAAATAGGACTTCGGGTTTTGCATGATGTCCTGCTGCGTGCCGCTCAAATTGGTGTGCGAGTGCAGTCCTGCCGGCGGCAAATGGTACGGCGCATGCGGTGCATTGATGGCCAGCCAGAGGAAAAAAGGCTTCGGAGCCTGGGCAGCCACCCACGAAACCGCATCGTTGATGGTCTCGGTAGTAGCGTAGTTGGTCACCGGCACGGAAACGCCGTTGGTGATCTTCGTCCAGTTGTAATAACTGGGCAGCGCCCCGATAAAAATGCCCGAAAAATGGTCGTAGCCCATGGTGAGCGGGTTCATCAGATTGGACGCGGGCATCTGCTGGTGCAGGTGCCATTTGCCGATATTGGCTTTAGCGATGCCCCCGGGTTTGAACGTATGGAGCAGTCGGGGGATGGTTATTTCATTGACATCCAACGTCCCGCTCCCGCCCTGGCCACCAACGATACCACCGACCCCCGTGCGAAAGCTGTACTGCCCCGTCAGCATACCTGCCCGTGTAGCCGAGCACACGGGATTCGACCAGGCATTGGTGAAGCGTACGCCACGGCTCAGCAGTTTTCGGATATTCGGCACGGGCGCCGTATCCTGGTGGTCTTCGTAAAATCCGAGATAGTCCGTACCGAGGTCGTCGGCGATAATCAACACGACGTTTCGTTGTGCCCGGGCCGAAGCCGCCAGGAAAAAAAGGAAAAGCAAGAGGTAGAATTTCATCCCTATTTGTTTCTAAAAATAATCTGGCAGCCAATGGACTTCGTCTCCCGAACCGGAACATCCCGGCCGGCCAGCAGCGCCTCCACCGCATTCGCAACAAACTGATTTTTCACGTTTTCCGGCTCCGCACCATTGTCATCAATCGCGCCGCTGTACCGGACCACCCACTGCCCGTTGTCTTTCCAGACGACAAATGCATGGGGCGTTTTTTGGGCAGCATACTGTTTGGCCACCGTTTGGTCGCCGTCGAAAAGGTAGGGAAAATTGAACTGCTCATCCCGGGCTTTCTCCACCATTTTCGGCCACGCGTCTTCCTCGTAGGTGATCGTATCGGTGGAACTTATGGCAATCAGCGGCACACCGAGTTTGGAATACTTCGCGTTCAAATCATTCAAACGCGGGGGGTAGAGTTTGGCAAACGGGCAGTGGTTACACGTAAAAATGAGGATAAAACCCTTCGCTTCGGGGTAATTCTTTAGCGAAACGAATTGGCCATCCACATTTTTCAGATTGAAATCGGGGACTGTTTTTTCGCCGCCGGAAAGGAAGCCCATGCCAAAGATGGCAGCAGAAAGCAGTAAAAGTGCCGTAGTGGTTTTCATGTTATGACTTTGTGAATTTTTTAGAAAATACCTGCTTGGTCTTTTGGTCGGTCAACTCCAGAAAGTACACGCCCGAAGCAAAACGGCTGATATCTATGCCCCCGGACAGTTCCGGACGCGGTAGCATAAGCATAGTTTTGCCGAGCGCATTCACCACGCGCACATAGTATGCCTGCATATTCAGATCGGAAAACGACACATAAATCCGCTCGCTCGCCGGGTTCGGGAACAATGTGATATCCTCTGCTTTCTGGATAGATTCCGATGTAGCGGAAGCCGGGTCGGTTACCACGAACTGGCCCATCATGCCCTCATCTTCATGCAGCGCAATGTGGCAATGATACATGAACGGGTGCAGCGGGTCGGCAAAGTCTTCGAATTTTGCAATGAATCGAACCGTCTGGTTGCCAGGAATAAACACGACGTCTTTCCAGCCGGCCTGTGCTGCGGGCGGCGCAGCGCCATTGATCGAAAGAATATTGAACTCCACATCGTGGATGTGGAAGGGATGACCGAAAAGGGAGTTGCTGCGAATCTCCCATATTTCGGTGTTGCCGAGGGGTACCTGGTACTCGTTGTAATCAATGTCGAATAGCTTGTGGTTGATCAGGAAGGCATTCGGTCCCAAAATAGGTGGATTGGTCACACCCGCGCTGTCGCTCAGGGTAAGTATGCGTGTGATATTGGCATCAGTCGCTTTCAACAATACATTGTTGGCCAGGGTGGCCGGAATCGTAGTGATCGGGTCGGCAGTTGGGGAAGCCACATTAAGGTGGAGCATGGTGAAATCTTTTTTGCCCAGGAAATTGGCAAACGGCCCATTCGGGAAATTTTCGCCGCCGGCGACGAAATTGCCCAGTTGCGAGTTGTAGGCTTTCAAATCAACGGATTGCCCGTTTTGGCCCGAAAAATTCACAAGGATTTCCACGCGTTCGCCTGCATGCAGAATATAGCGGGTGAGCGGGACAGGCGCATTGAGCAAGCCGCCGTCCGATCCGATGATGGAAAACGTGCGGTTATCGCTGAATCCAATGTTGTATGAACGCTCGATTGCGCCGTTTAAAACTCGGAAGCGCACCACTTGCGCCGGTACGGAAAACTGCGCCCGAAGAGTGCCGTTCACGAGCATCGAATCGCCATACGGCACGGTCACGAACTGGTTTTGGGTATTGAAGTCGCGGTCGGTCAGCACGAGGGGAATATCATCCACACCGTATTTCCGCGGCAGCGGCAGAGAGGCTTCTACGGCATCGCGTACGATGATGAGCCCGCCGATACCTTTCGTGATGTGCTCCATGGTCATTTCATGCAGGTGCGGATGGTACCAGTAGGTGGAGGCATTGTTCGTCACTTCCCAAAACGGCTGCCAGAGCGTGCCCGGCGGAATGACTTGGTGCGGGCCGCCGTCCATGACTGCCGGCAGGTGGAAGCCGTGCCAATGAATGGTCGTAGCTTCATTCAGTTTGTTCAGCACGTTCAGGTGCACGACGTCGCCCTTGTTGAAAAACAGGGTTGGCCCCCAAAATTTGCCGTTGATACCGCCGGTAACCGTCTGATTGCCCGGAACCAGTTGGGCAAATGTGTCTTTGATGGTGAGGTTGAAATTGGTGCCGGACAGCGTGTCGGGAATCCAGAGCTGGTTGTACGCTTGTGCGTTGCTATCGCTGCAGGAAAAGACCACGAGGCAAAATGCCCCCAGAAGATATTTCATTATAAATTCGTTTTTCGGGCTTTGACGCTGAATCGGGCGGAATCCTGCGGTCGGGATGAAAATTTTGAAAAAATTTTATTGCTGCCCCGGCTTAAGCAGTAACCCATAAAACTTAACACCCTCAAAGATGTTCTGGTGTGTACCGTCGGCAAAACGGTACTGCTGTATGACATACAATGCCTTACTGATCTGCACCAAATACTTAAAGAACATGGCGACTGGATGGAATTGGGCGCAGCAGACGAACAAAAACCTGCCAAAGAGGGCACTGTTGAGGCTTGGGGAAGGTCTGAAAACAACCCCATCGGCGGGTGGTATGGTTTAAAAAAAGGGCTTCGCGGCCGCTTTGGAATGTATGTTCCACCGTTGATGGAAGCGCTTGGTTTGGCAGAAGTGGAACACCATGCAAAGAATAATCGTATGAGAGCCCTTTAACTGTGCAGGGGTAATACTCTTTTGGCGCCAGGAATGTTTCTATAGAACATTGCCCTGCATTGCGCTCCCCCACTTTTCGCACCTTTGCCCGCTATTCGCCGCCAATGCCCGCCTTCCTGGAAATTTACGACACGCACCAGCACTTGGTGTTCAACTGTCGGTGGCGGTTGGCGGGCAGGTTATTTCGACGAAAAAAGTGGTGGAGGAGAGGTGTTTTACACATACTCAATCGTGTACTCCAGCAGTACTTACGGGAGCACGTCCCCGGTGGTCTTCATAAAAACCTTAAGAATCAAAGCATATACCTGAATTCAAGGAGAAATAATTTTACCTGAACGGGTTGAGCATGTCCGAATGTGGCATTACCTTTCGACGCGCTAAAAAAGCAAGCGATGCTTGTTATGCGAGCGGGAGTCCCGGAGTAGGCACATTTCGAACATACATCATTAAATTTTTTTCCAATGACAATTGAGCAGACGGCAGACACCATCATCGTGCGGTTGCCAATGAGTGTAAATATTAACATTGAAGAGATTCAGCGGTTTCTGAACTACCTTCGGTACAAGGAACTTGTTGCCCAAAGCAGGGCAACCCAGGAAGATGTTGACACACTTGCCAAAGAGGTCAATAAGGCCTGGTGGGAAAAAAACAAACAACGCTTATTGCCCGGTGGATGAAAGTAGTCGTTGACAGCAACATCGTGTTTAGTGCCATGCTAAACAAAGAGAGCAACATCGGCGATATCATCCTGAACTCGCAAGGTGTCTTTAATTTCTATAGTTGTGACTATTTGCGTGGAGAAATTACCGAGCACAAAGATAAGATAATCAAGATTGCTGGATACACCGAGCGGGAATACAATGAAGTTCAGTACCTGGTTTACAAGCAAATTGACTTTTTTTCCGAAAGCGCCATCCCATTTGATTTTTGGCAAAAAGCCGCCAATTTCGTGCGCGATACTGATATGGATGATATTTCGTTCGTTGCGCTTAGCCTGTTTCTGGACATCAAACTATGGACAGGAGACAAAATACTAACTGCCGGGTTGGTCAAAAAAGGCTTTCAAAATATCATAACTACACAAGAGATATTACAAATTCGACGTGATCTTGTAGAATAGCAGACAGATGACTCTCTTCATCTCGCCCAAAAATCCAATGGAGCGTATGCCAGCTCCAGAAAGAAACCCGCTTCTGGCTGTATGGTTGGAGGCGGGGCGTTTTTACAGCGGATAAAATTTGTTAGTGACGACAAGGAAAAAACAAAAAAAACCTTGGAAATTGCTGTGACAATATGGGACATAGTAAAAAGTGGCAGATAAAAATTTCCCCACGCCTGCTATCTACCAGTACCAAGTTGCCAAATAAAACGTCCTCACGAGCAGAACAGAGCGCGATTATTGCCAAAACCGCAGGCGAGCCCCACACCAGATTTCCCCCACAACGCGCTCCCCCACTTTTCGCACCTTTGCCCGCTATTCGCCGCCAATGCCCGCCTTCCTGGAAATTTACGACACGCACCAGCACCTGGTCTTCAACCTCTGCCTGCACTACCTGCAAAACCGGCACGACGCCGAGGAAGCGACACAGGATGTATTTGTAAAAATCCACGCCAAACTGCCCACCTTCCAGGAAAAATCCAGCCTAAAAACCTGGATTTACCGCATCGCCATCAACCACTGCCTCGACGTACTGAAAAGTCGCCGCCGGCAAAAACGTTTCGCCTTCGTGCTGAACCTGCTGCCCGGGCAGCAGGACAACCCGCTGGACCCACCCGATTTCGACCACCCCGGCGTGCTGCTCGAAGACCGGGAAGCGCTCGAAAGTCTGTTCCAAAAAATTAACGAACTGCCTGAAAACCAGAAAACCGCCCTCATCCTCCGCTACCTCGACGACCTGTCGCCACCGGAAATTGCCGAAATCCTGCAATGCTCGGTCAAAGCCGTGGAATCGCTGCTACAACGCGGCAAGCACAATCTGGAAAAAAAACTCGGTGACAGCGAAGGAAGGTAACCGCTTCGTCGTCCAACAAAACAGTTCTGAACATTATGGAAAAATTCGATCTGCTGAAAAAAGTCCGCAAGGTGGATGCTCCGCCGTTTTTGCTGACCCGCATCCAGGCCCGTATCCGCAGGAATGAAGCGGAACGGCCGCCGGCTTCGTGGCAATGGGCAGGCAGCCTGGCATTCGGGTTGCTCCTCTTGCTGAACGCGCTGGCGATCAAACAGCCGGCGACACCATCCGGCAGCTCCGACCCCTCGGAAAGCCTCGTTCAAAATTTTCAACTGGACCAAACCAATCAATTGTATGTGGAACAAAATTGATTTCTGGCGCATGACGGTCGTCGCCTTGTTGCTCCTCAACGGCGGCGTACTCTTCTTTTTGCTCACCCAGCCCAAACCACCGCACCCGGGCCGGCGGGGCGAGGGGCCCAAACACCTGATCATCGAACGCTTGCACCTCGATGCCGGACAGACGGATGCCTACGAAAAACTCGTCCGCCAACACCAGAACGACATCCGGGCGAAAGAGCGGGAAATGCACGACACGAAGCGACACCTGTATGCCTCCCTGCAAAACGCCGAAGCACCGGCGAAAGACTCGCTGGCCCAGCGTATCGGTCAGTTGCAAGTGGACATCGAGCATATCCACTTCAACCATTTCCAGGATATCAAAACGCTCTGCCGCCCCGAGCAAATGGCCGATTTCAACGCGTTGGCCGGCGAGTTGGCGGATTATTTTTCGAGGACGGGGCGGCGGAGGGGGTGAGTACGCGCCCACCCCGTTGGAGTTTCCGATTACCCACAAGTTGATTGATTCTTTTGTACTGTAACCAAGAACGACCTTTCCGGCAATGGATGATCGCGCTTCGCGGTGGCCCCTCCCCCAACCCCTCCCCCAAATGGGAGGGGAGCCTGTCCTCGGATACTGTAAAAACTACCACCAGTTGGGATGCTTTGGCTTTCCAACTTGAAATCAACCGACAACGCTCGATGTAGCCCCCTCCCATTTGGGGGAGGGGTTGGGGGTGGGGCCACAGCGAAGCGCAATCTCTCCAACGCCAAAACCCTTACTTGCAAAACACTATGCGACACCTTCTCTTCCACATGCTCCTCCTCCTGCCGATTACCGCCGCAGCACAAGAACTTGCCGTGTGGTTCCAACCTGTTTTGCAAGGGCAAAAACTCGTTTTAAACGAACCCCTGCGCACCGCTGCCGGTGACACGATTACCGTGCACACACTGCGGTTTTACCTGTCGAATATTGTTTTTTCAAACAATGGCGCGCGGGTTTTTTCAGAAATAAACAGCCACCACTTGCTGGATCTGGAAGATGAAGACACGCCCGGGATCCGTGTTGATTTGCCAGCCGGAACGGAGGGTTTCACAGAAATACAATTCGACCTCGGCATTGACAGCCTGACCAATACCGCCGGGGCTATGGGTGGCGACCTCGACCCGACCAACGGCATGTACTGGGCCTGGCAAAGCGGCTACATCAATGTTAAAATCGAGGGCGTGTCCCCGCGTTGCCCGGCCCGTAACCACGAATTTCAGTTTCACCTCGGCGGATACCTGCCGCCTTTTCAGTCCGTCCAGACGGTGCGCCTGCCCGTTCCAAAAACTCAAAACCTGCTGGTGGATTTTGACCTGACCGCATTTTTTGAACAGGTGGACTGGGCCAAAAAGTCCGGCATCATGTCGCCCGGTGCGGAGGCGGTACGGCTCTCGGAGGTTTTGTCAAAAGCATTCCGTGTCCATGTGGAATAGACGATTTTTTATCCCGATTGCGCTGGCGACTGCGTTTGTCCTGCTCGCTGCAGCACCGAAGCGCTACCCGCCCGGCGACCCCGTCGTGCTCCGATACCCGGCGCACTGGCGCAAACCGGACTACGATTTTTCCAAAAACCCGCTCACCCGACAGGGCATCGAGCTGGGCCGACGGCTCTTTTACGACCCCGTTTTATCCCGCGACAGCACGATTTCCTGCGCGAGTTGCCACCTCTCATTCACGGCGTTCACGCACGTGGACCACGCCTTGAGCCACGGCATCGAAGACCGTATCGGGCGGCGCAATTCCCCTGCGCTGATGAACCTCGCGTGGTCCCGGTATTTTATGTGGGACGGCGCGGTGAACCACCTCGATGTGCAGGCCCTTGCCCCGATCGCACACCCGGCAGAAATGGATGAAAAACTGGAGAACGTTGTCCGGAAATTGCAGACAAGCACGCACTACCCTACCCTTTTTGCCGAGGCATTCGGCGACAGCCGGGTGACCGGCGAACGGCTGCTGAAAGCGTTGTCGCAGTTCGAAATAACGCTCATCAGCGCCAATTCGAAGTACGACCGTATGGTTGCCGGGCAAGACACCTTCTCGGCGCAGGAGCAAAACGGCTACCGGATTTTTCAGAAAAACTGCGCCTCGTGCCACGCCGAGCCGTTTTTTACGAACCATACTTTTGAAAAAAACGGCTTGCCGCTGGACACAACCTTGAACGACTTCGGGCGCATGGGCATCACCCAGGATCCAGTGGATTCGCTGCGTTTCAACGTGCCGACGCTGCGCAATATCGAGTTTTCGTACCCGTATATGCACGACGGCCGTTTCCGAAAACTGCGGGACGTGCTGAACCACTACGGCACCACGACCGCCCTCAACCGCCGTATCGAACTAACAGCCAACGAAAAAACAGACTTGCACACCTTTTTGCTGACGCTCACGGACCGGGAGTTTCTGTTCAACCAGGATTTTTCATTTCCCAAAAAATAAAACCGGCGCGGCCGAAGGAAAGGCGTTGCCTCGTCGTCCAATCCGACAAAATCTTCCCTTACATGAAAAAAATACTCGTATCGCTCGTTTTGCTCGCCGTAGTTGCCCGTGCACAGGCGCAAACCAACCCTGCCATCACCTCCTGGCTCATCAACACAACCGACCTGAAAGGCCGGCACTATGTGAATGGTAATTCTACGCCGATTCAAGACAACGTACTTGCCAATGTGCAGACGGTACAGTACTCCGCCACATGGTCGTACGTGAAAGCGACGGGCATCCCGGCGTACATCACGGGGCCATTTCTGGACGGCAATCCTTCCATTGCGCAGGCGCAAACGGGCTATTTCAAAATCCCGCTCAACCCCGTTCAAAACACCGGCACCCCCACTTCCACGACCGGCGGCAACATCGGTGTTTTCATCAATGGGGTGGCGTTGTTCGACTACCGGGACGGCGTTTCGTGGAGCAATGCCAGCCAGTCGCTCCGCGGCGGCCCGCTCGGCGGCATGGGCGACAACGTCTGGACACGCGATGCCGTCGTAGCCGAACGGCAAGGTTTCGACTGTGCCAAAGGCCACCCGGCTATGGGCAATTACCACCACCACCAAAACCCGTCGGCGTTCAACCTGGATCTGGATGTTATTTCCAATGTCTGTGATTTGTACCTCGCCGATGGTTTGTACACGATTGACAGCGCCAAACATGCGCCGCTTATCGGTTTTGCCTACGACGGTTTCCCGATGTACGGCGCATACGGCTACAAAAATGCCGATGGTACGGGCGGTATCGTGCGTATCAAATCGAGTTTTCAACTGCGTGCGATCACGACGCGCACGCACTATGCCAACGGTACGGACGTAACCGACGGTCCTGTCGTCAGCGCGACCTACCCGCTCGGCTATTTCCGGGAGGATTACGAGTTTGTCGCCCGCAACGAGCCCGATTATCTGGATGTACACAACGGGCGTTTTTGCGTTACCCCCGAATACCCGCAGGGCACGTATGCATATTTCTGCACGGTGGACGAGGACTGGAATTCGACCTATCCGTACGCTGTTGGGCCTACGTTTTACGGCGTGCGAAACGCCTCGAAAACCCAAACGATCAGCGAGCCGGTTCAGACATACAATGCCACCACAGCGGTATCGGATACCGACACGGAACGGTTGGATGTCCGTGTTTTCCCCAATCCGGCGGGCGAATTTTTAGCCGTGCAGGTGGCCGGGTTGTTGAAGGCGGAAACCCGGGTGTCGCTGTATGATTTATCCGGCAGATTCGTGCAACAAGCGCTGGTGCAGCCGGGCAGCACGATTTGTTATCTCGATACCCGCACGTTGTACGCCGGGACGTATGTGGTGTCGGTGACGGTTGGCGGACAGGTCATTTCGACGAAGAAAGTGGTGGTGGAGTAGCCGGGCAAAATATGAGGCCCCGAGCGTTCGACCAGGTATTTTGACTGCTTACACGTACTCGATACGGTAGTCCAGCGGGCTGCTTTTGCGCAGTATGGCGGATATGCCGCAATACTTATGCTGGGAAAGGGAAACCGCCTTCTCGAATTTTTCTCGGTCTTTTTCGTCCAGTTTGATGCGGTAGAGTACTTCGATATTTGAAAACACTTTAGGGTGTTCCTCGGTCAGGCCGGCATCGGTCACGATTTCAAAATCGGAATACTCTACCCGCATTTTTTTAAGGAGCGAAACGATATCCATGCCGGTGCAGGTAGCGAGCGTGGCCAGAAGCAATTTTTTAGGGGAAGGCCCGCTGTCGTCGCCGTCGTTGTCCGGGACACTGTCCATGAGCACTTTGTGGTGGCCGATTTCGGCGACAAAGGTCATCTTGCCTTTGTGTTTGGTAATAACGTGGTATCCTGACATGGTTATGTGTTTTTGTGTTTGGGGGTTTTTGTACCAAAACCCGAACGTAAAATGCCCTCGTTCCGGATCGGGCTGGGAACCCGCAAATTTAAGTGCATATTACGCAGTCCGCATCCCCCCGGCCAAAAACATCCCTCCCTCCCAACGCCCTTCCCGCGTTACCTTTGCGGCCATGTACACTCTTCTCGTATCCATCATCATCGGTCTGTTTCTGGCCATGTTGTTCGTCAACGTGTATTTTCGGGCCAAAGTCATGAAAACCTACGGCTTTCTGGTGCGCAACCGCGTGCAGTTTGGCGCAGAGCATGTGTTCAGCCGCCAAAAACTGGAGGCAGAAATTTTGCCGCGCTACCCCCAGTTCCGCAACGAAATCGAAACCTTCATCCGGCACATCCGCTACACCATCAAAATGGCCACCGTACTGATCGCCCTTATCACGGCTTTCGGGGCCGTGCTGATGTATTTTAAATAACACCCAAACACTTCCTCCATGTCGAAACTCAAAATTGGTTTGCTGGGCGCCGGGCATCTCGGCAAAATCCACCTGAAATGTATCCTCGCCACGGAACAATGGGAATTCGTCGGCTTTTACGATCCGGATGAAAAAAACGCCGCTTCGGCCATTGCCCAGTATGGCGCGCGCCGCTTCGCTTCCCCTGCCGCGCTTTTGCGCGAAGTGGATGCCGTAGACATCGTGACCCCCACACCCACGCACTACAAACTGGCTGCCCAGGCCATGCGCGCAGGCAAACACGTATTTATTGAAAAACCTGTGACTGCCACGGTCGCCGAAGGGCGCCGGTTGCTCCAGTTGGCCGAAGAGTCCGGCGTAAAGGTACAGGTCGGCCATGTGGAGCGGTTCAACCCTGCCTACCTGGCCCTGCGTGCTATGGCGCTGCGGCCTATGTTCATCGAATGCCACCGCCTGGCGGCCTTCCAGCCCCGGGGTACCGAGGTGGCCGTTATCCTCGACCTGATGATCCACGACCTCGACCTGGTGTTGCATCTTGTGCAATCGCCCGTTCAACGTGTGAGCGCCAGCGGCGTAGCCGTACTTAGTAATACGCCCGATATCGCCAACGTACGCCTTGAATTTGCCAACGGCTGCGTGGCCAACCTCACCGCCAGCCGTATCTCGCTCAAGCAGATGCGCAAAATGCGTCTCTTCCAGCAGGACGCCTACATCAGCCTCGATTTCCTCGACAAGAATGCCCAGATTGTGCGTCTGTTCGACCAGAATGCCCCCAACCTGCCGCCGCAAGAACAGTTGATGGAATTTGAAACACCTGCCGCCGGCAAAAAATGGCTGCACCTCCAAATGCCCGAAGCGGCGCCCGTCAACGCCATCCAGATGGAACTGGAAACCTTTGCAGAGAGCATTTTGAACAACACTACACCACCCGTACCCCTGCACGACGGGTTCCAGGCGCTGGAACTGGCGCACCGGATTTTGAAAGAAATAGAAAAAAGACGGGTGGCGTCACTCGGGCAAAACGCATAAAAAAAGGAGCGACAACCGATGTATACCGGTTGCCGCTCCCTTTTATTGACTCCAAAAACGCTTACAAATTCGGGATCGTCAGTACCTGACCGGGATGGATCACATCCGCGTTGTCCAGAATATCGCGGTTGGCTTCGAAAATCGCTTTGTACTTCATCATGTCTTTGTAGTAGTGCTGGGCAATCTTGCTCAAGCTCTCGCCTTTTTCCACGGTGTGTTTGGTGTAGTAGGCATTGTTGGACACTTTGATGTCGGCCATGATGTCGCTCGGGTTGTCGCCGCCAACTGCTTTGATTTGGTCCCAGAGTTGATCTTTTTCATAAGGGGTTTCAACGGTACCCCAGACGTTCAGTTTGCCGGCGGTTTCTTCGACGCGGCCTTCTTTGACATTGAGTTGTTCTCCGAGATCAAGAACGCTTTGGTACTTTGCTTTTACTGACATAAGAATTGGTATTTAATGTTTTGAAAAGGATTGATGCGCAAGGATAAGGCAAAATTGGGGATAAAACAGGTTAAGTCTGCGAGAACTTTTCCCCTGAAGGCACTTGATACGCCGGCTTGCCGGATGGTCACCGGAAATACCTGGAAAAAAAATCCACCACACGATCATCGGTAATAATATCCTGCTGGCGAATGGGCTGGCGCAGCACAATGCCCTCCAGCGTCCGGCAGCGACTCAGAGCCACATAGAGTTGTCCATGCTCGAAAGCGCCACCGCCCAGGTCCAGGAGAACCCGGTCAAAGGTTTTGCCCTGGCTCTTGTGAATGGTGATGGCCCAGGCCAACCGCAAGGGCAACTGGTGAAATGAGCCAATAGACTCCGTTTCGATATCGCCCGTAGCCCCGGCTTTGTACCGCACAATTTCCCAGTCTAAAGGGGTAACGGTGATTTTGCGCTGTTTGCCGTTGGTTTCCTCCACCAATACCACCGCGTTTTCCGACCGCAGTTCGATAATACGCCCGATCGTGCCGTTGACGAACTGCTTTTCCGGGTCATTTTTCACAAACATCACCTGCGCGCCCTCGCGCAACTTGAGCGCAGCATCCGTGGGGTACAGGGCCGGATCAAACTGCCCTTTCACCTCTGCGAGGTACACTTGCTCGCGTCCCGACAGGCGCTGCAGTTCCTCCCGGTTGATGCGGTCGGCTGTGGCATTGCGGGCACAGAGCGTGATATAGCCCTCGGTGGACGTAAAATCGGGTGCATACCGGTCATTGAGATCGGCCAGGTCGTCGTGGTCCAGTTCGTTAACGCGGATTGCCTCCAGCAGGCGCAGGAAATGCCGCGACTCCTGCCGATAGACCTTGCCGAGTTCGAGCATTTCCGGGTCAAAATCCGAGTCTTGAAAAACCTTGGCGGAGAAAAAATACGGCGAGTCGTAATAGTCCTGGAAATAACCGCGCTCTATGGGGTCGTTGGTTACCACGGGCGGCAACTGAAACGGGTCGCCAAACAGCACCACCTGCACCCCTCCAAATGGAGCCATGTTTTCGCGGTTTACCTGCAAAAAACGGTTGATACCGTCCAGGATATCCGCCCGAACCATGGAAACTTCGTCGAGCACCAGGGTTTCCAGGTTGCGGTAAATTCGCAGCAAATCCTTGCGCGACACCCGCCGGCTCGCCTCCTGGGGTGTGACGATGCGCGGCGGAAAGCCAAAAAACGAGTGAATGGTTTGGCCCTGCACGTTCAGCGCCGCCACACCGGTGGGCGCCAGGACTGCCGTTTTTTTGCGCGTAGTGTTTTTGAACAATTGCAACAGGGTACTCTTGCCCGTGCCCGCCCGTCCGGTGACGAACATACTTCGCCCGTCCTTTTCCAGGGCATCGAGCGCGTAACGAAAGTCGGGATTGAGTACCAGGGGCGTTTTGTCCAGCATGATGCGCGAAGGTAGGGCAGATGCGCCGTACGGATCGCTCTGCGCGGACTACGTTTTTGCGAAATTCAGTCCGGCGTTCAGCACGCCTTGCGCGCGATCACGGGTACGGGTGTCCGTGGTTGTATCGGCGATGGTTTGGCAAAGGATACGCTCGTCCACCTGCCGCAACGCCTCCATATCGTGCAGTCGCAGTGGAGTGGCAACAGCGGTAAGCGCATCGGCGACGATGCGGCTCATTGCACCCGTGCCCCGGTTGATGGCGATGGCGATGAGGGCGGTGAGTAGTCCTTCGGAGGTCAGGATATCGCGCAAACGCGGCACCGTGATCGAGATGCCGTTGATGGTCAATTTGAGCCGGAAGTTCAGCGCAGGCTGTACGTACAGGTCGTTGGCGGCACGCAGTTGCTCCAGCACCAGGTCGGGATCAAACCCGGCGCGGATAAATGCCCCGTACAGCGGCAGTGTTTTTTGGATATACAGCCAGGCCAAATCACCGGAAAGCACGCGCCCGGTTTCGTCCAGCACGGTCACTACATTGCCCGCTACGTCTATGCCTACCTGCTGAAACACCTGTGCAAACCGCACAGGAGCATTGGTTTTCATGCCGGCCAGCACACGATTGAGACTGGCCCCGTGCTCCGAAGCGCCTACAAACTGGATACTCCCGAAGGAAAAAACACCGCCGTCGTAACTGTTAATCGCGTCGTATTTGCCTTCATGGCTGGAAACATACTCCAGTGCCGCAGCCTGTTTTGTATTCAATCCCACCGATTCTACCCGCTCCACCGGGACATGAATCGCCGATTGGCCTCCATAGAGCACCCCCTCAGGGTACTTCATAAAAGCCGAATAGGTCACATTGTCGCGCATGCGGGCGATCACCGTCGTGCCGTTGAGCAGCGGCACGGCCAATTCGAAACGCTGAAATCCGGCATCGGGGCGTGTGATAAGAGTAAACTGCCGGCGAGCGGCCAGATAGTCGCCCGGCGCAGGATTGGGCGCCACGACCGGCGGCGGGGCGGGCGGCGATACAACAGGCGGTGACACAACAGGCGGATTTGCGGGCGCAGCCCCTGGAATTTTGAGTACCTGACCGATGCTCAACGCTGTAGATTTTAGTTTATTCAAAATTTTCAGGGCATCCACCGTGGTGCCGAAACGCTTGGAAATCCCCGACAAGGTGTCGCCTTTCACCACCTTGTACGACCTGGCGCCGGTTTTTGTAATGCCACCTGAAGCCGGCGCAGGCTTGGGGGCAGGTGCGGGAGCAGGCGGCTTGGGCGTGTCCTTAGCACGCACTTTCAGGATTTGACCGACTTTCAACGCGTTATCCTTCAAACCGTTCAGGCTCTTCAGATCGGTCACGGTCATGCCGAATTTAGCGGCAATAGCATATAGGGTATCCCCTTTAACAACGGTGTATGTGGACATGGTGGAAGAAGTTTATGAGGGTTTATGAGGGTTTATGAGGGTTGAGAGGGTTGAGGGGGTTGAGGGGGTTGAGGGGGTTGAGGGGGTTGAGGGGGTTGAGAAAAAAATTCATCATTCATCATTCATCACTATTTTAAAAAACAGTTCTTTCATCAGTTCTTCGTCGCCGGTGTTGGTGGTATCAGTATCCACGCCTTTGGAGCGAAGATCATATTCGCGCAGCAGGTGGAGGATTTTCTCCGTTTGGGCGAGGTTGTAGTTTCGGGCAGCGAGTTTGTATTCTTTCAGGAAAAAATCGGAGCGCAAATCGAGCGCCTTGGACATATCGGCATCGCTGCTGCTGCGCAGAAAATGCAGCATGTACACTTTGGAAAAATAGGCGTGCAGGCTGGATACGGTTACAATCAGCGGGTTTTTGCGGATGTTGGCGGCAAAATACTGCTGGATGCGGGCGATTCGGGGCAGGTCGCGTTGCGCAATCGCCCGCTGCAATTCGAATACGTTGTAGTCCTTGCTGATACCTATAAATTCCTGAACGTGGTTTGTCGTGACCGTGCTCTCGGCGGGGAGGTTCAGTGCCAGTTTGTCCAGCTCGTTTGAAATTTTCGCCAGATCGGTACCGAGGTACTCCGCGACAAGCACCGCCGCAGGCATTTCGATGCTCAGTTTTTTGGCTTTGCAATAGCCGATGATCCAGTCGGCCACCTGGTTATCGTACAGTTTTTTGCTTTCAAAAACGAGGCTTTTAGCAGCCAGCACCTTGCCGAGTTTGGTGCGCATATCGTATTTCTTGTGCTTGTGGCAAACTACAAACACCGTCGTCGGCATAGAATTTTCAAAATATCCGACCAGTTCACCCAGACTTTTCATTTCCTGCGCTTCGCGCAAAATCACCACTTGCCGCTCGCTCATCATCGGGTAGCGACGCAGGTAATCCAGTAGCGTCAGGTGGTCCACGTCTTTACCGTATAGCACCGATTGGTTGAAACTTTTCTCGCCCTCCGACAACGCGTACCGATCAACAGCAGCCTCAATTTGATCAATAAAAAACGGTTCCTCGCCGTGCAGGAAGTAGATGGGGCGAAACTTGCCCCCTTTTATGTCGCGGAGAATGTCTTCGTAAGTCATGACAGGGCGAAGGTAAGTGTTTATGCCGTTGGGTTGAGAGGGTTGAGAAGGTTGAGAAGGTTGAGAAGGTTGAGAAGGTTGAGAAGGTTGAGAAGGTTGAGAAGGTTGAGAAGGTTGAGAAGGTTGAGAAGGTTGAGAAGGTTGAGAAGGTTGAGAAGGTTG
>JBGSKO010000086.1:0-1704 GCA_041741155.1 Saprospiraceae bacterium | reverse complement strand
GCAGTTGGATGCCGTGCTGCTGGTACTGGCAGTCGTTGCCGGCCTCGTCGGGGTTGTGGATGACGTGCAGGTGGCGCGTGCCGTTGGTGGCCGAGCCGTATATCTTGCCGTCGGGGGCTGATTGCAGCATATAAAAGGTGGCTGAGAAAGGGTCTTTGAAACCGTCGTACACCGCTACCACCTGTTGGCTGGCGGGGATGTTGGTGGCCCAGAGGTCATACTGGTGAACGGTATCCAGTTTGTTGTGATACAGGTAGCGGGAGTTGGGCGAAAACGCAAGACCTCCATAATTCCCACGTCCTTTGATTTGTATCTGATTGCTGAGCGTTCCGGTGCATCGGTCGAAGTCGAACAAATCCAGATGGCCGCCATCCGATAAAAACGTTACAGCATTGTACACAGCAAACTTGGTTCCATCCGGCGAAAAACAAGCGGTATTCGCTCCATTGATAACAGGAGAGCTGACCTCCCCCATTTCCAGCGAATGGAAACCTTCGGGATTAATCAAAATCCGGTGGTATTTGTTCGTATTTCGTTTGAACGCCAGCAGCCACCAGTCGCGCCCGTTGGCATGGCGGCATGTTATTACATTGCCTCCTATGATTGTGTCGTTTTCGACTATGGCCAATCGGCGTTCCAATACTCTCTCCCAACCTTTGGTGATAATCGCCCCGCTAATTCCCTCTGAACAAACATCCAATATCAGGCCGTCACTCTCTAAGTACAACAGGCTGGCGTACAGCAACAAAACACTGTCCGACTTGCCTGGGAAAGGGATGAATACAGAGCCATCTGGAATGGTAGCCGCACTTAAATATAGATTCGGGTTCACTTTCACACTCATGCCTGTCCCGTTGTGCATGGCCAAGTACTGGTTGTTCTGGACTTGGATGCCATTGAAAAAGGCGAACAGGCTGCCATCAGGGTTTGAGAAGGCTGAGTTGTTGTGCATCAAATCATAGCCAGGCATCGTATAAGAGGCCGTATCTATTCTCAAACTGCCATCGTCGAAGGTCAAAAGGCTGTGGCCATACTGGATTCCAAAACCAGAGTAGCCAATGACCCAGGTATTGTCATGTTTTTGAGCATACAGAAAAGCGCACGGCAGTATCGTGCCGATTAACAAGGTCATTAAACGCATGGCTGGAAAAGTTAACCCCGGGGCGTGAAAAATTAGCGGATGATGGAAAGTTTTACGGGCGCGAACCGGCAGCCCGCCGTCGAAACCCGGCAGATGTACAGGCCGGTTTTGACCGTAGTCAAGTTGAGGTGGAGTATGCCGTCGCCCGGTATCTCCGTCGCCTCCAATACCAACCGCCCCGCCAGATCGAAAAGTTGTACCTGCACCGGCTCATTAGTATCAGAAAGGAGGGACAGCCGCACCCGATCCGAGGCGGGATTGGGCTGCACCTGTACCTGCTCCGAGGCCTGTGCCGGCGAACGCACGCCATAGCGCAGGAAACCGATCTGGTCGTTGTCCGTCATTTCCACGGCAAACGGGCGGCGCGTTTCCAGCCCCACGCGCACGTTGCGGAAACGTAGTCTGTTTGTCATGATTTTGAGTTTTTAAGTACGTGGACAAAATTATTTAATAAAATTAGTAATATTGCCCCATCATGGGACGAAAAATATTGCTTCAGTTAAGCGAGACTCAACGAGAGGAATTGGAAGAAGGCTATCGGAATGGGCGGGGCCACACCTTTC
>JBGSKO010000085.1:0-13322 GCA_041741155.1 Saprospiraceae bacterium | reverse complement strand
TTCGTAACTCAAATTTACACTTACCGGCTTACTTTTTACCCCCCCCCACTCAAAATCCTAATCAGTTCATGCCAAAGTAGGCCCGGATCCGCCGATTGGGTAGCATGGGCCGGGGAGGCTGGGATTCATGCAACAAAGCCGATGAACGATGCGTTTCGTAGAGTACACCCCCTTTGTCATTCTGTAAAAAAATTATACCATGGAAAAAACACTGAAATTCAAGACCAACATCAAGTGTATGGGCTGTATAGCCAAGATTACGCCCGAGCTCGACGCCGCAGCGGGCGCTTCACACTGGGAAGTGGACATCTCCACCCCCGACAAGGTGCTGACCGTAACAACCGATGCGCTACAAGCGGAGGAAGTCGTGGCGGCGGTGGAGAAAGCAGGGTTTCGGGCGACGGTGGTGGGGTAGACAGCAAACTTGTGATTTGAAATGAATGTTGGTCCCCCTCTAAAGTATTCTACCTTCGCACACATAAAAATATGAAACATCCCATCGGCATACTCCTCCTCCTCACCGGCTTGTTCGTCGCTACAGTGGCGACCCCTGTCCGGGCTTGCGGGGACGACGATGCCAACCATGTGGCACAGTTTCACGAAAAAGTTGACTCGAAATCGTGTTGCACCGGGGATGAAAAAACCACGCATTGTTCCAACCGCCCGGACGCTTGCGACAAAAGCCACCCTGGCCAAAGTTGCCCCGACGACGACGGTTGCGGCAGTTGCCATTGCCCGGGTTGCGGGGTCGTTATGGCTGGTTTCTCTGGTGGCCTGCTGATCGAGTCGCCCGCAGTTTTGCCGGTACTTTGTGATTCCGGCGCGGCCAAACGGCTGGCGTTTTACTTCGCCGGGCAAATCCCACAAGCCGTTTACCTACCCATCTGGCAGCCACCAAAGATTAGTGCTTGATGCCGCGTCGGCCCGACGTGTATTCTGCCGTCTGCACGAACTTGTTCGTCTGACGGAAACCATGCTCCCCGTCAGACGAACAAGTTCGTGCAGACGGGACGCACCTTTTCTTCCTAAAATTTTAACGTTCAATTTTCTATGAAAAATATGCTCATCGCGGGCCTTGCGCTCGTGCTGTCGGTTGCGGCGTTTTCTGCCTGCAAAAATGACCACTCCAAACACCAATCCCAAACCACCGAAACCGCTGCACCCGGCCCGAAATACATCTGCCCGATGAACTGCGAAAAGGGCAAAACCTACGACCAACCCGGCTCCTGCCCTGTGTGCAATATGGACCTGGAACCCGTACAAGCCGGGGCGGAGGCCAACAAATCCGAATATTTCACGGCCTTCACGGCCAATCCAGTCCAGTTGGAAGCAGGCAAATCGGCAATGCTCTCATTTACACCCAAAATTAAGGGCAACGAGGGCGCACCCGTACCGCTCGACCTCGTACACGAGAAAAAAATGCACCTCATCCTCGTGCGCGATGACCTCTCGTGGTTCGACCACATCCACCCGGAATTTTCGGCATCGGGCAGCTACGACATCAAGGTACTGGCCCAGGGCGAGAAATTTGTCAACGGCCGCGGCCACAACGAAACCCGCTTCGACACCGGCGGCAAGTACTGGGCGTTCACCGATTTCAAACCGACAGGCGGCCTGAACCAGGTACATAAAACCGAACTCCAGGTAGCAGGGACGCCCGCCAAAACCGTCGCCTATACCCAACCGAAAATGACGACTTCGGTGGACGGCTACACCGTTGTGCTCGATCCGCACGGCTCAGCAATTGCCTCCGGCACACCTGCGCACCTGCACATTGACATCATGGAAAAAGGCAAACGCCTCACTCCCGACAAGATCGAAAACTACCTCGGCGCGAAAGCACATGTCGTACTGGTGGAGACGACCACCAAGGAGTTTGTCCACGTGCACCCGGAAGCCGTCGGCGACGAGCTGGAAATGAACACCACGTTTGCCAAACCCGGCACCTATCGCGGCTGGTTACAGTTCCAGACCAACGGCATGGTGCACACGGCTGATTTTGTTTTGAAGGTAGAAGAAGGAAAACCGGAAGCGGCGGGGCACGAGGGGCATAGGCATTGATTTAAATAAACTAAAAGAACGAGCCAATGCTCAACCATCTCATAAAATTCTCCCTCCAAAACCGCCTGTTCGTGGTGGCTGCGGCGGCGCTATTGCTGGTGTGGGGTAGCTGGACGGCCATCAACCTCCCGGTGGATGTGCTGCCCGACCTCAACCGTCCCCGCGTGACCGTCTTCCTCGAAGCGGGCGGCATGTCACCCGAAGAAATCGAGGTGCAGGCGGTGTTGCCCATCGAAACCGCGCTCAACGGTTCACCCGGCGTGGAAGTGGTGCGCAGCAGTTCGTCGCGCGGTATCGGTTTAGTGTTCGTGGAATTCGACTGGGACGTGGACGTGTTCCGCGCCCGGCAACTCGTAGCCGAAAAACTCGCCACAGTTCCGCTACCCAACGGCATCCTGCCCGTGATGGGACCGATCTCTTCCGTCATGGGGCAGATCATGCTCGTGGGCGTGACGGCCGAGCCGGACAGTGCGACCGGACAAACCCTGAGCACGGCTTCTGATCTGCGCACGCTGGCCGATTTCACTATCCGGCGCAGGTTGTTAGCCATCAAAGGCGTGTCGCAGGTCATCCCGATCGGTGGCGACCGGCTGCAATACCAGGTGCTGGTGTCGTCGGCTAAACTCAAGCAGTACAACCTGACGCTCGAGGCCGTTGACCGCGCCCTCGAAAACGCCAACCTCAACGCAACGGGCAGTTTTTTCAACCGCTACGGCTCGGAAGTGCTGATTTCGGTACTGGGGCGCTCCAAAAATCTGGAGGACTTGCAGCATACCGTGGTCGCCAACCGCGAGGGCTTGCCAGTGCTCCTCCATCAGGTAGCCGATGTGCAATACGGCGCAGCCATCAAACGCGGCGACGCAAGCGTAAATGCCCGCCCTGCCGTCATCCTGACCGTGGAAAAACAGCCTGGTGCAAATACCGTGACGCTGACCGACGATATCGAACGCGCCCTCGCAGAACTCCAGCCCGCACTCCCGTCTGACGTGCGGTTGAACACAAAGGTTTTTCAGCAAAAAAACTTCATCGTCCACGCACTAACCAATGTGGAACACGCCCTGCGCGACGGGTTTATTCTGGTGGTCATCGTGCTGTTTTTGTTCCTGCTGAATTTCCGGACGACAATTATCACCCTGACGGCCATTCCGCTCTCGCTGGTCGTGACCGCCCTGGTGTTCAGCTGGTTCGACATTTCCATCAACACTCTCACGCTTGGCGGTCTCGCCATTGCTATCGGCGAATTGGTGGACGACGCCATCGTGGACGTGGAAAATGTGTTCCGCCGCTTGCGGGAAAACCGCGAAAACGGCAGTCCTAAAAATACCCTCCAGGTCGTTTACGATGCGTCCAGTGAGGTGCGCAATTCCATCGTTTATGCCACAATCATCGTGGTGCTGGTGTTTCTGCCCTTGTTTCAGTTGCAGGGGATAGAAGGGCGGATTTTTGCGCCCCTCGGCATCGCGTACATCACCTCGATTCTGGCGTCCATGGTCGTGTCGCTCACGGTGACGCCCGCATTGTGCAGTTATCTGCTGGGGGGAACAAACCTTCCAGGTTTTAAAAACAAGCCTGAAAAAGAATCGGCGTTGGTTCGCTGGCTGAAAAAGCAGGATGTGAAACTGTTGAATCTGGGGCTGGCACACCCGCGTACAGTCATTTCTGCGGCGGCGGTGTTGGTGCTTGGATCGGCGGTGCTGGTCACGCGCTTTGGCACGGAGTTTCTGCCGCCGTTCAACGAAGGCAGTTTTACGGTCAATCTTTACGCCCCGGCCGGCACTTCGCTCGAAGAAAGCAACAAAATCGGCACCGTCGCTGAGCAGCTGATTCTGCGCGTCCCCGACGTGCAATACACCGCCCGGCGTACCGGCCGCGCCGAACTTGACGAACACGTAGAGCCGGTGAGCAATTCGGAAATCGAAGTGGAATTGCGGGAAGATGCCCGTGCGCGCACGGATGTGATTGCCGACATTCGCAAGCAGTTGTCCAACCTCGCCGGGGTGTCGGTCAGCATCGGCCAGCCGATTTCGCACCGCCTCGACCACCTGCTTTCGGGGGTGCGGGCGCAGGTGGCCATCAAGATTTTTGGCGAAGACTTGACCGAGGTGCGCGGGCTGGCCGGCCAAATCAAGGAAGCTGCCGAAACGGTGCCCGGCGCCGTGGACGTGCAGGTGGAGCGCCTGGTGCTGGTGCCCCAGCTCACCATCCGCCTCGACCGGACCGCCCTGCAACGCTACGGGATGCAAACAGGCGAAGTTGCGGGCGACCTTGAAGTGTTGTACGGCGGCAAGGTGATTTCGCAGATTCTCGACGGTCAAAAATCATTTGACCTGGTGCTACGGGCCGTGCCCGAAGACCGCGAGAATCTGGAAAACATCCGCAAGACGCAAATCCACACCCCCGACGGTACGCTCATCCCGCTCGAAAGCATTGCCCACATCGAGTATGAGAGGGGTATCAACTCGGTAAATCACGAAAATGGGCAACGGCGCATCGTGGTATCGGCCAATGTGCAGGGTCGTGACCTGGGCAGTACAGTGGCCGAAATTCAGAAAGTTGTAGGTGAAAAAGTGCCCATGCCGCAGGGCTATTTCCTGCAATACGGCGGCCAGTTCGAGGCGCAAAAGGATGCCTCCCGGCTCATCGGCATCCTGAGCATTTTCGCATTGCTGGGTATTTTTCTGGTGCTTTTTGCCCACTTCCGCTCGTGGCGTATTGTGGTGCAGGTAATGCTCAATATCCCGCTCGCCCTCGTGGGCAGTGTGGCGGCGGTGTGGCTCACGGGCGGCACCTTTTCGGTGGCCACGCTGGTGGGTTTCATCACCCTTACGGGCATCGCTTCGCGCAACGGCATCATGATGATTTCGCACTACCTGCACCTGATGGAGCATGAGGGCGCGCAGTTTGACAAACAGATGATCGTGCGCGGCTCGCTCGAACGCCTCGTGCCCGTGCTGATGACGGCGCTGGTGGCGGCGCTGGCACTGATTCCGCTCACGCTGGATCCGCAGGCAGCCGGCAAGGAAATTCTGTATCCCGTAGCGACGGTCATTTTGGGTGGCCTGTTGTCCTCGACCTTGCTGGATATGATCGTGACGCCGACCGTGTTCTGGGTGTGGGGAAAGAAGGCCGTGGAGGAGTATTTTGAGGGAAGGAATATCTCGCAAAACCTTTAAACAACTTTGTTATCGGACTCCGGATATTATCCTGGCTGGCCATAATACAGGTAAAATTATGCAAAAAATAAAAACCATTGTCGGGTTAGTGTTCCTCACCCTTCCGGCTTTTTCCCAAACCACCCCCGAAGCCGCCGTCGCTGCCGCGCTCCAAAACCACCCGTCGGTACGCGCTGCCGGCTTCGATGTGCAGGCTAAAAAATACGGCGAAAAAGCCGCGCTCAACCTGCCCAATCCGGAGCTAAACGCCGAAAGCCCGACCGGAGAATTTTACGCCGTCGGCGTGCTGCAATCCTTCGAGTTTCCGACGGTATATACCCGGCAGAAGCAAGTGGCAATGGCCGAAACTGCACTCGCTCAGGCCGGCCAACGGGTAAGCGAAAATGACCTGCGCTATGCCGTGCGGTCGCTCTATCTGGACACCCAGGTGGCGGAATACCAGGCCCGGCAATGGGCAGGGCGCGACAGCCTGTACCAGCAAATAGCCGCTACCGCTGTCCGACAGTTCGGTGCGGGCGAAATTGATTTTTTACAAAAAACAAGGACCGAAAACGAGGCCGGGCAAGTACACCAGGAACGCCTTACTGCCGAACAACGGGCAACAAGTTTGCGCCAAGAACTGTCAACGTACACGGGCCTGCCGAATTTGAGCGATTTGCTCCCGCTCTACCCCGACACATCGGCAACACAAACACTGCCGCAAAACAACCCCGACGTTGCCTACGACCGGCAAGCCGTACAGGTCGCCGAGCAGCAAGTCCGCCTGGCGAAAAGCAAAGCGTTGCCCAACTTCTCGATAGGTTATTTGAACCAGGGTGTAAAAAACACGCCGATGGATTACCGCTTTCGGGCCAGCGTTGGTATCCCGCTTTGGACCGGTCAGTACCGCGCAGGCTCCAATGCCGCCAAAGCCGAAACGCAGGCTGCTATTGCCCGGGCCGATGCGCAAACGCAAGCCGTCGCATTGGAACTCCAGCGCGCCCAAACCGACTTCGCTACCGCGTTGGCAAACGTGCAATACCAGGAACGGGAAGCTTTGCCCCGCAGCCGCGCCCTCATCGCCGCCGCCCTGCGAATGCGCGAGGCCGGGCAGGTGGATTACGGCACCTTCCTGCGTACGCTGGACGAAGCTTTCGCAACCCAACGGGAATATGCCAGGCAAGTCCACTTTCTGAATATAACACAGTTACGACTGCGGTATTTGTCGGGGAATTTTTGAGCGTTTTAATGGGGCTACGTTAAAAGTCATCGCCCCAAAAGCTGCACCCAACCCCTCCACCTTTTATCAAAAAATATGAAACACGTATTGTTTTTGCTGTCAACCTTACTCTTTCCGGCGCTCCTGTCGGCACAAGAGCACACCCATGCCGACGGCACTACCCATGCCGCACACGACGACGAACCGGCTACCTCCACGGCTTCAGCCAAACCCGGCGCCGACCACTTTACGGTTTATGCCGAATCGGACAAGTACGAACTGACCTTGTACTATCCCGAACTGACTGCCGGACAGGAGGCGCACCTGACCTTGTTCGTGGCTGATTATTTCACCAATCGTCCGATAGAGAAGGCTGAACTGAAAATCGGTACGGCGGAAAATTCGCAGCAGGTTTTTGAGGTAAAACCACTTTCGCCCGGTGTGTACGAACTACACACGACGTTCCCGGAAAACAAAACCTACATGCTCCATGTGCAGATAACGCACCCGAACGGGGCAGATTTGATCGGATTGAAAGGCGTGGAAGTCGGCATAAAACTAAACACCGAGGCCGGCGTGGCCATCCCGCACGAGCATTCCAATGGCTGGTTGTCGTTTTTCGGCGGACTGTTGCTGGGTGGTCTTGTCGTTTGGTTTGTGAGCCGCCGGCGCAACCGGGTGCTGACGGTCCTCTTGCTGCTCGCCAGTGCATGGTTTTCTACGCCCAGCTGGAACCCCGTTTTCGCGCATGGCGACGAGGAGCACGGCCCGAAATCGGGCGGTACAGGCTACGGTAAGTCGGTAGAAGCCCCGAAGGAGACACAGTTTCTATTTGAAATTCTGACACAACCCATCGCCGTGGGCGATTATCAATCGGCCACCACGATGTTCGGCACGATCATTCCGGCTTCCGGCGGCATGGGCGCCGTGATGGCGCCGCAGAGCGGGCGCGTTGCGCGGGTACAGGTGCGTGTCGGACAAACCGTGCGCGCCGGGCAAACCCTCGCCGTGTTGCTTCAATCCATCGGCACACCAGATCTGGTCAATATCGCTGCCAATAACTCGGGTCTCGCCCTGCAAATCGAAACGGCGCATGCACGCGCAGTCGCTACCCGGCGCGAAATGGACCGCTTGCAAAATATAGCGGACATAGCTGCTGCAAAAGACGTGCAAGCCGCCGAGGCCGCCTACAACCAGGCCCAGGCCGAGTTGCAAACGCTGGAGAACAAAGCCGTTGGCGCGAATACATCGGCCAATAGCCGAACAGTGGCCTTGGTGGCACCGATTTCGGGCGTAGTGGGCGCGTTCACGCTCACCCCGGGCGCGGAGGTCCTGGCTGGGCAAACGCTGTTTACCATCACCAACCTGAACAAAGTGTACGTAGAGGCACAGGTTTATGACAGCGATGTGCCGGTCATTCGGACAGGGAATAAATTTCTGGTGACTTGCTCCACCGACGACCACAAAAGCGCGGAGGTGCGGCTGATCTCGCAAGCGCAGGTGATGAACCCCGGCAACCAGAGCCAGCGTGTGCTGTTCGAGATGGACAACCCGCAGGGCGAGTTCAAAATCGGCGAATTTGTGACGCTGAAAGCCCTGAACCAGCAAATCAGCCGCCAAATCTCGATACCCAATTCGGCCCTGACTGAAATCAATGGCAAAACGGCCGTGTTCCTGAAAAACGGGCCGGAACTGTTTACCCTCAGCTATGTGCAAACAGGCGAGGACGACGGTACCCGGACACTAGTTCTGAAGGGTATCGAAGAAGGCGAAAAAGTAGTGATGAACGGAGCGTATGAAGTAAAGATGATGTACCTGAATCAGTAGGCTTGACGCTTCCGGCTGCGGTACCAAAGCGCAAGACGGGTAGTGCCTTTTATGGAAATGTTTTACTTTTGTTCAAAATTCAACTGCAGATGACAACGGCGCCGACAGTTACAGAAAAACACTACACGGTGGAGGAATGGCTGGAATTGGAAAAAACAGCCGAAGTCCGCCATGAATATTACTTCGGAAAAATTATCCCCATGGCTGGAGAAGCAAAACGAGCAAACCGTATCGCGGGCAACCTTCGCAAAATTTTAGACGATGCGCTTTACACCCGTGGTTTTGATCTCTTCGATCATGATGTAAAGGCCGAGGTCGTTCCCGAGGGCATTTACCGTTATCCTGATTTGGTAGCTGCCCCGGTAGTGGACGATGAACACGACTATATTGTGAAACACCCGGTATTCATGGCCGAAGTCGCCTCGGACAAATCCGGCCAGCGCGACCGTATCAAAAAACGCAAGGAATATTTTGCTATCCCTTCGCTTTGGTACTACCTCATTGTGGATCAAGACGAAATACTCGTTGAATTACACGCTCGTAGCGAGGATGGACGCTGGGAACCACACTATTTCACCGAGTTTGAGGATGTGATCGCCTTACCCCGCCTTGGGGTAGCGTTTACCGTAGCGCAGGTTTATGAGCGTATTAAGTTGATGGACTTGTAACCCCCCGCTCGTCACGATGATCTCCTGCAAAAATTGCTCAACTGAATATGAAGGAAAGCATTGTCCACAGTGCGGACAACGGGCCAAGGTGAAGCGCATCACGAACAGCTCGGTGATGGAGGAAATTCGGGAACGTCTGTTTCATCTTAATCAGGGCTTTTTTTTCACTTTCCTGGAATTGCTGCGTCGTCCGGGACCTGCTATCCGCGAATACATCGAGGGCAAACGAGTCGTACACTTCAAGCCGGTCAAATTTCTGCTTTGGGCCACGGCGCTCAATTTTTTGGTTTTTCACTTGGTGGGGCTTGACAAGGACATCATACACGCCATTTCCGAGCACCAAGGCGCCGCACAATCCGCCGGCGCAAGAGCATTTCAGGCTGCATTTTCCCAATATATTTTTGACCACCCGGCCATCATTATCTTCCTGCTCATTCCCAATATTGCTTTTTTTTCGTGGTGGTACTTCCGTAAACAAGGATACAACTATGCCGAGCATTTTGTGCTGAATGCTTACCTGATGGGCGAGGTTAGCCTCTTTGGCATAGTATTGAATCCGCTGTCCAAACTCGCTGGCACCGAGCAAACGACCATGTTCATCAAAACCGGAATTTCTGCCCTGTTGTGGATCTGCTATGTGGGTTGGGGCTATGTCGGTTTTTTCCGGCCGCAACGCAGGAAATGGCTCGTCTGGTTAAAGTCTGTACTGGCCATTTTTTCCGGCTATCTGCTGCTGCTTATTGTTATCTCGATCTTGACGGCGCTGTTTATCGTGCTCTTTTGGCGTTGGCTCAAGCCGTATTTTCTTTGAACAAACAAGATTGAAAACCCGGTCACCTTTTTTCTTTCGTGGCAGAACTTCCTGCTGTGGGGGAAACCTTTGCGCAAAAACGTATTTTTAGCCTAATCTAAAAATATGTTTTACCTTCGCTTTGCCTTCTATTTTGAATCTAATAAAGTCAATGTAAAATCGCTTTTCGATGATTTCGCACGCGGAAGAAAACTACCTCAAAGCCATTTTTAAAATATCGGAAAAAGGAACCAGATCAGCCAATACCAATGCTATTGCCGCAGAAATGCAAACTACGGCCGCCTCCGTGACCGACATGCTCAAGCGTTTGGCCGAAAAGAACCTCATTGACTATGAGAAATACCGCGGTGTGCAACTCACCGGGGAAGGCAACCGGGTGGCCACCGCGCTTATCCGAAAACACCGTCTGTGGGAAGTGTTTTTGATGGAAAAACTCGGATTTGCCTGGGACGAAGTGCATGACCTGGCCGAACAACTCGAGCATGTGCAAGGCGATAAATTAGTGGATCGCCTCGACACCTTCCTCGGTCATCCCAAATTCGACCCGCACGGCGACCCCATTCCCGATGCCCAGGGACGCTGGTCGTTTCGTCCACAAATTTTGCTCAGTGCCCTGCAGCCCGGCAACTCCGGCGCGGTGACCGGCGTGGACGACCACAGCGCCGCCTTTTTGCAATACCTCGATCAGCTGGGAATTTCCCTGGGCGCCCGCCTCGAACTGCTCGAACGCATCTCCTTCGACCAGTCCATGCGGGTGCGCACACCGGACGGCCGCGAGATTACCCTCAGCGATAAAGTCGGTCAAAATCTTTACCTGACGGTGGAGGGGTAACGTATTTCAGGTTGAAAAGCCAACAGGTGAGCCGGTCACTAAACAGCACATACCCACGCATTTTTACACTAAACAAGCACGCAATGAGTCAGGTAAAAGAATTCAACGACTACCGCGCACGTATGAACGAGCGTATTTTGAGCCAGGACAACAAGGTCATCAAACGCTTTTGGAGTTTGGATAACCAGACCTACCAGGAGGGCGCGCTGGACACCAAAACCAAAGAAATGCTCGGCCTGGTAGCGTCTATGGTACTCCGCTGCGACGATTGCATCAAATACCACCTCGGCAAATGCCACGAACTGGGCATCACGACCGATCAAATCTTCGAGATATTCGCGGTGGCCAACATGGTGGGTGGTTCCATCTGCATCCCCCACACCCGGCGGGCGGTGGAGTACTGGGAGGAATTGGGCGCTGAATAGATGCTCCGACGCCATTTTTGAGCCGGCTTTTATTCATTCATAACTCCGCTGCAGCATACGTGCGCGCAGGTTTTCCCCAATGAGGCGATGCCCGGCGTTCATGCGGAAAATACGCACGTTTCGGACGCCTTCTACCATTTTTTTGACGGTTTTGTAGTGAATCATCTCGTCCTTGGTGCCGAAGTAAATATCCACCGGCAGTCCGGACTCCCGCCAGATAGCCTTGATGCGGTGCCGGGGCAGGTAGAAGGAATCTAATGCAAACCAGCAACCGAATGCGCGTTGAAAGCGCTCGGGGCGGGTTAGGTTGAAGGATAAAAAATGCAGAATAAGGGGTGGCACGATACGCAGGCTGCGGCCAAGTTCGAGCAAGCGCAAAAACCACTGAGGCTTTTTCAGGAGGTGAAAAAACAGGGTGCGCGCCCACATAGGCGTTCGAACAGCAGCGGACATACCTTTGGTGCGGATGCCGTCGGGAGCCAGCAAGTACAGCTTGTCCAGTTGGGGCAACAGGTCCGGCAGCATCGCCTGCGACAGGCGGGCGCCAAAGCTGTATCCCATCAGACTGAGGCGCGCTTTTCCCTCGCGTTCCATGATTTGGCGCACGATGGCCAGTGTATCGGCCTTGGTGAAGGTGCGGTGCGGCCACGCTGTTTGGCCGTGAAACGGCAGATCAAACGCCACAACGGTGTACCGCGCAGTGAGGGCGCCCTCCAAAATGGCAAACAACCTGGCCCGATCCCCATACCCGTGCAGGGCAATCAGCAGGTGCGGCCCCTCGCCAAAGCGCAAGCAGTGAATTTTTGCACCGTTGTGTTCCAGAAAAAAGGACTGCATAGGCCGCAATAGTCAAAAGGTAAGTACCGAGACTGAATTAATTAATAAAATGAAGCGGAGGGATTTAATTCAGTCTCGGTACTTAAAATGACAAAAACTGCCCGTTCCGCTGCACAACGTGCATTCCGGCAAATCAGTCCACCCGGAACTTGAACCCCACCCCGTGAATATTTTCCACCTTGATGCGCTCATCCCGACTCAGGTACTTGCGCAGGCGGGAAATGAATACGTCGAGGCTACGGCCGAGGAAATAGTCGTCTTTGCCCCAAATTGTTTCGAGGATGTAGGAGCGCTTGACCACCTGCCCGCGGTTTTCGTTGAGCAGTTTGAGCAGGTCGGCCTCTTTTTGGGTCAGCGTATCGCCCTCTTCGTCGCCAAAGGCGAGATTCAGGTTTTTGTAGTCAAAATGATACTGGCCAATGGTGACGGGCGTATTGGATTTCAGGATACCCGTGTAGGTGGAGCGCCGGAGGAATATGTCAATCTTGAGGAGCAGTTCCTCAATGCTGAACGGCTTGGTCATGTAGTCGTCGGCGCCAATGGTGAGGCCGTGAATTTTATCCTGCTTCATGCTTTTGGCCGTCAGGAAAATGATGGGCACCTGTTCGTCGCGCTTGCGAATTTCCTCTGCGAGGGTAAATCCGTCCACTTCGGGCAGCATCACATCGAGGATGCAGAGATCAAATTTCTGGCCGGACCGGATGATATCAAGGGCTTTTTGGCCGTCTTCAGCATACGTAACCAAGTAGCCGTTGAATTCCAGATTATCTCGGGTGACATAACTCAGGCTTTCGTCGTCTTCGACGTAAAGCAGGTGTGCTTTTGTATCGGCCATATTAGGTTGGGTTTGCGTGATCGGGTTAGGATGCAGAGGGCAAACTTAATGCAAGTTGACGGAAATGTGTGCGGGCATGTAGAAATAAGGCAGAGACGACAGCACGCGCACCGATCCGGAGCACCAAACCGCTTCATCAAACATGGTAGGGCGATCTTCCAAACACACGAGTCGGAGCGATCGCGGTCGCCCCGACTCATGCGGGCAGGTATTCCTGCCGCACTACCTCCGTTGCTGTCCAAATCTTTTACATCTTGCTCAACACCATCCGCTTCACGTCCACCTGGCGGCCGCCTACGAGCAGGTCGTACAGGTAGGCGCCGTTGGGGTAGTCTGCGCCGTTGATGGTGATGGCGCCTTCGGTGGCGGCCAGTGGGTAGGAGCGTAGCAGGCGCCCGTTCAGGTCATATACGTTAATGCTTGCGCCTGCGGTACCTTCGGGCAAGGCGTAGCGGATTTGGGTGGTGTTGCCGAAGGGGTTGGGCGTGTTTTGTTCCAGGCGGTAGCCGCGTAAGTCGGCGGGGTTTTGAGCGGACTTCATTTCCAGCACCATGTTGCGGAGTTGCTGCATTTCGGCGTTCAGGCGGGCGATTTCAGTGGCTTGGGCGGCATTGACGGCTTTTTGTTGTTCAATCACGGCATCTTGCTCCTTCAC
>JBGSKO010000084.1:0-21521 GCA_041741155.1 Saprospiraceae bacterium | reverse complement strand
CCGAAAGGTGTGGCCCCGCCCATTCCGATAGCCTTCTTCCAATTCCTCTCGTTGAGTCTCGCTTAACTGAAGCAATATTTTTCGTCCCATGATGGGGCAATATTACTAATTTTATTAAATAATTTTGTCCACGTACTTATTACCTATTAAGTGACTCGGTGGTGGCATTTGTAGGAGGATATGTTGACAACCCTAATATCGCTTCCAGTAGAGGCCCTTGGATAGTCTTAGTCAATACCGATAATGGTGCAATCCAGAAAGAATGGCGACCATCCAACTCGCCGATTGGGACGATACACTACCTGTACCCATTGAATGAAAATAAATGGTTTTTGCATGGAAAAAAAACACTTGATGTGAATCCATCGAAGGTCGTTCCCTATTGGGCGCTTATAGATACTTCTTTTGAGTTGGAGAGCCTACAATATTTTGGGCCTGGGCCAACTACCACCAACTTCCTGTGGGACATCGAACCCACCCCCGAGGGCAACTTCATTGCCGCCGGTCAGGTAAACGCCGTTGACCCGAATAATGAGCCGGCGCAGGTGTATGGCTGGCTGTACAAGATATCGCCTGGTTTGGACAGTCTGTGGTCGCAGCGGCTGATCCCGCCGTTAGTCGGTTCTCTGGGTGGCTACCTCGGCGGGGTGGGCGTGCTGAGCAGTGGCAACATGGTAGCGGGCGGCTATGCGCCACTGGGCAACGAGGTGTACGGCTGGTTAGTCAAGTTCACCCCCGACGGCTGTGTGGACACTATTCTCTGTAATACCGTGTCGGCCTGGGAAGCGGAGGAACTGAGCATGCGGGAGCCGCCGGCGCGGGTGTACCCAAATCCGACCACGGGGCTGTTTTTTGTGGAGCTGCCGGAAGGTAGTGGCTCTGTGCGGGTGCAATTGTTGTCGCCAGATGGGCGTGTAGCCACGGATCGCGCCTTGTCCGGTTCGGATTGGTTAGATGTATCTGGTTTACCGCCCGGCCTGTACATGTGCCGGGTGGTAGATGCAGCGGGAATCCGGGTAGTCACAAAATTGGTGATCGCGAGGTAATCACCCGCACCGGTTCGTATGAAACGTCCGCTTTCCGGGGTATGTCCTGACGCTGGTGTGACGCGACGCCCCTTCCCCCTACCGGCTCAAATACGCCGAGTACATCCACACCAATTTTTCCTGCGCCCGGATGTAATCGCTCATCAGGGCATTGGTGCCCTCGTCGCCGGCATCTGCCGACAGTTCCAGCACCTCCCGTTGCAGGGTGATGATGATTTTGAACGAATTCAGAATGTCCTCCACAGCTTTTGTGCCCTCCGAAACCTCGGTGCTTTCCTTGATTTTCGACACCTTTTGGTAGGCCGAGTAGCAGTGCTGCGGGGCGTGGCCGAGGGTCAGTATGCGCTCGGCGACTTCGTCAATTTTCAGAAACAGGTCGTTGTACAGTTCTTCAAATTTTACGTGGAGTTCGAAGAACTTCTCGCCCTGGATATTCCAGTGGTACCCCCGGACATTCTGGTAAAAAATGGCGTAGTTGGCCAGCAGGTCATTCAGTTTTTTAGCCGCCTTTGCGCTCTTGGTTACATCCAGACCGATCGCATTCAAATTTTTCATATTGATGTTTATTTTATTCAGCAAAGAACACAAAGTTACGCTTTCAATCAACTGCCCGTGGTGACCTATGTCACGCCCGCGCAGAATCCATCTCCGCACCTTTGCGGCAGATTTGGCAACACCACCTTCTGCGTCTATGAAACGAATCACCGTACTGCTGCTGATAGCCCTTCGGGCACCCCTTTCCACAGCCCAGCAACCCCCGGCCAATCCGCCGGCTACCGAGTCCGAAACCAAACAAGCCCAAAATTTGCTGGAGGCTTTCGAGCGCGGGCGTTTTCAGGGAAATTTTCGCAGCTATTTCATGGCTACCGACAACACCCGCGACCTCACGGACTACCATGCCTGGGCCGCCGGTGGCAGTTTGTTTTTCCAAACCGCGCCCTGGCACGGGTTCAGCGCCGGCATGGGCGGTATGTTCAATTACAAAATCCTGGCCTCCGATCTGACCGCAAAAGACCCGCGCACGGGCGCCGTCAACCGCTACGAAATCGGCCTTTTCGATGTAGAAAATCCGAAAAATGACAACAACCTCGACCGCGTCGAGGAACTTTGGTTGCGCTATGCGCACAAAAAAACACGCATTACCGTTGGTCAGCAAGCGCTGCAATCGCCGTTCATCAACCACCAGGACGGACGCATGCGCCCCACCATGGAGTCCGGGGTGTGGGTGGAAACCAACGCTCTAAAAAACACTAAAATCGAAGGTGGCTGGCTCTGGCGAATATCGCCGCGCAGCACGGTTCGCTGGTACGGCATCGGCGAATCTATCGGTTTGTACCCCAAGGGACTGAATCCCGACGGCACGGCCAGTGGCTACCCCGAAAACGTGAAAAGCGCAGGAATCGGCCTGCTCGGCATCACCCGGCAAGTGGGCAAACGCACGCGCATTCAGGTTTGGGACCAATACGTGGAAAATGTGTTCAACACCGCCTTCGCGCAAGCGGACTACACCCACCCGCTCCAAAACGGGCATAAACTGTTGTTGGGTCTGCAACTGACGCATCAGGATGCGCTGGGAGACGGCGGCAATCCGGATGCTTCCAAAACCTATTTCGAAAAAGGCGGCCAATCCAACACCATCAGCACACAGGCCGGCTGGGCGCGCGGCAACTGGCAGGCGCTGGCTGCGTACACCCGCGTCACGGCCGACGGCCGTTTCCTCTCGCCCAGGGAATGGGGGAGAGAGCCGTTTTATACCTTCATTACCCGCGAACGGATAGAAGGCTACGGCGATTCGCATTCCGCCACGGGGCGCGTCATCTGGCAAACGACCGACAAAAAGCTGCGCATGGAAGCCGCTTATGGCCATGTTTACCTGCCCGATGTGCGTGATAACGCCCTCAACAAGTATGCGTTCCCGGCATTCAGGCAATTCAACTTCGATGTCCGCTATGCTTTCGGCGGAACGCTGAAGGGCTTGCGGACGCAATTTATCTACGTCTGGAAAGGGCGCCTCGGCGAGGTGTATGGCAACGACAAATACGTGATCAACAAGGTGGACATGTCGCTGTACAACCTGATTCTGAATTATAGTTTTTCTGCGGGGGGGAAGTGAGTGTGCGTACCGCCGAACCCCGCTCGGCGCTGTCACGCCTGGCCGCCCGTTGTAGTGCCGCACAGCACGGAGTTCGGCGGTATATGTGCTACTCCAGCATCCCGGATACCTTTTCAATAATTGCTTCCACCAGTTCGGGCACCGCGTCTTTTTTACCGGTCACCTGAAATTCGCCTTTGGATGCTTTTCCTTTGAACAACCGCCCGCGCACCTCCACGGCATCGCCCGTTACGGTATAGAGCCCTTTCATCGAGTACGCATTTTCATATTCCGGTACGTCCACATAGATCATCGGGGCTTGCGCGCCGTTGGCTGTGATTTGTCGGAAGTAATCGGCAAGGGCAGGGGTTAGCCCCAGCACGTCGTCGAACGTATTTTCATCTTGAAACACATTTCGGATAAACACCGGCTTCACCTGTGCCATCGGAATTTTGCCCGGCTGATTCACAATGCCGATGTCGAAACTCTCGCCGGTGACCGGGAATGCCAGTACCGGTGTCTGGATGCCCCCGATACCTTTGGCTAATTCGGGCACCCGGTCGCGGGCATACTGAAACAGGGACATCACATCCACGCGCTTGTCCGCCGTGAGGGCCAGCCCGCTCATGCCTTGCAAAAGGGTGTAGGTGAGCAGTCCCTGGCCGTACTCGTTGGCCTCATAACTCACCTTGTCGGCGGCGCTGCCGGTCAGGATAAACATACCCGTGCGATCTTTCATGCGGTCGAGGGCGCGCACCTGGGAGGAGCTGAGGTCTTTGCGGCCGATGGACAGGTCTTGTGCGAGTTTGCCGGAATTGCAGGCGTCAAGGATCAGTACCTGCTTGAGCGCGGCGATGGATTTGACCCATTCGGTAATTTCGGTGGAGGAAACCGTGTAGTTCTGCCGGATTTCCGGGTCGCTGAGGTTCTCGCCGGCAATGTCTTTGGTCAGGTAATAAAACTGGGAATTTTCGGCGGTGCCGTAGTTCACGCCGTGCCCCGAGCAGTAAATGAGCAGGACGTCCTGCGCCTGTGCTTTCCCTGCGATGGCCTCGAATGCTTCCCGGATCGTGGTTTTGCTGGAAACACCCTGCCGGGTTTTATCCTGGTCGTCGGTGTTGAGCAGGGTGATATACACCCGGTCGCCAAAAACCTGGGGCGCTGCAACGCGCAAGGCCTGGCTGAAACTGGTGGCATCGCGGTCCGAAAATTGCAGGTCGAGCGCCTCGCCGGCGTAGTTGCGCGTGCCGACGACGACGGCGTACAGGCTCGGTCTTTTACGCGCAGCGGCGCCGGGTTTGCCGGCGACAGGGGCGGCTGGCGGGGTGTAGTCGAATTCCAGCGGCTGACTTTTGAGCCAGCCGTCGTTGTTGTACACGCGCAAGGCCAGGGTGTTCGGTTTGTCGGCCAGGCAGTATTTCGCAAACGCCGCCAGGTCTATAGTCGCAGATTGGGCGCGTTGCGGGTTGGCATCTTCCAGTACTTCTTTGCCATTGACAAAAACGCTGAGTTTGCCGATGCCGCCGTTGCGGGGTGTCAGGGTGACGTTTAGTTTTGACTTGTCCGGGCTCCGTTGCGCGCTCATTTCCGGGTAAAGCGCTACCGCTCCGAAGGACTCTACCGAACGGGCGGGCTCTTTGCTCAGCCCCAGTATTTTGGCCAGTAGCCCCGGCTCGAAGTAGCGTTCTTTGAGTTGTTCCAGTTCGATCACTTCCAGGCCGACAACGAAATGCATCAGGTTCATGGCGCCGGGCGAGGCATCGAAAAGGCCGGAAGGGGTCGTGACCACCCAGTCCTGCGCACCGATGGCCATCAGGGCCGCGACTTCTTTTTCGGTGGCGGCGTCCCAGATTTTCAGGGAGTTGTCGAGGCTGCCCGTCAGGATAAATTTTCCATCGGGCGAAAACACCGCCGAATAGATCTCCTGGGTGTGGCCTTTCAGGGTGTGCACGATGCGTCCGTTCAGGTCCCACAACCGCGCTGTTTTGTCAAAACTGCCGGTCAGCACCCGCTTGCCGTCGGGCGAAAACGCTACCGAGCTGATGCCCTTTTCGTGGCCCGTGAAGGTCTGGGCAGCTTGCCCGTTCAGGTCCCACAATTTCGCGGTATGGTCGGCGCTACCCGTCAGTATTTTTTTTCCGTCGGGCGATTGCGCCACGGAGGTTACCCATTTGCTGTGGCCCGAAAAGGTCTGGATAACCTTCCCGTTTATGTCCCAGAGTTTGGCTTCTGTTCCGCTTCCGGTCAGCACTTGATTCGCGCTACCGGCGGGCGAAAAGACTACCGCATTGACGACGGATTCATCGTATGTAAAACTCAGAATACTGGCTCCGTCCAGACTCCACAACTTGGCTTCTGTCCCGCTGCCGGTCAGGATTTGGTCTCCGGCGGACGAAAAGGCCACGGACGTGACGGCGTCGGGATTTTCGAACGTTTGCGGTTTTCCGCTCTTGATGTCCCACAATTTTGCCGTGTAGTCCTTGCTTCCGGTCAGGATCTGGTTTGCGTCTGCTGCCGTTGAAAATGCCACGGACGTCACCCAGTCCGTATGGCCCTTGTATGTTCGGAGGTCGCGTTCGTTCGGGTCCCACAACTTCGCGGCGCCGTCCACGCTACCCGCCAGCATCCGTTTTCCATCGGGCGAAAACGCTGCGGAGCAGATGCCCGTGGAATGTCCTTCAAACGTTTGAATGGTTTTTCCTTTCAGGTCCCACAAAGTCGCGATACCCTCTTTGCTGCCGGTTAGCACGTATTTCCCGTCGGGCGAAAACACCACGGTGGTACGGGTGGGGGTGCCAATCGGGCCTGTGAATGTTTGGACAACCTTGCCGTCTCGTTTCCACAATCGCGCCGTGAGGTCGTGGCTGCCGGTCAAGATCAGGCTGCCGTCGGGCGAAAAAACAGCCGCGTTGACCTGGTCATTGTGGCCCGAAAAAGTCTGCACCACCCGGCCGTCCAGGCTCCACAATTTGGAGGTTTTGTCGTCGCTGCTGGTGAGTATCTGTTTGCCGTCGGGCGAAAAAACGGCCGATTTGACTTTGCCCTTGTGGCCGGAAAAGGTTTGGAGAATAGTGCCGTCTAAGCTCCAGAGCATAGCCGTGCTGTCTTTGCTGCTGGTCAGGATTTGTTTGCCGTCGGGCGAAAAGGCTACGGAATTGACGTCTTTTGTTTGGCCGTGGAAGGTTTGGATCACTTGTCCGTCGAGGCTCCACAGTTTTGTTTTGTTGTCCCGGCCGCCGGTCAGCACCTGTTTGCCGTCGGGCGAAAAGGCTACGGATTCGATCAGCCCCTTGTGGCCGGCAAAGGTTTGGATCGCCTTTCCGTTCAACTCCCACAAGATCGCCGTGCTGTCCCGGCTGCCCGTCAGCACTTGTTTTCCGTCGGGTGAAAATGCCACCGAGTTGACGCCACTGGAATGCCCGGAGAAGGTTTGTATTTCGTGGCCGTGTATATTCCAGAGTTTCGCGGTGTTGTCGGTACTGCCCGTCAGGATGTATTTTCCATCGGGCGAAAATGCGATGGATTCCAGACCGCCGGCATGCCCGATCGGGGTGATCAAGCGCGGCTTTTGGGCGAGAAGGGCGCCCGAAAAAAGGACCAGAAGCGGGAGAAGTATTTTGCTTGTCATGCGAGCAAAAGTAAGCAGTTGTTCGGGTTCTAGTTCCGGAGGTGGAAATGCTCGTATTCATTTCACAAAAACGGGCGACGCGCTGATAACCTTTTCGCGGTTTTTTTGATCAATAGGAAACGAAGCGGGGGCGCCGCGTTCGGGGGCGATTCCGAACGTCGACGAGGTTCAAAACCTCGCCGACGTTGCAAAAAGGGCAGTCGCACGGTGTGCCCTACGTTTGTTATCCCGAAGGGAACTGTCCGCTCTACGGGCGAAACCGCCTGCGCGGCCCTTGTAGAGCGGACAGTTCCCTTCGGGATGACAAACGAAGCGTATACAAAATATGCGCAACCAGGTTTCCATGAACGTATATTCTGCCAATCAAAAAAAACAAAAAATAGAAAGCAGCCTACATATCTTTTGTCAACCTTTGCGAACGCTTCATTTTACTCCCGGAATTAATTTCATGTACCCATTTGTTAATGCCAAAAAGAATAAACAACAAGATGTCCAGTCAAAAAGAGGGCGGTAGCTGCAACTACCCCCTCCTTGCCTACAGAAAACTCCCGGTAGCACCGAAATGGCCGGGTAAACAATCAGAGTAGGACTTAACAAAAACTGAACAAAATTATGATGAAATCTTCAAATCGTAAGAAATTACTCCTTCTTGTTTCAATGTGGCTGTTGTTCTCGCTCCGCTTGTGGGCGCAGCAACTCATTTGCCCAGACCCTGTTGGAGGAGGGGCAGGCAATGGACAGCCGTTTGATCCTGCCTGGAACCAGAATGTTAGCACTGGCACCAAGTATATCCCGACGGTTGTACATCTAATAGGGGATGCCGCCGGGCTGGCAAACAACCTCATTATTCCCGCCATTGATCGGTTGAATACTGGGTTTGAAGACCCGAGCGGACTGAGAACAGTCATGTTTGTGTTGGCCTCAATCGGCCCGGACGGCAGATGCAGCAATGGAATCGTGCGGCATCCGAACATTAATTATTCGACCTTCCAATTTTCAGAAATACAGAAGCAAACACGGTGGCCGAACGCCCAATACCTGAACATTTGGGTCGTAAGCGAAACGAATGTTCTTGGTGCAGTTTCCGTACTGCCCTCATTATTTCAAGTGACAAATGGCCAGCTGGTGAGGACTGACCGTGTAGCAGGACAAAGCCTCGACTTGGATGAATACGATGGTATCAGAATAGCGCAATCGGAAATCTATCCTAACGGTAATGTAAACCATACGCTAACGCACGAGGCAGGCCACTGGCTCAACCTCCAGCATATATTTGCTCCTTGTGAAAATACTTTTACTTGGGATCCGAGCATTTGGAATTGCTGTCACGACCCCGCAGATGGCGCCACTCAAGGCGACTTCATCGAAGACACTCCGCCTCAAGGCATTTACAGCAACGCCAACCCCAATGACTGCGATGCTTCGATTGGCACATGCAACTGGCAGTCGACTGTTTCATTGAGAAACTTTATGAGCTATGGCGGTCCGTGCATTGACCATTTCACCGATGGCCAACGCGAATGGATGTTCCATTGTATGGACAACTTTCGTCCCGATATCTGGTCAGAAGAGAACCTTCGTTGTACTGGCGTGTCTGCCCTGACAGATCCTGTGATCGCGCCCGGCCAGCAGGAAGTATGGGATTTGTCCAACACCCCAGGCGGGATACGTACCATCATCGGTACGCTGACGATTGAGCCAGGCGCCGTGTTGACGATCGCTGGCGGCGTAACCGTACAGTTTTGCGACATGGGAAAAGTGGTCGTAATGCAGGGAGGACGTTTGAACCACTATGGCAAGTTGACCAGTTCCTGCGAAGGCAGGATGTGGCAGGGCGTGGAAGTATGGGGCAACAAGAGCCAAAGTCAGTACAATTGGCCCAACCATACCCAAGGCCGTTTCCAGGGGTATGCGCAGTCAGTAATCGAGCACGCCGCAATCGGCATCGTTGCGGACAACCCGGCCGATGTAAGCGGCAATTCTTCAGGAGGGATTGTCTCTTGTACGGTTACAATATTCAAAAATAATGGCCGAAGCGTCTATTTTGCTCCTTACGAAAACAGACACCCCTTTAACAATAAGGTCACGGCAAATTTCAGTCGGTTCACAACTTGCACATTTGAAACGAACAACGAGTACAGAGGAGATGCCGATCATTTGTACAAACCGGGGGAGGGCATCCCGTTTTTTGCTTTTGCAGATATTAAAGGCGTGCGCGGTCTCATATTCGAGGGTTGTTCCTTCCTCAATAATCGCAGCACCCACCCTTTTTCTTCATTTCCCGCTGAGTCGTTCTTGGGAAGAGGCATTATGGCAACCGAATCTGATTTTGTCGTGACGGACTATTGCGGTGCCCTACAACCATATCCAGGAAACTGCCCGCAAGCTGCCATCACGGGCAGCACTTTCAAAAATTTGCAGACAGGAATCTGGGCAAGCCATACGAATGTTGGCGGCATCCTGCCCTATGCCTATTTGATACGGAAGACTCATTTTGAAGGGTGCTTTACGGGGATACGGAGTACTGCGGGCAGCCGCGGCACCATCATCCTGAACACATTCCAATTGGGTAACATTCCCCCAGATATTGTTACTGAAGCTAAAATAAGCGGATTGGTTCTTGAAAGTTCGCACACGTCGTTCACCGTACAGGAAAACCGTTTTTTCCGCGATGCGGCCTGCCCGCAGGATGTGCTGGACTACGGCGAGTTAAACGGTATACAAGCCCTTTACCTGGGTGAGATGGAGAACCTCATTCGCAAGAACTTCTTTACAGATATGAAAATCGGGAATCGTGCCATAGGGCACAACGCTACTCCGAGCGGCGCAAACGGCCTGCTCTATTTATGCAACGAAAACGACAATCCCGTGTTTTCTCCAAATATTCCCGTTTTTGATTTCATGGTAGAAAACTCCCCCATTCAAGGGCGGATAAAAACAATACAGGCACTGCCACAGCTGCCAACCATGCGTCCTGCCGGCAACCATTTCAGCCACGCAGGCCCTATTGGTGGCGAAAGCGATTTCAGAACCAGGTTCAACATTCAATACTGGCATGGGCTTCCCACTGTTGAAACACCAATATACTACGCCTCAACTCACGTCTCACTCGTATTGGAAGATCAGCCCCGTTCCTGCGAGTCAATCTTTTGCGACCCTCCATGTAGAGAATCCCACGAAATTGATGCCTTCCGGCTACAGATCGCTACCGACGCTCTCCGTCGCGACAGCCTCTCGGCACTGCTGGCTTTGGGAGGAACCGACCCGACGCTCACCCAAGCGCGGGAACAACTGCGCGACTATTTGAACCATCGGATACACACCGCCGCTGCCGAGGTAGCCATCCATATTGCCCATACCGAGGGCGACAACGCGGTGTTCCGCGACGTGCTGAACAAGGCGAGGGCATACGATGCCGATCTGGAATTAGCCAACGATTACATCGGCAGCGGAGAGACAACCAACTACCATACACTTCTGAACACGGTGCCGTCGAAATACCAGTTGAGCGGAGAGGCTTTGGACGAGTTCATCTCCTATCGAGCCGTGACTGACATGTTGGCCCAACACTATGCCAACGGCGGAAGCAAGTACGACCTTGGCCAAGCGCAGATCGAATGGTTGGAAGGCGAAGCCGACGGCAGTCCGCACCACCGCGCAAGGAGCATGGCCCGTCGAATCCTCCGCATTTATGGATATCTCTATCCGGTAGACATGCCAGAAGAGGAGGAGGAACGAAGTACGGCAACGATGCGCCCGACCTCGCATACTCCTTCGTCTTTGTTTAGTGTGTCCCCGAATCCCGCCAACCAAAGTGTCACGGTCAGCTTAAGCGGCGGTGCGGCACAAAGCGAGTCCGCCACAATAAATATCTGGTCGCCAAACGGCACTCTGGTTGACGAACGCCAGCTGGCGACCGGAGGAAGTTGCACTTTTGATGTGAAGTCGTTGTCGCCGGGTATATATCTGATCCAAGTGATCTTCGAGTCGGGAAAAGTGCAGACACAACGCGTCCTGATCATGCACTAAGTTGACACACCAAGTCGCCCCGTGTTGCAGCACGGGGCGACCCTTTAAAAAACAACACCATGCGCAACAACTTATTGATCATACCGCTACTGCTCTGCCTGAGCCGGTCCGATGCCCAAACGGGTTTCAGCAAGACCGTACTGTACCCCGACGCTTTGGGCTGCAACATCGCCGCCGTCACGGTTGATCATGACACCATCGTGTGCTACGGCACGCTCTACGGCACCGAAGAGCTGCGCTGGGGGGTCTATTTGGCCAAATTCGATACCCTGGGCAACCTATTGCAGATCAATACGGATTTCGACAGCGTGCTGCAGCAGACCGTCAACCCGTCATCGCAAATCCTGAAGACCTCCGATGGCGGGTACATCGGGGTAGGCTCGCAAGGTGTAGGTGTTAACTCGGCGGTATACAAATTTGCCCATGACGGCACCTTGGAGTGGAAGCATTTTTACCGGGAGGATAACATGCAAGTCATCCTCGCCAACAGCGTGGCCGAACTTCAGGACGGCTATCTGATTTTTGGCCGCTATGCGGTCAATTACGACAACAGCGTGTTCACCATGAAGCTGTCCAAAGATGGTAAACTGCTCTGGTTCAGCAAAAAAATTGGTGTTCAAGGGTTAAATGATGCCGGGTTGTGTCGCCAAGTAAGAATTGGGGAACATTTTGTATTAGGAAGTGATGTTGAAAAAATCAATTCAGGACTTGATATACCCGGTTATTGGAGCAAATCGAGATTAGTCGAGGTAGACTCTATGGGCGAAGTGCACTGGGAGTGGTACAGCGAGATCGTAGACAAAGAATCCAGTGCAATCGGAGTAGCGGTAGATACAGACCAAAATATTATGTATTGCACTGCACGGTACTTTCCAAATGCGTTGAACGGGTTCAACTGTAGATGGATGGTCCGAAAAGTAAACCATCAGAATGGGAGCACAATCTGGAAGAAAGAAGTGCCCTCAGTTGAATTCTCATTGTCATCTGTGCCCTACTATGTTGTAGCCTCGCCGGACGGCAAGGGCTTCCACATAGTTGGAGCGGCACAAGAATGGTACAGCGGCACGGAAATAGTCGGTTTGCTGCTGCACTACGACTGGGACGGCAACCTGCTCTGGCAACGCTACGATACGGTGTACATAGACACCAGTTTGTGGATCAACGAAAATGTACTGTACAACCTGGGCTATCTGTCCAGCGGCTCAATTATAGGAGTAGGGAAGGTGGAGAGCGGCACACCGTACACCCATCCGGAGGGCTGGCTCATCAAGTGGGATGCAAACGGTTGCTTCGAGCCGGGTGACTGCGCCACGGTGAATTCAAGCGAAGCCCTGCCTAAACATACTAATCGGGGCTGGCCGCAGTGGGAGGTGTATCCCAATCCCGCTAGCGATCACACTTGGCTGTATCAGCCGGAGCAAACGGTATATCAGGAAGCAGAACTGCAAATTGTGAGCGCCTCAGGTCGGTTAGTCCGGGTTATTCAGTTGGATATAACCCAAAAACCTGGCTACAGGATTCCATTGAATGATCTGGAAAACGGGCTGTACTTTTATCAGGTCATATCGGAAGGACAGACCAATGCAGTAGGGCGGTTGGTAGTATTTAGATAATATGGCATCAACAACGGATGTGCGAAAATGCCACCTAAGCGGCGGTACTTCGTACATCCAAACACCCGAGCTATCGTGACCCTTTTCGATTGGTCGCCGGCCCGGGCTTAAACGGCATGGATATGCTGTAATCCTGCCTGCCGGGTTTTTGAAATGCCTTGCGTGTTTTGTGATACAATACTCCAAGATTTAGGTACAATACTACAAGACGCCTTGTCGAAAAGCCATCAATTTTGACCTCCTTCGCAGGTGTACCCCTGCTCCATTAACGCCCTGATTGTATGTCGAGACACCTTGCAATATACTCTGCTTTTATTTCCCTGATCTGCCTGATGCTCGGGCAGGTTGCACGGGCACAACAATTCAATACCGGCCTGGTGCTGGACGACGAGGGATTCCGGCGGGAGGTCGAGATGACGCCGGGATTCACGAATGACGGACGGCGGGCCGGCGATTTACCGCTCCGGTTCAGCCTGCGCCCCCACTGCCCCACCCCCAAAAATCAGGGTGAAATCAATTCCTGCATCGGTTGGGCCATGGGCTACGGGGCACTCACGATCAGCCACGCCTACCGGGAAGGAAACACCGACCAAAAGGACGTTACCAAAAAGGCTTTTTCTGCGCTTTACCTGTACAACCAGGCGAAAATGGGCAACTGCATGGGCGGGGCCAATATCCAGCAGACCGCAAAAGTCCTGAAAGACAAAGGCAACTGCCCCAGCAAGGAGTTTGATTCACCACTGGCCGACTGCGACCGCGAGCCGGATGAAGCGCTGATTACATTGGCACAAAAACACGCTATCAAGGATTATATCGCGCTGTTTAATAACAGTTCTGCGCCCAAGGAAAAGGTCGTCCGCACCAAGCGTAGTCTGGCCGAAGGCAAACCCGTTGTGGTGGGTATGAAAATTAGGGAAAGCCTGAAAATCCTGACCAGCGAGGCACCGATCTGGCAGCCCGGCGGCGAAGCCGACAAACATATAGGCGGGCACGCGCTCGTAGTGGTGGGCTACAACGACTCGTCCGGCGTTTTTGACCTCCTGAACAGTTGGGGACCGAACTGGGGCGACAACGGTTTTTTCCAAATGCGTTACAAGGATTTTGCGGAAAATGCCGCGCAGGGCCTGCAACTCATTTTGCCCGAAGAAAACCTGACGCCCGAACAAATTGCCGCGCTGAAAGCCCAATACCAGCAGGCTACAGTGGTCAAAAAAGACGCTGCCGCCAAACAACAAGACGCCGCACAACAAAAAGAACTGGCTGCCGCCGAACTCAAAAAAGCAGAAGCAGAACAAGCCGAGGCAAAAATCAAGGCCGCGCAAGAGCAATTTGGCCGGGCATCCGAAAAAGAGCAGGTGGCAATGGAAGATTTGAAGCGCGCCGAGTATATTATCGCTGAAGCCGCCGACCGGATGGTGGCCCTCTCCGGGGAATTTTTCGTGCGTATGCCGGAAACGGACGACTACGGGACCCTGATCCTGGATGAAACCGGAAAGCAAAAATTCAGGGACTTGCAGCCCACCTGGAACGGTACGTTTTACACCCTCGACAAAACGGATTGGCAGGAAGGCGACGGGTTCCAGATCATCGCCCGGAACATCAAAAAAGACCGGTACGTCTATCTGTTCAGCTTCGACGGCAACGACAAACTCGAAGTACACTGGCCCCGCACCCTGCGCGCCGAAATAGAGGGAAAACCCGCTGCTGGCGACACCGAAAGCGCCCTTGTTGCCCACAAAGGCGTCGAAATTATTATCCCCGGCGAAGACCGCGTGCTGACCCGCGAAAACCTGCTCGACGATAATATTTGCGTGCTGTATTCCTTCGATAAAATCGGCGACATCCGCGAACGGCTCAGCCGCCTGAACGATCTGTCCGGACCATTCGAAAACCGGCTCCGGCAAGCGTTTGGCGACCTGTTTGTTACCCCAAACCTGATTGAGTACGGGAAACAAAAGATGGCGTGCAAAACGGAAGCTGTCGGACGCGGGTCGGTGATCCCTATTCTTGTAAAAATTCAGAATGAATAGTACCGTACATCAAATAATTGCCGCCGCGCGTGGTGTTTTCACCAAGCGCACCCGATATGCACACACCCCGCCGTTTCGATTGGTGAAAACACCAAGCGAGGCAGTGGGACAATCTTAGCCTATGAAAAAGACTCTGATACTCCTGTTGCTTCTACCTGTTTTGGCATTCAGCCAACAACCCCCGGGCCTCGCCTGGAAACGCATCTACGGCGGCAAAAAATCGGAAACTACCCACGACGTCATTTCCTCGTATGTGGGGCAAATTCTGGTAGCCGGCGAAACCAACTCGCCACCCGCCCAAAAACAGGATGGTCTGCTCCTGTTCCTCGATGCCAAGGGCGACACCATTTTTCAAAAAAACTACGGCGGCGCGGGCGACGATGTGTTCAAAGCCGTCATCCAGACCTACGACGGTAATTTTGTGCTGGCGGGGCACACCACTTCCTTCGGAAACGGCAAATCGGATGCCTGGCTCCTGAAGGTCAATACCCTGGGCGATACGCTCTGGCAAAAAACCTTTGGCGGCACGGGCGACGACGCATTCCTGGACATCATCCAGACTTCCGACGGGCACCTCGTGGCGGTTGGTTCCACTTCCCAAAACGGCCGCGAAGACACCTGGGTCTATAAAATGTACGAAGATGGCGAGACCATCTGGCAACAGACGTACGGCAACCGGGGCTTCGATCAGGCCACCACTATCGTGGAAGGTCGGGACGGCAACTACGGCATCGCCGGCATCACATCCTCCGGTAAAGGCAGCCGCAACATCTGGCTGTTCATATTAAACAAGGAGAGCAAGCCGCTCTACCACCAGATTTTCGGCTCCCGCCAATGGGAAGAAGTGAGTGGCCTGGCTGCAACGGCCGACGGCGGGTATGCCCTCGCCGGCTACGCCAAAACAGATACCAAAAACAAAGGCGCAGGGCTGAAGGATATGTGGGTGATCAAAACCGATGCTGCCGCCCGGGAAATCTGGCAGCGCACCTACGGCGGCACGGGCAACGACAGCGCCCTTGACATCGTCGAAACCCCCGACGGCAGTCTCGTGGTGGCCGGCTATACCTTTTCCCACCTCATGGGAGCCAACACCCCCGAGTCCATGCTCATCAAAGTGAACGGCCGCGACGGCAAATTGCTGTGGGAACAGAAACCGGCTTTTGGCGGCTCCGGCAGCGACGAACTGAGCGCCGTGGTGCTCATGTCCGACGGCAGCCTCGTGCTTGCCGGGCAAACCGACTCCAAACAGGAGGGCGCCAAAAGCCTCGATGTGTGGGTCATCCGCCTGGTGCCCGAGTATGTACCCACCACCACGCTGCCCACCGAAATTATGGTGCGCGACCTGCAAGTCAAAGGCGTCAAAAACAACACGCTGACCGAAAACGACGAAGCCTACCTGATTTTTACCCTGGAAAACACCGGAACCGAGGACGCGTTCGACATTGATGTATCCCTGCTGGACAAGGCCGCCACGCCGGGTCTTTCGTTTCCCAAACTGATCAAGGCAGGTTTCCTCGGCAAGGGCCAGTCCAAAAAAATCAACCTGCCCCTGCGGACAAAGGCGGTGACCAAAATTTCTACGGCCCGCCTGGAGGTCCATTTTTCCGATGCCAGCCGCACCCGCGGGAAATCGAACGAACTTTCGGTGACGGTGAAACCTGCCGAAATACCCTCCAATTTCCTGCAGGTCGAGTGGGTCAACCCCAGCAGCGAAGAATTTCCCGCCGGCAAAAAAGACGTGAAAATGGCGAAGGTGAGCATCAAGGTGCTCGCCCGGAGCGACAAGCCCCTGAAAAGCGGCAGTTTTACTGTGCTCGTGAACGGCCAGCCCTACAAGGCCGGACAAAAAGCGGGCGAGGCCGGGCTACGCCCCAAAAACAACGAACGCGATGCCAGCGGCATGTACCTGTACACCTACACCAACTTGCTTACGCTGGGTACGGGCATCAGCGACATCGAGGTAGTGGTGGAAAACGACGGCAAAAAGGAGAGCACCGGAAAATTCAAAATCGAGTTCAACGACCAGCCGAACCTGCACGTCATTTCCCTGGGCGTACAGCACGACGACCTGCTGTTCACCACCAAAGACGCGCAGGATTTTGCCGCCAGTTTTCAAAATCAGGACGGCAAGGTGTTCGACAAAGTATATATGCGCACGCTCGTCAGCGGCGACAGCTTGTCCGGAGTAGCCCAAACCGACGGCGAAATCATCAAACAGGCGTTTGCCGATCTCAAGGAAAAATACAACTACACCATTTACGAGCGCGATTTCCTCGTGCTGTTCATTTCCTCGCACGGCCGCAGCGTAAACAATACGTTCAAAATCGTGCCCACCGACTTCATCATGGCCGGTGAAAAAGCATTGGTTGATTTTCAGGATGACATCATCGGGCAGGTGGACAAAATTGCCTGCAACAAATTGATTTTCATAGATGCCTGCCAAAGCGGCACCATCGGTTCCGCCGCTGCTCCGGCTGCAAATGCAGCGCTAACGCCCGAAGAAAAAGCGAAGGAAGAAGCGAAAAAAGCGAAGGCCATCGTAGCCCTGAGCGGCGCCGCCACCGGCACGAATACGCTCGCTTCCTGCGATGCCAACGAGTCGTCGTGGGAAGACAAAGTCTGGGGCAATGGCGCTTTTACAAAAGCGATCATCGGCGCTTTTAACAATGAACCGTACAAGGACAGCGCCGGCACGTTCCGGCCCACGACCGACGACGACGTCATCACCCTCGGCGAGCTACACACATACATTACCCGGCGGGTGCCGCAGATGATTGTGGATGCCGGGAAACAAGGGACGCAGCACCCGTTCATCGTGCCGGCACAGCTGGAAAAAGTGAAGGATGTGCCGATTTACAAGGTGAAGCAGTAGGGTAAGGGGGAGCAGACTTTCCAGGTTTGAAAACCTGGAAAGTCTCAAACGCGAAAAACTGGAAATAACCTGGAGTGTCTCGCCACACTCAAAAAAATACAATCATGCGAAAAAACGAAACCAACTTGTCTCTTGTACTTGCCTGCATGTACCTCTGCGTGTGCATTATTCAACCCGGTCAACTGCACGCAAATCCGTACGCCACGGGCGTTGTCGGCGCCTCGGCCCGGTTGCAAAACCTCCCGGTTATTGAGATCAGTGCCCTTGGGGAACACCACCTGATCGTGCCGCAGGCAAGCGAGCAGTTACTGGTTGTCACCCATTTGACGCCGGGGGAGACCTATTCCCTGCGTGTGCCCGTTGATCCTGCTCCCGGCGGGTGTATGCCGCAAGTTGCTGTAGAGGGCCCGGTGCCGGCGACGCTTTTTGTGGACTCGGTTGCCCGCACGCTGACCTTTGTAGCGGAGGAAACGAGTTTGACGTTTCGTTTGTCCTATCCTTGCGATTGGGGCGACCCGAAATATCCCCGGCGGCACCATGTCTCCGTTTTTTGTGAAACCTGTTTGCAAGAGGCTCCTTCCGCAGAAAAGGTTTCTTCCAATGCGCTGCTGCAAGTGACGCCCAGCGTAAACCCGGATTCCGTGATTCGGAATGTATTCATCGGTAACAGCTGTTTTGATGTACAGAACGTGACGTTTTCCGGGCTGGCGCATCAGTTGGGGACGTTTACCTCCGGCGAAACCAACATCGGTATCGCCACAGGCATGGTCATGTCAACGGCAAACGTCAATGTTGGTACCGGGCCCAATAACCACTCCGGCGCTCAATTCCCACCCCATGTGGGCGTTCCTGCCGTTGATGCCGACTTGCAGGGCCTCCCAGGCTACAACGGTTTCGGGCTTAATGATTTAGCCAAAATCGAATTCGATTTTGTGCCGACCGAATCGCAAGTCACGTTTGAATTTGTATTTGCAACAGAAGAGTATTGCGAATGGGTGGACGAGATTTACAATGACGTGTTTGGATTTTTCATTTCCGGCCCCGGGATTCCCGGCGGAAAGCAGAATATCGCCGTTGTGCCCAATACCTCAACCGAAATTTCGGTCAATACCATCAACCACAAAACCAATACGAGCTACTACACGCACAACATCGGGGCCAACTCATACATGATCCCCCCCCTTTTGCTCTCGGCAGCGCAATGCAATGCGCAAAACAACGGCAACCCGGTACCGTATTCCAACAGTCCAGCGATCAATGAAACCCAATTCGACGGATTCACAAAGGTACTGACGGCTACTGCGACGGTTATCCCGTGCGAGACCTACCACATCGCTTTGAAAATAGCCAATGTCGGCGACAACCGTCTCGATGCCGCCGTGTTCTTGCGGGCGGGTTCGTTTTATGGCGGCGGCGCGGCGGCGCCTCAATGGGTCGTCAACAACGTACCCGATGCCACTTCGACTACCGAAGGTTGCGACGTAGTCGAACTCGTCTTCGAACGCGCCGGTGGTGGTACCGACGAGTTGATCATCCCGTTGCTCATCTCCGGTACGGCTACTCCCGACGTGGACTATGAGGCGATACCCAATCCGGTGGTCATTCCGGCAAACGCATCTTCCGTGACCATCCAGGTGCCGATTTACTCAGATCAGACTTTGGAGGGCAACGAAACGATCATTGTCCGCCTCGTTGATTCCTGCGAATGCAGCAATCCGCAACGCACCCTCCTCCTTGAGAATTTTTCCCCGGAAATACTGGGCGCGCCCGTATTCCTTGCGCCGGGCGGCACGGCTGATATTTCTGTAAATGGGGTGTACAGCGCCTATCTCTGGGCGCCGGGCGGCGAAACGGATCCGCTGATCAATGTTCCGGCAGGGACATACACCGTCACGGTGACCAACGGCGGCGGCTGCACGGCAAGCGCGTCGGTGAGCATCGCCGGGTGTGATTTGGTCGTAACCACCACCGCCGATTCCGGGCCGGGCTCGTTGCGGGAGGCAATAGCATGCGCCAATTCGAACCCCGATGCTGACGTGATTACGTTTGATCTGCCCGGCGGACCACCGTACGAAATCATCCTGAACACACCCTTACCCGTAGTGTCCGAGTCAGTTTCTATAGATGCGACCTCGCAGCCGGGCTGGAGTTTTGGGGACGTACAACTCCTGCCGGGTGATCCTATCGGCTTTCCGGCGGGTTTATCCTTCTCCGCATCCCGATGTGCACTGCGCGGAATTTGGGTAGGTTTATTTACCGACGGGGTTGGCGTACAGGTCAGCACGGCGCATTCTTTCACGATGACCGACTGTATCGTGTCCGATTGTGAAGTGGGTGTGCAAACAGGCGGCGACTGTAACTTTTTGATTGACGATTGCATCGTAGCCTACAATGCGCTGGCAGGTATTGATGCCGGAATAGCGGAAAAGGTACAGGTCAGAAGAAACAGCATGTTTTGCAATGGTACCGATCCCGGTGGCGATCCGTTTACGCCTTCGTTTGGCAGCGCCCCCCCGCCCGTGATTACCAGCGCAACGCCAACCCAAATCTCCGGCACGGCGACCTACTTGCCCCCCATTCCGACTTTCCCGGAGAATATCGTCGAGGTATTTACGACCGGTGATCCGGCTTGCCCCAATGCCGACGTGCAAGGCATAACGTTCCTGGCATCAGCCGTGGTAAACCCGGATAATACCTGGTCGGTAACCGGAAATTTCCCGGCAGGCGCCATCCTGACAGCCACCGTGACCAACCCGGCGGCGTGTGCGGTGCCGCCTTGCGGAGTATGGACGGCAGATTTTGATAGCTATGTTGTTCCGGGTACCACCGAAGTCGAATTTAATGGCAATACGACGGGCAACCCGACGGAATGGTCCTGGGATTTTGGCGACGGCTTCACGAGCAACCTTCAATCTCCCGTACACACGTTTGCTGACTACGGGGTGTACGAAGTTTGCCTGACGGTGACTGATGCGGTTTGTGGTGAAGCGCTTATTACTTGCCAGGACATCTGCAACCTGGTGCCGGACTTTGATTACAACGTGAACCCGGCCAATTACCGGGATGTCCAGTTCACCGACTTGTCGCTGGGTAGCCCGACCAACTGGTACTGGGAATTTGGCGACGGCGGGACGGACAACGTTCAAAACCCTGCCTATCTCTATGCCCCGGGCTTTGGCATACAACTCCTGCACCTCGTAATCGAAAAAGAGAATTGTCAGGAAGAGCTATACGCTTTTATAGACATTGCCGGTTGCAACATAGATGTCAATTTTGACTGGTTGGTCACGCCCCCCTTCGATGTTCAGTTCAACGACCTTTCCTCCGGTTCCCCGGCTTCCTGGTACTGGGATTTTGGCGACGGTGATTTCAGTCTTCAACAATCTCCGGCGCATACCTATCCAGGCAGTGGTACGTACGACGTCTATCTGGAAATCGAAAAAGACGTGGTGGCCAATGGCGATAATGTGACTTGCCAAATCTGGACGGAGCGTCAAATCGAATTTCTGGCTCCCTGCGACACGTTATCGGCTAACTACTACATCGAAACACCCGGAGATGGTTGTACAATCGAATTTTACGATATATCCGCGGGTAACCCGGTGGCGTGGTTTTGGGACTTTGGCGACGGCAATACCAGTACGCTTCAAAATCCGACCCATACCTACACCGCTACCGGCGATTTTGTCGTGTGCCTGGAGGTGTATTCCACCGATTCGCTTTGTCAAACGTCGGTTTGTTACCTCGTTGAACCCAATTGTACCTTGCTGGATGCTGCGACGTCTGATTTTTCATTGGCGGCGTGTGTTGATTTTCCGGTTACGGCTGGCTCCAATAGCCCGCTCTGCGCAGGGGCTGCGATTAACCTGACCAACACGCCGGGCGGCGGCACTTCTCCGTACACCTTCAGTTGGGAAGGCCCCTCCGGTTACACGTCAATAGATGAAAATCCCGCAATACCGAACGCGACCCCCGCCATGAGTGGCGCCTACACGGTGACGGTCACCGATGTGAACGGCTGCACGGGTACGGCCTCGGTGACGGTAACGGTCAATTCTTTGCCCACAGCTGCCATTTCCGGCGATCTCGATATTTGCATCGGCGGTACCACCACACTCACCGCCTCGGGCGGTTTGAGTTACGCATGGAGCACGGGCGATCTGACGGCGGACATCAACGTCGGCGCAGCGGGCAACTACACCGTGACCGTC
>JBGSKO010000083.1:0-15745 GCA_041741155.1 Saprospiraceae bacterium | reverse complement strand
CGGTCGTTTCAGTACCTGCGGGTTTTAACCCGCAGCCTCCAGTAGTTGCGGGTTTTAACCCGCAACACGCTACGGAGGAAGTCCTGCGGGTTGAAACCCGCAGCAACACGGACGCACTGCGGGTTGAAACCCGCAGCTACCCGGAGACACTGCGGGTTGAAACCCGCAGCTACAGCGTTAACCCGAACCCAACGACCGACCGTTTCCGGCTCGACCTCAGCGATTACGCCGGCGAGGCGGTAATAATTTCAATTTTCAGCGATCTGGGCCAGTTGATTTGGGAAAACCCGATACCGGTGGTGGAGGATTTGCAGGTACAGATCAGCTTGCGCGAAGCGGGCGCTGCGGCGGGGATTTACACCGTGCGTGTGCGCTCGGCGAGCGGCGTAGTGGCGAAGCGGGTGGTGTTGGTGGAGTAATCTGCGTGAAACGTCGGCGAGGTTCAAAACCTCGCCGACGTTCACCGACTAGTGATCCATGTGGCTGGATAATCCAAACATCGTGTAGATTTGCCGCGCTGTAATTCAGCGCAGGCAGTTTTCGTCTCTTTCGGAGCTGTGTTGGTTTCATCTCGCTTCATAATCATGTTCGCCCGATTTTTAGCCCTGTCACTTTGGTCCTTGCTGGCCTGCATGCCCCTGCCGGCTCAGCAGGTACAACCTGAATTTATTACCATAGAGCATGGGTTGTCGCAAGGCATGATCTTCGATATCTGCCAGACCCGCGACGGATTTTTGTGGGTAGCCACCAAAGACGGCCTGAACCGTTTCGACGGATATAATTTCAAGGTTTTCAGTCATGATCCTTTCGATCCATATTCCCTTGCAGAGAATACAGTTACGGCATTGTTTGAAGACAGCCGGGGCTGGTTGTGGGTGGGTACGGAGAGCCGGGGGCTGGATTTGTATGACCGGCGCAGCGGTCGGTTCCTGCACTTTTCGCTCAATTTCAACCGCAGTGCCAAAGGTGTTTCGTTTGAAACAACGAGCTTTGTTGAGGCCCCGGATGGGTCTGTTTATTTGTTGCAAAAAGGAAACTGGTTGGTGCGTATCGCCATCCCGGATTCCTGGAAGGAGCAACTACCCACCGAATCTGATCTAAGCGCCCGGACCAATGTGACCCTGTTTCCATCCGAGCAATTCCGGTTGCCGGAAGACTCCGATGAAATTTTTCTGGTGGCTCTTGAAGTTCGGGAAAGGGGGGTTATATGGGTTTATTCCAACAAACGTATCTACCAGGTGGAGCCCGACAAAGGCTTTGTCCGGCCCGTAGGTACTATATCCGGCAACCGGCGCAACATCTGGGGAGCGATTCCAAACGGATTGGTTTGTTTTCAGAACGGACAGCTCCGGAAGCCCGTTTTTCTGTCCGGATCGAAAATAGCTACCGCTCTCGCCAAACCCACTGCCGACGGCCACTATTGGTTAGCCATTAACCATAATTTGTGGCACGTTGAACCGGGCGAAATCCCCGATTTTTCCAAGCCCGACTGGGAAGTGGATGCCGATATTTCGGCCATTACAACAGACCATAACGGTAATATCTGGATCGGTACGCAAGGCTACGGGTTGCGCAAAATCAATCCCAAAAAACAACTATTTCACAAAGGCGCAGCCGGAACAAGCATTTGGGGCTTGTGGCGCGATACCCGCGACCGCTATTACTGCAAGGTGGTGAATGAAGTGTTCCCCTTCGATCCGGTGACCGGCAACGTCAGCGCGCAACGCGCTTTTCCGAACGGCCCCAAGCGGGTGCTGGATATGTGCATAGAACCTTCCGGCATGTACTGGTTGCTGGGCCGCGACGATCTGGAGCCTCCTACGACCGAACTGCGGCACTACAACCCCGAGAACGGACAATCGAAATCGTTCCCCTTTCCGTTCGATACGTTCCCACCGGGGAAACAAACCTCCGGCGCCCGGCGTCCGGAGCAGCGGTTCAAACCGTATACCTACGCCCGCCTTTTACAAACGGCGGACGGGCACCTCTGGGCTACCGGGTCTGATTGTCAGTTGATGCGCTTTGATCCCCGGACTGCCCGTTTCGATTTGTTCGACTACGCAGCGCCTTTTGGCGAATACGCCGGCTCGGTGCGCGCGTATGCGTTGGCAGAAGACGGTAACGGAACCCTTTGGGTGGGTACGCAGCAGGGTCTGGTCAAGTGCGTCCCCAACGGAAAATCCTACGATTTTGAACGGATACAAGCTAATCCATCCAATCAGCAAGGCATCAACAACAATTCTATTGCCTGCTTGCTGCCCGATTCTGCCGATCCCAAAGGGGTGCTCTGGATCGGAACCAAAGGAGGTGGTATTAACCGGCTCGACCTGCGTAGCGGACTATTTCGGCACATCACAACCCGAGACGGTTTGCCCGACAATGTCGTGTACGGCATCCTTGCAGGAAAAAAAGATGAATTATGGTGCAGTACCAACCGTGGCTTAGCCAAAATTGACATCTCCCTCAAAGGAGGCGTTTTATCCCACCCGCCGGGGGAGATGGGCGGGAGTATTACGGCGTTTACGGCAGCACAGGGATTGCAGGACAACGAATTCAACACGCAGGCTTTTTATAAAGCAGCCAACGGTGAATTGCTGTTCGGCGGGGTAAACGGGCTAAACCACTTTTTTCCCGAAGCAGTATTGCCGGACACTACTCCGCCGCCGGTATTCATTGTCGGGCTGCGCATCAACCACCAGCGGACGGCCTTTGGAAACCCCGGAAGTCCGCTCAACCAGCCGCTGGAGTTCCTGCGCGAGTTGCGCCTGAGCCACGACCAGAACAACCTCTCTTTCGAGTTTGCTGTACTCGACTTTACCGACCCGGCCAAAAACCGCTACCGCTACCGCCTCCTCGGCGCCGACCCCGACTGGGTGGAAACGGGTACGATCCGCTTCGCCCACTTTACACACCTCGCTCCCGGGAGTTATACGTTTCTGGTGCAAGGGAACAATGGCGAAGGGGCCTGGCAGAGTGCTGCCAATCCCATTTCCATTACCGTGCTGCCGCCGTGGTGGCGTTCCAGGGTGGCCATCATTGCGTATGCGCTGCTGCTGCTTTGGGGGAGCTGGCAAGCCTACCTATTCCAGCTTCGTCGGGTACAACTGCGCGAACAACTCGCCTACGAACACCGTGAAACGGTGCGGGTGAAGGCGCTGGAACAAATGAAAACAAATTTTTTCAGCAACGTTACCCACGAATTCCGTACCCCGCTGGCCCTCATTCTCGAACCGGCGCGCCGTATTCTGGCGAAAACAGCGGAGCCGGAAACGCGAAAAAATGCCCGCCACATCGAAGCGAACAGCCACCGCCTCCTTAGCCTTGTGAATGAATTGCTCGACATGGCCAAGTTGGAAAACGGCAGTATGGGCCTCGACCTCCGACACGGCAATTTTGCCGAAATGGTTCGGGAGGTCTATCGCGCGTTTCTGCCGCTGGCCGAACAGCGGGGCGTTCAACTCAGCCTGCAAATTGCCCCCGACATACCCGTGTGCCTGTTTGACACCAACAAAACCGAAACGGTACTGAATAACCTGCTTTCCAATGCACTAAAATTTACGCCGGAAGGCGGTAAAGTATCGCTGCGGGTGTCCAGGAATGATGGAACGGAGGCACAGAAAGATTCCGGGGTGTCCATCCTGCAGCATGCTCCTTACATCGTTGTTGAAGTTGCCGATACCGGCATCGGAATTCCTGCCGATGCGCTGGGGAAAGTGTTCGAGCGGTTTTACCAGGTGGACGAAACGGATACCCGCGTAGGCGCCGGGACAGGTATTGGTCTGGCGTTAAGCAAGGAGCTGGCCGAGCGCATGGGCGGAACTATTTCCGTGGAAAGCGAACCGGGCAAAGGTTCGGTTTTTACTTGCCGGATACCCGTTGTGGAAGGTGCTGAAGTGCCGGAAACGGCAGCAGGAGTACCCGAAAGCCCTGTTTTTGAAGAAAAAAGCATGGCTCGTGTGGGCGATACCGATCGCCCCATTGTGCTGCTTATCGAAGACAACGCCGAACTGCGCGCGTTTGTCAAACAGTGCATCTGCGAATATTGGCAGGTAGTAGAAGCTTCCAATGGTGCAGAGGGCGTACTTAAAGCGGTGGAATTGGTGCCTGATATTGTTATTTCCGACCTGATGATGCCCCTCAAAGACGGCTACGCCGTATGCGATGATCTGAAAAACAACGAGCTGACGGCACATATCCCCGTGATTTTGCTCACCGCCAAATCGGCCATGGATGCGAAAGTAAAGGGCCTGCGCACGGGCGCCGACGATTACCTGACCAAGCCGTTCAATACCGACGAACTGCTGGCGCGTATGGAAAACCTGGTGGAGCTGCGTCGCCGACTGCGCCAACGCTATAGCCAACTGCCGCCTGCTCCCGCTGTGCACGGAGGAACTTCCACTGTGGGAGAACACTTGTCCCCGCCCGACCGTGCGTTTTTGCGCCGCTTTACGGCCCTGGTGGAGCAGTACCTGTCCGACGAAACCATCAGTGTGGAAGACCTTGCCCAAAAAATGTTGATCAGCCGGGTGCAACTCCACCGCAAACTGAAAGCGATCACCGACCAGAACGTGACCGATTTCGTGCGCAACTACCGCCTCGATCGCGCTATGGCCATGCTTCGCAACCGGGAAGGCATGGTTTACGAGGTGGCTGCCCGGGTGGGTTTTGGCAGCGAAAAGTATTTTTCGCGGGCGTTTAAGGAAAAATTCGGTGTGTCGCCCAGTCAGGTGGTGTAGTTGTATCTACTGGACAATCTCGGGACGAGACCTTCCATGTTTGGCAAACCTGGGAAGTCTGGGCGCCCGGGAAATAAAAACGCCCAGTCAGGTTGCGTAGCTACGCTTACAGCTGGAGCAAAAAGTTTTCTTTAGCAGCATGTTGCTGCTGATACTGATATGCGCCGAGGATTGCTTTTTCCAGCATTTTTTTGAGTATGCTAAAGCTGCTTGGCTTTTTGATATACGCATTTGCGCCGCTCCGGAAGGTTTCTTCAATATCTTTTTCCGATGCCGAGGTAGAGTAGATGGCAATGGAAATATCTTTTAGTTTTTCATTGCCTCTTATTTCTTTTAAACATTCCAGCCCGTTTTTGCGCGGCATATTGAGATCGAGGAAAAGCAGGTGTGGTAATGCATTTTTAGTTCCGGCAAGATATTTCATTAGTTCGACGCCATCGTTCACGGTGTGTACGATGGTTTTGATTTTCAGTTCTTCGAAAGCTTCTTTAAAGATAAGACGGTCGCTTTCGTCGTCATCTGCAAGAATAAGGTGGAGCGGAGTGCTGTCCATGGAGCGTTTTTTATCAGGCTGGAATAAAAATATCAAACCGTGCCCCTTCATCAGGAGCACCTGTTGCAGTGATTACGCCGTGGTGGTTTTCGACTATTTTCTTTACAATAGCAAGCCCGATACCGGTGCCTTCATAGTCGTTCTTCCCGTGCAGGCGCTGAAATATTTCGAAAATCCGGTCTTTAAATTCGGGTTCAAAACCGATGCCATTGTCTGAAATAGTGATGTGACAATATTCTTTTTCAGGTGAAAGGTTTTTGTTCTCCAGTTTATGGCCTTTTGCTGTTTTGCTCTTTATTACAATACTTGGAGGTGTGTCGGGTTTTGAAAACTTAAGCGCATTGCTGATGATATTATACAGGAGCTGCCGAAACTGAAAGGGGATGATATTGGCTTCACAGACATCTGTAAATGTTACGATCGCATGTTTTTCGAGAATGGTTTCTTTCAGTTCGGCTTTTACTTCTTCGATAATACTGTTCAGGTCTGTTTTTACAAATTTTCGCGCACTACTACTTGTTCGGGAGTAGGCCAGCAAATCCTCAATGAGCGTTTGCATCCGTTTGGCAGACTCCTGTATTCTACTGAAATAGTCCTGGCCGTGGCTGGACAGGTTTTGGTGTTCCGTTTCGAGAATGCGGTCTGCGAAGGTTTGTATTTTGCGCAAAGGTTCCTGCAAGTCATGGCTGGAAACATACGCGAATGACTCCAGATCTTTGTTCATCTGTTGCAACTCGTCAATTTTTTCTGCAAGACTTTTATTGGATTCCAATAGTTCTACAGTTCTTTCTGCTACCGCTTTTTTTAGTTTAAGATTATATAATTGACTTTCTTCCACCTCTTTTTTAAGTCGCTCCTGTTCTTTTTGTTTTAGAAGAGCCGACTCTGTAATATCATTTATGGCAAGCAGGATTAATTGTTCCCGATGTGTTTTCTGAATAATACGGCTTGCATTGAGCAGCATTATCTTTTCGCCGATAGAGGGAAAATTATGAATGAGTTCGAAGTCCTGGAAATATGCATTTTTGGGAATGATTTCTTCAAGTAATGTCCGCAAGCGGGGAATATTCCACTGTCCGTTTCCCAAATCATACAGCAGTACGCCTTCTGTCTCTTTCTGGGTGACCTTGAATTTTTTGTAGAATGATCTGTTGGCGGATTTTATACAAAGTTTATCGTCAAGAATAAGTATCGGCTCGTTGATGGTGGCAATGACAGCTTCGGCATATTGGTATGATTCGTGCAGCAGGTCATTGCGTGTTTGCAGTTCCTGGTTGGTGGTTATCAGTTCTTCGTTGGTTGATTCGATCTCTTCTTTTGAGGTTTCCAGTTCCTCGTTTACCGTTTGTAATTCTTCATTGGCACTTACCACTTCTTCGTTGGCGCTTTGCAGTTCCTCCGTAGCGGCTTCCTGTTCATGCACATACGTGAGCATGTCGGCATGGGCAGCCGCTAATTCTTCTTCCAGTTTTTTTATCCTTCGGTCTTTTGCTGCCAGATTGTTTTTTCCGCCGGTGGTATTATTCTGCCAGGATTCTACTTGCTCCTGTTCGGTAAATAGAACGAGCAGTAGTGGCTCGTCCCATTCTATCTTCAGCGGTACGGCCTCCAGGCTGACAATTCCGCTTTTTGCAGGCCCCATCTTCAGTTCAATGCCGCTCTTTCGAACCCGGGTTTTGGATTTTATAGCTTTTGAGATGGCATTTCGAAGTTCAAACGCAATTTCAGGGCGTGCCATTTTTAATATATTCAAGGTGGCTTTCCCCGGCGGGTGGGTGAGGTACAAATCCGTTGATCCTCTGAACTGCAGGATTTCCATTTCCTGATTGATGACCACACTTGGAGGCATAAACTCGGAAACAAGCACGGCATCTATCGCGCTGTCGAGCGTACTTGCGGTAATTGATGTTGTTTTTTTCAAGGAGGCGGGATTGACTGCGTTGCCCGCAGACGGGTTTTCTTCCGGCAAAGCCAGACGTGAAAAGCGGTTTGTTAACGCAGACAGGGAGCTCGTGCCCGAATTTTTTTTGCGTACAAATATTTTATACTTTTTATTCAGACCCGTGAACAGATGTGCGGAAGTGCCAATACTCTCTGCTTTGCCAAGCATTAAATATCCGCCGTCATTCAGAGCATAGTGAAATGTAGCAATAATTTTTTTCTGTGCGGCTGTATCGAGATAAATAAGCAGGTTGCAACAGCTTATAAAGTCGAGGCGCGAAAAAGGAGGGTCGGTTAAAATATTGTGTGGAGCAAATACGCACATTTCGCGCATTGATTTAACGATGCGGTAGTTCGTTCCTGTTTTGGTATAGAATCGTTGCAGACGTGTGGGCGAAACGGCCTCCAGTTCATGTTTTGCATATTCGCCAATGCGCGCTTTGTTGATTGCCGATATGCTGAGATCGGTAGCAAAAATCTGAACATTGGGCTTTTCAGACATATTATCCAGTATTTCGAGCACCATCATGGCAATCGAATATACCTCTTCGCCGGTAGAGCAGGCAGGCACCCATATCCGCAGGGTTTCGTCGGCCCTTTTGCTTTTGAGCAATCTTGGCAACAACGTGCTTTTTAAATACCGGTGCGTGTCTGTATCCCTGAAGAAACTGGTTACATTGATAAGCAAATCCTGATAGAGTATATCAGCCTCAGTACTTTTTTCATCCAGCAGGATTGCGTATTCCCGGATGGTATTTATTTTATACAGCAACATTCTGCGAATGATACGCCGCTTAATCGTGTTCATTTTATACACGCTGAAATCAACCCCGGTAGCTTTGTGTAAATGCTGGAGAATGATTTTCAAATCGGGGTCATTGTTGCCAATTACATCTTCCTGGTTTTTTTTCAGGCGCTCCATTTTTACAAAAGGATACTTGCCTAATCGTGCCAGTTCCAGGGCAATTTCCTGAGGCGACAAAACAAAGTCAACTACGCCTTCTGCAATAGCCGACTTCGGCATACTGTTGAATTTGGCCGAATCATCCTGGGCAAACGTCAGACCGCCTGCTTGTTTGATGGCTTTCATACCGAGGGTGCCATCGTATGCGCTTCCGCTCAGGATAATGCCGATAGTGCCGGCCTTGTGTTTCTCGGCCAATGAACAGAAGAAAGTGTCAATGGGCAAATTAATGACCCGTTCTTTATGGCGGGGCGTTAGTTTTATATGTCCGTTTTCCACAGCCATCTCTTTATCGGGCGGAATGACGTACAGGCTGTCGGGCTCCAGGAGCATTTTGTTCTTTACTTCCTGTACGTTCATGGACGTGGCTTTCGCCAACAGTGCGGTAAGAATGCTTTTGTGGTCGGGGCTAAGGTGCTGTATATAAACGAAGGCCATTCCCGTATCTGCAGGGAGATTTTGCAGCAGTTGAATGATCGCTTCCAGCCCGCCAGCGGATGCGCCGATGGCAACTATCGGAAAAGAATTTAATGATTGAATGATATCCTGATCCTCTACCGTAGCAGTACCTTTTTGCTCCTTTGCGGGAGTTTTGGATTTAACAGAAGTCGGATTCATGGCGCGTACTTATAGATTGCCGGTAAGTACAAAATCTTCTTTTAGCGGCAGTGTCATTTTTTTCTGTAAGACCAGGGTCAGCGCTTTTAAAACCACGCTTTTCAGTTGTGAAAATTCGGCGGGCTTTCGGATGTAGTAGTGCGCGGCATCCTTGTAAACCAGGTTCAGCATATCCTCGTCAAAGGCGGTAGAGAAGATGAACACCGGTAGCCGCTCGAATCGGCTGTTGAGTTTTATTTCTTTCAAACAGGCGAAGCCGTTTTTGCCCGGCATGTTCAGATCGAGAAAAAGTACATCGGGAACTTTGGTTTTTTGCTGGGTGAGCCGCTCCATGAGTTGTGTGCCGTTTACCACGGACGTGAGTTTGACATTCATGGGCAATTCCTTTAACGCTTCTTCAAATAAGAGGCGGTCGTCTTCGTCGTCATCAGCAAGCAGGATGTTCAGTACACGTGAGGAAGGCGGTCGAGGTTTATTTCTGTTGTTCATTTTTTGAATTTTAAAACACTATGAATTGGCAACGCGTTCGTTGCACGAATTTTAAAAACATAAATGTACTCCATATCAAGGTCCTGCGCAGATTTTTTATTTCTTTGTCCGGGTAGTGCAATTGGAGTAAACGCCTGCCCATAACGCAGTACAAATCAGGTAACATCAATGCCCCTGAAGGTAACCTCCGGATACCTTTTCCCGAAATGTAACCTCCGGATACCCCGATGAAACCGCAGGATACCCCTCCCGGCGCAGTTGTGCGGCACTTTTGCACCATGATCGCACGGCTCAAAAACATCTGCATTGTCTTGTTGGCCCTGCCCGTGGTATTGTCGGGCCAAGGTCAGTTCAACATTCAATTGGATACCACCTCCATCCCCGGCATGCCAGGTCTGCACTCCTTTGCATATGCTACCCACGGGGGCAAGTGGCTGCTGATCGGGGGGCGCCGGGATGGTATGCACCCCAAGTTTGGCGGGTTCAATACCAATAATGCCAACCAGAATATCTGGGTGGTGGATCCTGCCGCCCGGCAGGTTTGGCAACGCCCCATAGACGAGCTGCCCGACACCCTGCAGGAGCAACTGCGCAGCGCCAACATGGAGTTTCTCCAGCACGGCGAAACGCTGCTCTTTATCGGTGGCTACGGACAAAGTGCCCTGGCGCAAAACCACATCACCTACCCTTACCTGACCCTGGTAAACATCCCCGGGCTGGTACAGGCGGTACAGGGGAGTGCACCGTTGCAGCCGCATTTCCAGCAAATCCGCGATACGTTTTTCGCCGTCACGGGCGGGCAATTGCAGCACCTGGCCGACACCTTTTACCTTGTGGGCGGGCACCGTTTCGACGGCGTTTATTCGGCTAATTCAACCAACCCGACACAAACGTACACGGACGCTATCCGCAAATTCACCCTCGCCGGCGGGCAGGTGACGCATCAAAGTGCCGTCACGGACGAACTCAACCTGCACCGCCGCGACTACAACCTTACGCCCACTGTTTTTCAAAATGGCGAATTGGGGCTCACGGCTTTTTCCGGGGTGTTTCAGCCGGGACTGGCGTTGGCTCCATTTCTGAACATCGTCGAGATCCGGGCGGCTTCCGGGCACACATCGGTCAACGGGTTCAGCCAGTTTTTGGCCAACTACCACTGCGCCAGGGTGCCGCTGTACGCCCAATCGGCCAATGAAATGCACACCCTCTTTTTTGGGGGGATCAGTCAGTACTGGCTCGACGGACAGGGCGCCCTGCAAAAAGACGGCCGGCTGCCGTTTGTAAAAACCATCAGCCGGGTTACCCGCCTGGCCGACGGCGCCTACGAGGAGGTTGCCTTCGATACCGAATTGCCCTTCCATACGGGCACCAGCTCGGAGTTTATTCTGGCGGAGGGCGTGCCTACGCTGACGCACGATATGGTGGACTACGATGCCCTGCCCGACGGTACACACCTGCTCGGCTACATTGTCGGCGGCATCGTTACGCCGGAAAACCAGCGCAATCCTTTTGTGGCCAATACCGTCGGTATTACCTCGGCGAGCGGCCAGATTATCCAGGTTTTTTTACAAAAAAACACGTCCAGCGCCGCGCAGGAACAACCGCTCGACGGGCGCTACGATCTCGAGCTGTCTGTATCGCCCAACCCGGCCAGCACCGAGTGGCAAGTCCGCCTGAACCTGCCCGCCCCCGGCCGCCTTCGTTGTGTGCTGCAAGATGCACAGGGCAAGATTGTGCGCCGCTTGGACTGGGGCGAGCAACCCGCAGGTGCGCAGGCATTTGCGCTGGCGGCTACGGGTTTGCCTGCCGGGAGCTACTGGCTGACGCTCAACCTCGACGGGGTTTTTGTAGAAACAAAGCCCATCGTGAAACAATAACACCCGGGAATACAATTGCTTTATTTGAATTATAAAACATAAATTTTTAGAATGAAAAGCACTGCTTTCGCGCTTCTCGCAACGGTCCTGCTCGCGTCAGGCTGTTCCGAAAAACAACCTGCTCCTGTGGCTGCCGCTGCACCGAAGGAAGAATCCATGGTAAAAAAAGGCGAATACCTGGTTGGCATACTGGGCTGCCACGATTGCCACTCGCCCAAACGCATGGGGCTGAAAGGGCCGGAGATTATCGCCGAACTTCAATTGTCAGGCTACCCTGCCGACCGCCCTCTGGGTAAACCAACTTCGGAAGCCTTGCGGGCCGGCTGGACGCTGTTTAACTCCGACCTGACCGCCGGTGTTGGTCCCTGGGGGGTGACTTTTGCCGCCAACATCACCTCCGACGACTCGGGTATCGGTACCTGGTCGCTGGAACAATTCACACGCGCACTGACACAAGGCAAATCCAAAGGGTTGGCGGAGGGTCGGATGCTGCAACCGCCCATGCCGTGGTACAACTACATGGCCATGAAAGCGGAAGATGTGGAGGCTATATTTCAGTATTTGAAAAGCACCAAACCCGTACGCAACGTAGTGCCGGCGCCGATGCCGCCCGATCAGGTTTTTTAAGGTGCTTTGGTGTTTCTGTGCCTCTATAGGGAGTGTTCAGAAAACTATGTCAATTGTTCGCATTCAAAACAGGGGCGCCGTGCGCGGGTCTTTTGACCCCGCACAACAGTGGGTGATAATCAAGCGGCTGGCGCGGGGTCAAAAGACCCACGCGCGGCGTTTCAAGGTTGAAAAAAGCACCGTTTATATAGTTTTCTGAACACGTAACCCCGATACAAAAGCCCCAAATACATCGCAACACACATTCAACTTTCAAACGATAATTCACCATGAAAAAACAAGTATTCTCTATTGTTATCGCCTTTTTGGCGGCCTCTTTTTCCCTGTATGCGCAAGTTGTGCCCACGATTGTAGCATCGGGATTTAACCCCGGACTTACCGGCATCGAAGTAGATGCTGCGGGTAATCTCTGGGTAACCGAGTCGGGTTCCGGGAACAACGACGGGCGCATCCTTATCGTAGATCCCAATACGGGTAACAAGACGGTCTTTATGACCGGTTTGCCCAGCACCTACATCCAGGCGGCCGCGGAGGTGGTCGGATCATACCGGACGTACCAGCAGCCCAACAACAAAGTACTCATCGTGGTCGGGGAAGGCGATCACCCGCTGTCGGAGACGTTGCTGATGGTGGACAAAGCCGCATTCACCCCCGGCACGCCGCTCACCCTGGCGAATGTCGAGAAGGTTATTGACCACGGAGACTTTGTACACGGGAAGGGTTTTGTTCAGTCCAACCCGTTCAATGTGACCTGGGATGCTGCAGGCAACATCTACGCCGCCGATGCGGGCGCGAACTCGATCGTGAAATGGGACAAAGCCGCAGACACATTCAGCATCGTGAAAACCATTGACCGGTTTCCCAATCCGCTGCCGTTCGGTCCGCCAATGGTGGACCCCGTGCCGACCAAGGTGCTGCGCAAGCCCGACGGCACGTTTCATGTGAGCCAGCTCACCGGCTTTCCGTTTATTCAGGGCGCCGCTAACGTGTACAACCTCGATGCAGCAGGCAACCTCAGTGTGCATGCCTCCGGCTTTACCTGCCTGACGGACATGGCGTTCGACCCTAAAGACGGCAACCTCTGCGTCATGCAGTTCGGGATATTTGGACAGATAGACTCGGTTACCCTGAATTTTTTCCTTGGCTCGGCAGCCGTCATCAAATTGCTGCCCGACGGCACCCGTCAAACCATCGCGCAGGGTATCGGTGGCCTGGCGCCCAGCTTTACGTTTGATCCCGCCGGCAACCTGTATGTGGTTGACCTGGTATTCGGTCAGGTACTGAAGTACGATTTGGTGAGCGCGACCCGGGAATCGGCCATAGCGGCAGCATCGGTCAAAACATTTCCAAACCCGTTTGCTGAACAGGTAACTGTCGAATATGAACTGACCCAAGCAGCTGCGGTAACGTTGGATATTTTCGACATCAGCGGCCGCAAGGTAGCCGGTATTGACGCAGGCCAGAAAGGCCCTGGAACATACACCGCGCGCTGGAACGGCAATGACGGCAGCCAACAGGCGGCCTCCGGCACGTACATCTATCGGCTGATGGTGGGCAACGAGCTGGTGAGCGGACTGATCCAACTGGCCCGATAGGGTGTAGCGGCGGGTTTTAACCCGCCGAATATTGCAAATCGTAAGTAAGTAGCGGCGGGTTTTTAACCCGCCGAATATTGCAAAGAGCGCGTGCAAGAGGCGAAGTTTCGAAAAAATTGCCTCGGACTTGCCCGCTTAAAAATTTACATTGAAGCATGTAATTTATAAAAAGGACTGGCCTCTAAATGAAGGGGCCGGTCCTTTTTTTTAGCTCATCTTTAATCCGCCATTGTTCCCAGAGTCCAGTTGTACGGTTTGCTTTTCAGGTTCTCCAGTTTTTCTTTCAGTTTGTGGTCAATCAGCGCTTTTTCCGCAGCGATTCGGGCCAGGGTGAGGTGTTGGCCCGTTTCGGTATCGTACCGCAGTTTGCTGCGCACGGTATTGTTGCGCAGGGTGGTGGATTCGAGGTTGGCCATTTCAAAAACATGCTCGTGTTCGTGCAGCAGGTAGTCGTACGGGCTGCGGTAGGAGATGAGTTTGACCATGATCGGCGCCGTTTCGATCGCTACAAACAACAGCGTAATGAACAGACTGGCATAAAGAATAGCAAGGCTTTTTCCGCTCAGGCGGGAGAGCGCCTCCATACGGGCGGCAAGTCCATTGTAGCGGGAGCGTTGCAGGCTGGAGACCTCGGTTTGCACGGTAGTTTCCAATGTTTGAATTGCCTTTGTTTTTTCCAGAATCAGGGGCTGGTTGAGAGCGATGGTCTGCTCCAGTTCTGCCTGGGCTTTGTCGGCTTCCGCTTTTTTAGCCAGGTAAATGGGACCCAGGTTTTTTTTGCCGGAGCCGCCCGTGCCGTCGGCTTCTTGTACGGCTTGTTTCACGAGTGCGTCGCGGGCGGTGGTTTTCAATAAGATTTCTGCTTTCAAGGCGTCAATTCGAGCGCGTTCATCCGCGAGTTGCGTGTTGTACCGCGCTTTCAGGCCGTCTTCCTGCTGTTTGTACACCTCCTGCTCCATGGTGACCAATTCCGCCTGGATTTCCTTTTCAAAAATCTTCATTTCGAGCGGTTTGGAAATAACCAGCGCCAGCAAAATAGCCAGCGCAAGTCGCGGCAAAGCCACCAACCAATCGCGCCACCAACTGCCGTTGCTCTTCATGCTCAGCACAATGTAGCGGTCGAGGTTAAAAATCATCAGGCCCCAAATGATCCCGAACGGAATGGCTGCCCAATACGATTCAAACACGGTGTAGAGCGCATATCCCGAAGAAATAAACGCCAGTACGCCGGTGAAAAATACCGTGGCGCCAATGCCGACGTATTTGTTCACGTCGGAGGGGCAGCGCTCCAAAATGGAATGTTCGACGCCCGAGCAGAAGAGGAAGAAATTCTGAATGTTTTTCATAGCAAGTTACAGGACAGTGAAAGGTGTGCAAGAACCCAAAACACCCGCTTTTATTGGCCACGGGTATTTTTTTTCGACGGCTTTCGCAAAACGCCCGACTCCTGCCCGGCAAGAACATTGTCCCATTGCCCCGGATACTATTTTTTCGAATACAACAACAAATCGCGGCGTAGCCGAAAAAATCGTGTTGATCCGCGTTGCGCAGCATCCGTGGCATCCGCGTTCCATCTCCCTACGTAGAGTAATGGAACGCGGATGCCACGGATGCTGCGCAACGCGGATGCTGTATCACCGCTCCAGCACAAACCGCGTAGCCACCCGTTGCCCGCCGCCCAGCGGCTGTACCCACAAGTAGTACAATCCGTTGGCCAGCCCTTCGGGCAAACGCAGGCTGATTCCATCGTTTTCTACCGCAAAACGCCCTTCCAGTACCAACTGTCCTTGCGTGGTCAGCACGGATACGAGCACAGACTCTTCGACCCCTTGCAGGTTCACGAACAGCAATCCGCTGGTCGGGTTAGGGCGAACCAGCACGGAGAAATCGGGTTGCGTGCGCCCGCCGCTGCGTGCGATGTCCGATCCTGCATGTGCCGAAGCCACATACGGCAACACCGGGCAACTGAACGTGTTGAGGTGTGCGTCGAAGGTGGTATTGTCCGTCAGTTTGGCCGAAACCAGTATGAATGCCTGCTGTGCCTGCTTGGGCAAAGTGTATTCGAAAATGTCGCTTTCGCCGTTGTTCAAATTTCCCGAAAGGAGTTTAAACCGGATGGAGTGAAACGGCGCCGCATTCGGGTTGCGCACGAGGTAGGTGTTGCCGCTCGGGGCCGTGTAGGTGGCGCCTTCCAGGGGCGCTTTTGCCGTCATGCCGTTGGGCAACTGGAAATAGACAAACTTCAGCGGACTGGCGCAGGTATTGGTCAGGCGCATCCGGTAGCGGGGCCGCCCGAGCGCGTCTAACTGGATGTTCAGTACTTCAAAACGGATACAACTGCCCGG
>JBGSKO010000082.1:0-2563 GCA_041741155.1 Saprospiraceae bacterium | reverse complement strand
GCGACGTCCAACAAGTCATCCAACTGACTTTGGGTGGCGTTGTAATTGCCGGAAGCAAGGGTTTCCAGCCAAATCCGGTTCAGGGCCTTTCGGTTGGCAACCAGTGCATCGGTGGCAGGAATGCCGGCATTCAGGCCGAGGACTACAGCGAATAGGGTTAGCAGGATCAGTAAATTCATAATTAATATTTTTCCATACATATCCGGGGTTGGCGTATGCCTATCCTTATGGTTGATTTGTTTTGACAATTTTCCCGCTCTTCACCCTTTCCCCGCCGGCCACCACTTCCCACACATACAGCCCTGCCGGCACCCCCGCCGCCTCGATCTCATTCACCCCCAGCACCAGCCGCTGCTCCAGCGCCAGTCGCCCGGCTGCGTCGTACAGCCGCAGCGCCGGGCTACGCAGATTGGCGCTGAGCGCCACCGCGAAGCGCTCGCGGAAGGGGTTGGGCCATACCCGCACCTGCGCTTGCAGCACCGGATTGTCCTGCGCCGTCACGCCGAGGAAGAGTGTCTTGCAGTGCGTGTCCGTGCCGTACTGGTTGGTTACGGTGAGGCAGGTAATGTAGGCCCCCGGCTGGGCGTACAGGTGCTGCGGGTGGCGTGTACTGCTCGCGGGCGAGCCGTCGCCGAAGTCCCACGACCAGGTGGCCGGCTCGTAGTACGACAGGTCGCGGAACTCCACCGCCAGCGGGTCGAGGGTATCCTGCTCGTAGCGGTACCAAGCTTTGGGGTGGTTGTCCAGCCCCAGCGTATCGCAGGGCGAGCCGTCGAGCGGGCCGAGGCGGTAGTTGGCAAACGTGGGCAGGCTACGGGCATTGTAGCAGGGCAATCGCACGCCGGGCTGCTGGAAAGCACAGTCCGTGCCGGCTTCGTCAGGCTTGTGGATGACATGCAGGGTACGGGAACCGCTGGTGGTAACGATGTAGATTTTGTCGTCAGGTGCCAAAAAAATCCAGAAGAAAGGAGTGGGAAAAGGGTCGTTAAAATCTTCATAAGTGGCAACCAAACTGCCCGATGAGGCTATTGGCTTGGCACTTAGGTCGTACTGATACAATTCGGTCTCCCCCGATATGTAGAGCCATCTCGAATTGGGTGATATTGCTACACCATAAGCAACAGAGTCCACAAAATGCATCTGTTCATGTCCGCCAAGCATTCCCGTGCAGCGGTCAAAATCGTAGATATCCACATAGTAACCTTCCCATCCACCAATAGCATTTTGGATTACATATCTTGAGCCGTCAGGCGAGAAGAATGCTTGTCCGATACCCGCCTCCCGACGCTTCCCAACGGTTTGTATGCCCATATTATGAATACCGTAGGGGTCAATCAGTACGGTGTAGAAGCGGTTGCTGCGCAATTCCGGAACGACTAACCACCAGTCGCGTCCATTGGCATGCCGGGTCATGGCGAGTTTCCCATATTCCACTGTGTCGGCCACAATGGTTGCCTTGCGTTGTATCACCCGTCCGAGGCCGTTGTTCATCTTCATGTCCACCACCGAGTAAAAACATCCCGTGCCGCCGCCAACGACCCAGCCGTCCGGGAACGTGAACCAACCCTTATCCAAATGAAACAGGATATATTGGTCCGGCTGACCCGGCCAAGGAATGATGATACCTCCCTGTGGAAGGCTAAAGCCTGTTTCATTATACTTGTTGAGCAGCCCGCCGTTTTGCATCACCTGATGCGTTTTGTTGAAAACGTCTATTCCGTTGAAATAAAAGATCAGGCTGCCGCTACTGTCGCTAATAGCAGCGCAAGTATTGCCAAAAAATACACTAGCAAATTGGTTGTCGGTAATTTCTAACGTACCGTTGGTGAAAGTCAGGATGTTTATTCCATACTCATCATGGTTAGGAGAAGCCCCTCCCCCTTCGTAGCCAAACAGCATGGTGTTTTCGTGACCCTGGGCTAAAACTATTATGCAGAATAATTCCAGTATGGCTGAAAAGAAAAGTATTTTCATAATCTTTAAATAAGAAAGGCGGGCAGGCCACTATATGGTCTGCCCGCCTTTAGGTTAGGGAAGAATGACGAACTTTACGATTTGAGCAGCAGGCGTGTCGTCCGTAGATACACGGCAGAGGTAAAGCCCGGGGGAGAACGCATGCGCGAGTATTTCGCCGTTTTGCACCCGGGTATCTTTGAGTACCCTTCCGTTCAGATCGGTGATCTGTACGCGCAGCACAGCGTCGGCCGGCACTCCGGAGGCTTGAACGGAGAACCGATCTTTTGCCGGGTTGGGCACCACTTTTACAAAAAATGCAGACCGAAGTGCCAGATCGCGTTGGTTTCGCTCTTCGATTTCACCTCCGCAGATAGAAGTATCATCAAAGGATAATGGCTGAGCCAACGCGCCGTACAGGGCACGCGCCTGCAACACGGCGTCGCCACCTTCATAATAGCATTGCAAAGCGACGTCCAACAAGTCATCCAACTGACTTTGGGTGGCGTTGTAATTGCCGGAAGCAAGGGTTTCCAGCCAAATCCGGTTCAGGGCCTTTCGGTTGGCAACCAGTGCATCGGTGGCAGGAATGCCGGCATTCAGGCCGAGG
>JBGSKO010000081.1:0-9598 GCA_041741155.1 Saprospiraceae bacterium | reverse complement strand
CTTTTTTTGATTCCCGAAAATCGGGCTGCAAAGGTAGCTAACTTCTTTCCCCTATTTCAAACTTTTTGAAAAGTTTTTTTTAGAAAAAAACCAGCACTCGATCAACATTGTAATACTTACAAAGCCTCTCTTCCGAAGCGGACGCAAAGGTACAAGCACTTTTCATTTGAACAAGGGGTGCATCAAAAATTTTTCTGCTTTTTTTAGGCATCTACAAAATGAATATCCTGCCGAGTACGGAAAAACAGTCGTGCTCCAAAATTTAGTATGGCTAAACACCCATGTTCATATTAATAAAACAAGTGCAAACCGCATACCGGCAAAAAGGCACTTGTCGGTATTTTATCTGCATTTCCCAGCCAAATGAAAAAACACAAGCGTTAGCAAAGGTTTGACAGCACAGATTCAGCAATTAGTTGCCATCCTGACCCTCAAATACCTGCACGTCAATTCGCCCGATAAGGTTGTCCTTGAGCTGTTGTGGCAAGTATTCGTACAAAATCGGGTATCGAACTTCCCGTTTTTCTCCTCCTTGCAACGGCCCCTCCACTTGCATCTGGATGGAAGAGGGCTTTAGAAACATATCCAGCACCTGAGCAAAGTACAGTTTATTGTCCCTGCCATATAACAACAGCACCAAGTGCGGGCGGGCGGCCATCATTGGGAGCGGATTATCAACAGTTGTTTTCAGGTTAAAAGCTAATTCTTTGATCTTTAGAGAATCATCCGGGTCCGGTATTTGGACGCGAACTCCGCTCGTTTCGGGAGCGATCAGAATTGGCCCGGGAGAAGTAAAGACCATGCCCGCCCCTTGAATCCTGCAATCGGCTGGTTTGCCCGAAATATCAGCCAACGGGATTGCACAAAAAAGCGACGTAGCCCCATTCGGGGGCACCGCATCTGAAAAGGCGCGCAGAATAAAACTGGAATCACCTTTGACAGTCAGCACATTGCCCATGGAATCCAAAACCTCAACCTTCACCCACAGCCGACACCAGTTAATACTCCGATTGTCTACAATGCTAACGATGCAAAAATAATCACCACTAATATAGGTGTTCTTGTCCCTGAAATCCACAGTAGCAGTTGTGGCATCAGCCGGTAGCGTGTCTGGCTGAAAACTGGATGTGGCTGCTTCAAAGCCTTGTTTAGTATCTTCAACTGTTTTGGTTTCCTCGTTGCAACCTGAAGCCAGACTGAATGCCAACGCGATGAAACCGAGAACGGACAAAAAAACTTTATTCATATTAGGTTCTATTTTATTGTTAATCAATTATTTTGCTGCAACGTTCATCGCCCGGTCAATACCGATGGTCACGAATGCCTTGATTGTTTCAGTGGCTTTTTCGAGCACATTTGGCAATTCTGCTGCTTCGTCATTGGTCCACTTCCCCAGAACAAAATTAACCTGACGTCCCTGGGAAAACTTGCTCCCGATTCCGATGCGCAAGCGTGGGTATACATCGGTACCAAGCAAGTCCTGAATACTTTTCAGACCGTTGTGACCACCGTCTGAGCCTTTGCCGCGCAGACGAATTTTACTAAAATCGAGGTTTAGATCATCGCACACAACCAGGCTATTTTCAATTTGTATTTTTTCTTTCTGAAGCCAATAGCGTACGGCTTTTCCGCTAAGGTTCATATATGTATTGGGTTTCAGTAGAATAAGCGTACGGCCTTTGAGGCGTACCTCGGTTAATGCTCCATGATGGTCGTCTCGCCAGGAGCCTTCCAGTTCCCGGCACAGCAGATTGACAACATCAAAGCCGATATTATGCCGGGTGTTTTCGTATTCGTAGCCGATATTACCCAAACCAGTAATGAGATATTTCACGTCAAATGCTTGTTTTTGTTAAAAACGCCGCAAATGTAGGACTTGCCAAGAGACTTTGACGAGTCTTCAACTTAAGTTTCGGCAACGTAACTCAAATCTGTGACAACCACTCCTGAAGCACAGCATGAAAGGTAGTTGTCGGGAATATCCCTTGCCGTAGCCCGGACGTACGGCTGAGCTGCCGAATCCCGCCATCCAGATCAAGTGCATCCTGATGCTGGGACACAAACAGGTTTTGTTGTGTAAGGAAATCCGCCAAATACTCCTGTTCGGTCTGACCAGGAGTTGGGATCAGAACAGCCTTTTTGCCGAGACCTGCGAGGTCCATGATACTGCTGTACCCCGATCTACTGACGAGTACCTTACTGGCCATGAGTACATCATTCAGCTCCCTGGATGTCAGGTAAGATACCATCTCTACGTTTTCAGCGACATAATGGTGGGTTTTTGCTTGGGTTTTGCCTTGTACAAAAATGAATTTATGCGGCATGAACATAGCCTGTTCGAGTAAGCGTTGCTCGAGAATAGTGCGTTGCGGCTCCGGGCCGGACAACACTACGGCTACATCATATTCCAGGTCGTATTCATACGCCTGCATCCGGGTGAGAACGCCCACATAACGAATATCCGAGTGCACGACAGGCTCCCCGTGGGAAAGATTACCTGAAAGCCCGGGCGACTCGGCGACATCAGGCACCCAAATAGTATTAAAGTTGGTAAATGCAAAAGGCAACAGGCTGTTGACAACCCTTGATATGCCCGGTACCCGCAGATGCAGTTGATGTGTCAACAGAACGCTGTTGGCTATCTGGTGGTAACAACCATACCGGTTGTCGGAGATTACACCTTGTATATTATGCATCCGAATCAACCGAGCGGTCTCTTGATACTCGCTCCGAATCGCCCACAGGATCCGCGGCAATTGTTTGCCAATATTCCACACCATATTAGAGGAGTCATAACGAATACGGTATGACGGCAGTTCGAAAACGGGAAGATGCGGAAATTCGGCTTGAAGCAGGTGCAAGGCCACCCCGTCTGAAGCCAAAAATACTTCAGCCCCCATGCGCTCGAGTTCCTGAATCACCGGAATACAGCGTGTAACGTGACCAAGACCCCAGTTTAACGGTGCTACAAGGATTCGTTTCAAAGCAAATTCAAATTATCAAGCTATTGGGCGTGAGTGATATTTTTTACGCGGAGTTTGATGTTTTGGCCTACTTTCGCGTTCGTAAAAGTAAACAAGAAAATTGCTATGAAAAAAATAAATTGGTGGCGCGTCGCATTTCTACTGATCATCTTTGGCATGTTCGTGCTGGAAAGTTGCAGCCTTTTCAAGCCAAAATGTAATTGTCCCCATTTCTAATAATCGGCTGGAAGATCGGAAATGCCCCCCAGGTTGACTAAGGTCATTCGTCCAGATGCCGAAGCGACATTGGCTCATGTTTCGCGTTGACATTACCTTCGCATTATTATGAGCAACTCTCTTTTATCGTTACGTGCTGAATTGCAACGTATAAGGCACAATCTATTTGCGACGGAACAACGCTTGATTCAGGTAGTAGAGGGCGTACACCCTCGTCAGCATTTAAGCGCAGCCAATTTATTACACTACTTAGCACTTCGGTGCGAGGACCTTCGAGACCTTCAGGATGACCTGCACAAAGCAGGGCTTTCATCGCTTGCAAGTTCAGAAAGCCATGTTCTTCGCCAAATTGAGTCTGCTCTTCAGCGGCTGGGCGCCGATATACCAGAAAATGATCTGTCCATTTGTGATTACCCGTTGGCATCCAACTTGCTCCATCAACGGGCAGTTACGTTGTTTGGCCCCAAAGTAAATCCGCACATTCCCCATCTCATGGTGACCTTCGAGTCCTCTTTGGCAAACGATTACGCCAAGGTGAAGGCATTAGTGGAGGCGGGTATGAATGTTGCCCGCATCAACTGCGCACACGACTCGCCGGATACTTGGAAACGAATGGTCGCCAACATCCGCAAAGCCTCCCGAGCCACTGGTCATCCTTGCAAAATTTACCTCGATTTGGCTGGTCCCAAGATTCGGACCGTTTTGCTCGGTAAAGGACGCAAAAAAGGACGTATGAAATTGCGGGAACAAGAGCAGTTCCTGCTCGTAGAGACAAAAACAGACTTTGATAAAAAAGAAAAAGTAATAGGCTGCACACTTCCGGGAGTCGTGAAAGACCTTCAAATCGGTGATCGGGTACTCTTTGATGACGGTCTGTACGAAGCTATAGTTGAAAAAGTGCATGGGGAGATGGCCCAACTTCGGCTCATCCGGGCCTCGTCTGCCAAACCAATGATCAAACCAGAAAAAGGTATCAACTTCCCGGACACAGATATGTCTGTAAAAAGCCTGACGGAATTTGATAAGTCCGTTATCCCGTTCGCTCGCGCCAATGCCGATCTGGTTGGCTTTTCGTTTGTCCGCCATCCCGAAGATGTGGCGGAACTGCAGAATTTGATGCGCTTGGAAGACGGAAGCCCGTTGCCCCTGGTTCTAAAGATTGAAACCTTCGAGGCCGTTCAAAACCTTCCCGCTTTATTGTTACAGGGTATGCAAGCACCAGTTTTTGGTGTCATGATTGCCCGTGGTGACCTCGCTGTAGAAATTGGATTTGAACGTCTCAGTGAAATCCAGGAAGAGATTCTGTGGATTTGCGAAGCTGCGCACGTACCGGTAATATGGGCGACGCAAGTGCTGGAGTCGCAAAACAAAAGCGGCATCGCCACCCGTTCAGAGGTAACCGATGCCGCTCGTGCTGCACACGCAGAGTGCGTGATGTTAAATAAAGGAAAGCATCTTCTCGCAGTATTAGCCTCTCTACGCGACATTTTGCACCGCAGCGGCGGGCATCACTTGAAGAAAAGATATGTCTTCCGACCGTTAGCCATCGCAGAGCATTTTTTGAAAATACTCCCACGCCAAAAGGAAACGAAACCGAAGCGTACTAGTTTATCCGTATCTCGTCGTCGTTCCCCACGAAAAAGCGGTACTCGCTAAGTTGGTAGTCCGAATGCGGCACCAGCCGAATCCATTTATTGTATTTCCAGAACCATTTCCACCGGGTATTGCTCCAGCCCCGGCGCAAGTATGCCTCAATGTATGGATGCACGCGTAAGTACAAGTCGCCTTTGGGTCTGGATTGCATGACAAATTCCAGATCGCGTTCGATATCGTCAGTGAGCAAGATCGTAGCATTAACTTTGCCTGTTCCTCCACAGGAAGGGCAATTTTCAGCCGTGTCCACCGCCACTTCCGGGCGTGCGCGTTCGCGCGTAATCTGCATCAGGCCAAACTTGGACAAGGGCAATATGGTGTGCTGGGATCGGTCGGTACGCATATACGTCTCCATCGCTTTGGCCAACTGCTTGCGATGTTCGACGTTTTTCATGTCAATAAAATCCACGATAATCAGGCCGCCAATATCGCGCAATCGAATTTGACGGGCAATTTCCTCGGCAGCCTCCAGATTTACCTTGAGGATACTCTGGTCTACATCGCCGGAAGTCATCTTATGGCCGCTGTTCACATCAACGACGTGCATGGCCTCCGTTTTTTCAATAATAACGTATGCACCGCTGGCCATTGTGGCCGTCTTGCCGAAGGAGGCCTTGATTTGCCGGGTGATACCAAAAGCGTCGAAAATAGGCTTGTTTCCAGCGTACATCTGAATAATACCAACCTGGTCCGGGCTAATGGTTTGTAGGTATGTTCGAATATCGGCGTACAGATCCTTCTCATTAACCACAATCCTGCTAAAGGAGTCGGTGAGCAGATCGCGCAGCACACTCGCCGGTTTGTCCAATTCGCTGAGGAGTTTTGCGGGTGGGACAACCGTTTTCAATTGTTTGAAAATCTCCTCCCAGCGCCCCAGCAAGTGCGTAAGCTCTTCGTGTAGTTCCTGCACCTTTTTGCCTTCGGCAGCGGTACGAATAATCAATCCGAAGTTTTTGGGGCGGATACTCTCTGCAAGTGTGTGAAGCCGTTTGCGCTCCTCGTTGCTGGCGATTTTTTTGGAAACTGTTACCGAGTCAGAGAACGGGGAAATGACCATGTAGCGCCCCGGCAGGTTTATCTCGCATGAAAGGCGTGGACCTTTGGTAGAAATGGGCTCTTTCAGTATCTGTACTAAAACCGGATGGCGTTTGTTTAATACCTGATCAATTTTTCCGGTTTTGACAATCTCTTCTTCAAACTTGAAGCTATCAAGTTTATGGGTATTAATGCTTCCATTCATCACACCATTGGTCCATTTTTGTAACGAACGCAATTTTGGGCCAAGGTCAGTGTAATGGAGAAAGGCATCCTTGCGGTGCCCGATATCAATAAATGCCGCGTTGAGGCCCGGCATTTGTTTTCTGATTTTACCAATCAGGATATCGCCGACGGTAAAATTGTTGTTCGTTTTTTGATGGTGAAGCTCGACTAATTTGTCGTTCTCCACCAATGCCATTTCCACTCCCGTGGCCGTGACATTGACGATTAGTTCTTTTTCCACAATCTATGAAGATGGTTTTCAATAGGCCCGGCGATTCGGAAACCCAAAGTCGGGAAACAACAAAAGTCACACCGTCCGGCAAGTCGGAATCGGTGCGGCATCAAAGAAGCCATCGAAAATGTGCAGCTTTACCGTGTAGAGATTACGGCAAAAGCAACAAGGCATCGGCAAGGAGGCAAAACGGCATTGGGTGCGTGGGTTGGGGTAGTAATCCCGCAGATGTTCCCTTGGTTTAAAGAGGAAATGCTTGCCGATGTAGTTGATGAACTGCGCACAAGTGGACGCTTATGGTCCGCAGACGGGCAGGTAAACGCAGTCTGGTAAAAGAGAAAACAAGAGCCAATACGATTACGTCTTTTGGAGATGGCTAGTGTCATTATTATGCTCCTTCAAACAGCGCGGACCTGCACACCAAAAAGGGGAAGCTGCATCAAAGGAATCCATTTGATACAGCTTCCCGGTTCGACGGTGCGTTTAGTGCTGGTGCCGGCAGATCGGTCTTTAATCATAGTGATTAACCTGACCTGCGGCTCAGGCACTACCGATTCTTCTTCTTATGTCGGTTCTTACGCAGGCGCTTCTTGCGCTTGTGCGTGGCGATTTTGTGACGTTTGCGTTTTTTTCCGCAAGGCATACGCTGATAAGTTATGAGTGATGAAATATGAGTTTATGAGGTTGATTGAGTTTATGAAACTCGGCCGGTTTGAAGGAAAACCCTCGCAAACTGTCGAACTTCATAAGCCCTATTTTTGGCCACAAAGGGCTGAAAATTCTAAAGCTTTACCTGCATTGCCGATGCCTTCGTAGGCTTTGGCCAACAGACACGGCGTATTTGGGTTTTTAGGATCAAGCGACCACGCTTTTTCAAGGCGTTGAATCGCGCGATCCCATTGGTTTGTTTTGATAGCCAAACGTCCAAGCGCATTATATACCGCCGGACTTTCGGGATACTTGGTTTCTAATTCCCGTAAAAGAAGTACAGCTTTCATCGGGTTGTCCGGGGGTGGATTTTCTGCAAAAACCAACGCAAGATTAACCTGATGTTCAACTTGCGAGGGATTAAGCGAAACAGCACTCTCGAAAGCGTGAACAGCTCTGGAAGTACAATAGTCCCGCAATTTCGGGTCTTGTTCCAGCGACAATGCGCCATGGAAAGTGGCGCCTGCCACGGACCAGGCAATATCGGTATTTTCGATCTCCGCAACCTGTTCGGCAATGCCACCGGCAATGACCGCATGGTTTTGGGAATACCACCATCCGGATAATATTTTCAAGGCTTCTGCTTGCAATGTATCCGATCCGGCATCTCGGACATTGGTTTCCAGTGTCGTCAATTGAGTAACCTGATCAGGAGTCAAATGCGCTTTCGCCTCATCCAGTAGTGTTTCGAGCCGCGTGCTTTCACCTTGAATGGATCGCGAACGCTCGACAATTGCCTGACTCGCCGGAGTCGTCTTGAAGCCTAAATAAAGGAGCAAGAAAAGCGCCAAAGCAGTCACTAACACCCCGTATTGCAATCTATTCATGGTTGCGCTTGGTTTTTAATAACTCCCTAAAGAGACGCTCGTTTTCCGCAAAGCGATCTGCCGAAAGAATTACTACTCTTCACCTTCATCCGACGGTAGCGCCGTCACATTCTGCTTCACTTGTTCAATGAAGATTTTGGCTGGCTTGAACGACGGAATGAAATGTTCTGGAATTTCGATGGCTTTTCCTTTTTTGATGTGGCGGCCAATCTTTTTTGCGCGTTTCTTGATAATGAAACTGCCGAACCCGCGAACGTAAACGTTCTCACCGTCCTGCAGACTCGTTTTAATCTCTTTGAACAGCGCTTCGAGCGAAACCAGAACGTCCACTTTGGCTACACCGGTTTTCTCGGAAATGGCATTCACAAGGTCAGCCTTTCTCATGTTTTAGTTTGTTGATTTTGAACAAGTTACAGTAAAAAAGAAGGCGATTTGGAAAACGAGACGCAAAGATCGGACAAATTTTGACCTAGACAAACTTTCGTCCTACTTTTTCCCGTCTACAATTCGTCTGCAAACAAGCACACCGATGCTTGCATCCGTGTGAACATTGCTTAAACCGAGGTTGCAAACTTACTCTTAATCAGAACTTTGCAAGTCATTTTGGCAAAAATACTTTTCACAAATTTGCACAGGAACGATTTTGACTACCTTTGGCCCCGCCCCTAAACAACTGTTGTCCCAACTTAATACATATCCGAAGATATGCTTCTTTCCATGACCGGCTATAGCCGCGCAACCGGCAGTTATGCCGGAAAAACGATTTCCGTAGAAGTACGCGCATTGAATTCCAAACTCACCGACCTGAAAATGCGCTTTCCTGGCGACTACAAGGAAAAAGAGCTTGAATTGCGCAAACTCGTCATTGATCACGCCGAACGAGGCAAGATTGACTTGCTGGTAGAGGTACAGAGCGCCGATGGTGCAGCCCTCGTCAGCCTCAACGAAGGACTTTTTCGGGGATACTATCGCGAGGTATCTCGCCTTGCAGAAGAATTGGATTTACCCCGTCAGGATATTTTACAAACCATCATGCGCATTCCAAACATTATCGCAACGCCATTTGGCGATGTGGACGAGGATGAATGGGATGCTGTGTGCAAAGTAGTGGGACAAGCACTGGACCATTTGCAAACCTATCGCCGCCAGGAAGGCCGCGCACTGGAATCTGACCTCCGCCTGCGAGTAGCCAATATCTTGCTCCTCCTCAGTGAAGTGACCCCGTTCGAGAAGGAGCGATTCGCCCGCATGCGCGAACGGTTGCGCAATAATATGGAAGAAGCGTTTGGCAAAGACAACCTCGACACCAACCGTTTTGAACAGGAAATCCTGTATTACCTGGAAAAAATGGACATAACGGAGGAAAAAGTACGCCTCGAACAGCACTGCAAATATTTTCTCGAACAGATCGAAGAAAAAAACCGCTCCGCCGGACGCACCCTTAACTTTATCAGCCAGGAAATGGGCCGCGAAATCAATACACTCGGCGCGAAGGCTTATGATGCCGATATCCAGCGGTTAGTGGTGCAAATGAAGGATGAACTGGAAAAAATTAAAGAGCAATTGGCCAACGTACTCTAGTGCCGCGTCCAGTCAATGTCGTATGAGTTGGGGAGGTAAATTTTTCCTTCATCAAGGCGTGAGGAGGGCGCAATACGGGATATTGTAACCGACGAACAACGCAGAGGAAGGGAAAATTGGACCGCCACATTCATGGG
>JBGSKO010000080.1:0-26879 GCA_041741155.1 Saprospiraceae bacterium | reverse complement strand
CTTTTTTTGATTCCCGAAAATCGGGCTGCAAAGGTAGCTAACTTCTTTCCCCTATTTCAAACTTTTTGAAAAGTTTTTTTTAGAAAAAAACCAGCACTCGATCAACATTGTAATACTTACAAAGCCTCTCTTCCGAAGCGGGCGCAAAGGTACAAGCACTTTCCATTCTAACAACTACTACACTGAAATTTTTTTTACCTTTTTTAAGAAGTGGGCTAAATAGGTAGATACGTGCCCGGATCATGCGCTTTGCGTTAGTTCAAACTTGCCAAATACCACCGGGTAGATCCCGGTTTGGGAGGGATCCGTTTGACCAAGGTAGTCTTTGGAGGGCTCAGAGGAGTGTTCGCCTCCAGTTTTTTCCCACGATAAGACTTCTTTAACTGCACCAAGAGCGTACCATCTCGTTTTTGCCAGACACCAAGCATCGGAAAACACTCAAAGAGATACCTTAATAAATGGAGCAGCACACGACGGCATACGACCGATTCATATTTGGGATTGGCGTGCGCCAGTTTCATGCGCGTAAGCATGGAAGGGTGGATGTCAACGGCCCGGCTTAGATCGGTTGCACGAAATTGGGCCGGGGAATTTGCTAACAAGAAGAGTGCTTGGTCCAGCACCCAGGAAAGCGCGGACAAGTCCGGCAGGTCGGATAGGTTAACTCGTTTCATGGCAATATTTTTTGTGAAAAGAATCCACGAGTATCGCCACCTGCGGCAGATTAGACCAAACTGACCTTATAACTATGTAGGTTTATCTTATAACTATGTAGGTTTTGCCTATAACCGTGCAAACACCCTTTTTTAAGGCTTCAAAATTTGGAGCCGCAAAAATGGATGGGAGAGATGCCCGGTAAATTGGTTTTTCACGTAGCAGTAAGCACTTAAATCACCCAAAAATAGTAACATAAAACAATTAATAATATAAAAATAAACTAATTATACATTTAATTAAATTTAATATTTTTTTTAAAAATGTTTTGACCCATGCGCAATGCCGCTACAGGCGACTTAGCTTTGAAAAAAACTTCGCCATGCCGCTATTTTTATTGCCAACCTGGAAAGATTTGAGTCAAGGGTTTCTCCACCTGCTGTACCCAAATTTGTGCGTAGGATGTGATGCATCCCTGCAGAGTACACATAACTGTTTCTGCATCTCTTGCCAACGCAAGCTACATCCCACCAACATGCACGTACTCCAAGAAAATGAATTTACCGAACGCTTCTGGGGACGGGTTCCGCTTGAAGCCGGTGCGGCGCTCTACTACTTCAGCCAGAAAAGCCCAATCCAGAAGGCTCTCCATCAATTGAAATATAAGAACCAAGCCGATATCGGGGTGCAGCTCGGTCGTCAAATGGGATACCTGCTCAAACAATCTCCTTTGTTCCAAACCGTGGAAGGGATCGTACCCGTGCCATTACATCCGAAAAAAGAACACTTGAGGGGGTACAATCAAAGTGCCATGCTCGCGACCGGCCTTTCAGAGGCACTCCAAGTACCCGTATTGTCGGGTATTTTGACAAGACAGCAGTTTTCAGAATCCCAAACCCGGAAGAAGCGCATGGATCGCTTTGACAATGTGAACGACGTATTTGCTGTGCGGCGATCTAAACGAATTCAAGGTAGACACCTATTATTAGTAGATGACGTACTAACCACCGGAGCTACTCTCGAAGCCTGCGGACTTGCTTTGCTAAAAGTCCCCGATGTGCGACTAAGTATGGCCACCATCGCCATTGCGGTACACTGAACAAGTCTAAAACCATGACGCGCATCTACCCCGCCCGAATACGCGACAAATTCCTGCTGTCCCGACTCTTGAACCAACTCCTGAGCGTTTTAGAGGAATGTCCGCTTCAGGTACACCTGAAAGCCCTAAGCTATGACTCTCAAATACCGGAGTGCATTTTCCGAAGGCTCCAAAACCTGCATCTGAATCCAGAGGACGCCCCCAACATCCATCCGGAAGACTACCATATCCTATTTGCCAACATCCTGTTCCGATATCCCACCGTTCGCCTCTATGAATTGCCGGACGGAAGTGTTTTTTTCAAAATGTAGCACACGCTGAACCGAAAAGCCCAAGGGTTGTTACTTTTGCCTGGAATAAATCTAAAGAAAGAAATTCGATAATATGGAACCAGTCGTCAAAAGTCCAGTCATGCTCTACACCGAGCAAACGCCCAACCCGGAGGCACTCAAGTATGTTACTAACCGCTTGCTGTACCGCGGTATCGCTGATTTCCGAGAAAAAGACCTGGCCGCCGAGTGGAGCCCCATGGCCAATTCGCTCATGGAACTGCCCTACGTCAAAAGCGTCTATTTCAACAACAACTACGTCACGGTCATGAAAGAAATGAACTATGACTGGACGGAGATCATGCTCAAGTTGAAAGAGTATATCAAAGACTATATTGAAAACGACGGCGAGGTAGTCAAGGAGGGCTTTGCTGCATTCTGGGACGCTCAAACAGCCCAAAGTAATGCCGTCCAATTTTCGGGTGAAGACGGCGAAATCGCTCGAAAGGTGAAAGAACTGATTGACATGTATGTGAAACCTGCCGTGGAAATGGACGGCGGAAATATCGAATTCAAAGCCTTCGAAAAAGGGCGCGTATTCGTGACCATGCAAGGTTCCTGCTCTGGCTGCCCGTCTTCCAGCGTTACGCTCAAAGCCGGCATTGAAGGTATGCTGAAACGCATGGTGCCGGAAGTGACGGAAGTAGTGCAGGAAATGGAATAGTTGGGTTAAATGGTTGCTGGTTGAAGTGTTTCCGGCTCGCGATAATGCCGGTTATTGGATGAGGTTAGTTTCGCACCTTTGCATGCCTTGACCAATAACCGGTTTTTTTATGCACCCAATGATCCGCAGTATTGCGGCCTTCCTTTTTTTGGCTTGCCTTGTTGGCGCAGCATCCGCCCAATCCGCCTTGCTCGGTGTCCGCCCCGATCCCAAACAATCGTCTATTTTTTTTCATGCCGACGGCCGCGAGGCATTCCGCCTTCCCGCTGAATTCCAGTTGGTACAGTGGCAGCGCGACGACCACGACCCGGATCAAAGCCAATACGACCGGGAGTTAAAATTCTTGGCGTTTGATCAGGCGCCTATCGTACTAAAATCGGCCGCTCTTGGGTTTGTTTTGGTAAACGCACAAGGACGCATCGCCGACACGCTCGGATACGATTATGCCGCCGTCGGGCAGTTCGTCGGCCCATTCGCGCCTGCCCGGCTGAACCGCGGCGCCCGCGGGGTGCCGCGCACCGTTTTGCTCGATAAAAATGGCCAACAAGCATTCGGTGGTCGCGTATTTTATCGCGCCCAGCCTTTTGCCGACGGCCAGATAGCCGTGCAAACCGACGGCCCCAACGGCCCGTGGCTGATCCTCAATGAACAAGGTAAAACCGTCTTTTCTTTTCCAAAAGAGATCGAGAAGATGATTTCACAAGTACATCCCCTGCGCAACGGGTTGCGGCAAGTGACACTTCGCCAACCCCGGGGCTACAACTACGCAGAGTTCGTAACGCGCTACCAGTACTACAATCACAACGGCATTTTACAATTTGAACTGAACACCCTGTTTCCCGACAAGGAAATACTCGCCGTCGCCGATGTTTTTGAAGATGGCGTCAGCAGCATGGTTGTCGCTTCCAACAGCAAAGCGCGCTGCGCTGGAATCGTCTATTTCGACACTACCGGAAAGGTTGTTTACACGAATCCATGCATCCTTCAGGCAACTGAATTCCGCAACGGCAAGGCGTTTTGCTCCATAGCCGATTCCTCCGGCCGCATACACACCTATATTATTAAACATGACGGCTCCACCCAGCGGTTATCGCCCGATACGCTTTTTGCCCATGACCTTTCTGTAGACATAGCGGGTGGGCGCTATGAACTGGTCAAACTACGGGACGAAACCACAGACAAGTTCGTGCCCAACCTGATGGATCGCCACACCGGTCAGTTCGTACGGCGCTCCGAAAACCCGGCTGCCTTTGCCAAAACAGCTGAGTTCGGGCCCTATATTCTAACCAGCGAACACCTTGCCGACGACGAGTATGCCGATAACGTGCTGCGCCATCGCCAAACCCAGGAGGAGGTTTTCCGCAGCCCCAAAAATATTCTGACCGTATTCGGAAGCACCGTGTTGCTTACAGATCCCACGCTTAGTGAACATTCCGCGCCCAACGAACTGGCACTCCTCGACGGCCGGCTGCTCTGGAGTACAGTAAAAAAAGACCACTTTACGCTGGGCATCGGCGAAGCACTCCGCCACGCCTCCATCGTCCGCACTCTCACGTTGTACGACGACATCGGTATTACCGGTTTGTCAATGCCCAATCTGGAAACGTTGCACATCCGGCATATCCGGTCGGAAGAACTGCCCCGCAACGTATTTTCAGCATCTCCAAAACTGAAAATACTTGCGCTGTACGACTGCCGAAACCTGAAAAAACTACCGCCTATACCTGCCTCTGTGCAGGAATTGACGATTCAGGGCGCACAGCACATCACCAACCTAGAAGCCACCGTTGCCTCAGCCAAAAACTTGAAAAAACTGACCTGGGTGGATTCTGCCACACTTGATGAGGCCGTTTTGCAACGACTCAAAGCCGCCAAGCCCGGCCTGCAAATCCGATTCTCAGCTCTTGCTTATGAAATACAAGTCGAAGAAGCCGCGCCACCGGTGCAATCCAAAAATTGAAGCATACATGCGAAATATACTTTTACTCCTCGCCACCCTGCTTTCCAGCTCTATTAGCTCCGCCCAGCATCTGATCCCTTTTCGCGGCGCCAACGGTCTGTATGGCTACGCTACCCCCACCGGAAAAGTGATTACCCCGCCACAATTCAAAAAAGCCTGGCTGCCCAACGAACAGGGCCTCGTCTTAGCCGTCGATAAGGACGATTTCGTCCGGGTTATCCGGCAGGACGGTACAGTGCTGCCGGCGACCATCGCGTTTAAATCCTACGACGAACCCCTCGCGTATCCTGTCGTAAACTATTCGCAGGGGGATTTCGCCAAGCCCGACACCCTGCCGGATTTCTGGTGCATCCGCAGTACGGATCAGCAGGAATTTCTGCTGGTCAAAAACGGAAAAAGCGGCTGGGAGAGCAGCAAATACCTGAGTTATGAAAAACTGAAAAGCGGGGCTCCGATTTACGGCACCTACCGAACCGAAAACTATACCTACGGGCCATTCACTTTTTACAAAGGACTGCACCGTGTCATAAAGGGCGAGCACCGGGCAAATTTTATCAACACCAACCTCGAAGAACTTTTCAAAGACGACCACGAAAACGGCGTCATCCTGACCAACGGCCACATGGCGCTCGCTTCGGCAGAGGGCCGGTTCGCCCTGGCCAATGCGCGCGGGCAAATGCGCACCGGGTTTGTTTTTCGAAACATCATCGGCACGGCACACTCCGATTTTTGCGTGGTGAACCACACGCCGGGCCAATCCGGCAACCGTGCAGGCATCCTCCGCGCCAACGGTACGCTGGTCGTGGACACGGTGTATGAGCAATTGGCCGGCGTGACCGAAAACTGGGTAGTCGCCCAGAAAAACAACCTGTACGGTGTGTTGGACTACGCGGGCAACACTGTACTTCCGTTCCAGTACAGCCACCTCGAATATACCCGGGGCGGCCATTTCATCGCCTCCGAGGACTGGACGAACACAACGATCGTCAACATCGAGGGCAAACCCCTGCTCGAAAAACCCTGGAACAAAATCGAGTACAAACACAACTGGAATGGGCAGGAACTGCCGTATTTTGAAGTGCGGCCCGATCACCAAAGCCGCCTGCGCGGAGTGCTCGACTCCAACCTGAACCTGCTGTTTTTGGACACCTTCAGCCAAATAAGCGTAGCCACCCGGAAATTCATGGTCACCGGAGCCAAAGGCAACACCTTTGGCTTATACGACTACTCGGGCAAGGCGCTGATCCCCATGACATATTCCTTCCTCGAACGCATGCGCGACGATGCCGGCTACCTCGTGATGCGGGACAGCCTGTTCGGTTTTTACACCACCGACGGCCAAGTGGCGCTGCCCTGCCAATACACGCGCATTGTGCCGGAGCCGACCCCGGACGGGATGATCCTGTGGGCCAAAACACAGCGCGATAAAAACCTGTACGCAGCCTTTACGCCCAAAGGTGAGCGGCTGCCCTTTGCCGAGCAGATCGCGCCGATGCTGCGGGCCATTGATTTCAAAAACTGCTTCGTGCCCGACATGGTAAACGGCCAATGGCAACTTACCCTGCCCGACGGCAGCACCGTGCTCAAACCGCGCGATTACCCCTACAAAAACAACAACGTCGGCACCCCTGACGGCTGCCTGATGGTGGAAAAAGCGGACGGGAAATGCCGAATACTCGATGCCTACCTGAAGCCGATTATTCCACAGGGTTTTTTCCTCCCGGAAAATCTCTACCGCGGTCCATACCTGCAAATGGGCCTGATTCCGGTGTACAACCAAACCCAATCCGGCATCATCAATACCCGCGGCGAATGGGTAAAAAAACCGGGCGAATTTGGCTACCATATCCTGCGCCCCAATATGTACTCCGAGCACAAAGGCCAACCCAACGAATACAACCTCGAAGGCGCCACGATCTACACGATCACATCAGAGGGCACTAAAAGTATAGAAGTGCAGTACATGAACGATAAATTCAGGGATGGCTACTTAGTCATCGGCCGCGCGTTCGACGATGCACCGGAAGAACTGAAAATGCGGCAATCATATTCGGGAAAGGTCTTCAAATACGCCGTCATGGATACGCTCGGCAATGTCCTGACCCCATTCATTATCGCGCGATACCCGGAGCAAATAAAGAGCCGTTGGTTGGCAACGGTGTACGAGTCGGACTACTCCACCAAGGCCATAGTGTTCGACAGTACTGGTCACATTGTTTTTGATTTTGGAAAAGAACGCGTCAGCGGCTACGACCCGGAGCGGCACTGGGTGTACCTCACGGATGAGCAGAACAAAACTGGTATTCGCGACACCCTGGGGCGGGAAATCCTGCCCGTGCAGTATCGGGAACTGCAATGGCATCTGCCGGGGAAATTATTCTCCCACCGTTTGCCGGACGGCAACAGGGAACTCTGCACCGCGCAAGGCAAACCTGTTTTGTCGGGATTCAAGTACGTCAACTATGCCCGGGAACTACCGGATGGCTACTCGTATATTTTTACCGACTCCGAGTGCCACATCCTGTCGCCCGATCTCCGGACCCTGTGCTCAATGCCCGGTAAAGAGGCGGAAATTATGGAGCAGTTTCCTGACCTGCTGCGCGTAAAAACGGAGGATGGGGTCGTGCGGTATGTTAGTTTTCGGAAGGGGATTGTATTTGGGGAGTAGGCTACGTTTTCTAATTAAAACCGCACCACGACATTTCCAATCTTTTGCCCACTCGCAGCATACCGAAAAGCCTCCTGGATGTCCTCCAAGGCATATTCCCGATCAATTAAAGGCCTGAACTGTCCATTTTTCAACAATTCCCGCATGGTTTGCAGGCTTTGTTTCACGTTCACGGGTACAGGGAATACTACCCTTTTGTCGCCAAAAAACTTGGTGAACAAAGGCAGAAAAATGTTCTGGGCGTATGGCCCCAGTTCCGAAGAAATATACACCCCATGCGAATACAAGAGCTGTTTGCATTTGCCAAAGGTACTTTTCCCTACTGCGTCAAAAACGAAGTGGAACTGCCCGGCTTCACGGGTGAAGTCCTGTCGGGTGTAGTCTATGACCGTGTCGGCTCCCATGGCGCGTACCTGTTCCATATTGGGTGTGGCGCAAACCGCCGTAACGTGCAAGCCCCTTTGTTTCAGCAGTTGCACAAGCACCGATCCGATGGCGCCCGTTGCACCGTTGACCAATGCCCGCTGTCCGGCTTCCAGATGCACTTTATTGATAAAATTAAGGGCGTAGTGCGCCCCTTCCGCGCTGGCGGCGGCCTCCTGGTAACTGCTATTTTCAGGGATAATCTCAATGGCCTCCCGCTCCGATACCGCTGCATATTGGGCATGGGTTGAAAGTCCGTTGTCGTTGAACCCCCACACGCGGTCGCCAACTTTGAAGGCCGTAACCTCGTTACCAACAGCTTCAATTTCGCCGGCGAAATCGGTACCCGTCGTGGCCCGTTTGGGTTTCCAGAGGCCAATAAACAGTCGGTAAACAAACGGCGTACCGGTTAGCATGGCACAGTCCGTCCGGCTGACCGTGGCGGCGTGTATTTTTACTAAAATTTCGTGCGCCCGCAGCACAGGCATCGGCACTTCCCGGACGCTCAGCACATCAGCCGGGCCGTATTGAAATCGAACAGCGGCCTTCATGCTCCCGCCGCCACCGGATAGTGGGTTGTTTTCCATTGCAGTCTCTGTCATACCGTTGTTTTTTAAAAAAAATCCACATCAATCGAATACGGGTAGGTCATCAGGTATTCGAGCGCTTTTTCTACGGGCAATCCTTCAAAAACAACTCCGTGCAACGTAGATGTGATCGGCACGTGCAACTTGTATTGTCGGGCCAATTGCCGGGCAATGCGCAAGGTGCGGACCCCTTCGGCCAACTCCGGCATCGTTTCGCGGATCTGTGTCGCCGTTTCGCCCATGGCTAAGCGTGTGCCAAACGTATAGTTTCTGCTGTTGGTGCTGGTCGCAGTTGCCACCAGATCGCCAATACCGGCCACTCCAATGAACGCCTGACTGGAAGCACCCAACGACTTTCCAAAATAGACCATTTCGGCCAGGCCGCGCGCAATCAGCAGGCCCTGGATATTTCGCCCCAACCCCAGTCCACCCAACACGCCCGAACCAAGCGCGATGATATTTTTCAGTGCCCCGGCCAGTTCGGCGCCCAGTATATCGTAAGAGCCAAATACACGGAATTTCGGGCCATTAAGTGCCGTTTGCCCGGCTTGAATTACTTCCCGGAAGCGGCTGCCGACCAATGTGGCTGCCGGCTGCCCGGCCATGATTTCGGCAGCCAGATTCGGCCCAGACAGGCATCCGACCCGAACCACGCTGCTTTCTTCCCGAACCACTTCGCTCATGGTGCGCACGTTGGCGCGCGTAACAACGATATTGGGCAAAATCAGATCGTCTTCTTCCATACCGATCAAATCGAAACCCTTTGTGCCGTGAATCACAATGTGGTGCGGACTCAAATGCGGCCCTATAGCTTGCAGGACCCGCCGAAAACTCGTGGACGGCACAATGGGAAACAAAAGCGTACACTCGCGTGCCAAATCGGCCAAATCACTTGTGGCAGTGATCCGCGCCGACATCTCCACCCCGAGGTGCCTGCGTGTGCGGTTGATCTCATCTACCGTTTCTGCCTTTCGACTGAAAAGCAGCACTTCGGAATTGTGTGCCAGAATGTTGGCTACTGTGGTGCCGAAACTTCCCGCACCAATAACACCTACCGGCTTACGTCTTGATTCCATGTCTTGTTTTGGTAGTGCCTAATTGCCCAACACCCCGGTTGGAAGAATCGTTTTTTTCCAGATTTCCTTGCCGTCTGAGCTGTACACGGCAATCTCCAGTTGGCGCTCTTTTCGAGGACCACTGAAGCGCAACATCGCAAAATTGTGCTGCATGACTAAGGTTCCGTCCACCCGGTTTGCATTGTCGTCCGGTTTACCGTGTGTATTCACACCCGACGTGAGTGGCGAGGCGGTCAGGTCGTACACCCAGTTTCCGCGCGCGTTTTGCAAGGCGCTTAATTCGGTAAGGTGCACATCTCCCGTCAGGAAAACCACACCTTTTATGTCTTCGCGTTCGATATGCGCCAGGATACTGTCCCGTTCGGCGGGAAAAAGGTTGATGTAGCGCTCATTTAATTTCAGCGTGCTCAGCACCTGGCCACCAATAGCGACAATCTTGAACGGGGCCTGGCTTTGGGCCAAGGCAGCTTTGAACCAGTCCAACTGTTCTTGTCCCAGCAACGTGCGTGGACACGTCGCACAGTCGTTTGGTGTACGGAAATACCGGTCGTCGAGCAGGAAAAAATCCACGTCGGCATACTGAAACCAGGTTGTGCAGCCCTTTTGACCGTTCACGCCAAATGTCGGGTTGCCCCAAAATGCGCGAAACACATCCCAGGTCATATCCTTGTGAATCCAGCTTCCGTCGCTGTCGTTGGGACCAAAATCGTGATCATCCCAGATTGCGTAATGGCTGGTTGAGGCCAGCAAGGGCTGGAGTTCCGGTAGAGAACGGCTATGCGTAAAGCGGTGCAGCACGCCGGTACGGGTGGCCCAGTCCGGCTCGCGGAGATAGGTATTGTCGCCCAGCCACAGCATGAGGTCGGGCTTTTGGCCGGCTATACTTGGAAATATCTGAAAATTGCTGCCATAAGGCTTGCCCGGTCGGTCATACTCCGGTTCATTCATGTAAGCACAACTACCCGTAGCCACCGAAAAAGCAGGCGGGTCCGTGCGCCAGCGCCACAACGGCTGGGTTTTAAATTCCGTCGGGTACGGGAGCGCAACAGCTTTCCCGTTGATGCGCAACTCGTAGGCATACTGTCGCCCCGGCTCTACCTGATCCGCAATACACTTGGCGGTGTATGCCGTGCTTTTTTCTGTTTTGACGGGGTCGGTCACATACTTCTTTTTGGGCATTTCTTTGTCCCAGTACACAAACTCCACGGTAGCAGCCCGGGTTGTCTGTGCCCACAGGAGAGCCTCTTTCATGTCCACATAGCCGAGCATTGGGCCGGACTGGAGTAGCCCGTTCTGGGAAAATAACGGCAATATGCCGAGCCAAAAAAACAAAAAAGGAGCAACGAGAAGCTTGCGCATAATTCTGAACTGTTTAAATACGCGTTTGATAGCGGTTAAATATATCTTAATCCACCCGCCTCAACCCATCCCCGGCAGGTGCTATTGTCGTCTGGTATGTATAAAGGCGAAGATACAGCAAACCTGCTTGACGCCTCGGTTTGAAACAAGGAGCCACCTGAAAAGGAATTATTACAAACCTTACAGGGTTCTACACCTGAGCTTTAGTATAAAATTTTATTGCCAGAAATTTGTTAAAATCAATTCAAAAGCTTTACTTTGGAGCAATTTTAAAAAAGGAGGCCCACTATGACAAATCGTATCGTATCACTCGTCCTGCTGTCCTTGTTTTCCCTTACAGCCTTCGCTCAAACAACCACTAAAACATTCACCAAGTCCTTCAATACGGAAGGAAGCGGTCGTATTACGTTTGACTTGCCCGGCCCGGTTGATCTGAAAATCTGGAACAACGCCACGATCCGCTTTGAAATCAACGTAAACCTGCCGTCCGGCAGCGTTTCCATGCTGGACCAGTTGTCCAAGGTTGGTCGCTACGATCTCAAGGCGGAAGCCCTGGAAGACAACCTCCTCATCACCGCTCCAAACCTGAACCGGGTGGTACGGGTAAAAGGCGAGGAACTCCGGGAAAATGTATCCTACGTTGTGTTTGTGCCAAAGGACCTCGAAGTTGTCCTGCTCAACTCCGCTGCCGTTGCAGAGGCTCAGAAAAAATAGACTTGCCTGTTGGAGAAAATCAAATCGTTAAGTACCTGGACCGAATAAATTACCCAATATTCAGAAGTGCGCATAACCCTGTATGCAAACCGACCAAAATGATTTTTTAACTACTAACAATTTTCCAATTATGAAAAATTTTAGATTTCCATCCGCTTCTCCGCTGAATCGTATCGCAGATTACCTGACTGGAGGTTAAAAATCACACCAAAACTTCCAATTATGAAAATTGTATTTGTTTTCTTGAGTATTTGTTTGTTTTCATTAAGTTTCGTAAAGACTTGCTCCGCGCAGACACAGACACCACAATGGGTCGTAGATTTAACTGACGAAATATTCCTTTTCGAAATCGGCCAAATCACGCAGTGGGAAGAAACACAAAAAACTTGGTATAATATTAATGGTCAGTTAGATCAGTCTGATTCCGTATCCGTAAACACCTTGATCGTCAGAGGAACGACAACATCGGGGCATTGGTTTTTAGGAGCGATTCCCGTAACTAACCAAGCACTAAACGCTCTTGGATCAACAGGAACAAAAGGCGAAACTTGTGCTGGAGAGTGTGGATGCCAGGCCTGTAAGTTTAAAAAGGATGACTACGGTTGCCAAACCTGTGCCGGCTCTGACTGTGTTGAACAAACGGGTTGCGCTTGCTGGTGTAAGCACACTTTGATCCGCAATTGAAAGGGATTTTATTGTAACTATTTCGGATAGATCAAATTACCCGCTGTTAAACATTCCCATTTTACGAACAACTTAAGCGCCTGCCACCGATACTTTCGGTCGCAGGCGTTCGTTTTGACGCGGCTGTTAAAACGCATACTTTTGCACCTAAAATCACACCTATGACCACTCGGCTGATCGTCGCTTTCTTTTCTCTTTTGTACTCCGTCGGCGCATCCGCTCAAATGGAACGCACGGTGTATCAGGTTTTTGAAGTGGACTCCGTGCAAACCGTCACCTTTGATATCGTCAATTTTACCTACCCGGAACTGCATGTTTGGGCCGGAAATAGCATCCTGACAGAGGCCAATATCCAGATTTGGGACGCTTCCCCCGAAATCGTAGGCCACCTCATCGAAAACGGCCGCTACGAATTCCAGTCTGAAAAAACAGGCGACGCCCTCCATATTTTTTCCAAAATCCGCCAACGCGAAGACATCAAAATCCCCGGCAGGCGCAGCAAATGTGTCGAACAAACCACCATCAAAATCTTCGTACCGGACATCTACGAATTTGACCCCGCCGAATGGACGCCCGAACAAACGGACAAACCCAAAACGCTGCGACGCAAAACCACCGATTGACATTTTTTCGATTTTTCCGATAAACACGGAACATCCATGCCCACTACTCTTGAACTCGCGCTACGCCCCGAAGAGCGCTACGACGACACCCGCCTGCGGCAAAAAGCTGCACAACAGGCCGGTTTGGCTACAAACCAGATTGCCCACATCGAAATTTTAAAATCCTCGCTCGATGCCCGCAGCAGGGAACCCGTGTTCCGGCTGCGCGTGGACGTGTATGGCCCCGGCGAAGTTTTTTCGCCCGAGCCGGCCCTGCTCGAAGGTTTCCGACCCACCGACGGGCATCACGGGCAGGTCATCATTGTCGGCGCAGGGCCCGCAGGCTATTTTGCTGCGCTGGAACTGCTGGAACAGGGCATCAAACCCATTGTGCTCGACCGGGGCAAGGACGTCCGAACCCGCCGCCGCGACCTGCGTGCCATCCAGCAGTTTGGCGAGGTAAACCCGCACTCCAACTACTGTTTCGGCGAAGGCGGCGCCGGCACCTACTCCGACGGAAAACTCTACACCCGCTCCGTCAAACGCGGCGACCTGCGCAAAGCACTGCGCCTGCTCGTAGAACACGGCGCCAAATCCGATATCCTCACCGAAGCGCATCCGCACATCGGCTCCAACAAACTGCCCGGAGTGGTCCAAAATATCCGCGAAACCATCCTCCACTACGGCGGTGAGGTGCATTTTGGTCAGTTGGTCACCGACATTATTTTGAAAAACGGCCGCATCGCAGGCGTCGTCACGCAGGATGTTTCTCTCGAAAAAACCGGCGCCGAAACACAAACCCAGGAGTGGCTGGCCGATGCAACCATCCTCGCTACCGGCCACTCCGCCCGCGATATCTATCGGCTGCTGCACGCGCGCGGCATTCGAATCGAAGCCAAACCATTCGCCTTGGGCGTACGCGTGGAGCATCCACAATCCCTGGTGGATGGCGTGCAGTACCGGCAATACCCACGTGGCGAAATTTTGCCGGCAGCAAGCTACAGCCTCGTTTGTCAGGTGCGCGAACGCGGCGTGTTTTCCTTTTGCATGTGTCCCGGCGGACTCATTGTGCCGGCGGCCACAGCGCCCGGCGAAATCGTAACCAACGGCATGAGCATGAGCCGGCGCGACTCGCCTTTTGCCAACTCCGGCGTGGTGGTGGCGGTAGAGCCGGCGGACCTGAAGAACTGGCAAAAACACGGCGTATTTGCGCACCTGGAGTTTCAGGCAGCCGTAGAGCACCGGATGTTTGCGGCCGGCGACGGCAGCCAGAAAGCCCCGGCCTTGCGCTTGCCTGATTTTATAACCGGACGCCTGTCGGCCGATTTACCCGGATCGTCCTACATCCCGGGATTATTTCCGGCGCCGCTGTATGAGATGTTGCCGCCGTTTATCTACCAAAGCCTGCGCGACGGATTGGCCCAGTTCGGCAAAATGATGCGCGGGTACCATACCTCCGAAGCCGTGGTGGTCGGCACGGAAAGCCGTACCAGTTCGCCTGTGCGTATTCCCCGCGACCCGGTCACGTTGATGCACCCCGATGTAGCAGGACTATATCCTTGTGGCGAGGGCGCCGGCTATGCGGGCGGTATCCTGTCGGCGGCTATGGACGGGCAGCGCGTGGCACAGGCGGTGGGGGTGTGTTTAGGCAAATCAGCCTAACCGGAAAATCGCCCCCAGCTGCTCCCGCAAAGCTACGGGGTATAAAACAACCTCTTTTTGTACCAATTCCGCCACCGGCATCCACACCGCCCGGAAGTTGTAGGTGTTGTCCGTCAGTTGTAGTTCCGGGACTCCGGTGATCCGTTCATCCAGCACGGAAGCGCGGAACAGAAACACAATTTCATGCTTCTGGTCGCCACCGTAATCAAAGATATTTTCCAACACATCAATCAGTTCCAGGTCCGAAATCTCGGTGTTCAGTTCTTCCCGCATTTCCCGGCGCACGGCATCGCCGGCAAGTTCGCCGTGCTCGATACCGCCCCCTGGCGGGCGATAGAAGTGGTAGTTGTCGTGTTCGTGCCAAAACTCCTGCAGCAGGAGCCGGCCCTGGTGTTCGAGCAAGCAAAGGGCAACAGCGCGCATAAAAAAAGATCGGGTGAAAAAGGAAAGGTTGTGTAACCAAACCCCATAGCCTAAGGTTCCGGCTGTTAGCGTAACAATTTGTAGTTTTTGTACTCGCCCGGTCGCCAGCCGGTTTTCTGCTCGACGAACCTCGACAAGCGGTCTTTCCATGCCCACTGTATCTGCTCGGGATCGCCCTCAAAACGCCAGTTCACCGCCCCGATACGCGGCAACATCACCGCCGGATGCGTGCCTGTGTAGCGTTCGAGGGGTTCCGAGCCGTCATAGGAGTACACCGGCGCCGCGCCCACCATGTCCCGCACCTTGTCGTCCGAATGCCACAGCCGGTTAAAATTGAGTTGCTTGCGCTGTTGTGCCGCCGGGTGTTTTACCCAGCCGTAGTGGTGAATATGGGCATCTATCCGGCGCACGCGGAGTTTGGCCCCGGCCCCTGTGCGGAACCCCTGCGCATCCCGGTACGAACGGATCCGTTTGTCATTTCGGATGATGCGCACCTCGTGGCGGTACCAGCGGCGACTGGCGCCGATATAATCGTACGATCCGTAAAAATGGCGGTACTGGAACAACAATCCTTCCGTTTCCGGATCATCGAGCCAGCGCTCCATGCCGGCGCGAATAGCGGGCAGGTCGTCCTCGTGCACACACTCGTCGCCCTGGATGTAAAAACACCAATCATACTCCGGCGGGATGGCATCGAAAGCCTTGTTTGTTTCCTCCGCCAGCACACGGCCGCCTGCGCGCAAGTTGTCGTCCCACTCCGTTTCCAAAATATGAATTTTGGGATCGCCGATACTGCGCACAAGATCAAGCGTACCGTCGTCCGATTTTCCCACGGCCACCACGAAGTAGTCGCACACGGGTAGTATAGACGTGATGGCTTCCACGATCGGGTAATCGTACAGCAGGGCGTTTCGGATGAAGGTAAAGCCGGCGACTTTGGGAGGCATGGTTAGCATTTTATTTATTCGGTCCAGGTACTTAATTAGCCGCCAAAGATATTTCTTCCCGGGGTGTTCTACTCTGGTTAAAAAAATGTCTGCCACGTTGACGGACAGACAGCCGGGACGACTTCAAAATTTGCCCGATATTGCCCCCCTTTACTTTTTTGATCCTCCTTCAGCCATTCTCAACCTATTGTTGCATCCATGCCCGCACCGGATTTTTCAAAAATACAGCTCGACCTTTCCCTCCGCCCCCAATCCCGAAAACCGGAACAAGGGGTTCGGAATTGGGGATTCGTCGCCGGTATCCCGCCCTACCTCGGCGGCCCGTACTCCAGTATGTTTGTCAGCCAACCCTGGACGATCCGGCAGTACGCCGGTTTTTCTACCGCCGAAGAGAGTAACGCCTTTTACCGCCGCAACCTCGCTGCCGGGCAAAAAGGTCTGTCCGTGGCCTTCGACCTGGCTACCCACCGCGGGTACGACAGCGACCACCCCCGGGTGCAGGGCGACGTGGGCAAGGCCGGTGTGGCCATTGATACCGTGGAGGACATGAAAACCCTCTTCGACCAAATCCCCCTCGACCAGATGTCGGTTTCCATGACCATGAACGGCGCCGTCATCCCGATCATGGCTTTTTTTATCGTAGCAGCAGAGGAGCAAGGCGTGCCGCCCGAGGCGCTCAGCGGCACCATCCAGAACGACATCCTCAAGGAGTTCATGGTGCGCAATACCTACATCTACCCGCCCGCCCCGTCCATGCGCATCATCGGCGACATCTTCGCTTTCTGCGCCCACCGGATGCCCAAATTCAACTCCATTTCCATCTCCGGCTACCATATCCACGAAGCCGGCGCACCTGCCGAAATCGAACTGGCCTACACCCTCGCCGACGGGCTGGAGTACATCCGCACCGGCCTGGCCGCCGGGCTGGATATTGACGAGTTCGCACCGCGCCTCTCGTTTTTCTGGGGTATCGGCATGAATCATTTCCGGGAAATCGCCAAGATGCGCGCCGGGCGCGTGCTGTGGTCCAAATTAGTCCAACAATTCAACCCGAAAAGCGCCAAGAGCCTTGCCTTGCGCACGCACTGCCAAACCAGTGGCTGGAGCCTGACCGAGCAGGACGCGTTCAACAACGTGGCCCGCACGTGTATCGAGGCTATGGCTGCGGTACTGGGCGGCACGCAGAGCCTGCACACTAATTCGTTCGATGAGGCTATGGCCCTGCCCACGGACTTTTCCGCCAAAATCGCCCGCGACACCCAGTTGTTTATCCAAAAAGAAAGCGACGTGTGCCGCGCCGTGGACCCCTGGGCGGGCTCCTACTTCGTGGAAAACCTGACCAACGAACTGGTAGAAAAAGCCTGGGCACTCATTCAGGAAGTGGAAGCACTCGGGGGTATGGCCAAGGCGATCGAAGAAGGGTTGCCCAAACTTCGTATCGAAGAAGCTGCCGCCCGCAAGCAGGCGCGTATTGACACCGGACAGGAGCAGATCATCGGGGTGAATGTTTTCCAGGTAAAAGATAATGTCCAGTTTGATATTCTCGAAGTGGACAACTCCGCTGTGCGCGAAGCACAGATCCGGCGTATTCAGGAGGTAAAAGCTAAGCGCGACGAGGCAAAGGTGCAGGCGGCACTGCGGGCGCTGGAAGATGCAGCGCGCAACCCCGGGGCCAACCTCCTCGCCCTCGCGATCGAAGCAGCCCGCGCACGCGCTACCCTTGGCGAAATTTCCTTAGCCATCGAAAACGTCTTCGGCCGCTACAGCGCTACCACCCGCACCGTAGCGGGCGTTTATGCCGCATCTATGGAAAAAAACACTGATTTTGAACAAGCCCGCGCCATGGCCGATGCATTCGCCGAGCAGGAAGGCCGCCGGCCCCGCATTCTCGTGGCGAAACTCGGGCAGGACGGCCACGACCGCGGCGCCAAGGTGATCGCCACCGCATTCGCCGATCTGGGTTTTGATGTGGATATCGGCCCGCTGTTCCAGACGCCCGCCGAAGCCGCCCGCCAGGCCGCTGAAAACGACGTGCACATCCTCGGCATCTCTTCCCTGGCTGCCGGCCACAAGACGCTGGCCCCGCAGGCGATTGCCGAACTAAAAAAGCTCGGCCGCGAGGATATCCTCGTGGTGGTGGGCGGGGTTATCCCGCAGCAGGACTACGAATTTTTGAAAAATGCCGGCGTCGCCGCCGTATTCGGGCCGGGAACCGTGATCGCAAAGGCAGCGCAGGAATTGCTGGCGTTGGTATTGGGCGATTGACCTCTGCTCAAAACGCCCCAACTTCGATGCCCTCGAAATATCCCATTGCGGCGAGGAGGAGAATAATGAGCCCGACAACGATGCGGTAGTAGCCGAAAATTTTAAAACCGTTGTTGGTCAAAAAGTGAATGAATCCCTTGATGGCAATCATGGCTACGATAAAGCCAACCACATTGCCCACGGCGAGAAGCATTATTTCATTTTGGGAAAACTGCCCGCCCTCGTCCTTGAAGTGGTCCCACAGCGATTTGCAGGTGGCGGCGAACATCGTAGGCACGGCAAGGAAAAAGGAAAATTCCGCTGCTGTTTTGGGCGACAGCCCTTGTGTGAGGCCACCGATAATCGTTGCTGCCGAACGGCTCACGCCCGGCACCATGGCGATCACCTGAAACAGACCGATCTTCAGGGCCTTGGGCAAGTTGATGTCGCTGATGTCCGTCTGGTTTTGGCTGCGGCGCGCGAAAAGACTGTCCAAAAACAGGAACACCACGCCCCCGAGCACCAGCGCTGCACCCACCACGACGATGTTTTCCAGCATTTGGTCAATCACTTTTTTGAAAAAAAGCCCGAAAAAGACGGCCGGCAGAAAAGCGACAAACAGCTTGACGTAAAAATCCACGCTTTGCAAAAAACGCCGCCAGTACAAGACCAGCACGGACAGGATTGCCCCAAACTGAATAGCCACGGTGAACACCTTGACAAACGGGTCGGAAGCGATGCCCATAGCCGTGGAAGCAATAATCATGTGCCCTGTGGACGACACCGGCAGGAATTCCGTCAGGCCCTCCACGATGGCCAGGACGATGGCTTGGAGCAAGTTCATGCAGCAGGCGTATTGTCTTCTTCAGCCGCGGCCCCGGATGCCGTTTTTTTGAAAATGCCGACAATAACCACCACAAAACCAGCAACCATCATGATGGGAGCCAGGGTTATGCGCCGGAAACTATAAATGATGTCGGGGTCCCAGGTATTGGGATCGGGCATGGCGCCTCCCGCCATCGTTACCATACCCAGCAGGACCAGGGCCAGACCTATACCGAGGAAGATAAAGTTCGTCCGGCCGAAAATGAATTCATCCTTACCGGCGGTGAACAGGTTTTCCCGGGATTCTTTTTTACGCACGGGAGCCGGGGCGGCCGTGGCCGGTCGTTTGGGTTGCGAGGCCGCAGGGCGACGCTGTTGTGGTTGCTGTTGTTTTGCCATTTTTTTTCAATATAAATCATCCACGCGCATGCGCAAGAACTTGTTGACTACAAACCAGGTGCTTAGTCCGGAGAGCAGGATGCCGAGGCCGATAAGTCCGACGAAGATAGCAAGGATGCCGTTGAGGTCTTCGAGGTCTTCCAGATCGGGTATCTGGTGTTGTGCCCAATTGAGCAGGGCAATCAGTACTGCTATCGCCAAAAGGGCGCTCCAAAGGCCGTTGAAAATGCCGCGCCGGATGTACGGGCGGCTGATAAATCCCCACGATGCCCCAACCAATTCCTGGTTTTTTATTACAAAACGATTGGCGTACAGGGCCAATCGGATGGTATTGTGAATGAGCGTAACGGCGGCAAAGATGAGCAAAAAACCCAGCCCCAGCGTGAGCCAACCGATGTTTTCGATATTGCGCCCGATGTTGCCCGTGTCGGCGGCCTCCACATAAAGCTCGGCTACAAGGGTATCCTGCTTGAGCACTTCGCGCCACTGGCTCAGGCTGTCGCGTTCAAAAAAATCAGCCCGTACGTTGAAGCGCACGACATCGCGCATGAGGTTCGGGATGTCGGCCAGCAGGCTTTCGTCGCCGAGTTCTTCCTGCATGGAGGCTGCCGCCTGCTCCCGGGTGATGTAGGTGACGGTTTCCGGTTTTACGAACGGCTGCCGGCGCACCTCCTGAATAATCCGCGCAATATCTTCTTGCGGGGTGTCGGGTTTGAACTCCAGCCAGACATCCACTTTTTCTTTGAAAAGTGCCACCAGCGTTTGCCCGTGCAGCACCATCAGAGCAAACAGGCCCACCAAAAACAGCACCATGGCCACACTGGCTACGGCATACAAATAGGTGGGTTTGGTGCGCGACATCGTGCGGCTGGATTGTTGAACGGGAGGCTTGCGAAAAAAGGTCGGCAAAGTTGCCGCATTTCAGCCGAAAACCGCGTGTTGTTTTTAGGAAAAGTGTAAAACCACCGGGAACAAGCCCGCAACAAACCAGCTTTTGCCGATACCTTTGGCCTCCCAACGGCGTTTTAGGCGCCCCCAATCCTGCATATTTCTTTTGCTCAAAACATGAATTTAACAGCTCTTTTGCTCTTCCAACTGCTTTTTACGCTGTGGCAAGGCGCACCGGCCCAACAGCCCGACGGCAAAATTCACTTGCAAAACGCCTCTTTTGAGGATACACCGCGAGCATCGGCCTGCCCGATGGGTTGGGTATCGTTTGCGCCCGGAAGCACACCCGATATCATGCCCGGCGCCTGGGGAGTGCAAGCGCAACCGCAAGACGGCATGTCGTGCCTGGCGCTCGTGACCCGCGAAGACGGTACCCGCGAGGACATCTCGCAACGCCTGCCGCAAACGCTGAAGCCCGGCATCTGCTATACATTCAGCCTTTACCTGGCCCATTCGCCCCAATATGTCGGATACAACCACCCCGCCCGCATTCGGATCTGGGGCGGCGGCGGTCGTGAAAAGCAACAACTTCTGGCCAGCTCCTCGCTGATTGACCACCAGGATTGGAAAGAGTATAAATTCCAGTTTGTGCCCAACCATGAAATGCGCTACATCACCCTGGAGGCATTTTTCGCGCCCGGATCATTGCGGCACTACCGTGGAAATATCCTCTTGGACAACTGTTCGCCCATCGAACGCTGCGACCGGGCTTAGACCATGCAAATCCAGCGCAACACCGACTTGATCCGAGCCGAGGCCCAGCGCCTCGGGTTTGAGTTTGTGGGATTTGCCCGTGCCGAACGGCTGGAAGAAGAGGCCCGCAAGCTGGAGGCCTGGCTGCAACAAGGCGCCCATGGCAAGATGGCCTACATGGAAAACCACTTTGATCTGCGCATTGATCCCACCCGGCTTGTGCCCGGCGCCAAAAGTGTGATCTGCCTGACGTTCAACTATTTCACCCCGGAAAAACAACACGACCCGGAAGCGCCCAAGATCAGCCGGTACGCGTACGGAGAAGACTACCACCACGTCGTGAAGGATCGGCTGAACGCGCTGCTGGCGTTCATGCAGGAGCAGATCGGCGAAATCAATGGTCGTTGTTTTGTGGACAGCGCCCCCGTGCTCGAACGCGAATGGGCGCGCCGTGCCGGTATCGGCTGGAATGGCCGAAACACCCTGACAATTCATCCCAAACGCGGCTCCAATTTCTTCCTGGCAGAAATCATTTGCGACCTGCCCTTGTTGTACGACGACCCGATCCGTGACCACTGTGGCACCTGCCGCCGCTGTATTGACGCCTGCCCGACACAGGCCATCAGCCAGGAAGGATACTTGCTCGATGCCTCCAGATGCATTTCCTACCTCACGATTGAACTGCGCGAAGAAATTTCCCGGGAATTTCAGGACCAAACTGACAACTGGATGTTCGGCTGCGATGTTTGTCAAGATGTATGCCCCTGGAACCGCTTTGCCAAACAGCACGAAGAGCCCGGTTTCGAGCCACATCCCGACTTGCTGGACATGACCAAACGCGACTGGATCGAGCTCACCGAAGAGACTTTTGGGCGGGTATTTCGCAAGTCGGCGGTGAAACGCGCAAAGTTTGCCGGCTTGCAACGCAACATCCGGTTTTTGTTTCCAAATGGCTAACCCGACTGTCCTGACAAAAGTGATTTTAAAAAAAAGTTAATTTTTTTTGTGACAATAAGGCGAATTCGCGTCCAATTGAGCCGCTTTTAAGGTAAAAACTAAAAATAGTTGGCACGCCCCCTTGCGCGACGCCTTAACAGAAACTTAAATTGCGGCCTTTTCTATTTTAATCCTTCCCTGACCAAGCAGTTTGACTCTAACTTCACAGTCTTGCGAATGAGCGATTTACACACAAACCTGACCCTTCCCTCCAACCCTGATAACGTTTGTCAAGTTGAACCTTTCGTGCATGAGTTAGCACAGCGCTACAACCTCTCGCCTGACCTGCACGGAAATATTCTGATCAGCCTGACCGAAGCCGTCACTAATGCCATGTTACACGGCAACCAATGCGACTGCTCCAAACACGTCTCCATTTCTTTGCGGCGCCAGAAAGACGGACTTTCCATACGGGTATCGGACGAAGGGCCGGGATTCAATCCGGTGGAAGTACCCGATCCTACCTGTCCCGAATTTTTGGAAAATTGTGGCGGACGTGGCCTGTTCCTGATGCGGCACCTGAGCAATGGTTGCCGGTTCACACACGGCGGCAGGACAGTGGAAATGCGGTTCAAGCTCGATTAAAAAAAACAAATACACTTGCCGCCGGAAGGAGACCCTCGATTGTCCCTTCCGGCGGCAAGTGATTTTACAGAACAAGGTATCCTGTCTCCACCATGCAATTTCCGGAACTGCCCCTCGACGACGAACCAGAAACCTTCGTGTCGTTCTATTTTGAAGATGTCTCCTTTGATCTGCCCGACCAAAAAGCGCTTGTTGAGTGGCTATTGGCTATTGGCGCGGAGGAAAACAAACCGGTGCATGAGCTCACCTACATTTTTGCCTCCGACGAGTACTTGCGGCAAATCAACATCGAGCACCTGCAACACGATTATTATACCGACATCATCACGTTCCCGTATTCTTCAAACGCTATCCACGGCGACATTTTCATCAGTTCCGACCGGGTAGCCGATAATGCGCAAACGCACAGCGTTTCCTTTTTGAACGAACTTTGCCGGGTCATGGCCCACGGACTGCTCCACCTCGCCGGGTATGGCGACAAAACGCCTGAAGAAATCCGCACCATGCGCGCCAAAGAAGATTACTACCTGGAAAAATATGCGGCTGTTACGCATTCATAAACCCTCTTAAACAATATCAACTTTCAAGGCATGATGGAAAAAGGTATTCCAACCGTAGATTTATCCAGGTTTGTGCAAGGCAACGCAGACGAGCGTGCGGCCTTTGTGGAGGCACTTGGCAAGGCATTTCACGAAGTCGGTTTTGTAGCGGTCGTCAACCACGGTATTCCAAAGCAGTTGGTGGACGGCTTTTACGATGCGTCCAAGGCTTTTTTTGCGCTGCCGGAAACCACCAAAAGGCAATACGAAATCGCCGGTATGGCCGGCCAACGCGGCTATACCTCGTTCGGCAAGGAGCACGCCAAGCAGTCGCAAGTAGCCGATTTGAAGGAGTTTTTCCAGATCGGGCAGGAAGTGCCGGGCGATCACCCGTTGAAACCGGAATACCCGGACAATGTGTCCGTGGCCGAAGCGCCCGAGTTTGCCCAGTTAGGTCGTGCACTGTACCAGGCTTTTGAAAAGGCAGGCGGCCAACTGCTGCGGGCTATCGCGATTCACCTGAATTTGCCACCCGACTATTTTGACCAATACATCACAGAGGGCAATTCCATTCTGCGCTCCATCTATTACCCCCCTATTACCCATGAGCCGGCCAGCGCCATTCGCGCCGAGCAACACGAAGACATCAACCTAATCACCCTGCTCGTGGGCGCCAGCGCCGGCGGTTTGCAGCTTCTGAACTCGAAAAACGAGTGGATGCCCATCTTGCCGGAAGCCGACGAGATCGTGATCAACGTAGGCGATATGCTCCAGCGCCTCACCAACAATTACCTAAAAAGCACCACCCACCGCGTCGTGAATCCACCCCGCGAAGCCTGGCACCTGCCCCGACTCAGTATTCCGTTTTTCCTGCACCCCGTGAGCGCGATGCAACTCGATTGCCTGCCCGCATGCGTCACGGCCGACAATCCCTTGCAGTATGCGCCGATTACGGCCGGGGAATATCTGGATGAACGGTTGCGGGAAATCGGGTTGAAGAAGTAAGGATTGGAGATTCTCTATTGGAAAATGCATACAAAAAAGGCAGTCCGGGAATACCGGACTGCCTTTTTGGTGTCTTCTACGCAAATCACACCTCCAACTTCTTCGTCACCACCTCCTTCCCATCCACCACCGTCTTTCTTCCGAACAACAGCCCCGCGCCGTCGGCGTCCACCAGTACGGTGTCGCCTTTGACGTAGTTGCCGGCGAGTACGTGCTTGGCGAGTTCGTTCACAAATTCGCGCTGCAGGGCACGCTTCAGCGGGCGGGCGCCGTACTGCGGGTCGAAGCCTTGCTCCACGAGCCATTTGGCGGCCGGTTCCGTGATGTCAACCTGCAACTCCTGCTGCGCGAGCATGTCGCGGATATCGCCCAGGAGGATGTTCAGAATAGCCGTCATCTGGCCTTTCAGCAGCGGGTGGAACACGACCACCTCGTCTATCCGGTTGAGAAATTCCGGACGCAAGTTTTGTTTGAGCGCATCCATGACCTCGGCTTTGGCCGTGTCGAATACCTCGTGTTTGCGCTTGTCGGGCATGGCCTCAAAATCCTCGAACGTCTCCTGAATGCGGTCGCTGGCGAGGTTGGAGGTCATGATGATAATGGTGTTTTTGAAATTGGCCGTGCGTCCTTTGCTGTCGGTCAGGCGGCCGTCGTCGAGTACCTGCAACAGGATATTGAACACATCCGGGTGCGCTTTTTCGATCTCGTCGAGCAGGACGATGGCGTAGGGGCGGCGGCGCACAGCCTCGGTGAGTTGGCCGCCCTCGTCGTAGCCGACGTAGCCGGGCGGCGCGCCCACGAGGCGCGACACGCTGTGGCGCTCCTGGTATTCGCTCATGTCAATGCGCGTGATCGCTTTTTCATCATCGAACAGCACGTCGGCCAGGGCCTTGGCCAGCTCGGTTTTGCCCACACCCGTAGGGCCGCAGAAAATGAAGGATCCAATGGGTTTGTCCGGGTCGCTCAGGCCTGCTCGGCTGCGGCGGATGGCGTCGGACACGACCACTACAGCTTCGTCCTGACCGATGACGCGCTGGTGCAGGTCGGCTTCCAGATGCAGCAGGCGTTCTTTTTCGCCTTTGAGCATTTTGGCTACGGGAATACCCGTCCAGCGGGCTACTACTTCGGCAATATCGTTGGCGGTGACCGTTTGGGTGGTCATGCGGTTTTCGGGCGCGAGGTCGCCAAGTTTTTCCTCGGCAGCGCGCAGCATGGCCTCCTGAGCGGGGATGTCGTTGAACTTCAGTTTGGACGCCTGCTCGAAGTTGCCCTCGCGCTCGGCGCGCTGGTACTGCAGCTGCAAGTCCTCGATTTTTTGTTTGCAATTCTGAATGGCCTCCACGATTTCTTTTTCCGACTGCCACTTGCCGCGCAAGGCATCGAGTTTTTCGCGCAAGTCTTCAATCTGCTTGTTCATTGCGTCAAGCTTGCGCGCGTCCTTTTCGCGTTTAATGGCCTCGCGTTCGATCTCAAGTTGGCGGAGTTTGCGGTCGAGTTCATCTACTTCCTCGGGCACGGAGTCCAGCTCGAGGCGGAGTTTGGCGCCGGCCTCGTCCAGCAGGTCAATGGCTTTGTCCGGCAGTTTGCGCTCGCTGATATATCGGTGCGAGAGCTCGGCAGCGGCGATAACGGCCTCGTCCAGAATTTGCACCTTGTGGTAGTTCTCGTAGCGCTCGCGCAAGCCGCGCAGGATGGAAATGGTGTCCTCCATACTCGGCTCATCCACATACACGGACTGGAAACGGCGCTCCAAAGCCTTATCACTTTCGAAGTATTTTTGGTATTCATCAAGCGTCGTAGCGCCGATGGTGCGCAGTTCGCCGCGTGCGAGCGCGGGTTTGAGAATATTGGCGGCGTCCATGGCGCCCTGTCCGCCGCCGGCGCCCACGAGGGTGTGGATTTCGTCAATGAACAGAATGACTTGCTCATTGCTGTCCACGACTTCTTTGATGACAGCTTTGAGGCGTTCCTCAAATTCGCCTTTGTACTTGGCCCCTGCGATGAGGGACGACAAGTCAAGCGAAAATATCTTTTTGGACTGGAGGTTTTCCGGCACGTCGTGCCGCACAATGCGCCAGGCGATGCCCTCCACGATGGCGGTTTTGCCCACGCCGGGGTCGCCAATGATGACCGGATTGTTCTTTTTGCGGCGGCTGAGAATGTGCAGCACGCGGCGAATCTCCTCGTCGCGCCCGATGACCGGGTCGAGTTTGCCCGACTCTGCCAGTTCGGTCAGATTTATGGCGTATTTCTGGAGGGCGTTGTAGGTATGTTCCGTGGTTTGCTCGGTCACCTTGCGGCCCTTGCGCAATTCTTTGACAGCAGCGCCCAGGGCCTCCACCGTAGCGCCTTGTTCGCGCAGCAGGCGCGCGGTTTTGTCAGCCCCTTTGGCGATACCGAGCAAGAGTAATTCCAGGGAAATGTATTCGTCGCCATAGTCTTTGAGCATGGTCTTGGCGGCGGCGACAGCTTTATTGGCTTCGTTGGTGAGGTACTGCTTGTCGGCGCCTTTCACCTTGGGGGTTTCCCAGATGATTTTGTCCAGGGCCTGCTCGAAGCTGGGCATGCTCGCGCCGGTTTTTTTCAATAAAAAATCGGTCACAGAATCGTCCACACTGAGCATGCCCTTGAGCAAGTGCGCAGTATCCACGCTTTGTTGTTCGTAGCCGGCAGCAATTTGTTGCGCCTGCAGGATAGCCTCTTGGGCTTTGATCGTGAAATTGTCGTACGTCATCTTAGATGGTAAGTCGTGGGGGTTTTGGGGGGGGGGGGGGGGGGGGGGGGGGGGGGGGGG
>JBGSKO010000079.1:0-13202 GCA_041741155.1 Saprospiraceae bacterium | reverse complement strand
CGGGTTTTAACCCGCCGTACTCTGCGGCGGGTTAAAACCCGCCGCTACCAGCACGACCGTAGTACGGCGGGTTAAAACCCGCCGCTACTCAAGGTAACCGCTGCAACACCACCTTCCGGCTCACACTACCCTCCCCCGTTTGCAACCGCACCAGATATACCCCGCTGCTCAGCCACGATCCCGTATCCGAGCGGCCGTTCCAGGTCGCTACATTTTCTCCGGCGGCAGCCGACAACGGGCGGCGCACCACCTCGCGGCCTTGCGCGTCGCTGATCGTCAGCGTTACCTCTTCCGCCTTCGGCAAATTAAATCGCAGGGTCGTTTCGCTGCTGAACGGATTAGGCTGCACATCGAAGCCCAATGCATCCGCCAGGTTTTCACCCGTACTTGTCGTCAGCAGTTCAAACGGCACCGGATTTTCGACACTGCCCGAGTGCTGGTTCGGTGCGAAATACCGTGTTTCCGACAGGTCGCGCACCGTGCCGGTAGCATCGTCGTAAAGTTTAAAACGCAGCAGTTCGCCCGCTGTGTTGGCGTAGGTCGTCAGGAAAAACAGGTGCGCATCCAGCGGCTCGATGTAGATTGCCTGGGCCGTGCCGCGGACTTCGTCGCCGACAAACGCGCCAAGCTCCATGTTGCTCGTGGTGGCGTTGGCGCCATTGGAGCGGATCATACCGATGAGCGTATTCGTGTGCTCGAATTGCGCGGGGGCTAAAGCCCAATGATGAGTGATAAATGATGAATGATGAATGTCCGCGTCGTCCTCCCCCCGATTTGCCGTTTGGGTTCCCGCAAATGAAGTCGGTTTGGGCGGATAGGTCAGCGTTCCAGCCTGTGCTAATTTGATCTGGTAGCCGTTGGGCGGCGACATGTATTTCAGCGTACCCACCCAGCCAAACGTCGGGTTGATGTACTGCGCAAACGCATACTGCCCCTTGGCAATATCGCCGAACTGGGCCGGCAGCGAAGCGAGGGCATCGTTGATGGGTAGCGCGTAGTTCGGGACATAGCCCACCCAGTTCCAGCCGGCCGCCAGCGGAATGTGCGTAGTAGCCGGATCTATCAGCGTACCCTGCATGCGCAAGGTGTCGGGCACATCGGCGCGGTAGATGTACAGGCTCGTGTTGTTCAGGTTAGTCAATGAACCGAACCAGTTGCCAAGGTATTCCGAGAAAGCACTTTGGCTCCTGATCAAGTCGTTTTCCGGGTGTTGAAGCGATGCCAACGCAGCACCCGGACTGTTGTCGGGGAAAGCCAGGTTGAACGACAACCAGTTCCAGCCGTCTTTGAACGGCACTTCGCGCAGCAGCAGACCGCCCGTGTGGATGATCTGCGGATTGGTCAGGATGCCAATCACGTTGTCGGGCTGAAACGTAAACGACTCCACCACCGATCCAAAGCGCTCGCATTGCGAAGCATCCCACACCTCCAGTCGAAGGGGCTTGAGCATGTCGGCAGGATTTCCATACACGTTCAGGTAGGCTAACCAGGCATCAATCTGCGGGTAGTACTGCACGTTGGTCAGGCCGCGCAGTTCGTCGTCAATATAGGCCGCCACCATATCCTCCGGGTCGGTAGAAAACGCGCCCTCAATGTTGACCTGGAGCACCATGCCCATCGCATTCTCGAAATGCGAGAAGTTGTTCGGTCCGTATGGCGGGCGGCACACTACGCGCACGCCTATCGGCAACGGCTCGGAGCCGCCCATGAAGAAGGGATTCTGCCCGGTCTGGGTTTCCAGCAGGATGGTGTCGCTCCAGCGGCCAAACGCCAAGTCCGAGTTCACGGTAAAATTGATCGGGCGAATCTCGTTGGCAGCCAGGGTGCCCTGATCGGGCGAGACGTGCAGCCAATCGGGCACGCCAAGTATTTTGTAGGGTACCGGATAACCACCCCGGTTGTGGATATTGGCCGTAACCGTTTTGTTTTCTTCTTCGTATTTCGTCAGGCCGAGGCTGTCGGTGAGCCAGGCGAGTTCGTTGCGGTCTACGAAGAATTCCCACTGGAGAAAAGTACTTTCGTTGCCCGTCAGGTCTTCGATTCCGTGCAGTTCAGCGCGCAGGATGCGGTTTTCAAAAAACTCGTTTTGAAAACTCGGGTCGAGCACGATCTTGTTTTCGAAGCAGGTCACGTCAATGTCAATCAACTCGTCCGTTGTGGCGTCGTACAAGCCCACGTTGTTGGGTTGGGTGATGTCGGCGGGGATGAGTTTGTCGCAGTTGATGTGTTTATTGAACGTGAAGGAGATTTCGTCACCCACCTGGTATACGCCATCCGAAGGTTGGGGCACCCCAACCAGGCTGGGCGGTTCGCGGTCTATACGGCCTTTGATAATTTCGGAGAAGCCGGGCTTGTCGCTTGCATCGCCGGTACATACCGCCCACGCGTGTACCTCGTACGGCCCGTCGCCGAGACCGGCTGTTTCCCAAAAAAACTGGGTAAATGACGTCCCCAGGGTGTTTGCCTGCTCGGCCGGCGTAAGGGTCGAAAAGCCCGACCAATTGGGGTTGTAGCGTTCAAATACGCCGTCCGGTGTGGGGATGTTGATCCAGGCGCCGTCTCCGTCGGAGCGGCGGTACTGTACGCGCACCAACTGGAAGTCGGTAGAATTCAGGTCGTAGCCGGATACCGTGATACGCCGCAGGGTTCCGGGTTGTACCGGGTCGTCCTGGAGGACAACCCAGTTCTGTTGTGGTACGGTGACATAAACTTCGCTGCACGGGCGGATGAAGTCCACACCGATATAGATTCCCGAAAAAAAGTTGGGATCTTCTTCCAAGGGCAGGGACAGGGCAAAATTGCGCGCCATTTCGCACTCGGACACCAAGGCCACCAGCAGGCTGTCGTATTCGTACGCCACCGGCCCGCGTTTTACCTGGAGCGTGATAGGCACCGAGGTACCGTACGGTACGATGTACTGGATCGTGTTGTTGTTCAGTACTTGCCCGTTGAGGCTAAGCATAGCGCCGTCGGGATTGTTGGCGGCAATGGATGTAAACCCGTACGTCCAGTCTTCGTTGCTGGCGCTCAGGTTTCCGAGGTTGAAGTTGAACACTGCCGGTTCGTTGGCCGGTACATTGACGGCTTTGAATTGCGACCCCAGGGCAAGTGCTAAATTCGGCGCTTCCCGGTTGGCGGTGCCCGGCTCCCAGGGGCAGGACGATTGCCCCGATTTGAGGCGGAACACGGGCGTTTTATATACCGAGTCCATGGCCACATCCACCGTAAAGGCATCCAAGGGATCGTCGTCGGCGAGGACATAGCCCGTAGTCAACGCTTCTTGTGTGCCGGTTTCATTTTTTTTGCTGTCGCTGGTGGATGCTACAAAACTCAGTTTGCCAATGATCCCGAATTTATTGAATTCATACCCGAGTTGGGTTTCGAGCGACTCCTCGCTGTTGAGCAAATCCTCTATGGAAGTGGTGAGCGTCGTATCGCTTGTCTCGGAGTATTCATAGCTGATGCCCGAATCGAAGGAAATGTTTCGCAAAAGTTTAGCCTTTTCTTTCAGTCCGGCGTTGCGCTCCAAAATGTTTTCCCATAGTAATCTGGATTCGATATATCGCGCCACGTCTGCCGAGTCTGCAGCTGGATCGTCGGCCAAGAGTTCGAGGTAGCGCAGCACATTGTTTTCGATGTGGAACTGCGAATACATGAACGTGGTGGCGAACGTGCCCGGCTCGACGTTGAGCACCACGTCTACCTCCGGCTCGCAGATCGTGTCGTTGAACCTGACTCTGTCCGCAAACCCGAAAATGATATTGATGGCCTCCCCCATGAAGATATCTGCGCCATGATCGCCACCGACAACCACGTCGCCGTCGCTGGTCTGGATGCGTTCGGTGAAGGTGGTGCAGGTCTGAAAAGAGGTATCTGTAATTTTTTGGTAAGTGACCTGCCCGTTTGCATCAAGCCCCAAAATCAGCTCAGACCCCTGAATGGTGGCCACGCCGACCCCGACCACGACCTCCACCTCGCCGCCGTTGTTCAGTTCCAAACCGACACCGCCGCCTACTTCGTAATCGAAAAATGTAGTGTACGTTTTGCATACCGTGGTGCCTTTTTCCAAAAACGCGTAACTGCCGTCGCCGGGCGGGTCGCGCAGCACCACAGAGGGGGTTTCCGGCAACAAGGTGGTGAACGTGCTCAGTTTGTTCCGTATGCCCTTTACGATAGCCTGTGTTACAAGGCTACCCGTACGACCGGCCAACGAGGTACCGAGAACTTGCAAAGACTTGATATAGGGTGGCGAAGGATTCGGGTCGCCCACGCGAAACGAATAACTCAATACCCCATTGGACATAGACAGGTTCACCGTTGTGTCCGCGAAGCCGTTTATGATCTGAAAATCAGCGGTATCCAACGGACAGACACCGTCGTCCAGCACCATGTTCAGGTTGTCCACAATCGGTACATACTGTTCCACCAAGGAAATGAGCAACGTAATAACGTCCCCTTGATCCAGCACAATCAGGGGGGGACTGCAACCCGGGAAGGTGTCCAGCCCACTGTTGATAGACACCTGTGGCTGTGCGAAATAGATAAAATCAATGATGGTATCGTTTTGGCTCAGGTCGGCCGTGGTGCCACCCTGTACCTGAAAGGCTGACTTGATATCCGGGTTGGAATGCTCCACCACGGCTACCGTCATACTTTCCAGCGGCGGCAGTTCGAGAAACTCAAAATTGCCCTCCTGGTTGTCTACCGTGATTTCCCGTTCCAAGCAGCCGTCCGTCGAGCGCACTTTGACGATGCACACGGTGCCCATGCCCATGCCCGGAGGCGCTTCGATGACAGATTTTTTGCACAAACCGCCGGCTACCTGACCCGATATCTTGCGGGTAGTAGTCACATTGAACAAAATGCCGGCAATCGGGCTGGTGACATTGGTCACCTCCCACACGGCGGGCACGAAATGGTATCCTTCGAATTTTGGCTCCAGCAGGGCGTTGTCGCCGGGGTTGAAATCAATCAAAAACCTGCCGGTGGAGTCGGTGAAAATTTGGGGTTTGAACGATTCTCCATTGACTAATATCTCCACGTTTGGCGCGAAGCAGTCGGTGTTTTTGTACCGGACATAACCCGAAACCGGCACGGTAGAGCGGTCAATAAAATCCACCTGGTCCGTCGAAGTGATACTGGGGTTGAGCGTTACTTGTCGGGTGACCGGGGAAAAAACATGCGGCGTCGTCGCCTGCCGGGCGGCAAACGGCGTCCATTCTGTACCGAATCCGGTACCAAAGTTGAGCAGTACCGAGCCGCTGTTGTTCAGGCGGTTGCCACTGCCCTCATCGAGGGAGAAATGCACGCGCAGCCCTTTTTCCGGCACGTCGCGCGGGAACTGGTAGTGATTTTGGATGCTTGCCGCACTCAACGTAGTATCGTATACGGCTACCTCGTCTATCAGGCCGCCGTAGTAATCAACGCGACCGCTACCACTGGGACGCGCGCCGAGCATCCAGTCCTCGGAGGCGTCCGACCAGTTGCCGCTTACCCCGGTGAACGTATGGCTACCAAGCAAGGTGCCGTTTTTGTAAGCGGATACAATGCGGTCGGTTCCACTACTGTCAATGGTAAAAGCCAGGTGTTGGTAGCCCATGCCCAGTGTGCCGAAGGCGTGCTCCTGGCCATTGAGGTGAAATTTGATGGTATTATTATTTCCGCTGGGGGTAAGCAGGAGACGAAAATCGTTGCTGTCCCATTTTTTGGAAAGTACGCACTGGTCGCCGTCGGGGCCGGTGTTGTTGATCCAGAGTTCGAGCGTAGCCTTAGGCGTGAGCGAAAAATCGGGCAACGTGCCATAGTCCTCCTGGTTGCGCACAAACCGCAGCGCCCGGTACATATAAAAATCCTTGGACGGACGGGCCAGAAACGTAGTGCCGGTACCGTAACTGACCGATTCGATGCGGTAAAAACCTTCCTCATTGGTTATCCCGGAAGTGTTCACGGGGGGGCGGTCGGTATCGAATTCTGCGCCGCAAAAGTACAGTTTGGTGCGATTGATCAGGTCGAAAGACTTCGTGCCTTGCTCCTCATCCAGTTTCCAGTAGTATTTCAGACCGGGGGTGAGCGACGAGGCCGTGCCCATCATCACCCCGGCAAGGTCTATTTCATCTAAGCGGCGGTGGTAAATCCGGAGTTCGTCGAGCAGACCGTCCCAGCCCGACTGTACGGTGCGGCTGCCGAAGCGGATTTCTGTAGCCGACGGCACAGGCGGCAGGTCGTTGACGGCCACCAGGTTGCCGTCAATATACAGCCGACCTTTCCCGTCGGCATCCACGGAGAGGGCGATGTTGTGCCAGGCGTTTTTGGTGCTGTCGGGGAATTGGCCGGCGAGCAGCGCAGCACCGTTGTACGTTTGCGCAACCTGAATGCCCTCGTGCCCGCCCGAACTGGCGATTGTGCGAATGAAAAGTGGAAAAGGCACAAGTTCAAGCAGACCGGCATTGGTCGTTGCGGAATTTGTTTTCATCCAGAATGTGAGTGTCCATTCTTCGTTGGCAGCCGGCAGGATGCTTATGGTATCGTTGAAAAAAGCGCCGTCCGTAGCCTCAAATTTTAGTGAAAATCCCTGCATGGGCGTGAGGGTCACGAGGGCATCGGGCACAGGGCTGCCGCTCATAGTCTGCACTTGTCCGGTCACCACGCCGTTGGGTACCTGGAAGCCGAGCGCTTTGCCCGGTGCGCCTTCGCCGTAAATGTTTACGCCCCGCACCTCATAGTTATAAGGCCGCCCGGCAATGACGTTGAAGTCGTTGAAACTGCGGGCATTCTTATCTGTGGAGGAGAGAAAAATACTGTCGCGGTAAATATTGAACCCCAGATCAAAACTTGGGCTGAGCGGGTCTATCGCCCACTTGAGCTGAATTCGGTCGAGCAGTTCGCCCTGGGTGGCCACCACGGTGGGCGCGGATGGCGGCGCAACAAAGCGGGTCCAGAACCCGGCCCCACCGAATAAGTTCTGGTTATAAAAATTGCCAATGAGGGGTTCGCCGATAGAAGAACTGTGGCGGTTTTTGCTATTGACCGCTCCGGATACGCTTCCATAGTTGAAAAAGATGCCTCCCGTGTACGTCTCCGTGCCCCCCGTGCCGCCGGCACAGTTGGGGTCCTGGGCCGACAATGGTACGCCTGCACAGCACCATAGTGCGAACAGGAAAAATATGCTGCGGCTATTTTTCATAGAAATAATCAATGAGTGATGAACGATAAGTGATGAGCGATGAGTAATGTTATCCGGCTGCTGCCTCCCATCACTTTCGGTCGCTACCGCTGCCTGTGGAGGTGCTTGTCGCTGTTTTCAAAGCGCTTACGTCGGCGCGGAGTTCGTTCAACATCTGGCGCATAGCCGCGTTTTCGGCTTGCAATGCAGATAAATATGTCGTGTTTTGCGCTTTCTCTTGCTCTAAAGCAGCGATGCGCTGCTGCTGCTCGCGGAGGATAGGAATGAGATAAATTACCGTACGGTCATACATCACGCCGTCGGGTTGTCCGTAGTCATTGTAAAGCACCAGGTTCTGGAGTCCCAGCGCATCCAACTCTTCAGCGATGAAGCCGATATCCAATTTGTCAGGAGTGTTCTTATAGTTGTAGGACTTTGATTCAATCTCCAGCACCCGTTTGAAGTCGGCCACCAAAGGCTGAATATTCTGTTTGTATCGTGCGGACGACCCCACTTTCACCAGCCTGCCTCCGCCATCTATGTTGACGTTGACACCCGCGCCATTGGGCAGGCCGTACATATAAATATCATCTACAGTCAGTCGCATTCTTTCCGCCGCATCTGCAAAGAGACTTACCGAGTTGGTACCCAATGAAAACATACCGGAATCGTTGTCGCCACCGGTTTGGAAGGCATAACCGTTGTTGTTTGCTCCGCCCGCGCCGGGTTCACCGCCGCGGGCGCGCATGCCACCGGCTAAATTCATCACCTCATAACCTAAGGTAAGTCGTTCCACACCATTGGTAAAGAGACTCACCTGGCCATCGCCGAGACAGTACAGGCCGGAGTCATTGTCGCCGCCGTTACCGGCAAACGCAAAGCCGTTTTGATCGGAGCCGCTCGGGCCCGGAGCGCCGCCGCGGGCGACGACATTTTTGTTGACCAACAACGTGCCATCAATGTTCACTAACCCGGTACTATTGGGCGTCAGAACAATGTTGTTGCCGGCGCCGGAGGCCTGGAGCTGGAGGTTGCCGCCGGCATGGAGCAGACGGAGCGTATTCGAGCCGGCATTGTAGCCCAAAGAACCCGAGAGCGAGGAACCTGATTTTTTAATGTTTAATTCTGCCGTGCCGTTTTCAGGGCCTTCGAGCAGGATTTTGGCGGTGCCGTTGAGGGGCGAAGTATTCTTGACGTGGAGTTTTTCGGTTGCCGTCTGGGCGCCGATGCCGACATTTCCGGAGGAGGGAAAAATATTGTCCTGCCCGATGAGCGACAGCGCGTACGGCGCCGACGTAAGCTGGATGCGCGGTACCATTTCGGTACCGGAACCCACGGTGACACTGACGAAGTACGGCTCGTTGAACGCAATATTGAGCGGAGTGACCGCCCCCAGAATGGCGCTATAAATACCCCCGGTCACGTCTACCGTACTTTGGGTTTCTTCCCAGATCGGCGCGCCGCCCGTTTCTACATTGTAGATTCGAAACTTGAGTGCATACTCGCCGTCAGGCAGCGCGGCGCCGTCACTTTTTTTGAGAAAACCCTGGATACTTAGTTTGGCCTGACCGTGCAGCCCCAGAGCCGCTATCGAAAATAGTACGGTAACTAATAGTCTCGTGGAGGTGAAGCGGAATGCATTGCGGCGTTTCATAGATGTATTTGTTGCGTAAGTGAAAGAGTGGGTTTTTAAATACCGAAACGTATCAAAAAACCATGCAGCAAAAATACCGGCCGGGGGACGCAGCAGCTTCCCACTATTCTTTCAATGAGGTGGAGTATTCTTTCAAATACGCAAACTTTTCCGGAAAGCGGAGGGGGACATCCCATATTCCTCCGAAAATACCCGGCTGAAAAATTTGGGATCGTTGAAGCCGGTTTCGTAAGCCACGTCGGCAATGCTGAGCGCCGGATCGGCGAGCAGGATGCGGGCCTGTTGCAACCGCACGGCCCGCATGTACAAGGTGAGGGAGCGTCCGGTGAGTGCCGTCACTTTTCGGTGTACTACCGGGTAACTCATTCCTACCATACGGCTGATTTCTTCCACAGAAAGATCGGGTTGTGAAAGACGGCTTTCCACCACGGCTCTTAGTTTTTGCAAAAAAGCATCTTCCAGGTCGGGTTCGGCATTTTTTATTGCAGGCGCTTGCGCATGGGGCGATCCGGAATCCAAATGCCGGAGTCCCAATGCCGAATACTTCGCCTGCAACCTATGGCGCAATTCCAGCAGATTGGCTAACACCACGCGCAACTCCTCCGGGTGGAAAGGCTTGGCTAAGTACGCATCCGCGCCACGCCGCAAGCCGGATATCCGATCTTCCACACCCGCCCTTGCCGTAAGTAAAACGATCGGAATGTGGCTGGTGCGCTCATCATTTTTGAGCAGTGCACACACCTCAAACCCATCCTTTTCGGGCATCATCACATCCGAGACGATCAGATCGGGAATATATTCGAGCGCCTGCTCGATACCCGCCCGGCCGTTGCGGGCCAAAAGGGTCCGGTAGGTATCGCGCAGGCAGGACACCACGTAGTCGGCTACTTCGGCGTGGTCTTCCACGATCAGCACCACGGGACGTTTATCGGATTCGTCGGCAGGGACTTGTGCCGGCGCATCTTCAGGCAACATGTACGGCGCCGGCAGGTCGGGGAAATCCGCCGGCCGTGCCGGGGTGGTTGTGTCCGGATGCCGCCGAACAGGCAACAACACGGTAAAAACGGCTCCTTGCATCCCGGCATCCCGGCCCGGACTGCTTGCGAAAACACGCCCTTCCAGGAGCAGTACCAGTTCGCGCACCAAGGCCAGGCCGATGCCCGTTCCGCCGCCTTGGCGGGTGGAACTGTCGTCGGCCTGGTAAAAGCGATCGAAAATATGGGACAGTTTTTCGGATTCGATGCCGGTCCCGGTGTCCTGCACCTGAAGCGATAACCAGGGTTCGTTTTTTTCTTCAATTTCTTCAATTTGAACAAAAATACGGCCTCCGGAGGGGGTTAATTTGATGGCATTAGACAACAAATTCACCAAAATTGTCTGCAATTTTTCCGGGTCATAGTCCATCTGTAGCGAATCTGTTTCGGATGCGAAGTGCAGTTGTATGCCTTGCCCGGCAGCGTAGGAGTGGAAAGATTCGGTGATGTACCGAAGGAACGCCACCACGTCGCCACGCTCCCAATGCAGCTTCATGTTGCCCGATTCGAGCTTCGAGAGGTCGAGTAGCTGATTGATGAGCCGGAGCAGTTGAGACCCGTTGCGCTGCACTTGTTCCAAAAGTGCCGTTTGCCCTTTGGCGCCTTGGTTATTTAAAAACTGTTTCACCTGCTCCGACACGCCGAGGATGACCGTGAGGGGCGTGCGGAATTCATGGGTGATATTGGTATAAAGCCGGGTTTTAACGAGGTCAAGTTCCCGCAGGCGCAGGGTCTCTGCCTGGGCCAGTCGCCGGCGCAATTGCGTCTGGTAGAACGTATAAGCGGCGGCAATTACCAACAGCGCATACAAGGCGTATGCCCACCACGAGGCATACCAGGGCGGGCTGATTTCGATGCGCAGTGTGGCGGGCACGTCGTTCCAAACACCGTCGCTGTTGGCGGCTTTTACCTTAAAGGTGTAGGTTCCCGGCGACAAGTTGAGGTATTGGGCCGTATGCTCAAAACCCTGGTGCGACCATGCCGCTTCGGCGCCTTCGAGGAAAAATTGAAACTGGTTGCGCTCCGGGTTGGCAAAGTCCAAAGCGGCAAACTGAACGACAAGGTTGTTTTGGGCATGGGATAAATGGAGCGTTCCGGTATATTCGATACTCTGCGCGAGCAGTGCCGTCGAGTCGTGCGGTTCTACGAGCAAGCCGTTGATGCGCATGGCCGTCAGGTACACACCCGGCGCCGAGGTATTGGGCGACAAATCTTTAGGATCAAAAATCGTCAGTCCGTTCACCCCGCCGAAAATCAGCCTGCCGTCCGGCATTTTGCCGTAGGCATACATATTGAATTCGTTGCCGGGCAGGCCGTCCGCATGCATGAAATACTGAAACGTTCGGGTAGCCGGGTTGAACCGAGCCAGTCCTTTGTTCGTACTGAGCCAGAATACCTGCCCTTCCGGAGGCGGTGGCGATTCGGCCACGATACCGTAGACCACGTTGTTGGGCAAGCCGTTTTTGGTAGTGAAATGTGTAAACAAGCCGGATCGGGTGTCTAATCGGCTCAACCCGCCACCCCCGGTTCCGATCCACAGGACGTGCGCATCGGCGGGGTCGGTCAGCAGGCATTTGATATTATTGATGGGCAAGCTGTTGCGACTGGCAGGGTCGTTTTTCATCATGGCGTACCGAAAACCGCCCTTGCCATCAGGCCGCGCCCGAATGATACCTTGTGACAGCGCAATCCATTGGCTCCCGTCGGCAGTGACCGCCACCGCCACCACGCTCTGTTCGCCGTTGGCCAGTGCGCGATAGTCGTAGGTCGTCCATTGTCGGGTCCGAGTATCCAGGCGCCGCATTTGGTAAGGTAAATACATCCATATTGCATCGGGCGCTTCGTAGCGCATCACCAACACATCGAAGTAGAACGGCGGGTCAACAGGAAAAACAAACTCCTCGGTTTGGCGGCTGCCTGGGTTGTACCGGACCAATTTGTACAGTGGTTTTCCCTTGCACTTACCCCCCGTCCACAGGTTGCCCGCATCATCGGAAACGGTAGTACTCGCCACCATTTCGGGCGGAGATGCCAAAAAAGGAAACGGCGCCAGTTTGCCGCTGGTCAGGTTCAAAGAATGACCTGAAATGTTTTGGGGTGCGGGGCTGTTGATGCGACCAAGCCAGATAGCACCGTCGGTATCTACAAAAGGTGTACTGTAAATTGAATGACCGGGTAAATAATTGACAAAAGCGGCAGCGCGCGGATTAAAAAGGCGAATGCCGTGCGCATTGGTGCCGAACCACACCATGCCGTACCGGTCGGTGAGGCTGTGTACCACACCTTCGGGGATATTCAGCCGAATCTTGGCCTGCCTTGGCCCAATGGCATCTGGCAAATGTTGTACGTCGAATTTGAACCCGCATATTTCGCCCACATCTACCCATAACATTTGCTTCAACGGGTCAAAATGGCAAATGGATTTTAGCGGAACAGCGGTGCGAATGAAACGCCAGGGATTGTTCGATCCGGTGGCATCGAAATATGCGATGGTATTTTGCCCTTCCAGCCAAAGACCACCCGCGCCGGCACTTTTTATACGGGATAGTTCCTTTCTTTCAGGTACCGGAAAACACCTGATTTGACGGGATACCGGGTCGAACCGGCACAATTCAAGCCCGTTCGGTTTTAGCAGCCATAGGTAGCGCCCGTTTTCGCTGTGCTGCACCGCTCGCCAGGCGGTCCCACCGGATAAATCTTCGAAGGGTAGCGTCTTGGGGCCGTTAATACGCAATTGCGCAATGGTTTCAGGCGTGAGCGTGAGCCGTTGCAACGCATTTTTTTTAGTTAAAAAATATAAGGTTTGCCGGCCGTCGCAGACAGCCGTTTTGACATTTTCCGGCAGAATATGCAAGAATTGCCGTGTTTTTCGGTCAAAAAGGTCCACGCCGGCATACGTGACGACCAGCAAAAAACCGCCCACTTCCAGTACCTGCACGGCGGCATTGTGCGAGATGGATCGTGGATTGTATGGATCGTGTCTAAACACCAGAAACTCGTATCCGTCGTACCGGCACAGGCCGTCAATGGTACCAAACCACATGAACCCTTCGCTGTCCTGGCATATTGACGACACATAACCCTGGGGCAAGCCTTGCGCAATGGTGATACTGCCCAGTCCAAGCGGGGATTGTGCAGGCGCAAGCAGCCACACAAAAAGGAGCGAGCAAGTCAGGGCGAACGTGCGAACCATAGTTGTTTGTCGAGTACAAAGGACGGGAAAACGATTGATCCGATTGTCCCCCTTTTTCGTATCCCGCTGTATCCGCTTTTCATGGGCGGCTCGCCAGTTATTCTAACAAAAAGTGCGGGGGCGACCAACGTCACCCCCGCACTCGTCAGCGCGTAGCGG
>JBGSKO010000078.1:0-6543 GCA_041741155.1 Saprospiraceae bacterium | reverse complement strand
GGCTGGCAGGCCAGTCGAGTTCGCGTCGGTCGGCTGCTGCGCGGCTGCGCAGGCGGGCGAGGGTACGCCCGTGCTCGCTACCCTCGGCAATGGGAATATCCTCCTCGGGGGCGATGCTCCAGCTATAGGGCGGTTCGGTGCATTGCTCTATGTCCACGGAATAGGCAGGGGTGCCAGCCGGGGCAGATATGGGGCTTGGTGCGGGGCGGGCGGTCTGTTCGGGCGCAGGTTTGCTATGGCCAACGGGGGGATCGGCTTCCTTGGTCTTTTCAGGCACGGGCTTGCTCGCTTTTTCAGGCTTTTCGCTCTCAATTTCACGGTGCAGATACCGAAGCATCTCGGCCATGAGTGCGGCGAAGCGCTCCTGCTGCAAAGGGTTGGTGGCAAATATTGGGGCCAGCCAGGGGCTGAGCGCAGCGGCGGGCGCGGTGGGCGGCAGGGCTTCGAGCAGGCGCTGAAGGCGAATGAGGCGGTCGGGGCTGACCGTCATGCCCGCTTGGGCTAAAGCGGGCAGCATTCGGGCCAGCAGTGCGTACCGGTCGTAAGACATGGCAAAGGTGGTTTCTTCGCCTTTTTTCATGCCGACAGCGCATTGTTCAGGGTGTTGAGGTCTTCGCGGGTTTTGGCCAACACGGCGTTGGCGCTGCGCAGCATGGCGCGTTCCGTGTCGTTCAGGGCGGCCGCGTTGTTCAGTTTTTCTACCGGAAATTGCAGGTGGGCAAGTAGAGCGGCCCAGGCAATGAGTTCGGCGGTGGCGGGTTTTTTGTTCAGGTTGCCGGCGTTGCGCAGCTGGAGGAAGTAGTAGCGCAGGGGTTCGAGTTGGGTGTGTTCGAAGGCTTTCGTGCGTGATTTCAGAATGTCGAGCAGTTGCTCATCGTCGGGGAAGGGGATGTGGTAATAGACCACGCGGCGCAGGAAGGCATCGGGCAGGTTTTTTTCGGAGTTGGAGGTGATGATGACAACGGGGCGGTGTTCGGGTTGGTCGCAGCCGTAGCACAGGGGATCGGCACCGGGAGTTTGATCCACGGCGAATTCCAATTTTTCGAGAGCGGCGAGTAGGTCATTGGGCAGGTCGCGTGGGGCTTTGTCAATTTCGTCCACGAGCACCAAGCAGCGCTTTTTGGCCTTGATAGCCGCGCCAAGGCCCAGGTATCGGATGAATCTCTTTTCAAAGTCGGCGGTGTTCAGCGGTTCGTCTTTCTCGCGTCGCACCTGTGCCCACTGGAAGTGGCCAAGGGCATCGTACTGGTAGTAGAGGTCTTGTTTGACAGAGCCCGTTTGGGCCTCGAATACAAGCGGCTCACCGAGGCCAAGGCTGTGCGCCACATATTTGGCCAGTTGGGTTTTACCCGTGCCGGGTTCGCCTGTCACCAACAGGGGCTGGCCGAGGGTGAGGGCTACTTTCACTGCCACCACGAGATCGGGCGCAGGGTGGTAGCCGGCGGGGTCGTCATCCAAGGTGAGGGCGAGGTCGGGCACAACGAAGTCAAAGGCTTCTTTCGGATGAGCGAGTTTAGGCATGGTGCGTGGTGTGGGTTTTGTTTTTTTAGAACGGGAGATCAGGGCGGGGGCGATTGCGGTATGCCCAGGCGGCTTCCTGGAGGGTTTCGACAAGTTCCATGTCGAAGCGGTCGCCGGGGGTGGTTTGTTGCTTTTTCAGTTGCTCGACAATTTTGTTGAAAGCCGGTTTTTTTTCGCGCTGGAGCACGTCGCTGCTCCAGTTTTCGATGCTGTCGGGCGCTACGGGGGGCAGCAGGGAAAAGCAGGCTGCGCGCAGGCCGTCACGGTCGGCTTCGGCGCAGAGTTTATTGAGTTGAGCCAGTTCCTGGGCGTACTGGTCGCAGTTGTGGTCATGGATGTGCGGGAACTCGACGGCGAGCAGGAACAGGTACTTTCGGTTCGCCTCGTCCATGCCCTGGAATTGGCTGGCGAGATATCGCAGGTGTTCGATGCTCTCGGCATTCCAGTGTTGGGCGCCGAGGCAGCACACAACGGCGATGAAGCGGAAGTCGGCGCGTTGCCCGGCTAAGTCGGCGAGGTCGGCAGCGGGCTGTTCGGGCGAGCCGAGGCGTTGCCGGAGCGCTTCCCAGAGCAGTTGCCAGGAGTGTTCGGGGTCGAAGCCAAATTCGAGGGTGAGGGTGGCCACCTCGTCGGGGCGGGTGGCATCCGCCACGCGGGCGACGGGCAGTTTTTTTTCTTCCAGTTCGTACACCAAGCGTTTGGCGATACTCACGGGGCGCTGGTAGGGGCAGGCGACGATGCAATAAAACAGGTTGTACCTGGACGCCATTTGTTTTTTAAAATCGGCCAACAAGCCCGCCACATAGTGTTTTTCGCGGTTGCAGTTGACGGTGCCGGAGAGGCGCAGATCGTCGCGAACGCCGTGGGCATCGAGCAGAGGCGCCCAGACAGTAGCGGCGTGCAGGGTACCGCCAGCATCGTACAGTTTGGCAATGTCGGCGTTCATGTCGGCTAATTGTTGGTCGTATTTGAACAGCACACTCGCATCGTTTTCGAGGTCGCGGGCTTTTTGCACGGCCGTTCGTTTTTCGATCAAAAGCAACAGCCGATTCCGGTCGGCTTGTTGTTCGAGTTGCAGGGGATCGTTCATACGCCTAGTTGTTTTTTCTGGTCGGCGATGTCGGCGCTCAGGTCGGCTAATTGTTGGTCGTATTTGAATAGCACACTCGCATCCGTTTCGAGGTCGCGGGCTTTTTGCACGGCCAGCCGTTTTTGGATGAGCAGGCGGAGTCGTTGCTCGGTGGCCTGGCGCTCCAAATCGGTCAGGTTCTGGGCTGGAGCGGTGCTGCTGGCGGGGTTGTGGCCGACGTACACGTTTTGGGCGTGTATGGTGTTGCCGATGAGCACGTTTTGGCTGTTTTCGACGCGGATGTCATTGTAAGTCCGCAATTTTTCCTCCAGTTCTTGGCGGAACTGGGGGTTTACCAGCAGGGCTTCCGTTTTTTTCCGGACAGCCTCCTGTTTTTCCTCCGGGCTGGCTTGTGGCGCGTTGAGCACGGCGGTGGTCTGCGGGTCGTCGTCGGTGAGAAACCACGAGCGCACCCACTGCATGGAGGCGGTGACAAAATCCTGAGGAAATTTTTTGACTTCCTCGTTTTGCAGGAGGAGGTCGAGAATGAATTTTGTGGCAGGTTCGAGCATGATGTAGCTGGTTTAGTGCTGCAAACATCGGAAAATAACGAGAAAAAATGGTACGTCCACATACTACAGGACAGGGGTTCGCCTAAAAGTGGGGGGCACGTTTAGAAAAACTTTTACGCGCTTGCATTTCGCCGCCATAGAGTAAAAAAAGTGCAAGCTGCCGGGCTGAATGGTGGCACGCAGGTTTTGGCAAAAGTAGATAATGTTTTGAATGGGTGTGCCTCCCCCGTTAACCCGTACTTTTGCCGCTCAAAAACTCAACCATCTCAACCATCTCAACCATCTCAACCACCTCAACCAACCTCAACCACTCTCAACCACTCTCAACCACTCTCAACCCCCTCAACCACTCTCAACCCCCTTCTCAACCTAAAAACATGGACTCACTCACTCAGATCGTACTTGGCGCCGCTTGCGGCGAAGCGGTGGCCGGCCGCAAACTTGGCAACCGCGCGATGTTGTGGGGCGCTATCGGCGGCACCATCCCGGACCTGGATGTGATGGCCGAGTTTTTTACCGACCGCATGACGGCTATGGCCTTTCATCGGGGTTTCATGCACTCCATGCTTTTTGCGGCGCTGGCGCCGTGGCTGCTGGCTTTTCTGGCAATGTGGTTTTACAGTCAGGGCGTGTACCGGCTCCGAGGGTATAAGCTTATTGCCATGCTCATCTGGCTTATCTTTTTCCTTGGAGCAGCGGCCGGCATCAATTTTATCCCGGTTGTACTCAATGGCCAGATCAGTTTGTACACGTTCGTGCCCACGTTGCTTCTTGGCGCATGGTTCGCCTGGAGGTTGTGGCAGGATTACTGGCGCCGCGACCTCAATATCGTACAGGCGCCCTACCGAACCTGGGTGTCGCTCTTTTTCTGGAGTATCATTACACACCCGATCCTCGATTGTTTCACCAACTTCGGTACCCAGATCTGGCAGCCGTTTTCCGATCTGCGCGTGCAGTGGACCACGGTATCCGTGGTGGACCCGATTTACACCGTACCCTTTGGTATTCTGTTGCTCCTTGCTGCGCGGTTCGAGCGCATGCAGCCCATCCGGCAGTACCTGACCTGGGCGGGAATTCTGTGGAGCTGCGGCTACCTCGGCTTCACCTACTGGCACAAACAACAAGCCAATACCCTCTTCGAGCAGGCGCTGCAAAACCGGGAAATCCGCTATGACCGCTACATGACCGGCCCGAGTATCCTGAACAACATCGTGTGGTACGGTATGGCTGAGGGTGACACGGCTTACTACTACGGCCTCGCAAGTTTCAATGACTGCCGCCCGGGGTTTGACAAAATTTCCACCCTGCCCAAAAACCACCACTTGCTCGATCATATACCCACCGACGACCGGGCTTACCATTTCCTGCGCTGGTTCAGCGACGGCTATTACGACGTGCTGCCCTACGGGCAAAGCGGTGACACCCTACAGGTAAACGACCTGCGCTTCGGGCTGCAAGGCGATACGCTGGTGGATAAAAACTACGTGTTTCCGTTCCTGCTGTTCAAAGACGAGCAAGGCCAATGGGATGTTTTTCAACACAACCGTTCGCCGCAGGACCCGGAAAAATTCAAGCAGTTTGCAGGAGATTTGTGGCTGAAAATCAAAGGTGAACCTTGCCCGAAGTGATGGTATTTCCCCCCCCCAATCCAATGGAACGCGGATGAAACGGATGCTGCGCAACGCGGATTTAGTCGGATTTTTTCTGAAAACCCCCAAACACTAAAACACTAAAGCACACATGAAACAACGCGCCATTTCGGCCACCATTTTTGTCATTGCCATGTTGGGCGGCGTATTCGGCGGCGCTACGGCATTTTATGTGCTGTTTGCCCTTATCACCGCGGGATGCTTGTGGGAACTCATGGGCCTGCTGTTTGCTGCCGAGGGCAATCATCTGCGCTTGCGCAAAGTGCTTGGCGCCACATTGGGCGTACTACCTTTCCTCGTGTATGGCAGCCAACAATTCGATCTGCCGTTTCAGCCATACCTGTTCGTGGCCAACATGACGGACAGTGTAAGCCCGATCCTGTTGGCGATCCTTCTGTTGGTGTTGCTGGTATTTATGCTCTTCATCCTCGAATTGTTCCTGCATTCCGATCGGCCGTTTGTCAATATTGGTCACTACCTGCTGGGCGTAGTGTACGTTGGCGTGCCGTTTGCCCTGCTGGTTGCCATTTCCTGCGGCGACGACGGCTATGTCCCGATGCGGGTATTCGGGCTGCTGCTGCTCACGTGGACCAACGATACGATGGCCTATTTCGTCGGGTCTAAAATTGGCAAGCACCCGTTTTTTAGCCGGATTTCCCCGAAAAAAACCTGGGAGGGCACCCTCGGCGGCATGGCATTTACGTTCCTGGCCGCGTGGCTGCTCGCGCGCTGGGTTCCTGAATTTAGTACCGGTTCGTGGCTCCTTCTGGCCGGCTGCGTAGCTGTATTTGGCACATTAGGTGACTTAGTGGAAAGTATGTTCAAACGCAGCATCCAGATCAAAGACTCCGGCTCGCTCATGCCCGGCCATGGCGGGCTGCTTGATCGCTTCGATTCATTTATTTTCGTGCTGCCCTTTGCATGGCTGGCGTTGCTGCTCTGTACCGGCGGGTTTTAACCCGCCGGGCTTCTGTAGCGGCGGGTTTCAACCCGCCGAGGCCCCGCGTGTTTCCGGCGGGTTAAAGCCCGCCGCTACCGGCGCGTATTCCCCGAACCATCAGCGCCAGCACCCGTTCGCCCTGCCAGTCATCGTCGAACAAACTGAACGCGAGATCGAACGGTCCGCCTTGCACGGCCTGGAACGCCTCGCCCAGTCCAAACCCGACGCCGCTGAATACCGGTCCATTGGCCTGGTGCACCGACAATCGGACATGGTTGTTGGTCAGCAAGCGGCTTTGCCCGGTATCGGTTACGCCTTTGGCCCAGAAGACCGGCGTCATGTTGCCCGGGCCGAAGGGCGCGAATTGCCGCAGTGTGCGCCAAAACGCGGGCGTGATGTCGGCAAAATCAAGCATTCCGCTGATTTCGATTTCGGGCGTTTCGGCCTCCGGCGGCATGGTTTCACACACGATTTTTTCAAATAGTGCGGTAAAAACGGGCACGTTTTCCACCGGCATTTGCACGCCTGCGGCGAACGCATGGCCCCCGAACGAACTGAACAGGTGTTCGCAGCGGCTCAGTGCGGCGTGCAGGTCGAAACCCGGCACCGAGCGCGCCGAGCCGACAGCCTTGCCCCGGCTTTCGGTGAGGATAACCGCAGGCCGGTGAAACTGCTCCACGATACGGCTGGCGACAATACCGACGATGCCTTTGTGCCAGCCGGGATCGAACAGAACGATGCTCTTGCGGACGGCGGCGGCGGGGTCGTCCAGCACGCGGTGGCGGGCGGCAT
>JBGSKO010000077.1:0-37048 GCA_041741155.1 Saprospiraceae bacterium | reverse complement strand
CAATGAACTTGATCCGGCATCAAGACCGGAAATCGAAATCTTTACAATCAAACAATTCGTTGATAATCCGTTTCAACTTTCGTTGAACCTTGATTTATAATTTCTTCATTCAGGTCAAGGTATTTTAGGAAGGCACAATTTATCATTTATCATTCATCATTTATCATTCATCATTCCCCAACGTGTCTTTTATCCTGAAAATGGCCTGGCGCGACAGCCGCCGCAACCGTGCCCGCCTGTTCTTATTCATGTCTGCCATCGTGGCGGGCATCGCCGCACTTACCGCTGTGCGCTCCTTCAGCGTCAACCTTACTGCCGATATTGACCGGGAAGCCAAGTCGCTCCTCGGCGCCGACCTGCTTATCCAGGGCAATTCGCCCCTGCCCGATTCGATCATGACGGAGGTCATGGCCACTCCGGGTATCCAGCGTGCGCGGGTTTACAACCTGCTCAGCATGGCTTATTTCCCCAAAAGCGACGGTACCCGCCTGACCAATGTGCGCGCATCCGATCCCGGCTACCCGTTTTTTGGCTCCTGGAAAAGTGTGCCGGGCAACTCCTGGCAGACCTACCACAACGGCGGCAAAAAAGCCCTCGTGGAGCACGGCCTGATGCTTCAATTTGGCGTACAGCCCGGCGACACCGTCCAGATCGGCACCCAGGCCTTCGCCATCGAGGGCGATCTGCTCTCGCGTCCCGGACGCGCGGGCATCGGATCGGCCATAGCACCTGTGGCGTTTATACCTTTCGAGTGGCTCGACTCCACGGAACTGGTGCAAAAAGGCAGCCGCGTGTGGTACCAGTATTATTTCAAAATCCCCAACCCTACCCTGCTCGATTCCTTAGTGGCCCGCCTCGAAAAACCGCTTGACAAGGCCAGTATGGACTGGGAAACGGTGGAAACCAACAAGCAGAGCATCGGAAAGGCATTCGGCAGTTTTTCCACATTCCTCAATCTGGTAGGTTTTGTGGCCCTGCTGCTGGGCTGTATCGGCGTGGCCGGCGCCGTGCACATTTACATCAAAGACAAACTGGCTACGGTAGCCATTCTGCGCTGCCTTGGCGCCAGTGGGCGCAAGGCATTTTATGTCTATCTCGTGCAAGTGGCGGGTATCGGGTTGGTGGGCGCGGTATTGGGCGCGACGCTGGGTTCGCTCATCCAGATGGCGCTGCCCTGGGTGACGAAAGACCTGCTGCCCATTGCCGATGTGAGCACCGATATTTCGATGGTTTCAGCCCTGCAGGGCGTATTGTTGGGCGTGTCGGTGGCGGTGCTGTTTGCGCTGTTGCCGTTGGCCGGCATTTTGCGTACCTCCCCGCTGCGCACCCTGCGCACCTCGTTTGGGGAGCAGGAAACCACCAGCAGGTGGCTGCAATGGGGCGTGTACACCCTGATCACGGCGGCGCTGCTCGGGTTCACCCGCTGGCTTATCGGCGACTGGAAGGAAACCCTCTGGTTTATCGGCGGCATTGCCGTGGCGTTCGCGGTGTTGTGGGGTATCGCACGGTCCCTCACGTTTTTGCTGCGCAAATTTTTTCCCAAAAAATGGTCCTACGTGTGGCGGCAGGGTATCGCCAACCTGTTCCGCCCGGAAAACCAGACCGTGCTGCTGGTGGTCACCATCGGGCTGGGGGTTATGCTACTCTCTACGCTGTTTTTGACCCAAAACCTGCTGCTGCGACAGGTCGAGTTTTCCGGCAGCGGCAACCAGCCGAACATGGTCCTGTTCGACATCCAAACCGACCAAAAAGACAGCGTGGCCGAAATGGTGCGCGCGCATGGAATGCCGCTGATCCAGCAAGTGCCCATCGTGGCCGTGCGGGTGGAGGAAGTAGATGGACAGCGCAAACCGGTGGAGGAGGAAGTTGAAGCGGTTGAGGGCGTTGAGAAAGTTGAGGGAATTGAAAAGGATTCCAGCATATCGAAATGGGTATGGGATCGGGAGTACCGGGTAACGTTCCGGGATACGCTGATTGATACCGAGCAGATCATCGAGGGCGAATGGGTGGGCGTACACCGGCCGGGGGAACCGATCCGGGTGTCCATTTCCGACAACCTGCAACGCGGTATGAAGGCCAAAGTAGGCACCAAAATCGCCTTCAACGTGCAGGGCACGCGGCTGGAAACGGTGGTCGGCAGCATCCGAAAAGTAGATTTTACCCGGATACAGACCAACTTCATGGTCGTATTCCCGACGGGTGTGCTGGAGCCTGCCCCGCAGTTTCACGTGGTGGTGTCGCGGGTGGCCGATGCGGCGCAATCTGCGGCATTTCAGTCCGAACTGGTACAGCGTTACCCGAACGTATCGGCTATTGACCTGACGCAAATCCTGAAATCGGTGGACGAAGTGCTGGGCAAAGTGTCGTTTGTGATCCGGTTCATGGCGCTGTTCAGTATTCTGACGGGGTTGCTGGTGCTGATCAGTTCGATTTATCAGGGCAAGTTTGCCCGTATCCGGGAGAGCGTGCTGCTGCGCACGCTGGGCGCGAGTCGCCGGATTATCTTGCGCATTATTGCGCTGGAATACCTGTTGCTGGGCGGGCTGGCGTGTCTGGCCGGCGTGGGTTTGTCGGTGGGTAGTGCCTGGGCGCTGGCGCGGTTTGCGTTTAAAATACCGTTTTCGCCGGACTGGTGGCCGCTGCTGCTGACATTCGCCGTTATCACCGCCATCACGGTAGTCATCGGGCTCCTGAACAGTCGGGAAGTAGTGCGCAAGCCGCCGCTGGAGGTGCTGAGGCAGGAAGTGTAAGGCCGAGTAAGCCAGTTTAGCAATACATACGAAGATGAAACAATACATCGCGCAAATTGCCTTGGTCGTGGACGATTACGACGAGGCGATCCGGTTTTACACCGAAAAACTGCATTTTGAGCTGGTGGAAGACACCGTCCTGAGCGCCGTGAAGCGGTGGGTCGTGCTGGCGCCGCCGGGCGACGGGCAATGCCGGTTATTGCTGGCGAAAGCCGCCACCGACGAGCAACGGAGCCGCGTGGGCAACCAAACCGGCGGGCGTGTTTTTCTTTTTCTGCACACCGACGATTTTTGGCGCGACTACCACCGGATGCGCGCACAGGGCGTCCGGTTTGTACGCGAACCGGCGGAGGAGCCTTTCGGCACGGTGTCCGTTTTTGAAGATTTGTACGGGAATTTATGGGATTTTATACAGCCGAAATAGGGGGCAATCCTTCTACGACGGGAGTGCTTCCTACGTACTGATCCGGCAAATGCCGGTGATACGAGAGCTTGTGGACTTATTGTGCTTGTAAAAGCTTCGATTACGAAGTACCAAACAAAATCTAATTGAATCTGCATTGGCAAAGAATTGAAGTTTTATTTTGACTTTTACGCTTTGCATTTGCACATGGATGTCCTTTTACTCGCTTTTGTCAATCAAACCTCCGACCTGCTACCCACGTTGCAGGAGGAAGACGACGCGCTCAACCGTCTGTTGTCCCCAAGAGCGAAGGAGCGACACTTTCTGCTCCACCGCGAGTCGTTTATGACGCTGGAAAAGCTCCCTACTTACCTCACGTTGTATCGCAATGATTTGGTGTTGTTCCTGTTTAGTGGGCACGCCGGACGCGATGCGCTTTTGCTGGGCGACGGGGTAGCTCATGCCGGCGGTATTGCACAAATGCTGGGACAATGCCCCAATCTTCGGCTGGTTTTTCTCAACGGCTGCTCCACACAGGGACAGGTATCCCAACTACTGGCCGCCGGAGTGCCTGTTATTTTGGCCACCAGCGCACCGGTTAGTGATCGCAAGGCGACAGTATTTTCCACGCGTTTTTTTGAAGCGCTGCAGCAGCAGTTTACGATCAGAGAAGCCTTTGAAATGGCCAAGGGGGCCTTGGAAATGACTTTTCCCGAGGTTCAAATAAATCGGTTTCGAAGTGCCGGTTTCGAGGTGGCTGAAACGAACGAACCCTTGTGGGGACTTTTCTTTTCAGAGAAATCCGAACATTTACTTGACTGGAAGCTACCCGTACAGGCCACCCTGGAAACGGCTTCGATGCCTCAATTTACACCCAACCAACACCTGATCGAGGCGCTGTTTACTGCTCTGGCTGCTTTTAATGATGATGTACACAAACTGGACCAGCAGGTTCGGCGTGGTGTACAGATTCCAGCGCCAAAAAAACGAATGGCCCTGCTCAATGCCCTTCCGGCCCCGCTGGCCGAGCCGTTGCGCAAACTCATGGTACCCGTAGAGAAGGAAAATGAAGGCTTCGACAAAGTGAGCGAAGCACGTCTGCGCCAGATTGCTCAAGCCTATACGACCTCCATGGAAATGCTCTGCTATACCATGTTGGCCGAGTTATGGGATGCCTTCTATGAGCCTCATTTGGTGGACATAACTCCCGCACAACGCGAGGTACTCCGGGCTTTTTTTCGCCTGCCGCGCACGGACCGCGAGGAATTTGACCTGCTGCCACTCATCGGCACGTTACGCGCCATATTTAGTCAAAACAACATTGATTACTTTGTAAAGGAACTACGGGATATCTGGCGTTTGACAGAAGATGATCCGAAATTTTTGGAATCGGTGCACTTCCTTAACGGGTTGCGGCTTCAGACACGCCACAGTACGATGGACAAATCTGAAGTCGGCTTCCTGAACAAGCGCGGAGAAGAGTGTCTGGCATACCTGTATAGCAATCTTGGTTTTATGGCCAGGTACAAACTCGCAACGATCCAGAGTATTGACGTGGAGAAATATCGCCATCGCCGAGACCCGCGCTACAACCACGCTACGGTCATGCTCCACGATCTGCTCGGCGGATTTGACGTATCGGAAATTAACCTCGACAAGTCACTCGACAACCGCTCCATCCTGCTCTTGAACGAGGACACCTGGGAATACCTCAACCTTACTCCATTTGTTGTGGATGAAAATGCTTTCCGGGAGCGGACAGATGTGTGTAAACTCTACTTTTTTTCCCACTACCTGAAAGCAGCCGACACCTACTGTTTCAAATATATAAACAAACCCGACGACCCGTATCTGGAAATTTCGGATACCAAGTACCCCTTGGTCAAAGAGCAATTTGAAGCCTTTGCCGACCTTATCCTCCAACAATCCATGCCAAGCGTATGAAAAGCCCGTTCAAGTTTCTGGACGCCTACGCACCGGAAGACCGGCATGTCTTCTTTGGGAGGGAGGAAGAAGTAGCCGCCTTGTACGATATGGTGGCCAAAAATCGGCTCATCCTGGTGTATGGCCAATCGGGCACCGGCAAAACCAGCTTAATCCAATGCGGGCTGGCAAGCAGGTTTGATGCAACAGACTGGTACCCGGTATTCGTACGACGACAAAATGATTTGAACGCCGCGCTCCAGCAGCGGCTACTGGCTATTGCCCGCGACACCACCTTGTCCACGGTACCCGATTTGCTGGAAACACTATACGAGTCGAATCTGAGACCGATATACCTGATTTTTGATCAGTTGGAGGAAGTGTTTATCCTGGGTACGCCCGAGGAGCGCGAACGTTTTACGCACACTATTCAAACCGTTCTGAACAGCAACATACCCTGCCGGGTCATTTTTGTGATCCGGGAGGAATACCTGGCCTACCTCTACGGTTTCGAACAAGCACTCCCTGCGTTGTTCGACCGCCGTTTGCGTGTAGAGCCGATGAGCACAGCCAAAGTGCGCACCGTACTTACCGGCTCGTTTAAGCGGTTTAATGTGCGGGTGCAAGCACCGGAGGAAGATACCCTGCTGAAAATCATCAACAATGTCAGTGGCGGAAAAGCCGGTATTCAGCTGCCCTACTTGCAGGTTTATCTGGACTCCTTGTATCGGGAAGACTTTCAGCGCACCTATCCCGGACGGGAGAACCCCTCCGGCGAGTGGCTTCCTTTAGAGTTTAGCCGACAAGAAATTGATGCGTTGGGCCAGATTGACAATGTGCTGGAGCGTTTTCTGCGCGAACAGCAAACCTCCATACAGCGCCAGTTGGAACAGGATTTTCCTGAAATATCCGAGGATGCCGTCCAAAAGGTACTGGATGCCTTTGTATCTGAAGAAGGTACCAAACGGCCTGTGGAATACAGTCGTACCGACAATAGTATCCGCATGGAACCGCGCTGGATGGCCTTGTTCCATCCCTTGGATGCGAGCGCACTGGATCGTTGCTGTACGTTGTTGGAGCAGGCACGACTGTTGCGTTTTGATGATCGCCATATCGAGCTGGCACACGATGCACTAGCTGCTCTAATTGATGGTCAGCGCTCGGATCATCAGCGCCGTTTGCAGGAAACAATGGCACGTCTGCTGAACAATTACCGCGAGTCCCGTGATACCGGGGAATATCTCACCCGGAAACAACTCAACTATCTGGATGATTTCTGGCCCTTGCTCGAGCAGCGACTCGATGCGCCGGTTAAAGCATTCGTGCAGGAAAGCGAGCACCGGGCTATTCAGTCGGAACAGGCTGAGCTGGAAGCCGAACGCCGCAAACGCCGACAGGCACGGCGGGTAGCTGTTGTTGGTTTGTCTTTAGCTGCAGTGGCATTGTTGGGATTTGTGTTGGCCTGGCTGCAATTCCGAATTGCCGATCAGGCCCGAATTGAGATAGCCCGCAAGGCACTGGAAGCCCAGCGCAATATTGCCGTGGCGCTCAAAGTAGAGGGCAAATACCCGGAGGCCCTGGAGCAATTACGCGCCACCAAACAGTTTGCCAGTGTGCTGACGGATACCGAACAGGAGCAAATTTCCCGATTGACCAACAACTGGCAGGCGGTGTACCAACAGATGCGCGCGGGCGATAGCCTGGTAGCTGCGGAGAATCTGCCGGCAGCATTAGACCGCTACCGACAGGCCTACACCTACAGTCCCGACAGCAGAATTGACACACGCATCGCCCAAACGACAAAAGACATCGAACGCAAGTTTCAGGAGCACCTGCAGTTTGGCGAAGCACTGTACAATGCCAAAAAATACGATAGCGCACTCGAAAGCTACCAAAAGGCGCTGCGTTTGAAACCAAACGATGTTGAGGCTAAACGACGGATTGAAACGGTGTCAAAGCGGGGTGGGCGTTAGTTTGTATTTGACTTGTGCGGAAGAAGAAAAAATTATACGTTTCAAAATTACACCGATTACATTTGCAAGGCTTATCACCAGAGGTGATTTTATTTTTCCACTAATCCATCCGGGTCCGCCTTCACGTACCGCGAACCTGCCATTTACACGACATGCTTCACCCCCAACCCAAGCCTCCCGTTTGCACGGGTGCATGCATCGTTTTGTCTCATTTTAAAAACTCTCCGTATGAAACACTACCGTACCCACTCCCTGGCAGGATTAATTTGTTGTGGACTGCTGCTCTCCTCCGTCCTTGTTGCTCAAGGCCCCACCCCTTGTGACCAGTTCGACTGGATTGCGTGTGGAGATGTATTGCTGAACCAAACCACGCAAGGCGCCGGCGACGATTACAACAATGTGAATTCATACAACTGCATAACGAATGACCTGAATAACGAACTTAAGGGGCCGGACAGGCTGTACAAAATTCAGGTTGACCAGCCGATGGGCATACGGTTTGTGCTTGAAATACTTGACACAACCGACCTGGATCTAATTTTCGGCGAAACCTGTCTTCCATTCATTGATTGCGAGTATTCCATTGAGCAAAATACGATCAATGGTATAAAACGGGAAGTGCTTGATGTCTATGTCCAAACACCTGGTACGTATTACCTGGTAGTAGAGGGCAAGAACATTTTTGGCTATGGCACCTACAATCTCTACGTGGACTGCTCCTGCACTTGCGTGGAGCCCGGTGGCGATTCGCCCACTGGCGAGGTCATGTATTGCGATGATTTTGAGAACTATGTACCCAACAAGGTGCTCGACCCGCAGTCTACGCGCTGGTTAAAATGGGACAGTCTCGGTGTGGATGCCATCGTGTCGCCAAGCGGTTTTGCGGGACAGGGCGCCCGGCTCCAAACCGTCGGAAACAGCAAGCCCCGTATGCTCTATCTTTTACAAGACGAAGGTTATCCTCCCGCAAACACGGGGCGCTTCCGCATGTCCTGGAAGATGAATGTGACACCAGGTAAAACAGCACGCTTCAACGTGCTGCACCGGGGTCCGCACACCGGATTCACCAACTGGGCGTACCATGTGACTTTTGGAACCGGCAATACCGGACAAATTCGTGTGGCAAATCCGGCCAATGCCCCCATCGCCACCTTTCCGTATCCTTCCGGGGTGTGGATAAACGTCACGCAGATCATTGACATGAACAAGGACTCGGCCGAACTGTGGATCAATAACAATTACGTGACGAAGTGGAAATTCAGCACCGGCTTCACGTCGGCCGGCACCAACCTCTCCCACAATAACATGAATGCCGTTGAGTTCGTAGCTGAAGACAACACGGACTTCCGTTTAGATAACATCTGCGTGTGGCGCAAAACCGGGAACTGCACCGGCGGCACCGGCCCGGTATGTGTGGAAAACGGTGTGATATATGCCACCAGCGAAGCGGCCCGCTGCGATCTGTATACCTCGCTGGAATGGGGCGCCTGCAACTCATTATGCGATTTCGGCGGCACCTTCATCTCCCGTGGCGACGAGTACGTCGGGCAGTTAGATCCCTCTGACTTTGCCGCCGACTTGATCCGTAATGATTCTTGTGTGATCAATTCCTACGGAGGAAACGTGCCGAACCCCCTCTATGCCGATGTCTATATTTTTTCCAAAACCGACACCCTGATCCTCGACTTGATTTTCAACGCGCAAAACAACCAGGCACAAGCCAGGGCCTTTGTTTTCGCCTGTAATACCATTGGCCCAAACGGCGCCTGCGTGAGCGGACAACAATGCCTGCAAGACTTGGGTAACAACGGCATCTATACCCCCTTCACATGCGACAGTTTTTATTATATTGTAGTCACAGGCACGGTCGGCACGAACTACAGCTTATCCATTGTACCGACGGGGCCATGCAACGCCAATTTTGAGGTACTAAATCTGGACTGCGCATTCCCTATTGAAACATTCACGGTCGGGCAATTGGGGAATGTGTCCGTTTTTGATACCTCTGCTGCTGCCAACAGCCCATATCGCCAGTGTTATGGAGGTTCAAGGCCGTACACTGGCGGAGAAAAAATTTACAAAATATCATTGGTTCGACCAAGTATCATTTCCGTGGTGCTGAAAGCCTTTGCTCCAATGGGCGTTTTTCTGAGCTCGTATGAATGCGGCAAGGAATGTTTAAATTATGCAGAAATATCAACTACGGATTCGACTGCTTTCCTGAGCGAACTTCTGCCGGAGGGCAACTACTTTATCATAATTGACAAAGCAACACTTGCCGGTACAAATGATTTTCAGCTGAGTGTTTTTTGTGAGCCGAAACCTTTTTTCACCCTATTTACGGATGGGTGTTTTTTTGTTCCAAAGCCCAGTGGCAACAAACCGACAAAGCCTGTTGCGAAAACAACTTCCTTGTCTTTGGAATCCTGTGGATGCATAGCGCCCGACACTATTGGACCGCATACCGTACGCTTGTTGAAGGGATTGTACGATTTTTCGGAACAGGACGTGCTCGCGTTTTTCTTTCGGGACAGCACTGGCTCCCTTACCAGCAACGAGACATCGTACACGTTTTTTTATGATACGCTCTCTCCCACAGGCAATCAATACCCTTTAGAGAAAAACAATCCGATAGAACCGCGCAAGTGTTTTTACAACACTCAGGACAGCCTGTACATCTGGCTGATCCAGACCAGCCCCGGCAGCCGAAACTTCCGCGAAATGCTGGTTACCTACGCCGATACTATGTCGCCCGGAATCACCGCAACCAATCAGTTTCAGGGCGGTGCAAACAGCGAAATTGTAAATGTGAACGTAACACAACCGGTCACATTTGGCGGCTCCAGCCTGCGCATACGCACGCGCTCCTCGGCCGAAACAAGGCGCATCAGTTTTTTGAGCAGCATCCCCTGGCACTTAGAACTGGTAGGGGCCGACACAACCTGGCTCAGCGCTAATCCGGCTTCCGGCGGCGGTGGCGGGGCATATTCTATCGAAATTGCGATAACGGCCAATCCTTCACCCTTGCCCCGGTATGCCGTCCTCCGCTTTGTAGCCGGCTTCCGTCCGGATTTTTACCGTTACGAAGTGCTCGTAGAACAAGACGGCCTGTGCATCCCAGCCTCCGTGGTAATAGAGGCCGACGTAACGGAATTCTGCGAGGGTGATAGCATTACCCTCACTGCCAATACCGGTTTTAATCCTGCCGACACCAGCCAGAGCCTTCAGGAACTGTACAACTTCAAATGGAGCGACGGCAGCTCAACACCGATCATCTCGCTAATACCCAGTGTTGGACAAAAACAATACTTTGTAACGATCACCAACAAGGATTTCAACTGCCCTTCCACGGCAGCGGACACCATTGAATTTAATGTAAAACCACGCCCGCAGCCCCCGATGGCCGTTGGCCTGACGAATATTCGAATTTGCGCAGACAGCCCTGTGCCAACGCTCACCGTCAGCGTACCACCGGGCCAGGAAGTGTATTGGTATGACCAACCACTGGGTGGTCAACCATTGCTGCCCGACCCGTCGCCCACCTTCTCGTTGCCGATACTCGAGACCGGGAACTATTATGCGGAGGCCCGCATCATCGGAGGCTGTTCCAGCCTTTCCCGCCGTCAATTTTCGGTCATCGTGGATTCGCTACCAAGCCTGGTTATTTCAGACTTGGAATGTGATTCCACCCACCTGACCTACAGTTTTTCTGCAACAACCAACGGCAACAACCTGATTGTCGTCCCTGGCTTAAAAACACTTACCAACGGAGTTTATTCGATCTTCAATGTACCCATCGGAAGTCCGGTAGAATTGACGGCGTTTAACGCCTTTTGCGTTACCGCTGCGCTCGTTATGCCTCCAGTCTGTGTGTGTACGGTCAGTGTGCCACAAAGCGGCGGCAACCAAACGATTTGCGACAACCAACCTATACCGCCGCTCAGCGCCAGTGTGGTTGGCCTAAATGAAACGATTGATTGGTATTCCACAGCCACAGGCGGTTCCATATTGCCAAATGGACAAGGTGTCAGCACGTTTCAGCCATCCACCGAGGGCTCGTATTTTGCCGAAGGCAGAAACCTCCTCAATGGTTGTACCAGCGCTATCCGAACGGAGGTTCGCCTGACTATTCACCCTACTCCACCCCTACTGCTCACCGACACGGTATGCACCCCCGACTTGAGCGCCTACCAATTGTCTGTGCTTACTACTCCAACTGCCACGTTGAGTATCCTCCCGATCAATGCTGGAACCATTAGCGGTGGGAACGGAATATTCACCATCAGTGCCATTACAGCAGGGCAAAATATAATGCTCACGGTCACAGATACGGTCACCAGTTGTAGCCGCAACCAAACCGTACAGGCACCTGATTGTGTCTGCCTGACCATATCTGCTCCTGTTTCCGGCGGCGATGCCGCCGTGTGCCCAGGCGCGTCGTTCCCCGCATTAACGGTAACCGTAGCGCCGGGTTTGAGCGCCAACTGGTTCAATACCAACGATGTCCTTGTGGCTGCAGACACCCTGTCCCTAATACCTTTTGCGCCAGGCACCTATTTTGTGCAGGCATTTAACCCGACGGACGGTTGCACAAGCACCAATAAAACACCCGTTTCGCTCAGTATTTACCCCACCCCGCCACTATCGGCGGGAGTACCTTTGTGCGCACCGAATCGCCTCATGTACAGCGTGGCCGTAACCACCGCACCGAATATCGCGCTGAGTGCTTCGATGGGTGTTTTATCCGGCAGCAATGGCAGTTTCACCGTCAGCGAAATACCCGTTGGCGATCCGTTGACCTTGACCGCAACGGACAATACCTCCGGCTGTATCCGGGATACGATGCTTATTTCGCCGAATTGCCCATGCTTGCAGGTCATTGCCCCACCCGACACTCCCGGAAACGGCATCGTGGAAATCTGCGCCGACCAGCCCCTACCCACACTCACCGTGACAGCAGGCCCTGACCAGACTGCCGATTGGTACAATACTATCGGAGATGTTCTGGCCCTCGGCACGTTCCAGTTCCAGCCGCCCGGAGCAGGTACTTTCTTTGTAAAAGCCCGGGATACAATCAGCAACTGTGTCAGCGACGGACAAACGGTCATCTCCCTGATTATACATCCACTGCCTTCCGTGCAGGTTGTTTCCAAAAACTGTGACAGCACGCTCCTGACCTACACTGTAGCACTTACCACGCAGCAAGGCGTCGATATTTTACCTAGTCTGGGAAGCATAACAGGCAGCAACGGACTGTTTATCGTGCAAAATGTACCCGCCAACACCAACCTGACGGTGACGGCGCTCCATATCCAAACAGGATGCGCGGCAACACTTTTGGTAACGGCACCGGTTTGTGCTTGCGACACGACCATCCAGCCACCCGTTTCCGACGGCAATGTCACTATTTGTGTCGGGCAACCCTTTCCACCCTTGGTTGTGCATGTCGGCCCGAACCAGACTGTAGTTTGGTACAATGGCGCCGGTGTGGAAATAGGGCAAGGATTATCGTACACGCCAACTACCCCCGGAACCTATTTTGCCGAAACCAAAAACCTCGTGGACGACTGTCCCAGCCAAACACGCACAGCAGTCGAACTGGCCCTTAATCAACTACCCACCCTTGTTTTGGCGGACACGGTGTGTGCCGAAAATTTGGCGACATACAGCCTCGAAGTGCGCACCGACGGCACCGACATTCAGGTGATGCCTGTATTTTTAAAAATCCCAACCGGGCCGGGTGCTTACGCGATTCTGAACATACCAGTAGGTACGGCAGTCACGATCACCGCCCTGAACGCCAACACAGGGTGCACCTTTAGCAGGACCGTGAGTGTCAATATATGCCCATGCCCGACCCTGTCTGCGCCGACCAATCTTGGCGATCAGGAAATTTGCCAGGGCGATCCAATCCCATTGCTGAGCGTATCGGTAGCCAAACCATCGCAAACTGCCGACTGGTACAACGCGATTGGCCAGTTAATTATCTTTGGCACGCTCGACTTTCAGCCAACACTTATGGAAACCCGCACGTACTACGCCCAGACGCGGGACACCGAAACGAATTGCATCAGTGCCACACGCACGCCCGTCACCCTTACCGTACGCGCACCCGCATCGGTGAGCGCCGGGCAGGACCAGACGATTTGCGCGGGCGCGCAGGCGCCGCTTTCCGTAACCCTGAACGGGGTGAACGGCGGGACCTGGATTGCCAGCATACCGGGTGGGGTTTTCTTCCCGAACAACAATGCTCTGAGCGCCCAATCGTACCTGCCTCCCGCTGGCGCGAGCAGCGTGACGCTCACACTCAACAGCACCAACCCGCCGGGGCCTTGTCCGGCGGTTTCCGACGCCATGGTTCTGGTCATTAATCCGTTGCCAAGCCTCTTGCTGGATACCGCATACTGCGCGCCAAACCTCCAAACCTATTCCGTTGAGTTTGTCAGCAACGCGCTCTCGGTAATTCCCGGCACGGGTACGTTGACCCCTTTGGGCAACGACCGTTATCGCGTCAGCGGCATCGGAAAAGGCGTCGCATTATCTGTCACGGTTGAAAATACCGACTGCTCAACCCAGGAAACATTTCCTATTCTGGACTGTGCGTGCCCACTGGTTATACCGCCTGTTGTACCAACACTGATCAGCATTTGTGCCAATGAGCCTATACCGGTGATCAGCGCCCTAGTCGGCGCCAACGAAACAGTGAACTGGTACAGCGCCGTTTCCGGTGGAGTCCTGCTGGCACCCGATACAACCCGGTATCAGCCTGGTTTCGCCGGAACATTTTATGCACAAACCCAAAACCTCCTACATGGCTGCACCTCCGAACGCGTACCTATCGTGGTGGAAGTCAGACAACTTCCACAGGCAGATGCCGGCCCGGATTTACCCGTATGTCCGGGTGACCCCGCCGTATTGACTGCTGCAAGCGGCGGTGGCTATACGTACCTTTGGAATACCGGCGATACAACACAAACCATAACGCTGATGCCGCCCGCAACAGCAACGTTCTACCTGGAGGTCACGCTGAACAGTTGTTCAGCTTTCGACTCGGTAACCGTGGCGGTTAATCCTGCTGTATCTGCGGCGATTGAGTTGAGAAGCCCGGTGCGGTGTTTTGGCGATGCAAACGGCGCCATCGAGGTCAATGCATCAGACGGGACCCCAGGTTTTGTATATCAGTGGTCGAATGGCTCCGTGTTAGCTACCGTCAACAGCTTGCCCGCAGGTACATATACCGTCACGGTAACCGACGATGCCAATTGCCAAGCCACGGCCACCTATCTGCTAACCGAGCCAAATGAATTGCTGCTTACCGACACTGTTATCACCAATACCTCGCCGGGCCAATCGGGCGGATCCCTGCTGGTGACTATTCAGGGAGGCACTCCGCCGTATTCTTACCAGTGGTTTCAAAATGATAGTTTGCTGTTGCCTGGAGAAACAGATTCCTTGCTGGATTCTTTGCCTGCCGGTTTCTACTCGGTGACGATCACAGACAGTTTAGGCTGTATCGTGTCATCAGGTTTGTTGCCGGTCGGTTCGGTAGCTACGGGCGACCCGGTGTGGAGCCCCTATATCTCGATATACCCGAACCCGACAAAAGGACTTCTGTATGTGCGCCTCGATTTACCCCTAGCCTCCGGGATAGAATTGAGGGTGCTGGATGCAATGGGTCGCGAAGTACGGCGGGACCAATACGGTACTCATCGAGAAGGATTGCTCACGCTTGACCTTTCCGGGCAGGCTGCCGGGATGTACTTCGTTCAAATTTTGATGGATAAAAATAGCACTACCCAAAAGATAAATCTTGCCAAATATTAAAAAAAGATGAAACCAACACGGCTTTTACTGCCACTACTTCTACTGCTCGGCGGCTGTCTGGATGACAATCTGGAACAGTTGGAGTTTGTGGCTGCTCATACCGAACGTCCCACCCCGCTCGATGTAGGCACGATTCAACTGAATGGACGATTGGACGGGCTAAACCTGTTGCAGGCCGACTCCTGTGGTTTTGTATGGTCAGAAGACGAACTTTCCCTGCGCGCTTTAACACCTGGGCTAGCATCCATTCAGGCCGCCATTTTGCCGGAACACAACGGCCCCTTCAACGCCATTTTTCACTTGAAACAAGGGCAAATCGTTTTTTTTCGAGCCTGGGTCGCGCTGGGTGATCGCCGGGTGTACGGCGAAGTTGAACCATACAGCCTTGATCAAATTATTGTGATGACGACCGGTTCGGCGGAGGTGTTCAACGACAGCGCTGCGGTATCCGGACGTTTGGCAGGCGTTGAATTACAGAAAACCAAGGTGCGGTACGGGCATGTCTATTCGGCGGCAGGCGTCGTGCCTATACCGACACTCGGCCTGCCGGGCTGCGTTGCCTCCGAGCCTGTGGAAACGCTCGAAGATAAAATATTCACCAGCGGACTGCCCGGCCTTTCATTCAATACGACCTATCGGGTGCGCGCCTACGCTATCGGGCTACAGGACACCTTTTACAGCCAAACCGTGGATACGTTCCGGATACGGGACGGATGGAAACGACTCGGGACGTTCCAAAACTTTAAAAAAGGGGCTGCTACATCTGCGGGTAACTTCGGCTTTGTGGGCTTTGGCTGCGGTGCGTCCACGGATTGTTTTCAAAACCAATTGTCCCGCGATTTTTTTCGGTTTGATCCTTCCGGGAATGGCGGCACCGGTTCCTGGGAGCCTCTTAAAGCCTTTGATAAGGACGGATTCATTCGTTCGAATGCCGTTCTGTTTGGAATCGAGGATACTGTATATGTTGTTTTCGGAGATTTCAAGGATGCTAATGGTAACCTGTTGGCTGTCACAGATTTTTGGAAATACGCTATTTCCAGCGATAATTGGTACTTGGGCAAGGATATCCCGTTTATTCCGGGCCAGCCTGATCCATTTCGAACCGGCGCGGTTGGTTTTGTTCTAAAAGGTAAGGGTTACATTGGTACCGGAAACTATGTCATCAACCAACAGCCTACAGGCTACCGAAACGATTTTTGGGAATACAACCCAAGTACCGGGAACTGGCGCAAGGTGGCCGGGCTACCGATACGTATTAGTGATTTTGATACCAAAACTTATTTTTCCGGCAGGGCCGAAGCCTCTGCATTTGCTATCGGCGACTCGGTGGGTTATGCTGGTGGCGGCGAGACTAACGGCGGACTTCAACTGAAGGATTTCTGGAAATTCACACCGCCCATTACCGACAGCCCGTCTGACACCGGCCATTGGGAACTCATGAGTTTTTTCCCTGGAAAAACGCGCATAGCCGCAGTAGCAACAACTGACGGGAAACGAGCGTGGTACGGATTGGGCTACAATGTTTTTGAGGACTACCTGAACGATTGGTGGGAGTTTGATCCGGCACAACAGACCTGGATAGAACGTACCGTATTTCAAGGTACTAAACGGGCCGACGGATTCGGATTTTCAATCGGCAACAAACATTTCATCGGCACTGGATCGGGCAAGACCCTTAACGCGGCCGGTACCGCTTTCCAGACTCGTATTGATGCCGACATCTGGCTCTATACCCCTCTACAATGAACTTAACCATGCGCTACCTTCTGTTTATCCTTATCCTGGCGGGACAAAACACGGGCTTCGCCCAAAATCTATACCCGCTCCAGTCCATTTCCGACAGCCTCGGCTTCCGGCTTGTTTTGGCCAACCGACAACCCGCCCTACAGTGGCTCGCCGTGCCGGATGCCGTACTGGGCGCCCGACGTGGCAATTACCCTATGGTGACGGCCATTATGCTTCGCGAGAGCGACCTGGTGGTGCAGTACGAGCCGGGCCGCTCACCAGCCGACCAATCGTACCGGATCGAACTGGATCTACAGCTGCCCGATGGAAGCCGCATCGTCCCACAGCCACATGAATTGACGGAGACTACGGCAGACGCCGACAAGGGCATTCGTGAACTGGTCTGGCTGGACGCCCTGGAGTATTTGCCCGATTTCGGTCCAACGTACGCTTTACACCTCCACCGCACGCGCATGGGGGCGGTCAATTGCAGCGGCGAGCGTCCGGTTTTTTCCCTGAAAAAACAACTGCCCCACTACGCTGCAGCCGGCGCCGGGTTGGCTCTGGTCGGTCTTGGCCAGGTATACAATCAGCAAAAAAAGGATTCCTACGCACAATACAAGGCCTATTGGGCCGATGGAAAAACGCGTGAAGAAGCTGATGACCCGTTTTTGAAAACTGCAAAAGATAAAAAAACGGCCGCAGAAGCAAGCACGTACATCGGTTTGGCCCTGCTCGGCGCCGATGCATTGTGGTACACCCTGCGGGCAATAAAAATTAACCGCCGGCAAAAGACCTATGATACATTTTGCGCCCCGCCAGCCACGTCTTCCTTACAGTTTCGACCAGCTATTTTTCCTGCAGGCATTCAGCCCGGCGTAGGTTTTTCCCTTACCTTTTCTCTTTCCCGGCCATGAAAATAAAACAATTCCTGCTGATCCCAGCCTTGTTTGGCATCTCCGTTTCCACAGCTATTGCACAACAAGTACCCTGTTATTTTAAGTATCGCGATGAAGGGATACAAGAAATGCGTCAAAAAAAATTCAGCGATGCCAATAACCTGTATTGGTTGGCATTCCTCTGCTCTGACAAACCGGAAAAAAATGATCTGAGCGATCTCATCCAACAATGCCAAGCCAACTGGGTCAGGGACCTCGAAGTCTCCGTGCAGCAACAAAAAGTAGCCTATGAGGCTGCTGTAACCGCTCGGCAAGAGGCTGAAGCATCCAAAGTGTCGGAGGAAAAAGCTCGGCGCGAAGCCGAAAAAAATGCCCGGAAAGCCCGCGAGCAGGGCATTCGCGCCGAGTCGCTGCGTATGGCTCTGGTAAGTGATATGGTACGTCAAAAAGGCAGAATATCCGATGCACTGACACTTGCATACCTCGCTTTACAAATGGCAGGACCCGATTTGTCCCCGCCCATGATGCGTGCTTTCGGAGATGCCGTGCGGGATTCTTTTACGCACACTTTGTTCAACAGCCCCGATATTCTGGAACGTATGGAGCCGCTCAATGGGAACGCGACAGGTGTTTTGCTAAAAATAAATGGCGGCAATTATTATATCCTACGGGACGGAAGCAACGATATGCAATCTCAGGTTACTCGGTTGGATTCAGATCTTTCGAACGTGACGGCATCACCCCGGGGCGATCGTTTTATTGGTTGGGGGAAGTCCCCAAAAATACAAATTTTCGATGCCACCGGCGCAGAGGTGGCGGTACTGACCGGTCATTCGGAACCCATACGCACTGCGGCTTTTTCGCCTGACGGCCAGTTGATTGTTACGGGCTCCCGAGACAATACTGCACGACTTTGGTCCCACACGGGCAACCCTTTGGCTGTGCTGGACGGCCACACCGGCAACGTGCAGCAGGTCGTTTTTGCTCCGGATGGAAGCTATTTCCTCACCCGGGCATCCGACGGAACAGCCCGTACCTGGTCTTTACAGGGCACCTTGCTGGCGGTGTTCCAGGCCGACGATGCCTACCTCCGAACGGTGTGCATCGCACCCGATAGCAAGCAAATAGCAGCAGTATTTTCCGACGGACAGGCCAGGCTTCACACCCCTGACGGCAAACAGATTACTGCGCTAAACCCAAAAGATCAACCCGCAAAAGACGTCATATTTGCCGCTGCAAGCCCTATTTTAGCGGTATGTGTTGGCGCCAAGACGGTACAAACCTGCACTACAAGCGGCACCGCATTGGCTACCTGTATCCATCAAACCGAGGTAACCGGGATGGCCCTCGCTGCCGATGGGTCGGCACTACTCACCTGGGCGAAAGACCACGTTGTGCGGTTGTGGGACAACCATGGAAAATTGTTGCACGAGTTGCGCGGACACCGCACCGACGTGACAGAGGCAGCCTTCTCGCCCGATGGACGCCATATCCTGACAACCTCTAAAGATGGCACAACCAAACTATGGGATTTGGAGGGCAATATCCTGACCGACTGGGTATCAGGCCCAAACGCATTGGTTCAATTCCTGCCAAATGAAACGGCTATGCTGACCGTGATGAATGGTGGCCGGTCGGTAGCCCGAATACCTTTCCCAGAACAGATTTACGGGCAGATGAACCGCCAGGATGTACTGGATTCTGCAGGCGCCAAGGCTGTGCTGGAAGAATTCAAAGTACAGTTTTTGGATGCCCTTACAGCGCGTCAGTAGGAAAAAAGAAGCACGCTACTGGCGGATCACCTTTACCGGTATGGTGATCGCCATCCAATCGGGACGGGATGAAATCCTTTCTGTTTTCACCGCAGTATGATCTTAATCCTTCGTGCTCTCCCCTATAAAATAGTCTTCCCGGTTTTTGAACAGGACATTGAACGTCGTCATGCTCCCGTAGCAGCGGGTGATATATTGCTGGATGTTCACTTTGTCCTCGTCGTCGAGTTTTTTGTGGGCGTTGATTTGCTGCTCCAGCACGCGCAGTCGGTCGCGCATCATCACGATTTTGTGGAAAAACGTTTCGATCGGCACCTCTTTGGGCTGCACGCCGTCGGCTTGTAGTACCATTTTGCCGCCGTTCCAGCGGTCGCCCATGGGCACTACCTCCAGGCTGAGGCCGGCCCACGAGCGCAGGATACGCACCAGAGACTGTTCTGCCTCGGTGAACGACACGGCCTCCTCTACGGGGGTGGCTTCCACCACTTGCCAGGCGGAGTAATCCTTGCCGACCATTTTCAAACCATATTGAATAAAACAAACTTCGTACGCCGCTACGTGCAGGCGAACAATAACCCCGTCGCCGTACGCAGGGTGTTTCACACGGGAACCGATACCAAGGAGTTGACTCATTTTTTAGTGATGCGTGATGCGTGATGAGTGATGAGTTTATTCATCCAGTGCATGATGGCGAGCACGAGAAGGGCAGACACAACGGCTGCGTACCACGGCACGTCAATGTCCGCTTCGAGGTCAACCGTGGAGAGTTCCCGGCCATAAAGGAACTGCCCGATGACCTGCGCGGCATTGTTGGCGAAGTGTGCCGCTACGGGTACCCAGAAGTTTTGGGTGCGCCAGTAAAGCCAGCCCAAAAGTACACCGAGCAGCAAACGCGGCAAAAAACCCTCGAACTGAAAATGAATAAAACTAAAAACAGCTGCTGCCAGCAGGATGGCTAACCACGGGGAATGGATGCGGCGCTGGATTTGCTGCTGCACCACGCCACGGAAGACAATTTCCTCGCCAATCGCCGGCAGCAGGGCAATAAGTACCAGGTTACCCGCCAGTTCGAGACCGTTGTCCATTTGCAACAAAGCCTTGAGTGTCTCCGTGGTTTGTTCCTCCATTTGCCGAAAAACATCGGGTAGGGGCAGGGCCTGGTTCAGGTTGTAAACAAACAAAACCAGCGGCACAGCAACCAGGATCATCAAGGCGCCCATCAGCACGATGCGTGCATCGGGGCGTACGCCGGCTCGCAAATAGGCCACCGCCCGGTCCGTTGGCGGGTAAAAAAACCGCACGACAACCCACCCTGCCGCCACAAACGTAGCAAACTGGCCAATGGCCAAAAACAACCGCATCTGCCAACGTTCGGCAGCAGACGCATCGGGCGCCAACGTGCCCGACACTTCCCAACCCGCCAATAGCGCCAGTAACTGGAACAGCCCGCCGCCCAGCATCGCCAGCAGCAAGCAAGCCAAAAGTTGGCCCGTTAAAATGACCCGTACCTGCGGCTCCGGCGCTTGAAATAAATTCGGGGCCTGAATATCCCCGGTATGCTCTGCTGTTTCTACCATTGGTTTGATTGATTCGATTGGACCGATTGATTCGATTGGTTCGATTAGACTGATTGATTCGATTGATTCGATTAGACCGATTGATTCGATTGATTCGATTAGACCGATTGATTCGATTGATTCGATTAGACCGATTGATTCGATTGATTCGATTACACCGATTGATTCGATTGGTTCGATTAGACCGATTGATTCGATTGGTTCGATTAGACCGATTGATTCGATTGATTCGATTGGACCGATTGATTCGATTGATTCGATTAGGCCGATTGATTCGATTAGTTCAATTGGAGAAAACACCAAGCTCGGCGATGGTCAGAATCACGAAGTTGTCTTTAAAGGTATATTTTAGCGCCAAAATTAGAAAGTTAACCTGATGCACCAATCGAACTAATTGAATCAATCGGCCTAATCGAACCAATCGAATCAATCGGTCCAATCGAACCAATCGAATCAATCGGCCTAATCGAATCAATCGGCCCAATCGAATCAATCGGTCCAATCGAATCAATCAAACCAATCACATGACTCGTTTATCCGTCAACATCAACAAAGTAGCGTTGCTGCGCAATGCGCGCGGCGGCAATTTACCCAATCTGGTTCAGGTGGCGCGGGATTGCGAAGCATTCGGCGCCGAGGGCATCACCGTACACCCGCGTCCCGATCAGCGGCATGTGCGTTTTGATGATATCCCGGTGCTGCGGGCGGTGGTCACCACCGAGTTCAATATCGAGGGCAACCCCACGCCGGAGTTCCTCGAACTGGTTTTGGCTAACCCGCCCCACCAGTGTACCCTCGTGCCCGATGCCAGCGACCAACTTACCAGCGACCACGGTTGGGACACCCTGCGGCACGCCGATTTTTTGCGCAATGTGACGGCTACGCTGCACGCAAAGGGCATCCGGGTATCGCTGTTTGTGGACCCCGATCCGCGGATGGTGGAAGGCGCAAAAGCCCTCGGCGCCGACCGCGTGGAACTGTACACCGGGCCTTACGCGCACGACTTCCCCAACGACCCCGCCCGCGCCATGGCGCCGTACTCCGGAGCGGCCTTGGCTGCCAACGCCCTGGGCATCGGGTTGAATGCGGGCCACGATCTCAACCTCGACAATCTACGGTATTTTCAGGAACATTGCCCCGGCTTGCTGGAGGTCAGCATTGGCCAGGCGCTTATTTCCGATGCGCTGTACTACGGGTTGGCCAACACGATTCGGATGTATCGGCAGCAGCTGGGGGGTAGCCGTTCGCCGGCAGTCACACAATCCTAAAAATAATTTGTCCATCTCCAACAAGTTTAAAATTTAGATACCTTTGCCAGGCAAGAAAAGCGGCATTTATAGGGCTAACCCTGTCATTTTCAATTTTATGCCCTCAATTTTACTTGCAGAAAACCCTTTAATCCACACTGTTTGATTTAATCTTTTAACCGTTATTATTTAACTAAATCCATTTTTTGTATGAAGCGATTACTTACAACCGTATGGTTGATGCTGGCCTTTGCGGGCCTCGCGCTTGCTCAGCGTACCGTGACGGGTACGGTGAAAGGCGATGACGGTGAAGCGCTGATCGGCGCAACAGTTGCCGTCAAAGGTGCCTCTACAGGCGCTCGTACCGACATTGACGGAAAGTACCGTGTGGAAGTCCCAGCGGGCGCCGACGTACTTGTCTTTCGGTACACCGGTTATAAAACCGAAGAAATTACCTTGGGCATATCCAGCGTAGTGGATGTTGTCCTGGTGAGTGGCCTGGAACTGGGCGAGACCGTTGTGACCGCCCTCGGTGTGTCGCGCGAGCAAAAATCACTGGCTTACGCGGTACAGCAATTGGACGGCAGCCAGCTCGTGCAGGCGCGCGACGCCAACGTGGTGAACTCCCTTTCGGGTAAAATCGCCGGTGTAAACGTCGTCAGCTCCTCCGGCAACGTGGGCGCTTCCTCGCGTATCGTTATCCGGGGAAACACCTCCATCAATGGCGACAACCAGCCGCTGTTTGTTGTGAACGGTATCCCGATGGACAATCGTTCGCAGGGCGCCGGCAATACCCAGTCCGGTGGTGTTGACTTCGGTAATGCCATTCAGGACATCAACCCGGACGATATCGCGTCCATCACCGTCCTTAAAGGCCCGAATGCTTCGGCACTCTACGGCTCGCGGGGCGCCAATGGGGTTATCCTGATCACGACCAAAACCGGCGCCGGCGCTAAAAAAGGCCTTGGTATTTCGTACACCGGCGACGTAGGCTTTTCCTCGCCGTTCCGTTTGCCCTCGTACCAAAACAAGTTTGGCCAGGGCGTAGGTTTCCAGTTTAACTATGTTGATGGCACCGGCAGCGGCCTGTACGACGGCACTGACGAAAGCTGGGGCCCCGCATTTGATGCTTCGCTCAGCCAGCAAGACGGTATTGACAACGACGGCGACGGCCAGGTGGACGAAGCAGGAGAAGGCGAAACGTATGACCAATTCACCGGCGCCAATATGCCCTGGGTTGCTCGTCCGGACAATATTAATAACATTTTTGATACCGGTATCAACCTGACGAACAGCGTGGCTATCACGGCTGCCGGCGACAACATGCACGGCCGGTTCTCGTTCACGAACCTGGACCAAAAAGGCATGGTGCCTAATACCGACCTCAAGCGTAACACCTTCAACTTCGGCTTTGGCATGAAGATGAGCGAAAAACTGTCGCTCGATGGAAACATCACCTACACCGCTACCCGCTCGAATAATCGCCCGGGGATAGGTTATGACGGCGACAACATCCTGCAGCAAACGATTTGGGCCGGTCGTCAGGTGGACTGGGAATATCTGCGTGCCAACTATAACAATCGCGACGCCGACGGCCGGGTTGTCAATTGGAACCACAACTACCAGAACAATCCGTTCTACACGCTGTACAAAAATACCAAGCCGCAACGCCGCGACCGTACCAATGGTTATGTCGCCGTTACGTATGAACTGTTGCCGTGGCTGAAAGTAATGGGGCGTACCGGTACCGACTACTACTCGGACAACCGCGAAATTCGTTTTGAAAAAGAAACGAATACCCAACCGAACGGTTACCTGCAAACACAGGCTTATACGTTCCAGGAAACAAACAGCGACCTTTTGTTCACCGCCGACAAGTACTTCTCGGATAATTTCTCGATTACCGCTACCGTTGGCGCCGTGCGCCGCGATTCGCGTTACCAGGGATCAGAGCAAACAGCCAACGCACTGGTTGTTCCCGGTTTATTCAACTTTGCCAATGCTGACGGCGCCATTAACGTCAACCAGTTTGTCAACAAACTACGGGTTAATTCCGTACTCGGAAGCGTATCGTTGGGCTTCTGGAACTTCCTTTACCTGGATGCTTCTGCACGGAACGACTGGTCTTCGACCCTCCCGGCTGAGAACCGCAGCTACTTCTACCCTGCTGCCAACGTGAGCGTAGTGCTATCTGAAAAAATCAGCATTCCCGGCATCAACTTCCTGAAAGTTCGCGGCGGTTATGCACGAGCTGGTAAAGATACCGATCCATACCGTTTGCTGCCGGTGTACGCCGCCAACAACCCATGGGGAGGAACACCATCCTTTACCATTCCAGGTTCGTTGCCGAACAATCAGTTAAAGCCGGAACGCGCCAATTCCATTGAAGCAGGCCTCGAAGTGCAGGCTTTCAGTAACCGCGTTCGTTTGGATGTTACGTACTACAACACCGATAATATCAACCAGATCATCGGCCTCAACGTGTCCTCCACTACGGGTTATACCAATCGAATTGTCAACGCCGGTACGATCAACAACAATGGTATTGAGGTACAACTGGGATTGACCCCGGTGAGAACCAACAACTTCCGCTGGGATATTGACTTCAACTGGGCGAAAAACAACTCCCAAGTGAAAGACCTTGAAGTGAATGGGGTTAAAGTATCTGAAATTACGCTGAATACGAACTGGGGTTTACGCCTCGTCGCTCGTGAAGGCGAACCGTACGGCACCCTGGTTGGTCGCCGCGTAAAACGCGCCCCGGACGGCCAGATCGTCGTGAACGCATCCGGTATCCCTGTTTATGATGTGGACGAAAACGGCAACATTGACAACTTCGCGTTGGGCACCATCACGCCTGACTGGGTAGGTGGTATGCGCAATACATTCACGTGGAAGGGCCTCTCAATTAGCGCGTTGTTGGATATGCGCCAGGGTTCCGACCTGTTCTCCATGACGTACATCTTTGGCCGTTATGCCGGTGTACTCGAAGAGTCGCTCGAAGGCCGTAATACTCTGGACGAAATCCAGAATGGTTACAACTATGGTGGCGTGATAGACAATGGCGACGGCACGTATACGCCAAACACAGCCAAACTGGACGCCGAAACGTGGAACTCCCTCTACTACGGCCGCCGTCATGACCGTGGCGTATTTGATGCCTCATTCATCAAACTGCGCGAAGTAACCGTAGGATATGATTTGCCGAAAGCCTGGTTTGAGGGCTCGTTCATCGGAGGTATGCGCCTCGCGGCTTATGGCCGGAACCTGGCACTGCTGAAATCCAACGTACCGCACGTTGACCCGGAAACTGCTTTTGACAACAGCACTGCTATGCAGGGCATCGAGTTTGGACAATTGCCCTCCGCCCGCACGTTCGGCCTCACGCTCAATGCCCAGTTCTAAACCCTTTCACATTTTATTCACTTAAACATCCATCAGTTATGAAAAATATCAAAATCTGGTTGTTGCTCCTCGCTGTGGTATTTTCCGGCGGTTGCGATAAGGACTTTGACGAGATCAACACCAACCCGAACGCCCCGGAGAATGTTCCGCTGACGAACGTGTTGCTCTCCTCTATTTCACAAGGTGTTCGGCGTACGCATGGCGCCAGTATGAACATGACGTATGCCGGCCTTTGGGCACAGCACTATGCCAAAATTCAGTACATTGACGAAGACTGGTACGAGTACCGCCCGGATGCCTTCACGGCGCACTTCGACGGCCTGTACGCTGGTCCGTTGGCCGACCTGCAAAGTATCATCGACAAGGCCGACAATCCGAGCAATATGCTCGCCGCAGCCCTGACGATGAAGGCATACTACTTCTCAATCATCACGGATATGTGGGGTGAAGTACCCTACTCGCAAGCATTGGATGTAAGTATTTCAGTTACCCCCGTTTATGATGCCCAGGCGGACATTTATGCCGGCCTGGTACGTGACCTGAAAACCGCTGCTGATATGTTTGGCCAAGGTGACAACCTCGGCGCAGGCGACCTCATTTACGGTGGCGACACGGGCAAATGGAAAAAATTTGCCAACTCTATACGCGCTCGCCTGCTCAACCGCGGCAAACACAAAAACGCCACGTTCGCTACTGAACTGCAAACGCTGCTGAGCAATCCCGCTAACCTGATCGCCAGCAACAGCGAAAATGCGCAGATAACGTATCCGGACGCTACGGTTAACGCGAACCCGCTCTACGCCGACAAGTACAATACCGGCCGTAACGACCATGCAGTGTCTGAAACGCTGGTGGATATCATGTCCGCGATTAACGACCCACGTCTGCCGGTGTACGCCGAAAAAAATGATGCCGGTATCTACAAAGGCCAGCCCAACGGTACCACGGAACCAAGTCCGTTCACAGCAGTTTCGCAAATCGGTGCTGCTTTCCGCGACGACCCGTCGGCGCCGTCCGTGCTGATGACCTACGCCGAGGTGAAGTTCATCATGGCTGAAGCAAATACCAGCAAACAGGACTATCTGGACGCTATTGCTGCTTCCTGTGCCCAACATGGTGTAACGGCTGATGCCGGCTTCCTTGCCGTATCCGGCGCTGCTTACGATGCTGCTCCACTCCGTGCGCTCATGACGCACAAATGGCTTGCGCTGTTCGGTGATGGCTGCGAAGCGTTCACGGAATTCCGCCGCACCGGCTTCCCCTCCGAGATCGTGGAAGTACCGCAGTCAGCTTACCCCGGCAAAGGTGTCCCGACCCGTTTTGCTTACCCAACCAGCGAGACTGGCAACAACAAGGTCAACCTCGAAGCTGCTCTGGTGCGCCAGGGTGTCAACGATGGTATCTTCAGCAACCCCATGTGGTGGACGCTGTAAGCGAATTGTTCGCTTGACCGCAATTTGGTAGCATAAAGTAACAGGCTGTTTCGGAATAACCCGAAGCAGCCTGTTTTTTTTAAATACCCGCCAATACACCCGACTTTTGCATCTGTCCAAACAACACACCACCACTCACCCTCAAAATTCATCATTCTTCATTCACCATTCATCATTTTTGCTATGTCCATCCACGAACGCAACCGCGAACAACGTGCCCGCGCCAACCGTATGCCTATGCTGATTTTAGGCGCTACCATGACCCTCATTTATATCATCCTCGGCGCCATGCTCCTGCTGGACAAAACACTTTTCCAGGGCATCCCCACCGAATTCCGCAATATCTTTGCGATCATGCTACTGCTGTACGGTGCATACCGGGGCTGGCGCGTCTATTCCGATTATTTCTAAATCAGGGTAATCGGCACAATCGAATCAATCGGGATAATCGAATCAATCAAATAATATGCAACGCAATATTTTTTTCTCGAGCCTTCTGCTAATTCTACTGCTTTTCGCCTGTAAACAGCGCGGAAAAGACGGTAAAGAATTGGATACTCCCACCAGTGGCCAAATTCGAATCATGGTTGACGACAGCTACAAGCCCGTCATTGCCAGCGCGTTGGATGTGTTCGATACGATCTACCCGCGAGCCAGCATCGAAGCTGAATACACCTCCGAAGGGGAGGCTATTGCGGCGATTCTTAAGGACTCCGTGCAGGTCATCATCATCGCTCGCGCACTGACGGACCAGGAAATCAACAAGCATTTTAAACCACGCGGTTTTACACCGCCCATGACCGCGATTGCTTACGACGGCGTGGCGTTTATTGTCAATCCAGAAAACAAGGACACCGTCTTTACGGCAGACCAGATCCGCGATATCCTGAACGGGAAAACAACGAAGTGGCGCGAGTTCAATCCAAAATCTTCGCTTGGCGATATTCTTCTGGTTTTTGACAATCCCCTCTCCGGCACGGTGCGGTATGTGCAAGACAGTATCGGCAGAGGCGCCCCACTGCCGTCCAATGCTTCTGCCTTGCAAACCAATCAGGAAGTCATTGAGTATGTAGCAAAAAACAAAAATGCCATCGGGGTCATCGGCGCTAATTGGGTATCCGACACCGACGACAAAGGCGTACAGGCATTTCGTCGGGAAATCAAACTCGTTGACATTGCCCCAAAAGTCGGCAGCGTGGGTTATGGCCCTTACCAGGCATACCTGGCTACCGGGAAATATCCCTTCCGGCGAACCGTTTATGTCATCAATGCCCAAGCACGCACTGGTTTAGGATTGGGGCTTGCCTCCTTCCTCGCTTCCGACCCCGGGCAAAGGATCATGCACAAAGACGGCCTCTTGCCGGCCACAGCCCCCATGCGCGTCATCCAAATTCAACGTTGATCACGAAACCCGTCCCCGCTTATTTTACGCCCCCATGACTGTCGGTACAACACGGCCGGAGGTGTCCATACGTTAAGCCTGTATTAAACTTAGTTGGCTGGAGCGGCATTTTATAGTAGGAGATGTTGCTTTAGTAGCAAAAAAACGTCGGAAAAATCAAAACTTTGCGCCCTCGTACAAACAACTGTGTAAGTCACTAACAAAAAACGTTTCCAAGCAATGACACATTTCCTGAGAAAAACGCTCCCTCTTCTTCTGGTTGCCCTTGTGGGAGCCTATTCGGGCTTTGCCCAAAACCATAGTGACGGACTGGCCGCCATGCAATTGGAGAATTGGGATAAAGCTATCGCAACATATTCGTCGCTGACGAAGCAGGACCCCACCGACCAGGTGGCGTGGCTCACGCTTGGCAGTGCCTACCTGGCCAAGGGCAACAAAGACAAGGCCAAGGAAACATTCGATGCCGCTTTCAGTGCCAAATCTGAAGGGGCATTGGCTATGATCGCCAGCGGTCGGGTGCTCTTGCTTCAGGGCAAAACCGCCGAAGCAGACGAAATTTTCAAAAAAGCAAAAAAGTACGGAAAGAAAGACATCGTAACCAAACGACTTATCGGTGAATCTTTCCTGTACAACGCACCCGGCGTGAAGCCCAATTTTACGCGTACCGAGGAGGAACTTAAAGAGGCAATGGAGCTTTCGGCCAAAGACTTTCCTACCCTTATGTCCCTGGCGTACTGCTATAAGGAAATCCCCAATGGTGGTCTTGCTGCTCAAAATTACGAGTATGCGGCCAATATTGAGCCGAAAAACCCGCTGCCGCTATTCATGCTGGCCAAGGTTTATCGGGCAGCTAAACTCAGCGACAAATTCCTAAACTATGTGGACCGGGCCATCGCCGTCAAGCCCGACTACTCGGAAGCTCTGCGTGCCAAGGCTGAGTTTCTGTACTTCGACAAAAAATGGGAAAAAGCTACCGAAGCAGCCAAGGAGTTGGTGAACAAAGCCGCCGAGGTCACCATTGAGGATGAAATGTTGCTGGCCAACCTGCTCTACATCACCAAAGATTGCGTCGGTTGTAGCGCTTTAGTGGAGAAAATTTTGAAAAAAGACGGCAGCAAAAACTACCTGCGTCGTTTGCAGGCGTACTGCGACTACGACAACGGAAACTACCAGGAGGGCCTGAATATTCTGGAAGATTTCTTCAAGCAAGTCGCACCGGAAAAGATACTCCCGTCCGACTATGAGTATTTGGCCAAACTGCAAATCAAATCGGGTCGGGATACGATTGAGGCCATCAATAATTACCGTAAAACGATTGTGCTGGATTCCTCCAAATGGACCTTATACGAGGACATTGCGCAGATGTACTACAAATCCAAGAACTACTGTGATGCAGCCATCGCATATCAGGCATACGTGGATTCACTGACAGACAAGCAGGCTTTAGTCAATGCCTACTACTTCCTGGGCCTTTCACACTACTATTGCTCCAGCGATACCATGCGCTTCGAAAAGGCTGAAAAAGCATTTGCCAAGATCACCGAACTGGTACCTGATGCCGGACTCGGCTGGGCCTGGCGTGCCAAGGCCATGTCCAAGTTGGAGCCGGATATCGCAAGCAACCCGGGAGATACCACCATGTTGAATGCATTTGGACGTGCCAAGCCGTATTTTGATAAGTTTGTAGAAATTGGCGAGGTAGATCCTGTCAAGAATAAAAAGGATCTGGTCATTTCATATGAATACCTGACCTCCTATTACTTTTTGAAAAAGGATGATGTAAACGCCAAAATTTTTCTGGATAAGTTATTCGGCCTCGATCCGGAGAACCCCACCGGCAAAGAAATCCTCAAGTTTTTGCAGGGCGAAACACCCGCTCCACCGCCAATAAAAGGCAAGGGGAAGTAACGGAAACCAGTTTATGCTTATGAAAAAGCCGCAGAAGAGTTTGACTCTTCTGCGGCTTTTTCTTTTCAGGCAAAGGTGGCTTGCTTTGCAATTTGCGGTTCAAACGCTGCGGTTGGTGTTTTCACCAAGATTTGCAGTTTCGCCTGCTTGCTTTTTCAGCGCAGTTCAAACCGTACCGGTAGAAAGAAACGTACGCGCACAGGATGTCCATTTGCTTCGCCCGGGATCCAGTACGGCATGGACGACACCACCCGTACCACCTCCTTGCCACATCCGGCGCCGGGATCTTTCAGCACCACAAGGTCGCTGATCGAACCATCTGTATTCACGGTGAACGAGACTACAACCTGGCTTTGTATCCCGGCCATACGTGCAGCAGCCGGATACTGAATGTGTTTCGACAGGTACCGCAGCAGTTCTTGTTCGCCCCCCGGGAAGGAAGGCATTTTTTGCACGTCAGCCCCGTCAAAAACAGTTTGATTGCCTGCTGAAGACGAATTCGTTTCGCCTCCGCCCAATCCAAGACCAAGATTTTGCAAGCTGGGTGGCCCATCAGAAACACCATTTTGACTGGAAACGCCAACTGCACGATCCGATTGAACCAGTTCTTCCTGTGTCGCAGCGTAGTCCAATTCCGGCGCCTGTGCATCAGCTATGACCATAGGGGCCACGAACCGCTGCTGGGCTTTGGGTGGCAAAGCCCCTGCAGCTTTCGGGAGTTTGAACAACGGTTTTGGCTTGAAATCATTCGATGTAAAACAAATGATCGGATCGCCGGATACCTGGAGCGGCGTTGCATTTTTTCCAAGATTGGACGCCAAATGCACTGAAAAGGCAAATGTGGCAATAAGCAATGTGCCGGCGCCCAATGCGCGGGCAAGGTTTGTCGGATACGCGCGACGCAAGGCATACGCGCCGTAGGATTGGTTGCGATTTTCGAAGACGATGTCCAGCAAATCCTGGCGGGACGGTTTTGGTTGGTGTGTCATAGCAGCTGATTTTAAAATGATTGTTACAAGGAAGATGACTCCTCACAACATTTTGGTGCGCACACAACCAACTGTTTTTCAATTTTTTAAATAAAAAAAGAGCGTTGCGGCCGTAGCCCGCAACACTCTTTTTAATAACAAAGGAGGCAATAAGTTTTGCTTGATGAAACCTGAATTACCTAAAAGGAAAACTCAAATATCATCACGCAACGCTCCTCAAAATCAATAGATCATTCCAATTTGAAACGCACCGGAAGGGTAAACCGCACCTTTACCGGGTTGCCATTCGCTTCGCCCGGAAGCCACTTGGGCATGGTTTGCACCACGCGCACTGCTTCCTTGCCACAGCCACCGCCAATATCCTTGACAATGTTCACATCTCGTACGCTGCCGTCTTTGGCGATAACGAACGTGAGTGCCACGACGCCCTGAATGTTGTTTTCGCGGGCAAGCGGGGGGTACTTAATGTTTTCCGCCAAATATTTCAGCAATTCACCCTCACCGCCTGGAAAACTCGGCGGCTTTTGGATGTCAAACATTTCGTACGTTTTTTCCTCTACTTGCTTGGGCGCCTCAACAATCTTGAGATCTGAGGGGTTTTCTTCAATCGTCGGCGCAGCTTCGTCGTTGCCTTGCTTGGTTTCCTTACCCACGTCAGCTTTGGTATCAATCACCTCTTCCACCGTTGGCGGCTCCTTATCGGCTACCTCTTCGTCTTTTTTCACGATTGGCGGCACGAATTGTACCGTTGATCGCGTAGGCGGCGGCGGTGTAGGCGGCGGCGGCGGCGGCGGCGGCGGCGGATTGTTCGGATCAATATCCGGCGGCGGGCCGAGTTCGGCTACCACGTCTATTGGTGCATCATCCTGCTGGAGTACTCCCGATACTTTCGACATGATGAACGGGAACGCGAAGAACAGGATGATCAGCGCCACGCCATAACCCAGCGCACGGCCCACGTATTGGGGATATGATCGCCGCAGTTGGTAGGCGCCATAGGCCCGATTCCGATCGGCGAAGATGATATCCAGCATATCCTTGTACCCGGGCGTGCCTTTTACTTCAGCCATAATTTTAGTTTTTAATAGTTTGTAACATTAGTTCAGTATCGCGTTTGGCTATGCTAATCGCTAACTACTTAGTTGTTGCTTGAGCCTGTTCCTCCACAGAAAACTTCAGACCTCCAGCAGGATTTTGAATAAACTCTTCTTCCTGCTTGGAGATATCCAGCAAGACATAAAGTGCCACATTGGTAATCTTCATCTCGTCGAAAGCATCCACCAGATTCTTGTAACGCGAATCCTGAGTAGGCTTAATAATTACGTTGAGTTTGGACACCATCTTTTTCTGGCCTGGATTTTTTATGTCGTCGCGTTCCATTTCGCCGTGTTGTTGCTTCACGCGGTCCTTTTTTTCAAGGATCACCTTGCGAAGTCCTTCGGCGGAATAATCCGTTGAGTCCAGCTTAGCATCAGAAATGCCTTCGTAGTAATATACCTTGTCGTTGGCTCCGAGAAGCAACGTGAGCACCTGCGATTCTTTCGTAGCCTCCAGATCCTCGATTTCCACGTCTTTCTCCGGCATCACCACAGGCATGATCTGTGGTTTGGCGAGCGTGGTTGTCAGCATGAAGAACGTAATAAGCAAGAACGCCAAGTCCACCATCGGGGTGAGGTCAACACGTGTTGACATCTTTTTGGATCGAACCTTGCCACCGCCTTTTTTTCTGGCACCACTATCCGCGGTTTGAATTTCAGCCATGTTGGTATGCTGTTATGGGTGATGAAATAGTTGTGTACCGAACCACACAAGGTTAAAGTGCGTCTGTTTTGTTCGGGTCCGCTTCCATGTTCGTGATCAAGTTGAACTTGTTGACATTGATATCCACCAAGGTATTGACCACCTTTTGAATAGATGAATAGGGCGTGTCTTTGTCTGCCTTAACCACAATCACATATTCGTCCTTTACGACACCTTCTTGCTTCATTCGGAACTGCGCAAGGCGGGCATTGTGTATCCACGGGCCGAGTTCGTTGTTGGTCGAGTCGGTCGGGATTCCCGGCACCGGCACGCTCATGCGTTCGCTGGAGGGCAATGCAAGCCATTGTCGCAATCCGCTTCGCGGGACACCAAAGGCGCCGAAAATGGCAAACTTGCGTTTTTCCTCTTCGGACATCCCCATCTGATATTGCTCGTTCATGTCATTGATCAAGGCCTCACGGGTATGTGACCCGGCCATATCCAGGAACACGCGACCGTCTTTGTCCACCATGATCGTCAACGTACCTGCATCGGGCAGTTTCGTTTGAGAAATGGAGGAGGGCGTATCCACAACAACCGGTTCTTGCGGCTTGGCTTTTGCCGTGAGCATGAAGAACGTGAGCAGCAAGAACGATACGTCGCACATAGCGGTCATGTCCACAGAAGGCGAATGACGTTGCGGCTTATGTTTTGGCATAATGCAATTAGTTTTGAGTACTACGTGTGAATAGTGGGGCATTTGCCCCGTTTTGCTTCAAACTCAAATTAACCGTGTTTCGAAGCGAACGTCTGTGTCAGGCTGTAACCGGCCTCGTCAATGCGGTAGGTCATGCCGTCAATCTTCGCCGTAAAGAAGTTGTAAAAAATGATGGCGATAGCAGACGTACCGATACCAAGTGCGGTGTTGATAAGAGCCTCCGAGATACCCATAGCAAGTGCACTGGAGTCCGGTGCACCGGCGGTGGAAAGTGCTGCGAAGGCGCGAATCATCCCCAATACCGTTCCAAACAGACCGATAAGGGTCGCCGTCGAGGCCAACGTAGCCAGAATATTGAGGTTCTTTTCCAGCATCGGCAGTTCAAGCGTGGTAGCTTCTTCCACTTCTTTCTGGATGGCAAGAATCTTGTCGTCTTTTTCCATGCCCGAAACGTGCGTCATTTCGCCGTATTTGGACAATCCAGCGCGAACCACATTCGCTACCGATCCTTTTTGCTTGTCGCAAACAGCTTCCGCAGCGACCAAATCACCTTTGTCCAGCGCAGATTTTACGCTTTTGACGAAGTCGTCAATTTTACCGGAGCCGTTAGCCTTGCTCAGCGTGATAGCACGCTCCAATACGAATACGATCGTGACGAAGAACATACCCAACAACACGGGTACCACCCAACCGCCTTTGTAGATTGTACCGAAGTAGTCACCGGGGAGCGGATCTTTAGTAGGATCGCCGTCCACAAAGTGGGCAGGGTCACCAAATACGTACAAGAAAATCAAAGTTGACAAGACGAAACAAGCCGGGATCGCGATGTACGGAAAGATCGAGCCGGGGTTTGCACCTTGTTCCTTCTTAGCAGGAGTGTTTTTTGCTGCTGTCATGCTGCGTTTTAGTTTTGAATTAATGAATGTACAGTTTGAGTTGTACCTCCTTGCTGAAACAGACTGTTTGACCCGGTTTGCGAACCTTTCCGTTCATTCCCGCCCCGTTTAATAACTAAGATGCGGCTGAAAAGAAACGTGGTGTGTGGCAACAAAAAAAAATGCCGGAGGCAAAACAGTGCCGTTTTTTTAAGGAAGCGACTTTTTGCGGCGGTAAAAATAGTGTAAGCCTTACAATTTCCAACAAGGCCCCCTATAAATTCACATTTTGGACATATTCAGTAGTAAAAACCCGACCATCCTCATGCACCGACGATGCGGATTGCCTGCCGTATCCGGACCAGTTTTTCCAATAATTCCTCCAACCGGTCCAGTGGGAGCATATTGGCGCCGTCCGATTTGGCTTCCGAAGGATTAGGGTGCGTCTCGATAAATAACCCGTCCACACCCACCGCTATTCCGGCGCGTGCGATGGTTTCGATGAGCGCCGGTCGTCCGCCCGTCACACCGCTGCTCTGGTTGGGCTGCTGGAGGGAGTGCGTGCAGTCCAGCACCACCGGTCCGCCGAACGATTGCATGACCGGAATTCCCCGGAAATCAACAATCAGATCCTGGTACCCGAAGGTGGTACCCCGCTCCGTGAGCCAGGCATTAGGATTGTCCTCCTCCATGACTTTTTCTCGGGCAAAGCGCATGGCTTCCGGGCTGACGAACTGCCCTTTCTTGATATTCACCACTTTCCCCGTTTGGGCGGCGGCGGCCAGCAGACTACTTTGCCGACACAGGAAAGCAGGAATTTGCAGCACATCCACAAACGCCGCAGCCATAACGGCTTCCGGGTCGGTGTGGATATCGGTGGTCACCGGGATGTCCATTTTTTCGCCAACAGCTTTCAGAATACCAAGTGCCCGCTCGTCGCCGATGCCGGTGAAAGAGTCGCGCTTGCTGCGGTTTGCCTTGCGGTAGCTACCCTTAAATATAAACGGTATGGCCAGCCGGTCGCACATCTCGCGTACGCGCCCGGCGATGTCAAAGGCCATTTGTTCGCCTTCGATAGCGCAGGGACCGGCGATAAGGAAAAAGTTACCCGAGTCGGTGTGTTTCAGACGGGGGAGACTGCTTTGTAAATCCATGGAACAGTATTGTTTTGGCGCGCAAAGGTATGCAGCGAGCGGTGGGTAGTTGGTATTTGTTCTACTATCTTTGCCGTCATGGGTAAAAGAAGACACCGTAAAATCAGGAAAAAAGGGCTTCCGCCCGGCTCCTTAGTCTATACCGGCCATCGTTCGGAACATCCCACTTCTGTATTTTCCGTTTGGTTCGATGAAACGGAATACCGCGAACACACAGGCTACGTTGCCCAATGGCATCAAAACCCGGGCGGCACCTTGTGGGTGGATGTTCGCAGCTTAGCCGACACAACCATCGTGGAGCGCATCGGCGCCGATTTTCAGCTGCACCATCTGGCACTGGAAGACGTGCTGAACACCCAGCAACGGCCTAAATTAGAAGAATACGATCATACCCTGTTTTTTATCCTGCACAACCTGCGCCTTGATATCGAAAACCGGGAATTGGTCAGCGAGCAAATTGCCGTATTCATCGGGGAACGGTTGGTTATCTCGTTTCAGGAAGACCCAGACGACACCTTTCAAATCGTCCGAAAACGCGCGGAAGAAGGCCTTGGTCGCTTGCGCAAAAAAGGATCCGACTACCTCGGCTACTCCCTGCTGGATACGGTTGTAGACAACTACTACCTCGTACTCGACGATATCGAAACCGTTCTGAATGACCTGGAATCGGAACTGCACAGCAACGGCACACACCCCGACCAAAAGGCCCGCATCTTCGATCTCAAGCGGGTTATCAACCATTTTCGCCGACAACTCGTGCCCCTGCGCGACGCCGCTATGCGCCTGTACCGCAGTGAAAGCCCGCTCATCAACGACGCCAGCCGCCTCTACCTCCGCGACCTGACCGACCACGTCACCCAAATCCTCGACAGCATTGACAACTACCGCGAACTACTCTCCGGCGTTGAAGCGCTCTACCAGGCAGAAGTGAGCAACCGCCTGAACAACGTCATGCGCCTGCTCACCATCATCAGCACCATCTTCATCCCGCTCTCGTTCATCGCCGGGGTGTATGGCATGAACTTCGACAACATGCCCGAGCTGCACTGGAAATACGGCTACTTCATGGTCCTCGGGGTTATGGGCATCGCGATACTGGGTATGTTGGCTTATTTCCGAAGGAATAAATGGCTTTAATGAGTGATGAACGATGAGTGATGAGTGATGAGTTGCGTAGAGTACACTACGTTATTCATCATTTGTCATTGCCTAAAATAGCTTGACCTCAAAAGTCAATCTGTAATGTCAAAAAAAGGCGACAAAAAGTTTCAAATTCAATCGAAGTACAACCGAAATTTTAGTGAACAATTTAAACGGGGTAAAGTCAAAGA
>JBGSKO010000076.1:0-46731 GCA_041741155.1 Saprospiraceae bacterium | reverse complement strand
GACAAGTGGGGTACAACCTACATCATTGATCTCAACACGACAGACCTGGCCAACGTGACGGGCAAGTTGAATATCCTGTACGACGGCGACGATGCCGGTGCAGGTCAGTTCTCCGGACCGGACTTCGGCATGCGCTCGCCCGACAACCTCGACTGGTCGCCGAACGGCCTGATCTACATCCAGGAAGACCGCTCCTTCAGCGGCTTCGGACAAGCCAGCGGCCAGGAAGCTTCGCTTTGGGAAGCAAACCCCGCTACAGGACAACTCACCCGCATTGGACAGGTAGACCGTACGGCAGTGCCTTCGGGGCAGACTGACGCTGCGCCCACGGACCTCGGTAACTGGGAAACTTCCGGCATCGTGGACATCAGCAGCTTGTTGGGCGTCACGGACGAAGTGGTATTCCTGGTCACCAGCCAGGGCCACAGCCTTACCGGCGGCCCAATCACCGCCAATACCCTGGGTGAAGGCGGTCAGTTGCTCTTGATCAGCGGACCGCTGGAGTGCAAACTTGCTTTGCAAAACACGTATACGGCTTGTGCCGGCGACTCGATCACCATTCAGGCGCCCATTAACTTTGCCGGCTTCCAGTCAGGCAATCAGTTGGTTGGTTCACTGACATTCAAGCAGGCTGGTGTTTTCATCGTACAGGCATCAACCGTGAACGGTTGCAGTGCTGCTGATACTGTTTCGATCAACCTGGTTCCTCTGCCTGTAGTATCCTTGCCGACCTCCGTTGCAATCTGCGCCGGCAACAATACGGTATTGGATGCTGCTAATCCGGGTTCCATGTACGAGTGGTCAAACGGGTTTACCACACAAACGATCGCTGTAAATACCCCGGGCACCTATACCGTGACGGTTACAAATAGCAATGAATGTTCGGCTACGGATGCCACCACAGTTGTGGTAAATCCCAATCCGGTGGCAAACCTCGGTTTGGACACAACTATCTGCACTACGAATGTACCGTATACGCTCAATGCTGGAACCTTTAGCGGTTACAATTGGAGCACCGGCGCCACAACACAGGCCATTCAGGTAAGTGTAAGCGGCACTTATGCGATTACTGTAACAGATGCCAATGGTTGTACCGATGTTGACTCCGTTGTTGTGAGTGTGGTCATTTGCACCGATACGAAGCAGCCGGGACTGAAAGGCGACTTTAAAGTTTATCCAAATCCCACGGCGGGTTTGGTAAACCTGGAGATGTTGCAGTTCGAACCAGGCGATTACCGGGTGATGATTTTCAACATGCATGGCCAATTGGCCAAAGAAGTTCGGGAAAACCTGGCAACCGACAGCCATACCATACAACTTGACCTGAGCAATGTCCAATCAGGTGCCTATCTGATAAAGGTAGCCTCTGAAAAGGGCATTTTGGTGCGTCGTTTGATCGTGAATAAGTAAAAAGACAGGCTTTATATTCCGAGCGGGCATCTCATCTTGAGGTGCCCGCTTTTTTTAATAACAATGCACCCTCATCAATAAACCGTGGTGATAGAAATTATACCCGGCGTAAAGTAATTACCATGCTGAAACAACGAACGTTACAAATTGGAGCCCTTCTCCTGGTTTCCGTCCTGCTGCTGGCCTACAACGACAACCCTCCGGATGGGCGAACGGGAGCGCCTTTCGACGGGCATTGCAATAACTGTCATGCCAGTAACAATCCCAATAATTACAATGGTTTGGCTGAAATCGTAGGCCTTCCTGATACGATAATGCCAAACACGACTTATTCCCTTCAGATCAAAGTGACAGCAACCGCAGGCAACCCCATAAAAGCAGGGTTCCAACTGGTGGTCGTTGATAAAAACAACAACAACGCCGGCAACATAACACCGACCAACAGTGAATCCGACACGGATATTTTGGGAGGAAGGGAGTACCTGGAACATCGCGGCGCAAAATATTTTGGCGGAGCACCGATCACGTGGAGTTTTAATTGGACATCTCCGGACAGTGTAGCATGCAACACCTTGAAATTTTATTTCATCGCCAACTTGTGTAATGGCGGCGGTGACTTCGGCGATTTTTCGATTGCATTCAACACCTCTCGTTACTTTGACGATGGACAAACGCTTTCAACCAGTGTAAGCACTATTTCAAATGTATCCTGTTCAGGTGACAGCAATGGAGTGGTTGCCGTAATAGCCAGTGGCGGAACGCCTCAATATCAATACTTGTGGTCGAACGGTTCGACTGGCCAAACCGTAGATTCCCTCCCGGCCGGGACGTATACTGTTACCGTTACCGACCAAAAAACCTGTACAAGTACCGGGCAAACAAATGTTGCAGCACAGGATACGATACCGCCACAAGTAGAATGCCCCCCGTCTCGCGAAGTTTGCGCAGGCGATACCATTTTCTACCCCTTGCCGACGGTGTTGGATAACTGTGAATTAGTCCTGGAACAGCCCGAATTGTACAGCGGCTTGCCCAGCGGTTCAGCCTTTCCGGAAGGCTCCACTACGATGGTCTATGAAGCTACAGACGGCATGGGCAACACGGCAACGTGTTCGTTTGTGGTGCTGGGCTTGCCAACACCAACCGTATCCCTGGATACCGTAGTACACGATATGGATAACACCGGAACTGGGCGCATCGAAGTAACGCCCGGTGTAAACGGCTCCCCGTTGCAGTTTTTCTGGAAAAAGGATGGACTGTTTTTTCCGAATACTTCAGAAGACCTCAATGGCCTTTTCAGTGGCCAATACACCCTTGAAGTAGTGGACAGCAATGGGTGCTTTGCCCTGTTGGGCCCCATTGTCATAACCAATACTACAGGGGTATTCGACGTCTATTCAGCCGGATCAGCCCTGCAGGTCTTTCCAAATCCGGTAACCGATTGTTTCCGAGTCGAGTTCATGGGACAGCACACGGTTTCTTTGCGGCTTATTCAAATGGACGGAAAAGTACTGCTCTCGTGGGACAGCCTAACTTCTGAAAATACCTGTTGCCTTGACAATGTACTACCCGGGCATTATTTGCTCTTGATGGAAAATCAATTCGGAATGAAGGCAGTTGCGCGCCTGGTAAAGGCAGAATGAACAGTTGACTAACGAATACTGGATAGAAAATCCCACAGCCCTGTTCCATCGGAGAACAGTAGATTTGTTATAACAGGAAATGTCCAATTTTTTACCGGGATTAAGTTAGTGTTGTCAAACGATTAAGAAATGTTGAAGTCTGTAAAAGGCGGTGCAGCGTATCTATTCCTGCCGCCACCTTTACGCACCTCAAGGACAACAACCCTTCTGCAAGTATGATCCAACTCGTTGTATTCGACATGGCAGGTACTACTGTACGTGACCGTGACAATGTGCACCAAGCCCTCATCCATGCCATGGCAGCCTTCGGATTTGCCGTGGAACGCCCGGAAGCGAATGCGGTGATGGGCTACCCCAAACCCCTGGCTATTTTGGAAATGCTGCAACGCCGTCATGCGGACGAAGCACTGGTAGATCCCATCCACCAAACATTCCTGGATAACATGATTCAGTTTTATCAAACAGATCCAGATGTAGCGCCGACATACTTTGCCGAAGAAACCTTCGCGCTCCTGCGCCAACGCGGCATCAAAGTAGCCCTGGACACGGGCTTCAGCCGCGACATCACCGAGGCCATCCTTGACCGACTACAATGGCACGACAAAATAGATGCCTGGGTGGCCAGCGACATGGTGGAGTACGGGCGCCCGTACCCCGACATGATGCACTACCTCATGCAGCAAACAGGCGTAACCGACCCCGCCGCTGTAGCCAAAGTAGGCGATACCACCGTGGATATCCTTGAGGGTAAAAATGTCGGTGCAGGGATTAATATTGCCGTTACCAACGGTGCGTACCAGGCGGACGAACTGGCCGCACTCGAACCCACCCATTTAGTAGCTAACCTGGAAGAAGCGCTGGCGGTATTGCTTGCCTGAACACAACCTGCTCAACCTATTTTCAACTAAAATAAATGCCTCGCGCCACCCTATTTGCTGCTCTTGCCGCATTTTGCGTGTATTCCTGCATGTATGCGTTTCGAAAGCCGTTCACGGCGGCTACATTCGAGGGATTGGTATTCTTGGGCTTGAGCTATAAAGTGTGGTTGGTCATGGCGCAGACCTGCGGCTATGCTTTAAGTAAGTTTTACGGTATTCGATTCATAGCCGAGATGCAACATACCGGGCGGCGGCAGCTCATCGTGTTATTAATTCTATTTGCCTGGGCGGCGCTCCTGGGTTTTGCGGTGACGCCACGTCCATTCAATATCATCTTTTTGTTCCTCAATGGTATCCCGCTTGGAATGGTGTTTGGCGTGGTATTCAGTTATCTCGAAGGGCGGCGCAGCACCGAATTTTTGGGCGCAGTACTTGCCTCCAGTTTTGTGTTTTCTTCCGGCGTCGTCAAATCGGTCGGAAAATGGCTGATGGTGGAACAGGGTACGTCGGCGTTTTGGATGCCCTTTGCCACAGGGGCGATTTTTATGATACCCATGATCGGTTTTTCGTGGCTGCTGGACCGCACGCCGCTGCCCGATGCCGCCGACATAGAAGCCCGCAGTGCGCGCCAACCGATGCTGGCGGAGGACCGGAAACGATTCGTGGGCATATTCGGAGAAGGATTGGTCCTGCTGGTACTCGTGTATGTACTGCTAACCGTGCTGCGCGATGTGCGCGACAACTTTGCTGCCGAAATCTGGATCGAACAGGGCTACGGCGACACGTCCGCAATTTTTACCAGTACCGAAGTGCCTGTAACATTGGCTGTTTTGGTCGTGATGAGCCTGCTGATACTTGTCGGCGATAATATGCGGGCGCTTCGCCTCAACCACATTTTCGTGGTTGCAGGGTTCGTTGTGGCAGCATTGGGCACCCTGGCTTTTCGGGGCGGATGGATCGGAGCGCCACTTTGGTTTGCCTCTACCGGTATGGGGTTGTATCTGGGTTACATCCCGTTCAACTGCCTGCTGTTTGATCGCCTGCTGGCCGCATTCAAGTATCCGGGCAATGTAGGATTTGTTATGTACATCGCCGATGCCTTCGGGTATCTCGGCAGCGTATCGGTGTTGTTCGTGAAAGAACTGGCCAACGTGTCCTGGTCCTGGAGCGCATTTTTTCAATGGGGCCTGTTGGGCGTATCGGTTCTGGGCAGCGTATTGATGGCCCGATCCTGGTATTTTTTCAAAAATAAAAACAACTATGTCTAAACCAACTGCACTTGTCATTGGCGCCGGTATTGTGGGTCTGGCTGTAGCCCGCGCCTTGGGCGAACGCGGCTACCAGGTTACGGTGCTCGAGCGCTCGCCCCAAGCCGTCGGGGCATCTATTCGCAATTTCGGTATGGTGTGGCCCATTGGTCAGCCGGTGGGCCGCTTGTACGAACGGGCGCTACGCAGCCGGTCCATTTGGAAAGACCTGCTTAATGCTGGTGGAATATGGCATCGGGAAACAGGTTCCCTGCTCGTGGCGCGCAAACCGGAGGAAATGGCCGTTTTGGAAGAATTTATCCAGTGCGATGGCCGCTCGGCGGCGCGTCTGTGCAATCCTGCCGATACCCTGGCGCTATCGCCTGCCGTAAAAACCGAAGGACTACTTGGCGGCCTGCACAGTGCCGACGAACTCATCGTGGACCCGCGCGAAGCCATTGTAGCGTTGCCGGGTATCCTGAGCGCACAATACGGTACGATCTTCCATTTCAGTACGACGGTCACCCGTATCGAGCATCCGGCAGCCTACACCAGTACCCGGCGGTTTGAGGCGGACCGGATTTTTGTATGCAGCGGACCGGATTTTGAGACGCTGTACCCCGAACACTTCGCTCAAACACCTATCACCAAATGCAAGGTCCAAATGCTGCGTACGCCCCCGCAACCCGGCGGATGGAACATCGGAGCTTCCCTGTCGGCAGGGTTGACGCTGATTCACTACAAAGCGTTTGAGGATATGCCAAGCCTCCCCGCGTTGCGCAGCTTGTATGAAAAAATCTATCCAAAGCACATCCATTGGGGGGTACACGTACTGGTATCGCAAAACGGTGCAGGGGGTATCACCCTTGGCGACACGCATGAGTATGGGCTGCACCTCGACCCGTTTGACCGACACGCCCTCAACGATCTGGTTTTCGAATATCTGAATGAATTTGCGTCGTTTCCCGATATGCGCGTTGCGGAAACCTGGCATGGCGTTTATCCAAAAATGACGGACGGCAGTACGGAGGTTGTGCTGCAACCCGAGTCGGGAGTGACGATCATCAATGGACTTGGCGGCGCAGGCATGACGATGTCCTTCGGTTTGGCCGAGGAAGCGGTTGCGGATAATGGCGTACCTGTGGGCACATAAAAATGCCATCCCGTTTTGTTTCGCAAAGAATCGGATAGGAATTTTTGAGCCCTACCGCGTCCACTTTTTCTGGTCGGCCAGTGCGCCCAGTTGTTTCCAGGTAAGGGTAAAATCCGTTTGACCCACCGCGTACGCGGCCACCTCGTATGGGTTATAAACAAACCGAATACCTTCCGGTACTACGCAAAAATTGGCGGGGAATGCCAGCGGCGCGTCCGGTTCCAAAAGTAGCTCGGCAAGTTCCACGCCGGGCTGTTCCTTGCGGTGAATTTCCAAAAATGCCTGCTCCAGCAGGGGCCGCAACGCGGTGGTATCTGCAATAATTTCCTCGAAACGCACGGACTCGGCGGTGCCAATCCGAAAGGTATTGAGCACCGTGTAGTAGTACCCGTGCGCGCCACCGGAGAACGTAAACCCGTTCATTTCCAGCGAAAGAAGGTGTTTGGTTTTCATGGCCACCCGACTGTCCAATTCGACGGTGTAGGACATCCCGAACGTTTCTGCATTATAGTCATTTTGAAGGGCCACAAACAGTTGTGTAGCGGCCGCATCTAACCCCGGTTTGAGCGGCAGATTTACGTCTGCATTGGCGGCGAGATAAACGACGATCTGAATGGAGTCGTTCAGCCGCTGCACAACTGCCGAATCGGCGCCGGAAACCACCGGGTAGGACAAGCGCATGTCGGCGCATATAGAATCATTGATACACTGGCGTTTGGCGTATTCCACCATGTTGACCTGAATGGGTTTGGGCGACTCGGTGCAACAGGTCAACAGGAGTATGCCGGCGAACAGGGCGAGGGGGAAGGCGATATTTTTCATAAAGAGGAATAAGGGTTTATGAGGGTTTATGAGGGTTTATGAGGGTTTATGAGGGTTTATGAGGGTTTATGAGGGTTTATGAGGGTTTATGAGGGTTTATGAGGGTTTATGAGGGTTTATGAGGGTTTATGAGGGTTTAGTAAAAAAATTCATCATTCATCATTCATCATTCATTCACCTACCCGGCAATATTGTCTGAAGTTTTTCCACCACAAAATCCACCTCTTCGCGGGTATTGTAGTGGGAAAACGAGAACCGGATGCTCTTGCGTTGCGGATCGGCGCCGATGGCTTCCAGTACGTGGCTGCCCTTTTCGGCGCCACTGGAACAGGCGCTACCCCCGGAGGCGCTCACACCCGAAATGTCTAGGCTAAGCAGCAGCATTTCATTTTTGGGCGATGGCGGAAACGACACGCTCAGCACGGTGTACAGGCTGTGGCCGTCGTAGTCGCCATTGAACCGGATATCCTCGAATGATTCCTGGAGCCGATCCATCATGTACCGGCGTAGTTCCCGAATGTGCGCTGCGCGGGTCTCCATGTCGGCTGTAGCCAACTCCAAGGCTTTCGCCAAACCGACGATACCGTACACATTTTCGGTGCCTCCACGCATGTTGCGCTCTTGTCCGCCTCCGTCAATAAACGGGTGGATGCTGTTGTCCGGGTTGATATAGATAAAACCGACGCCCTTGGGGCCGTGAAACTTGTGGGCGGCGCCCGATAAAAAACTGACCGGTGTCCGGTTCACATCCCAGGAGAAATGGCCGATCGTTTGCACCGAATCGGTGTGGAACAAGGCGCCAAATTGTTTGCACAGCGCAGCCACCTGATCTACATCGAGCATGGTGCCGATTTCGTTGTTGGCGTGCATGAGCGACACGAGTGTTTTGGTATCCTGCCCGGCGGCGAGCGCTTGCTCCAAAGCCTCCAGATCCACGCGACCACGGGAATCCACCGGCAGCCAGACGACCTCGACACCGCTTTCCCGCGCCACCGTTTCGATGGTATGCAGACCGCAATGGTGCTCTGTCGGGCTGCTGATGATGCGCCGCACCCCGAGGTCGCGCACGGCGCATTTGATGGCCATGTTGTTACTCTCAGTGCCGCCGGAGGTGAAAAACACGTCGGCTATGCTGGCGCCGATGCAGCGCGCCACGATTTTGCGCGCACTTTCGATCAGCGCCCGCACCTGTCGCCCTTCCGCGTGAATGCTGGACGGGTTTCCGTACTGCTCGCGCAGCACCGGCAGCATGGCCTGTATGACCTCCTCAGAGATGAGAGTCGTGGCGGCATTATCGAAATAAACTCGGTGCATAGATGTTTTTTAAAACTATGAAGTACGGGTACAATGCCGGCTTGTTTGCCTTTTCCTGAAACTTTCCTTACCGCAATTCCCACACATCCTGCATGATCTTCCGGGCCAAATTGTCGGCGATTACAGCGGAGGCGCTTTCCGCGTACACGCGGATAATCGGTTCAGTGTTGGACGGGCGCAGGTGTACCCAGCCGCTTTCAAAATCAATCTTCAGGCCGTCTTCTGTATTGATCTGTTCGTTGCGGTATTTTGCCTGCAGAGCGGCGAACACCTTTTCGAGGTCGAGTTCGGGCGTACGATCCATTTTGTTTTTGACCATCTGGTACTCCGGGTATGTTTTCCGAAGGGTGGAAATTTGTTTGCCCGAGTGCGCCAGGTGCGAGAGAAACAAAGCGATACCGACCAGTGCATCACGGCCGTAGTGCAGTTCGGGCAAGATGACCCCGCCGTTGCCTTCACCGCCGATAATGGCGGATATAGCCTTCATTTTTTCTACCACATTGACTTCGCCCACGGCTGCAGCATGGTATTCGCCACCGTACTTGAGCGTCACATCGCGCAGTGCGCGGGAGGAAGAGAGGTTGGATACGGTATTGCCGCCGCCATTTTTAGCCAGCACGTAGTCGGCCACCGCCACGAGGGTATATTCCTCGCCGAAGAGTTCGCCGTCCTCGCACATGAATACCAGGCGGTCCACGTCGGGGTCCACGGCAATACCGAGATGGGCTTTTTGCTGGCGCACTTCGGTAGCGAGTTGGCCCAGATGTTCCTTGAGCGGTTCGGGGTTGTGCGCAAACTGGCCGTTGATTTCGCCATTGATCACAATAACCGAACAGCCCAGGGCCTCCAGTAACGGTGGCACCGCCAGGGCTCCGGTGGAATTGACGGCATCCACCACGATGCGGTACTGCTTCGCCCGCACGGCTTCGGCATCCACCAGCGGCAGCGCCAAAATCTGTTCGATGTGCCGGGCGATGTAGGTTTCGTCGGTGCGGTACCCGCCGAGTTTGCTCACGGGAGCATACTCGATGCTGCCTTGGGCTACAATATCCAGGACAGCCGCACCGTCGGCGGCGCTGATAAATTCGCCACGGTGGTTGAGCAATTTGAGGGCGTTCCACTCGCGGGGGTTGTGGCTGGCAGTCAGCACAATTCCGCCACCAGCACGCTCCAGCGGCACCGCAATTTCCACCGTAGGCGTCGTGCTAAGACCGAGGTCCACGACCGTGAAGCCCATGCTGCGCAAGGTGCCGATAACGAGTGCGCTGACAATCTCGCCAGAGATACGGCCATCCCGGCCGACGACAATGGTGGGGTTGCCTGTAGTATTCAGCACCCACTGACCAAAGCCGGCAGTGCATTCCACAATATCCTGGGGCGTCAAGTTGTCGCCCGGGCGGCCACCAATCGTGCCGCGAAAACCGGAAATAGATTTGATAAGAGGCAAAACAGTTTTGAGTTTTGAGTTTTGAGTTATTTTGGATTTTGGTTGAGGGCGCTCCACATTTTCACATAAATATCTGTGTTTTCGTAGATACCGGAGAACAGTTCGGCTTGGGGACCATACGCATACACAGGCACCATGGAGGCCGAGTGTAATCGGGCTGCGAACTTCGGGTCAAATTGTTTGCTGTTTTTTCCGGGGGTGAGGCCGAGGCCGCCGCACTCGTGGTCGCCCGTGACGACGACGAGTGTTTCGCCATTCGTTTCGGCAAACCGCAGTGCAGCGGCCACTGTGGCGTCGAAGTCGAGCATTTCAGATTTGAGCCAGGCGGCATCGTTGGCATGCAGCGCCCAGTCAATCTGGCTGCCTTCCACCATGAGAAAAAAACCGCTTGGACTGCGTTTTTGCAGGTACTCGCAGGCTTTTGTCGTGGCATCAGGCAGGTAGCGCCGTCCGACAGATGCACTTTCAGGCTCCCTTTCGGCAGTGAAGAGCATGAACGGCGCGGAACCGTCCATGGGCAAACGCCCAAATCCGGTACCGGACTGGATGACGTACCCGCGTTGGCGGAGAGTATCGAGCAGGTTTTTTTTGTCCGGACGGTCCTCGAAGTAGCCCCTGCCACCGCCAATAAAACAATCGAGGGGGGTCTTCAGGTAGTCTTCTGCGATAGCCTCGGTGAAGGCGCGAATATCCTGGTGTGCGATAAAACTGGCCGGTGTTGCATGCGAAGCTGAGCAGGAAACCACCATACCCGTCGCCCAGCCGCGCGCGTCGAGTTCTTCGAGGATGGTGCGGCAGGGGCCATAGTCGGGCGGTACCACGCCAATTCCACCGTTTTTGGTTTTTTCGCCGCAGGCAAATGCCGTAGCGCCGGCAGCGGAATCCGTCACACATTCATCGTAAGCATGGCTTTTATGAAAACCGAGAATGGAAAAACGCTCCCAAACAGACTTCCCAATCCCTTTCCAATATATACCGGCAGTTACCTGCGTGGCGGACATACCGTCGCCGATCAGGAAAATGATGTTTTTGGGCCGCCCGGCAACTGGTGCGAGCGGTGCTTCGGTCAACACACGGTTTCCGGCATGGCAAGACAAAAAAAGCAACAAAGCCGGTAGCAACACACGGAGTAACATCATGCTCGGATATTAAGCCAAAAGTCCGTCCCGCATTTCCAAACAGCGGTCGGAGAGGTCGGCAAGTTCTTTGTTATGGGTAACGATCACAAACGTCTGCCCATGATCGTCGCGCAAGCGGCGGATAAGCTGATGCATATCGGTTGAGGCCACACTGTCCAGGTTTCCGGTTGGTTCGTCGGCGAAAATGATATCCGGCTGGTTGATGAGCGCACGGGCTACCGCTACGCGCTGTTGCTCGCCACCACTCAGTTCGGTAGGTTTGTGTTGGAGGCGGTGCGACAATCCGAGGTAGTCGAGCAGTTCAGCGGCGCGTTTTTTCACGATATCTTCCGGTTTTTTTTGGATAAATCCGGGTATACACACATTCTCCAACGCAGTAAATTCCGGCAATAAATGGTGAAACTGAAACACAAAACCGATGTGTTGGTTCCGAAACGCCGCCAATTGACGCGCTCCCAAATTGCGCACCACCGTCTGATTTATCGCCACTTCTCCAGAATCCGCATCGTCTAATGTGCCAAGTATGTGTAAGAGCGTACTTTTGCCCGACCCAGACTTACCCACTATGCTCACAATCTCGCCCCGCGAAACCGCTACGTTCACACCCTTGAGAATTTCCAGCTTCCCAAAAGTCTTATGTATATTCCTGGCTTCCAGAACCATTTTTTGTAAATGATGAATGATGAATGATGAATTTCTTAAATAACACTTAAGAATAGGCGGCAAAGATAGGTTTTCAACTTTGTATGCCCCCGTAACCCGACCACTTAGTTCACGCATCGCTTGTCTCTCATCGCTCATCACTCATCGCTTATCACTCATAACTCCTCGTGAAAGTTCTCCAACTCTGTAAAAAATTTCCCTACCCGCTCAAAGACGGCGAGAGCATTGCGGTAACGTACCTCGCCAAGGCATTCCATGAGTTGGGCAGCGACGTGACGCTTCTGGCCATGAACACCAGCAAGCATTGGTTTGACACATCCCAATTGCCGGCGAGTTTCGACCACTACAGCGCCATACACACGGTACGCGTGGACAACCATATCCGACCGGCTGCAGCCGTGACGAACTTGTTTTCCGACCGTTCGTACCATATCGAGCGGTTCGAAAACCAGGAGTTTGCGGACGCATTGGAGGAAATTTTAAAAAACAACTGGTACGACGTAGTGCAACTGGAAACGCTGTACCTGGCGCCGTACATCCCGCTCATCCGCCGAAACTCGTCGGCACTGGTGGCCTTACGCACGCACAATGTGGAGCACGAAATCTGGGAACGGATAGCAGCCAACAGCAATCCGCTAAAAAAATGGTACCTCAATACCATCACCCCGAGACTCAAAAAATTTGAACAGGAAAATCTGAACAGCTGCGACTTGCTGGTGGGTATCACTGAGCGCGACGTAGCGCAGTTCCGGGCAATGGGCTTGCAAAAACCAGCGGTCGCTATGCCGATTGGCCTGGACTGCCGCGATTACCTAGCTGACGACAGCTGTTTCCAACGCCCGCTCAGCCTCGGTTTTATCGGCTCGCTGGACTGGATGCCCAATGTCGAAGGCCTCGCCTGGTTCCTCAACTACGTCTGGAAACCCTTGCTGGCGCCCGCTTTTCCCGAACTGACGTTCCATATCGCTGGACGCAACACACCGCCTTGGCTGCGCCGCCTGCGGCTGCCCCGCGTGCACGTACACGGCGAGGTGCCCAGCGCTACAGATTTTATCAACCAACACGCCGTTTTGGTGGTGCCGCTGCTGGCCGGCGGCGGCATGCGGGCTAAAATTCTGGAAGGAATGGCTCTGGGCAAGGTGGTGCTTTCCACATCCATCGGCCTGGAGGGCATAGCCGCCCGACACCTGCAGGAAGCCTTGGTAGCCGATACCCCGGAGGCGTTTTACAGCGCCGTGAATTGGTGCTACGCCCAAGGAGATGAACTGCTCCACATGGGCCAACGCGCCCAGGTATTTTGTGTGGAAAACTTTGATAACCTGGAAATTGCGCGGCGACTGTTGCAAGCCTACCGTACCATGCAACCCAGGCATCCGGCCGGGCGGTTCTCTTAAAAAAACGCCTACGTTTGTAAGCGATCGGACTCCACGAAAAGCGCCCCGCTTAGTCCGGTGTTGGCCAGTTTGATCAATGCCGCCGCCACTTGAGATGCCTGAATGCCCCGGTATTTTTTAGGAATCAAAAACGCGAAGGCTGTTGCCAGTGCGATGCCAATCCGTTCGCCCAGGCGAAACTCGCTGCGGGCGCCGAGCAGGAAAGAGGGTCGGGCCGACACGAACGCATCGAACCCCAGAGCGCGGATTTTTTCCTCCAGATCACCCTTGGTTTTCAGGTAAAAATTGGACGCGTGTGCATCGGCGCCCACCGACGACACGAGCAGGTACTGCCGCACACCGTTGGCCCTGGCTATTCTGCCAATCTCGTACGGGTACGTACAATCAATGCGGTACTGCGCTTCCTTGGAACCCGCTTTGCGCAACGTGGTGCCGAGGGCGCAGAACAGGTCGTCGCCCGCAATTTTGGTCGGGTCCGGGTGGTCAAAATCAATAATTTCCTGCCGGAGTTTGGGGTGCTGCCGGTCGAGCGGACGCCGAACAAGGGCAACTACGGCGTCATAGCGCGGGTCATGGAGCAATTGTTCGAGCAGGTGGCTGCCGACGAGTCCGGTAGCGCCGAGGAGAAGGGCTGTTTTCATAAATATGCAAATGAGCAGAAGGCAAATTAGCCGATGCGCTTTAAACTGGTATGCTCTAAAGATCAGAGTCCGGCCCGTCCAACACAATACCTTGCTCCTGCAAGTACTGCGCGACGTTGAACGCTACTCCGTTCATAACCTCAATGGTTTTGTCCCAGTCGCTGGTGATCCAGTCTTGTCCGGGAGCAGCAACCATAATTTTGCGGGAGGCGGTAAAAATCCAGATCACTTTTTCAGTGCCAAAGTCGAGCGTGTTTTGTGTTTTGCGGTGAATATACGTCTCGACAGAAAGGTCCTGGCCATATTCAACCTCCGTATCAATTTCCAATACGACCTTTGCCGGCACGTCGGCGTACTTGTTGGTAATACTGGAAGCCGGCAGCGTAATTTTATCCAGAATGACAATATCGTGCGCCATGTTATTTCGGTGCGAAACATGGCTACCAACCTCGCCGGAAAAAACCCAATATTGAGTGCCCAGTTGGTTAAAAAAAAGGTTGGACAGCCACATTTTAAGCATTGCCTGGAAGAGTCCATCTGCCATGATATCGTCAAGTTTTTTGGTGTTAGCCAGTACATCGCGGTAGCCTTTGTAAAATACCGGAATGCCGTCTATCACTTCTTTTACCAAGTCCTCGGGTACTTGTGGATCCCCAGATTTTTTGTCTATTCGTTCGGCAGTTGTAACAGCCATGACTAATTTTTTTACAAATTTACGCATAAACACCTAACCCATGCGCATTCTTACCGAGCTGAATATTTACCCTGTCAAATCCCTCGGCGGCATTTCCTTGCAGGAATCCGTCGTGCAGCCCCGGGGTCTGCAATATGATCGGCGCTGGATGCTCGTGGACGAGCAGGGGCGGTTTGTCAGCCAGCGTGAAGTAGCCGAAATGACCCAACTCGGCACCGCTATCGAGCCGCCGTTTTTGGTTGTATTTTCCAAAAAAAATCCGGCATTGCGCGTGCACATCCCGCTGGAGCCACCGGTTTCAGAAATGCCGGAAACAACCGTGGACATTTGGGACGACCATTGTCCGGCGCGCGTACATGCCCCGGAAATAAACGCCTGGTTTTCAGACATGCTGGGCCTGCCGCTCCGTTTGGTGTTCATGCCCGATTCTACCGTACGGCCAACCGACCCGAAGTATGCCCCGGAAGGACTGCCCGTCAGTTTTTCCGACGGATTCCCGTTTCTGCTCATCGGACGGGCTTCGCTTGACGACCTGAACAACCGCCTCGCCCAGCCGTTGCCGATGAACCGCTTCCGGCCCAATTTTGTGTTCACCGGCGGTACGCCTTACGAGGAAGACGACTGGGCGGAATTTTCCATCGGCAGTGTCCGCTTTCGCGGCGTGAAACCCTGCGCCCGCTGCATCATTATCACCACCGACCAGGAAACCGGCGCACGCGGAGCAGAACCCTTGAAAACCCTGGCGACATACCGCAAACAAGGAAATCGAATTTTATTCGGCCAAAATGTACTCTGGGATGCGGGTAGCGGCGATATCGTGCAGATGGGAATGCCGGTGGAAAGCCGGAAAGTCCAGCGATAACGCCCCCCCGCAATAACAACTAACACCATCCAACATATCAAACCGCGAACCTATGCGCCCCCTGCTGTTTCTGCTCCTGTTCCCCGTTCTCGCCGTAGCCCAGCCGTGCATCTACTTCGCCTACGACGGGTTCGAATATGCCCCCAATATCGCCCTCGAAGCCCAGCCCGGCGGCGCAGGCTGGGCAAATCCCTGGCTCGTGCAAAACAACGATTTGGTTTTACCGGGTTTTCAGTCCGGAGCCGGCTCCTTGGCCTTCGGCAGCTTGCAAACACTCGGCGGTCATACCAGCGGCGGAAGAGCGTACCTCACTGCCGGTCGGCGACTGAATACCGGCAGTAACGGACCTTTCGCAGACTATGTCGCAGCCTCCGGCAACGGTATCGGTACGCAGACGGGCGGCACGCTCTGGATGAGTGCCCTGCTCCGCAAAGACCAGAACAACAACCAGTCCGTGTATGCCGGACTGCACAGCAGCGACCTGCCCTGGTGCGACAACTGCACCGACGAAAAGGTCGAATTTGGCTACTTCGAGGGCCAAAGTGACGTGGGCGGCCAGCGCCGCTGGACCTTGCGCATCGGCAACAACTACTTCCCGACTGCCGTACCCGTGACCACCGGCGAGGCTACTTTTTGTGCTGTAAAACTGGTCTTCAACCCCGGCAGCACGGCGGTGGAACTGTACGTCAACCCGACCGCGCTGGGCAACAACACGCCATCACCGACACTCTCGCAAAACACGCCTGCGCCGTTTGTTTTCCGCAGTGTAGTCGCATATCTCGGCAATGCGCCCGGCAATGGTTCCCTCGACGAGGTGCGCCTGGCCGAGTCCTATGCTTGTGTGGCCCCCGACAACACGGTGATTATTGACCTGCCACCTGTAGCAGTCGTCACAGCCTCGGCCAACGACGGACAAGCGCCGCTCACAATCAATTTCTCCGGGACGACCAGTTTCGACCCCGAGGGTATGCCACTCACCTACTCCTGGTCGTTCGGCGACGGGTCGCCGGCAGCATCGGGTACTACTCAAACACATACCTACACCGACCTCGGCAACCTCACGGTGCGCCTCACCGTGCAGGACCCGGCGGGGCTGCAACACACGGCTTTTTACCCGATCACTGTGCGCAATACTGCGGGCACATTTCCCTGCCTGAGCAGTTTTTCGATCGTGCGGCCTGCCGATTGCGCGGGCAATCCGGGAATGATCCGCATCAACGAGCACCCTGTTGTTTTTTCCCTGCAAAATGCTGCGGGAACGATCCTTCCGGTCGTCAACGGCAACGAGTTTCACAACCTGCCGCCAGGCGCCTACACCTACGCCGCCGGCAGTGCCGGTGGTTGTGCCGACGCATTTAGCCTGTACATGCCTGTGGATAGCACCACCTGTCCGGGTTGGCAACCCGAAATATGCCAAATGGCCATCGGCACCAACCTGAGCGGCTTTGCCGATTGGGTGCCGGAGCGGCCGCTGCGCAATTTGATGAAGCACGTGCGGCCGGATCTCATCGCTTTTCACGACGATTGTTTTTGTTGGGACAACGGCAACAGCGCCGGCATCGCCACCGATGCCGACGGCTACCCGACGCATATCCCGCAAATGATCAACGGCGTACCGAACAAGGTGCGTTACGTCGTTTCTACCGAAGGTGCAAACCTGCCGCCGGGCCAAACGTACGTGTTGCGCTACGACGGGCAGGGGCAGTTGTTGGTACAGGGCAATGTGGGCAGCGTGAGCACCGTACCCGGCAGGGTACAGTTTCAGGTGACCGGCTCGGACATTGTTTTTTTCAGAATAGAAACCTCGCAAGTGGGCGATCCGGTACGCAATATTCGCCTGCTGCGCCTCGCGGACGAATTCGCCGACCTGAATTCACAGCCGTTTTATACCGGTTTTTTGGAGAAAATCGCCCCGTTCAGCGCCCTGCGGTTTATGGACTGGGGCGCTACCAACCACAACCCGGTGACCGAATGGAATACCCGAACGCAGCTTTCCTATTTCACATTCGCTACCCCGCAGGGCGTTCCGTACGAAATGATGATCCAATTGGCCAACCAGACGAAGAAACACGTTTGGGTTTGTGTGCCACACGCCGCCGACAGCGCATATATAGCGCAGATGGCCGCCCTGTTCCGCGACCAACTCGATCCTGGACTTGATATTTACCTGGAATACAGCAATGAGGTGTGGAACTGGATTTTTGACCAGGCGCATTTCAATGTGGAAACAGCTCCCTCCAATCTGGGATATGGCAGGGCTATGGCGGCAAAAGCGGGCAAAACCTTCCACATCTGGCATACCGTGTTCGGCGCACAAAAGGGGCGGGTAAAACGCGTGCTCGGGCTACAGGCGGGCTACAACGCACTCAATGAGCAAATCCTCTCCCAACTCAACCCCGCCGACTGGGACTACGGCTCGCCGACCAGCTACATCGGACTTGACCACTCTGGAAGCGGAAATCCAGTACTGAATGCCGGCAGCACGCCTGCCGACATCATCGCCAACGCCCGCAGCAATTGGCAGGCATTTATTCCTGCTTTGCGGCAGGACTACAATAATATCAAGCTTTTTGGCAAGAAAATCATCAATTACGAGGGTGGTCAGCACTTTGTCGGCAATGTGTTCGGCGGCACCTACCCATACCAGCAGGCGATGATTGATGCCCAGTATAGCCCGGAAATTTACGCGCTGTACGGCGACATGCTCGACACCATCCGCAGTTGGGATAGCCGGTTGTTCGGCAATTTCAGCCTTTCCAGTGCGCAAGCGAGCGTGTACGGCGCCTGGGGCGTGCTCAACGACATTGATATTCAGCCGCCGTACCTGCAAACAGCTCCTAAATACCAGGCGCTGCTCGACCATATTTGCCCCGACCAGCCGAGTACCGCCGCCGAACCAACTCGGGCAACGACGTTGCCGGCGACTGCCGTTCCCAATCCGACCGGCGGCGCGGTGGAGCTGCAACTGACCGCACCGACGTCGGCTATGGTTCGGGTAGCAGCGTACGACGTGTTGGGCAAGGTGGTGTACGCAGAAACTCAGTATGTGCTGGAAGGCAAAAATATACTTCCGGTGGATTTGACGACCTGCGAACCGGGTATGTACCGGGTGGTGGTTGCTGCTACTACGGGCGAGCGCTGGGCTGCCGTCGTAGCGGTTGTGCGATAAACAAGCGGAAAGTGCATAGGCTCCGGCTCCGCGTTTTTTCGGACATTTGCTGCCATTGGTCGCATTTTTAAATTTTCTCAAAAAATGCAGCCGTCCTTCGCCCCCCAACTCTAAACTCGAAACTCAAAACTCAAAACTCAAAACTGTTTTATGGTTACGACAAAATCACTGTTTGCCGCTGAGGGGCTTGACGAACGCAGCCTCGAATTTCTTTCCAATGCCGTGGAGAAAAACAACCTGCCAGGGTTTGACTACTTCGAGTTCAAACGTGCGGTAGCTGCCCTGTTGCAAATGCAACTGGATGAACCTACCAGCTACAAAAGCGCGTTCGCTACGGCGGCGACTGTTGGGCTGACCAAGGAAAAACTGATCGAAACGGCGGGCTACTACCGCGAGGTGTTGCTCCGGGAAAAGGAGCATTTCGACACAGCGCTCGAAAGCCAAAATACCACCAAAGTCACCTCCCGGGAACAGGAGATCAAGCGTCTGCGCGACCAGGTAGAGCGCCACAAAGCCGAAATTGCCCGCTTGCAGGACGAGATCGGCGGCTACCTCCTCCAGATCGAACAGGCAGAATCAGCGGTGAAAACGGAAGCGCAGAAGTTGGAAAAAACCAAATCGGCTTTTGAAAAAACCCACCAGTTGGTGCTGCACCAGATTGACCGGGACGTGGAAAACATGCACAAGTACTTATGAAATCGAAATCATTTTGGCAACGCCCGGAGGGCATCACGGGCGGGATACTATTGGTTGCCCTGGCAGCCGGGGGTGCAGTACTGCTGAATCAGTTCCTGCCTGTGCTGATCGAACTGGCCCAAAACACGCTCTACCTCTCCGGCATGCTGGCGGCGCTGGCGATTATCGTGTACGTAGCCCTCGATCCCAAGATGCGCAACCTCGTGTGGTACATGTACAAAGCCGCCGTGCGCTGGGTAACCGGGTTATTCGTGCAAATTGACCCCATCGGCATCCTCAAATCGTACATCGAGGATTTGGAAAAAAGCCTGCGTTCCCTGAGCAAACAGATTGGCGCCTTGCGCGGTCAGATGCGCCAGCTCAAGAGCATCATGGAGGGCAACCACACCGAAATTCAGAAAAACATGGCCATCGCTGAACGGGCCAAGAAACAGAGCGATGAAAAAAACCTGACCATTGCCACGCGCAAGGCCGGCCGGCTGCAGGAAGCCAACGCCAAGTATGACGAATTATACCGCAAAATGGAGGTGCTGTACCGCTTGTTGACCAAGATGTACGAAAACTCCGAAATTGTACTCGAAGACACCCGCGACCAGATCACCCTCAAGGAGCAGGAATACCAAGCTATCAAGGCCAGCCATTCAGCCATCCGCTCGGCGCAGAGTATCCTCACCGGCAACCCCGACCAGCGCGCCATGTTCGATCAGGCCCTGGAATCTCTCGCCGATGAAGTCAGTCAAAAAGTGGGCGACATGGAGCGTTTCATGGACACCAGCCGCAACCTTATGGACTCCATAGACCTGCAAAACGGCGTGTTTCAGGAAGAAGGCCTCCACCTGCTCGAACACTGGGAAAAGCAAAGTCCACTCGCCGCACCTGCTTCCAAAAAAGCCGAGGAAAAGCCGCTTGACCTGAGTACGCCGCCCAAAGAAATTCTGAAAGCAGGCGAGGACTACCGAAAACTGTTTGATTAAACCTACCGAATTTCAGCCATGCCAAAACGATATCCGCGTACGCTTTCTTCCGGAGCGAACAACACCGTGATCGCGCTCTCCGAGGCAGAAGCGGGAAAGCTGTTCACAGGCGATACGCGCTCAGACATCGGATCCGAGGCAGAGAAAATGAAATTTGCCAATCAAATAAATGGTCTGGTTGTGCGCTTCATGCGTTTGGATGAATTGAACGCCGACACGGAGATGCTCGTCATGGAACGCCTGTATCCCATGGATTTCCGGGCTTATGAGTTTGAGAAACGCGAATTGCTGTTGGATGTATTTGAAGACGAACTTCAACAATTGCATACGGCAGGTTTTGCCCACCGGGACTTGCGCCGCCCCTCGGATATGCCCGGCCTTACTTTTGACAATATCTTTCTGACCCCAACCGGGCTGCGCCTCATAGACGTGGGCATTTCCGCTCTGCGCAGCCAGGTAGGTGAGCGCTTATTCGAGCGATTTGTGCAGCAGGAACTTCAAGAGATCGCATTTTTCCGGGATTTCTTTCTGTCCAGATAATCCTCATCGGCACGCGCTTAGAGCATACCTTCAACTTGTTTTTTAGGGGTTCGCCTAAAAGTGAGGGGGTGACTTCGAGTCACCCCCTCACTTTTGCCGGGATATTTGCGGGCCACCGCCCGCTGCGATGTTGTGTCAAAAATCCCGTTACCGCCGATCCCCCGCTGCGCATATCCAGCGTTTGTCATCCCGAAGGGAACTGTCCGCTCTACGGGCGGTATGCTCCGCAGACTCTTCCGTAGAGCGGACAGTTCCCTTCGGGATGACAAACGAAGCGGACACAAAATATGCGTAGCCGACGCTCGGCGGTAACGGGACTTTTGACACAAGAGCATGCAAAACGCTAACGAGAGATTCTACCGCAATGCCTGTCGGCCTTCCAGTGCGCGGCCAGTTTCCAAATACAGCGATTCGAGTGCAAAGCGCGTAAACGCGCCGGATTCCCGCATCAACTGCTGCATAAGTTCCGGTCTTGGCTCGCCTTTAGCGGGCATGTGGATCGTATAGAACCCGCCACAGTTAAGCATATAGCTGCGCTCCATGCCGGCCTTGCGGGCAGGCACCACAAATTCCATATCAACCACGTCCCGCGTGGTGGGCATCGAATGGTACTGATTATCTGCTCTGGCCAGTTGGGGCAGCACGTCATGCCCGGTTTGGTCCACAGCCTTACGGGCCACTATTTCCGTTGTGTTATTCGGGATATTATGGTACGAAAAGTCCACTCCAACACTGTTCACCATCCACATACCCGGCGGGCAATCCAGCTTGATCTTGAGTTTGTTGTTGTGTGTACCCAGCAAGTCGAGTTGGACGACAATATCCTTGGGCAATGCCGAACCAACCGACCAAACGTGCCCAACGTAACGCCACATATTTTCTTTGTCGTCCCAGACAAGCACTTTCAGCATACCTTCCCGCACCATCGCATTCACGAGGTCTTCTCGCGCACGGGGTGAATTATTCAGATTATCGTACCACTGCGGCAGTTCCCGGCCCGGCAGTTCCAGCAGTTTCCGCTGCACATCGGATGCCCAGGGGGTATTTTGCACGTTCAGTACCAAGGCAGCGGCGCTGGTACCGACCGACCGGTCGAATTCCAGAATAATACCATCGCGCAAGTCGTCGGGGTTTTGCAGGTCGCGGCCGAAAGGATTACTCAACCAGAACGATTCATCGGTCTTGCGGATGCGACTGCGTATATCCGTGCCGGCATAGTCGCGGGCGACCCGGGCATTTTGCAGATCATCTACCGTAAACATTTTACCACTGAAGGACGGCAATACACGACTGCCTTTCGGGTGATCAATTGCGAGGAGTTTTACAAAATCAACCTGCTGGGTTTCTTCAAATTCGTTGGCCATTTTCAGGCGGCAAACACCATCCTCGTCTTCGCGCAGGAAATCCAGATTGTCCCAGTCGGGTCGTTCTGCTGCCTGAAATATCGCGCCGGCAAACATTTCAGCATCCGGGCGGGAGTCGAGGCCGTTGTAGCTGTAGATGATTGGACAGGAGGTTAAAGAACTAAGCGATTTATCTATTGATCTGTCTATGCTTTTTTTAACAACTTTTAAGGCAACCGCCCCTACCATTACATCTACTCCCAAACCAACGATAGCACCTGCTATCTTACCTTCATTTGTTGTTACTTGTATATACTCAATCTTTTCCAAAGGCACTTCCTTTTTTCGACCCACTCCGCTTTTGATTACAATAGCGGAGTACGCGGTATCTGTGTTTGGAAACATTTTAATGCCTTCTACAAAGTGGCCTTTCAAGGTGGTCTTGTCCTTTAGATGCACGGCTACTTTACGCCCGGCAGAAATTTCAAAAACCTCCCATCCTTTAACCTGCTGCGTTTTCTTGGAATCCGCGTCAGCACCAAACCCATATCCCACCAAGGAACACCCCCACCCCACGAGCATCAACAACCCGCCTAACAACAGAAATACTTTTATCCGCTTTTTCATGACATGTTCGTTTTGAAGATCAACTAAATAATTCTTCAAATCTATGCCCTTAAATACGGTGCCAGCCATGATGCCGGCTTGCCGCCGGCCTGATCTATGTCACTTCATAAAAATTCCCTACCGCCGGTTTACGACTACCCGGTACGCCATTTGACCCTGGTTTGTTTGGATCAGCAGCGTGTATAATCCCTCCGGGAGCATCGCGCCATTGAGTTCCACCTGTTTTTTCCAATCCATTTTTTCTTCCATAACCAGTTTGCCGGTTGCATCAAAAACAGTGAAACGGATCATTTCCCGGATCATTTCGTCGGGGAACACAACGTAAACCAGACCGGTAGTCGGGTTGGGAAACACCGCCGCTTGCCTGCTCCAGTTGGGCTGGTCGGTTCCGACCAGATCATCCACCACAAACGGCCCCGCACTGGCAGTACAACCTTCGCTGTCCGAAACGATCAGGCTGTACGCTCCGACGCCCACCCCAATCAGATCTTGGGTCGTGGCGAAAATGGCTCCATCGCGGCGCCATTCATACGTGTACACCGGCTGGCTGCCACTCACGCTGACCAGTATGCTGCCAATGTTCTGGCCGGCCAGGTCGTCCACAAGCGCGTTGAGCGTCACTACCAATGGCGATAAAACCGTCACCGTAAACGAACAACCGCCCACATTTCCACCGGCATCGGTGAACGTGTAGTGCGTGATCGTTGTGCCTTCGGGGAAAACAGCGCCACTGGGCAGCCCCTGCACGAGGTCGAAATTCCCGCCAAGCACCAGGCAGTTGTCGGTAGCAACGGGCGCCGGGTACTGTACCGTGCGGTCGTCGTAGCAGCGCCGAACATCGGGCGGACACACCACCTCGGGCGCCAGATGATCCGCCACGGTGACCGCCATCGTCTGTTCGGCAGTGTTCCCCGATATATCTGTAACCGTTACCGTGACGCTTTGCTCCCCCAACTGGAGACAATCAAAACTGCCCGGTTCAACCTGGATATCGGCTACCCCACAATTGTCCGAGACAAGTACCCCGAGGTTTTGCACAGTAAGGGAGATTCCGCCGGCAGGCCCTAATAGTACCGTGGCCGCAGGGGCGCCTTGAATGACCGGAGGTTCTGTGTCGGATGCCTGTACGATCACCGCTACTTCGGCCGTACAACCGTTGGCGTCGGTGGCCGTAGCAGTGTGCGTACCGACCGGCAGATTCGTAGCTGTAGCCCCCTGTTGGCCGGTGCTCCAAACAATCGAAATACTGCCCGTACCGCCGGCCGGCAGCACGCCGGCCGAACCATCCGGTGTGCCCGGGCAGGATGCATCCGTCACGGCGCCGGGTTCCAGCACGAGCAGGGCCGGATCGTTCAGGGTAGCGGTAGTCGTGAACTGGCAACCATTGGCATCCGTGACGACCACCGAATACGTGCCTGCGATCAAATCAGACGCGGTTTGATCGGTATCGCCATTGCTCCAGAGATAGGTAAATGGTCCGGTGCCGCCAAGCGGTGTAGTCATTGCCGATCCATCGGCTGCGCCGAAACAACGCGGATCGTTTGCGGCTACGCCGGCAGCCAGATTGCAGACGGCATCCCAGACTTCCACGGTTTGTTCGGCAGTGCAGCCGTTCGCGTCGGTCACGGTCACGGTATAAAATCCCGCCATCAGGTCGGCAATCGTTTGCTCCATGGATCCGCCGCTCCACACGTAACTATAGGGGGGAATCCCCCCGCCGGGTGAAGCGGTGGCAGAGCCATCGTTGCTCCCCGGGCCGGTGAGCGGAGTGGTCGTTGCATTCGGCAATATTGGGTCGGGTTGGCCGACAATAGCCACCGTTATAGCTGTGCAGCCCGAGCCATCGGTTACAACCACGGAGTATGTTCCGGCCGGCAAATTGGCTGCTATAGGCGATGTTGCTCCATTGCTCCATAAAAAGGTAAATATTCCGTCGCCGCCGGTTGCCGCCACTGTGAGTGCGCCATCCGATGCGCCGAAACAACCGGCATCCGTTTGGTTTGTCGGTACAACCACCACGTCGTCGTATTGGATGACATCAATTTCGGCGGTAGCGGTGCAGCCGTTTTCCAGGTTGGTGGCGAGCAGCATGTAAGTTCCCGGCGCATCAATTTCCGGCTGGAGCGCCGTTTGTCCCGCCACGATGTTGCCGCCCGCAGCGGCCGTCCATTCGTACGAAAAATTGCCCGCAGGGCTTGCGTTTTGGCCTTGCAGGGTTTGTGTGGTCAGCACACAAGTAAGCGGCTGGGCGGGCAAAACGGCGATTTCCGGCGCTGAAATATCTTGCTGCACGGACGTTTCCACCGCAGTGGTGCAGCCGTTTTCCAGGTTGGTGGCCAGCAGCGTGTAGGTTCCCGGCGCATCAATTTCCAGCTGGAGCGCCGTTTGCCCCGACACGATGTTGCCGCCCGCAGCGGCCGTCCATTCGTACGAAAAATTGCCCGCAGGGCTTGCGTTTTGGCCTTGCAGGGATTGTGAAGTCAGCACACAGGTGAGCGGTTGGGCGGGCAAAACAGTGATTTCCGGCGCTGAAATATCTTGCTGCACTATGGTTTCTGCGGTGACCGTGCAACCGTTTTCCAGGTTGGTGGCCAGCAGGGTGTAGGTTCCCGGCGCATCAATTTCCGGCTGGAGCGCAGCTTGTCCCGCCACGATGTTGCCGCCTGCAGCGGCCGTCCATTCGTACGAAAAATTGCCCGAAGGGCTTGCGTTTTGGCCTTGCAGGGTTTGTGAAGTCAGTACACAGGTAAGCGGCTGAGCGGGCAAAACGACGATTTCCGGCGCTGAAATATCTTGCTGCACTATGGTTTCTGCGGTGGCCGTGCAGCCGGTGCCGGAGTTGGTGACGATCAGGGCATACGTCCCGGGGGCACTCACGGTCGGGGCTGGTGTATTTGCCCCGCTTTCGATATTTCCGTCTGTTGTTGACCAGGCATACGAAAACGCAAGGCCCTGGCTGGAGCCGTCGGCATCGAGCGCGACGGCAATGGCCACGCAGGTGAGGGCATCGGGCGCGTTGGCAACGGCGACGACAGGGCTTTCGGCTACCTGCACCAACACGGTATCCCGCGCCGTACACAGGGGGGTAAAAAACAGGTCGTCGAGTGCAAATGCCAGGTCGGAGTCATCGGTACCAACACAGAGTGCTGCTGTGGTTTGTATTCCGCTGGACCAGATGTTGGAAAATTTTTCCCAGGCACAAGTATCTGCCGGCACGGAAAAGTATCCAAGGGTGTCGTTGTTGGCTATAAACGTAAGATCGCCGGTGCCCTGGAGAAGCAGTGCCCACCCTTCGAACAGGTACTCCGTGCCGGGCACTACCGGTATGAATTGGCACCACAGGTTCAGGTACGCGCTCGTGTCGGATGGGCTGGATGCCAGCATCTTGCCGCTACCGGATGTATGGTCGCTGCAACCCGGAAACACCGGGTTACCTGCGTTGGGGTTGGCGAGTATGGCGTAATGTCGGGGCTGGATAAGGTCGCCGGCGCTGTACGTCAGATCGCTGGTAAAGCCCGTGTTTCCATTTTCAAAATCAGGGTTTATCAGCAGGTTAAGGCCGGAATCATAGGATCGGGCGGAGAGTACGAAGGCAGTTGTTTGGCTCACCGTGGCCATTGGTGATAAGGTTGCCGGATCGGACAAACCCGCTTCCGGCCACCAGACCAGGTCGAGCAGGGGACCGGTGACCGTTCCCTGAAGCGATACCGTCCCGGCCTCGCACAGTTGCACGTCTTCCCCGGCTTGCACCGATACCGGGCACACGGCGGCAAGAGGCACAAACGTACTTGCCGTGGTGGTACAGCCGGTGGCCATATCGGTGACCGTCAGCATATACCAACCGGGCGCAGCGATTTGCGGGTTCAGGGTATTTGCTCCTGCGACAATAGTTCCGTTGGATGTGCTCCACAATACGATGCCGTTGGCGGGCGTGATCGTAGCCGAGAGGGTCAGCGTATCACCTGGCGTTTGCAGTATGCCCGGCGGTAGTATGCTCGCCGTTGGCGGCACGGGGGCATTCACGGTGAAGGACGATTCGGCGGTACAGCCCGTGGTCGTATTGGTTACCACCAGGGTGTATTCGCCCGGCTGGTTTACCGCAGCGCTCGCACTGTTTGAACCGGAAACGATATTCCCGCCCGGACCGGCCATCCACTGGAACGACAAACCGCCAGCGGGCTGATTGAACTGTCCGTTGAGCACCACGGTGTTGTTGTTGCAGGTAAGTGCCTGGACGGTAGTGATCCAGGTGCTCAGTTGGGGTTGCGCTTCCGCGACGTGGACCGTCGTGGTTTTGGGGCAATCGCCGCCCAGCGCGCCGGGCATACTGACGGTCAGGGTGTAGGTTCCGGGACTGTTTACGACCGGGTTCAGGGTATTGGCACCCGAGACGATGTTTCCGTCGCCGGTTTCCCAGAGGTACTCGAACTGCGGTCCGACGCTGGAGCCTGCGCCGCTCAAGGTTTGCTCAAAACCTGAACAAGGAATGAGGTACGATGCAGGAGCCGCTACTGCCTGTGGTTGGCCCACGAAATATGTTACGTCGTCCGAAACCTCACAAACCGGACCAAAGTAGAAGTCGTCCAGCGCTATCGGGGCGCCTGCAAAAGCCACCCGGATGGCGATATCGGCAGTAGAATGAATATCGCTGAACCAAACGCCTTTCCGTTCACTCCAGTTGCACGGGCTGCTGATGGGAGGTGTCATGGTAGCCACCTGAATACCATTGATGAAGAGCGCGAGGGTACTTTGCGTCCCGAATTGTGCCATTGTGGACCAAAAAAAGAAATAATACTGGGTGTTCGGCGTCACCGCGATGGTTTGCTGCCACACATCCTGTCCGACATTTTGCGGCGCCGGGTTTATCGCCAGCATGTTTCCGCCGCCGGAGGGATGATCTCCGCAGGGGTCCAGAATATTGTTGGCGGCTTGCGGGTTGGTCAGCACGTCGTACGTTCCGGGCGGCACGATATTGCCCGGGCTATAGGTGAGGTCGGTCGCAAAACTTAGGTTTCCCTGCTCAAAATCCGGGTTCTGGATCATATTTAGGGACGGATCGTACGAGCGTGCCGTGAGCGTGTAGGTTATCGTTTGTGGGATTGGTATAATCGGGTTGAATTCATGAATTTTATTCAGCGGCAACCAGGGACTCCACTGGTAGGAAATATACGTGCCCGTCAAGGCGCCGTCCAGTTTAACATTTCGACCGGTACACATATACAAGTCTTCGCCGGCATCCACCGAAACGAGGCATTGGGCGGTCAGGAGCGGGATATTTCCCAAAAAGCAGGCGATGAAAAAAATGACAATCCGGTAGTTGTTTTTCATACGGCAGCACATTTGATAAAAAATTAATGGCGTGTAAAATTCGGCTTAGCGTAGAGTCCTCTCTTATTATATTGGGCAAACTTACCTGAATTATTCCGAAAACGCATATACCAAACACGAGGTAGTCTTCCGATAACCACGCTGTGCCTGCCAATAGAAACACCTACTTTTGCCCAAAACTGCGCCCACCGCATGCACACGACCGCCGCCGAACTGGCCAAAAAACTCAGTCGCATGGACATTTTTCGATCCGTGCCCACACCCGTACTCCAGCACCTGGCCGAACAAAGCAGTATTGAAGTGTATGAAGCCGGCGGTAGCGTGTTCCGCAAAGGCGATCCCGGCCGCTCCCTGTACCTCATCCTCGACGGTACGGCACAGGTACACGACGGCGACTACATCGTGGCGCAAATGCAGGTCGGGCACTGTTTCGGTGAAATGGCCCTGCTCGACGAAGGCCCGCGCTCTATGTCCGTGAGCGCGTCCGCACCGGCCCGGCTGGCCCGCATTGACCGGGAAGTTTTCTTCGGCGTACTGGGCGAGTACCCCGAAGTGATGCAAAAAATCGTGGGCCTGCTCACCCGCCGACTGCGCCACCAGACCGACAAAACGCTGGAACAACTCCAACGCCGCGAGGAGGAACTCACCGAACTCGTGGAAGCGCGCACGGCCGAACTCATGCAGCAGAAGGAAGAGGCGGAAACCCTGCGCGCCAAGGCAGAATCTGAAAAGCGCGAGGCCGAGCGCCAGCGCCTCCGCGCCGAACAAAGCGAACGCGCCGAGCAGCAGTTTCTCGCCAATATGAGCCACGAGATACGCACGCCCATGAATGCCGTGATGGGCATGACCAACCTGCTCCTGCAAAAAAAACCGCGCGAAGACCAACTCCTGTACCTGCACAGCATTCGGCAGTCGTCGGAAGCCTTGCTGGTAATCCTCAACGATATCCTCGATATCTCCAAAATACAAGCCGGCAAGTTGGAGTTGGAACACACTGAGTTGTGTACCGCCGACATCCTGGAGCAAGTGCGCACAACCCTGCAGTTTCGAGCAGAGGAAAAGGGCCTGACCCTCGACCTGGACTACGACCCGGGAATTCCGCCCGTGCTTCTGGGCGACCCGGTGCGCCTGCAGCAGGTGTTGCTCAACTTAGCCGGAAACTCCGTTAAATTCACCGAAAAGGGCGGTTTAACCATCTCCGCCGGCGTACTGGAGCGCCACGAAAACCATTGCCGCCTCCATTTTGCCGTACGCGACACCGGTATCGGCATGACGCCCGACCAACTCGCCGTGGTATTCGAAAGTTTCCGCCAGGCTTCCGGCGACACCGCCCGCAAGTACGGCGGCACGGGCCTGGGCTTGAGTATTTCCAAACAACTCGTAGAAAAATTTGGTGGCCGGCTCCAGGCCAAAAGCCAACCCGGCGCAGGTTCGGAATTCTGGTTCGACATAGACCTCCAGATTGGCACCTGGCGGGAGATCGAACCGCCTGCACCCGTCGCCGATGCCACCGAAATGCTGCGCGGCCTGCGCATACTCGTAGCCGAAGACAACGCTTTCAACCGCATTGTGGCGGTGGAAACACTCGAACTGCTTATTCCCGAGGTAGTCGTGCAAACCGCTGAAAACGGCCGCGAAGCCCTCGAAATGCTGCAAAAAAACCCATTTGATGTCGTCCTCATGGATGTAGCCATGCCCGTTATGGACGGACTGGAGGCTACGCGCGCTATCCGTGCCCTCGCCTCCCCGTTAAATGCCATACCCATCATCGCATTTACGGCCTCCGTCACGCAAAAAGAGGTACGGCGCTGCCTGCAAAACGGCATGAACGGCTGCGTACCCAAGCCATTCCGGGACGATCAACTGATCGCCGGTCTGCTGGCCGCGCGCAACGGGGATTTTGGCCCTCCCCTACTCGATGCCTCCCCTGTGGAAGCAGCGCCGAGCGCGCCGGAGCCAAACACGCAACTTGCCTTTTTGGAAAAACTCACCGGCGGCAACCCCGCCCGCATCCAGAAATACATCGGCCTGTACCTCGAATCTGTAACCGCCGCCTTGCCCCGCATCGAAGCGGCGCTGGAATCGGGAGACCGGGAAGAACTGCGGCGGGTGGTACACACGGTTAAGCCACAGTTCCGCATGCTGGGTATGGAAGATGTGGCTGTGCTGGCGCAGGACATCGAAACGCACGTTTTGGAAAACGCCGACACGGGAGATTTGCAGGAAAAAGTAGCGCGGCTGCTTCGGGAAATGCGGGAGTCGGCGGCGCGGCTGGGGTAAAGCACACTACTGGACATTTTTGGAACGAGACCTTCCAGGTTTGTCAAACCAAAAATGCCCAGTAGTATGGGAGTAAAGACAAACGTGACATCTTGCATACCGCTGTTCAACCTTCGCCCGACGAACCGGGAGGAGTCAAGACGTATGGGTAGATTCAAGACGGGAGAGGCGGAAAGGATTAGTTCGCGTTGCGCAGCAGGCGGCCGTTGATCGTCCCGGGTTTGTCGTCATCAGCCGGTATCATGGTAACCGTACCTTCTTCTGGATTACAAATGTAAATACGGTACTTGCCGGCTAAAACATCTTTTTTGTAAGCATTGTACCCTGTTATTCCACCGTGAAAATCAATTTCATATTTATACTCCTCCTGGTCGCTTTCGACATAAGTAAAGTACTCTTGAACCGTTTGGAGGCTGTTTAACTTTTGCCGCCTGGATGCCCGAGATGCCTCAAGATCGAGACCCTTTCGCCATTTTTCAAAATAGCCTTCGAAGAACTCTTCAGACAAGTATGGGTAAGCCGCTTCCGGCGGTGGAATAAGCCTTGTGGCTTTGTAACTTGGTGCAATGCTGTCCTGAAAACCGTATTTGGTTGCGATGGCTACTACCCGCTCGCGGGAGATACCTGGGCCATTGAAAGGCGGGGGCAGATCGGGGTTGGTGGTCAAATCCTCCTTGACTGTCTTGCAGGCCAGAACGGCGAGAAACAAAATCTGTATGAGCGCAAAGTGTTTCATGTAAAGAGCCGGTTCAAAACCGTTCCGAGCCACCAGAATGGCAGCTCGGGACGGGTTTTATGATGGATTAAGTTAGTTTTCGTTGCGCAGCAGGCGGCCTTTGATGGCGCCGGGTTTATCGTCATCAGCCGGTACAATGGTGGGATATGTGCCCATTTTTGGATGCTTACAGATGTAGATATGGTATTTGCCTACTAAAACATCTTCCTTATAATCGTTGTATCCTTTAATGCCGCCATTCTCGTCAAGTGAACGCCTGTACATATCGGGGTCGTTCTCCACATAAGCAAAGTATTGCTGAAGGGTTTGAATACTTTCCAGTTTTTTCCACCTTTCCTCGGTACGTTCAAGCCAATCAAAGTGTTTACGCCAATTTGCAAAGTAACCCTCAAAATACTCCTCAGATAAGTAAGGATATGCCGTTTCCGGCGGAGGATTGAAGTTCCGGCCTATACTGTCCTGCAAGCCATACTTGGCAGCAATAGCCATCACCTGCTCGCGAGATACGCCGGGGCCGTTGAACGGCGGGGGCAGATCGGGGTTGGTGGTCAAATCCTCCTTGACTGTCTTGCAGGCCAATATTGCCAGTAAAAATGATAAAATGGCTATTTTTTTCATGTTAAAGCGGGTTTATTTATACTTAAATGGAAAGCGTATATCAGATAATTCACTTGTGAATGCGAAGATAACCGCACGCGTACACACCCTTTCCCACCAGTGTATATTTTTATAAATTTAATATGACAACTGACAGGGCAAATGCACGTGCCGTTTTTCACCACCCGAAAAAGCGGACAGCAGGTTTTGGGCTGCAACCCGGGAGAAGTTTTTGCCAACCGCTCAAAAAAAAGTCTCCGCCTTTGTAATCTTTTTCTCCTTCAGGCTACTTATTGGAAAAACAAAACATTCCAGGCGCCCACAGCATCGCTATGTTGACACCCGAGCACATTTTTTTACAGCAAGTTGAGGCAAACATCGGCATCATCCGAAAGATCGTCCACTTGTATGTGGAGCATCCGGACGACCGCCGGGACCTGCAGCAGGAAATCCTCTACCAGGCATGGAAAGCATTCCCGGGATTTCAGGGGCTTTCCAAATTCTCGACCTGGCTGTATCGCATCAGCCTGAATACCGTACTCACCTTCCGAAAACGGGAAAGCCGGAGTACGACGGCCCCGCTGGAAGCCGTCGGCCCCGATGTGGCCGCGCCCGACGACAACCCTTCGGACAATGCCGAACGCCTGTACCACGCGATCCGACAACTGAAAGAAACCGACCGTGCGCTCATTTTGCTGCATCTCGACGGCTTCGGCAACGATGAGATTGCAGACATCGCAGGCCTTTCGGCCAACCATGTTGCCGTGAAATTGCACCGCATCAAAACCGAACTCACCAAACGCCTAAACGCATAAATCATGAACATTCAAGAAGCATGGAAAAGCCTGAACGAGGGCCATTTCGCCTCCGGCGAAACCACGCGCCTCGCTGTAAGTGACCTGATGCGCCACCCCTCGCAGTCGCCTATGGCCCTGCTGCGCCGAAATGCGCGGATTAACATGGGCTTTGCGATCATTTTTGCAATCCTTTTCGTGGTATTGTTCGCCTTACACCCACATCCATACATCCGGATTTGCCTCGGCGTACTGATCCTGGCCTACCTCGCGGCAGTTGTTTTCACCGCCTTCAAACTACGCAGCCTCCCCCCGCTCCCGGATATGAGCGCCCCGCTGCTGAGCGTGATGCGGGCTTACCACGATCAGTTGCGTGTCTGGCTGGACTTGCAGGAAAAGGTCGCATTGTTCATCTATCCGGTCTCCGTTGTCGGCGGCGGCCTGCTGGGTATCGCCTCCGAGGTTGATCTGGATACGGCGCTGCAAAAACCCGCCGTATGGTGGATACTTGGTGCTGCCGTGGTCGTAATCACCCCGGCAGCACACTGGCTCGCCCGGTGGATGGGAAAAATCGCCTTCGGCAAATACCTCGATCAGATCAAAACCAATATAAACTTGCTTGAAAAATCGGAATAACCATGAAAATCAAAAAGCAGCAACTCATCCAACTCACTCTCGGCCTGGTTGTCGGCGCCGTTTGCGGCTATGCCGGCATGCAGTTCGGCAAAAACATGGGCGGTTTTGCCCCGATGGATGGCCCGGTGCAAAAAACGGCGACTATTGCCATCGCTTTTTTCGCCGTCTGGTTCGCACTGGCCTTCCACGAACTGGCGCATTTAATGACCGGGCTTAGGCAGGGTTTTCGGTTTCAATTGTACGTCGCCGGTTTCCTTGGTATCCGCCTCGACCCGGAAACCGAGCGCATCGCCCCATACTGGAATACCGATATGCAACTGTTCGGCGGTGTAGCGGCTACCCTGCCACAGGAAAACACACCTGATCTGATCCAGCGATTTGCCCGGGTGGTGATTGCCGGACCTTTGGGGTCTTTGCTGTTGGCAGCAGGCGGCGGCCTGGCCGGCTGGTGGCTCTCCCTTGCAAATGCTGTCGGACTGCGTTTCCTGGCAGTATTTTTCATCGTCAGTGCAGCCACATCGTTTTTCTTGTTTCTGGCCACCACCGTGCCAAACAGGACCGGTATGTTTTTCACCGACCGGGCGCGGTACTTCCGCCTGATGTCGGGCGGAAAAACAGCAGACATCGAGCGGGCGATGCTGGGGCTGGTTGCACAGGCCCATTCGGGCAAATCCCTGGCAACACTCAACATGGCCGACGTGGAGGTGGTTCGGCAGGACAAAGACTACGCTGTGTATGCCGATTTGTACGCCTTTTCGCACTATCTCGCTACCGATCAGCTGGAAATGGCAATGGAAGTGGCCGAGCGTTTGCACGAGCTGCCCGACGAGATGCCCGCATTGTTTCGGGCCGAGTTGTGGAAAGAAGCGTGCTTTGCAGCCGCTTATTTGAAAAACGACGCAGCGGCGGCCAATGCCTGGTGGCAAAAAATTGAAAAACAGTTGGCCAAACGCCAGGATGTGTCGGCATTGCGCGTCAAATCGGCGCTTTCGCGTGTAAATGGAGCATTGCCCGAAGCCAGGAACCTGGCCCAACAAGCCCTGACTTTGCTGGACAAGAAACCGGTGCTGAACGGAGGCGAATTATTGGAGCGGCAATTATTGCTCAAACTGGCTTAAATACCCCAAACCAGAAGGTGCATCCCCCGGATACCTTTGCTCATCGAATTTCAATCTAAACCTCCGCGGTTTCTCGTTGTTTTGCATCCATATTTTTCAACGCCCAAGTGGCTACACATCAAAAACAAACTCTGTATTATGAAAAAATCGCTCTTTTCCGCAGTCCTCCTGCTCGTACTCAGCAACTTCGCCACAGCGCAATCGGCCGAGGAAATTATCGCCAAACACATTCGCGCTACCGGTGGCGACAACTGGAGCAAGGTGGAGGCCGTAAAAATGGAAGCCAATATCGCCTCTGAGTCCGCAGCCGGAATGGCTATTGGCTGGACGATGACCTCCATCCGCGACAAAGCCGCCCGCATGGACGTGTCGGTCATGGGCATGACCCAAACTTCCGTTGTCAATGGCGACAAAGGCTGGGCAACCAACCCGTTCATGGGCCAAATGGATCCGGAACCGCTTACATCGGATCAAGTAAAATCCATGATGGACCAGACCGACATTGACGGCACCGTTATTGGCTACAAAGAAAAAGGCTACACGGTGGAGTTCGTGGGCAAAGAAGACGTAGAGGGCACCGAGGCGCTGAAAATCAAGGTCAACAAAGGCGGCAAAAAAGTTGAATACATCCTGTATGACCCGGAAACGTACTACGAAATCAAGAATATCCAGGTGGACGAAGTGGACGGCAAAGAGGTCGAAAGCGCTACGGTGTTTTCCAACTTCAAAACGGTGGACGGTATCGTGATGCCACACTCCCTGCAGTCCTCCAACCCGATGATGGGCAACACAACCATCACCCTCACCAAAGTTACGTTCAACCCGACCGTGGATATGAAGGCATTTGATATGCCGAAAAAGTAAGCGTACGCGATCACGCACGACGTCTTCGGAATCAGACTTTCCAGGTTTAAAAACCTGGAAAGTCTGATTCCCACACGAAGCACAAAGGAACAGGAGGCTCACAGCGGTTTTACCAAACATGCTCTGTGGGCCTCTTTTTTGAGCCATAAGCCCCTGGTCCAAATTCCCTGTCAACAACAAACTTAAAACAATCTATGAAGCATACGCTGCTCCTCCTTTTCCTGGCAATCGCTGCGCTGCATTCCGGCGCTATTGCCCAAACCAGCCTCTCCTCCTCCACCTTCGGCGCCATTGAAGCCCGCAACATCGGGCCGGCCGTCATGAGCGGACGTATCACCGCCATCGAGGGTGTCCCTACTGACCCAAAGGTGCTCTACGTGGGTACCGCCGGCGGCGGCGTATGGAAATCCACTACTGCCGGCATGACCTTCGAGCCGATATTCGAAAAGTACCCGCAATCCATCGGCGCCATGGCTATTGATCCCGCCAACCCCAACGTGGTGTGGGTGGGCACCGGCGAAAGCAATATGCGCAACAGCGTAGCTATCGGGCTCGGCATTTACCGGACTTCCGACGGCGGGCGCAACTGGAGCCGCATGGGCCTCGAAAAAAGCGAACATATTTCCAAAATCATCGTCCACCCCACGCAGCCCAACACGGTCTTTGTTGCCGTGCCCGGCCCGTTGTGGAGCGATAGCCCCGACCGCGGCCTGTATAAAACCACCGACGGCGGCAAAACCTGGGAGAAAATCCTGTACACCGATGAAAAAACCGGCTGCGCCGATATCATCCAGGATCCGCGCAACCCCGACGTACTGCTGGCTTCCATGTGGCAAGTGCGCCGCACGCCCTACTCCTTCGCTTCCGGCGGCCCCGGCAGCGCCCTGCACAAAAGCACCGACGGCGGCAAAACCTGGCGCAAAATCACCAGCGGATTGCCCACCGGCGCATTTGGCCGCATCGCGCTTGCCCTGGCGCCCAGCGCGCCCGACAACGTGTTCGCCATCGTCGAGAGCGAGAACACCAGCCTGCTCATTTCCGCCGACGGCGGCGAAAGCTGGAAATACCAGAGCGCTACTTCCAACGTAACCGCCCGGCCGTTTTATTTCAGCACCCTTGTCGTGGATCCCAAAGACCCCAAGCGCGTTTATCGCCCGGCCTTTTCACTGTCTATCAGCACCGACGGCGGCTATGCCTTTTCCGACGGCGGCGGCAGCAGCGGCTGGGTACACTCCGACCACCATGCCCTCTGGATCAACCCGAACAGTACCAATCAACTCTACCTCGGCACCGACGGCGGGGTGTACATGAGCCTCGACTACGGCGTTTCCTGGACGCACCTGAAAAACCTGCCCGTGTCGCAGTTCTATCAGGTGGCTGCCGACGACCAGGCGCCCTACCAGGTGTACGGCGGTTTGCAGGACAACGGCTCCTGGCGCGGCCCCTCCCAAAGCAAGGGCGGCATCGAAAACCGCGACTGGGAACCGCTCAACGGCGGCGACGGCTTCTGGGTGCAACCCGATGCTACCAACCCGGATATCGTGTTTGCCGAAAGCCAGGGGGGCAACATCAACCGCGTAAATTTGAAAACCGGCCAAAGCAAATTCGTCCAGCCCCAGGAGCAAAAAAGCGACCCCAAGTACCGCTGGAACTGGAACACGCCGCTCGTGCGCGGCACAGCCAACCCCGCCGCGCTCTACTGCGGCGCGCAGTTTTTGTTCAAAACCACCGACCGCGGCAATACCTGGACGCGCATTTCTCCCGACCTGACCACCAACGACACCATCAAACAAAAACAGTACGCCAGCGGTGGTCTCACGGTGGACAATACCTCCGCCGAAAACCACTGTACGATCTACTCCATCGGCCCATCGCCGCTGGACGAAAACCTGATCTATGTGGGCACCGACGACGGAAATATCCAGGTCACTCGTGACGGCGGCACTACCTGGACGCTCCTCTCCCGGAACATCCCCGGCGTACCTCCGGGCGCCTGGGTGAGCCGCGTGACCCCCAGCCGCCACAACCGCAACCGCGCCTACGCCACCTTCGACAACCACGCCTACGGCGACATGCGCACCTACGCAGCCCGCACGGACGACGGCGGCAAAACCTGGACGCTCCTCAGCGGCGGCAGCAGCCTGCAAGGCTATGCCCACGTCATCATCGAAGACCTGGAAAACCCGGACCTGCTTTTTCTCGGCACGGAATTCGGCCTGTACATCAGCAACGACGGCGGCCAAAACTGGGTGCAGTACAAGTCCAAATTTCCCGAGTACGTGGCCGTACGCGACCTGGTCATCCAGCCGCGCACCAACGATCTTGTCATCGCTACCCACGGCCGCGGGATTTTTATCGTGGACGATATCGCGCCTTTCCGTGGACTCACCTCCGATATGTTGCAAAAAAATGTGGCCCTTTTGCGCACGCGCCCCACGCCCGTCACCACGGGACACTACGGGCAGGCGTTTCCCAACACCGACGCTTATGTCGGGCCCAATGCACCGGAAAATGCCGTGATCCAGTACTACCTCAAAGACCGCCTGAATTCCGGCGACGTGACCATCGAAATCTATGACCCTTCCGGAAAAAAAATGGTGTCCATACCGGGAACCAAGCGTAAAGGCATCAACCTCGTCCGCTGGGACATGCGTGCCGCGCCGCCCAAAGCCGCCCGCGGTGTGCTGGTGCAGGGCGAATTCGGGGTGTACGCGGGTTTTATCGGCCCGTTGGCCCTGCCCGGCGCCTATCAGGTACGCCTCAAGGCGGGCGATTTCACCGACACCGGCACCCTGCAACTCATCCCCGATCCCGTGCAGCCCGACCTCGACTATGCCCGGCGCAACACCATTTCGAAAGAGCTGTTCGGATTGGTGGAAGACCTCGGTTTGCTCGTGGCGCAGGTGCAAAGCGCCAAAGACACTGCCGACCGCCGCGCCGCTGTCGTGAAAGACAAAGCCCTGAAAACCAAACTAACCCAGTATAGCGCCAGCCTCGAAGCCTTCCGCAAAACGCTCACCGAAACCATCGAATCCAAGGGCATCACCGGCGAGCAGCAGTTGCGCGCCAAGCTCGGCAAGTTGTATGTGTTTACCGAAATCTCCGACGACTTGCCCACCAGTTCTGTGCTGGATCGCAAGGAGGTCATCCGGGAAGAACTCCGGCAGGCACATAACAAAGCAGATGGCCTCTTCGGCAAGGAACTGGTGGCACTCAACAGTGGCCTGCGAAAGGAAAAACTCGGGGAGATTGTGGTACTGGACCGGGCGGCGTTTGAGCGCGGGTATGAAGTGGGCGGAAAGCCGGCCGGCCAGAATTTCAGGTTAGGATCGGGACTCCGTGCGGTGCGATTTTGATGAAGGCTTCGTGCACATTCTCCGCTGCGTTTTTTTCGTCGCGGAGACGTAGCGACGCAGCGTTTTAGTTTTCAGACTTTCCAGGTTTAAAAACCTGGAAAGTCTGATATTCCAGTCGTATATCGAACGAGCCCTCCTGCTTCTAAATAACTACCGGCGGCCTACCCACTCTGCCTGTGTCATTTCAAACCGGACCTCGCTCTTTCCGTGGACACCCGCCTCCGTCCAGCCGGCGGTCCGGTAAAATTGCTCCGCGCGCGTGCCAGGTTCGGTTCCCAACCACAACGTGTCTTGTGTTTTACTGAAATACCAATCCAGCATTCGATCGTGTAGTTGCCGGGTTGGACAGTACGTTTTCCCGCACCGTGTGCCGCACAATCTGGATTTGCGGGATGTCGCGGAGAGATGCTTCTCGAAAGATCATATTTGAACGGAGGTGCTTACCGATGCTGCCTGCCCGCTGTGTTCAGCCACGCAACCAGCACATTTTTTTGTTCTGCACTCAGCCGGGCATCGGCGTGTGTCCAGGTGTAGCTGTCCAGCGGCATTTTACCTTTTTGAATTTCTTCAACGGCTTCTTCCAGCACTTCTGCCTGGTCACCCGTCGAGATCGCGGCGAATGTATTGAAATTCAGGTGTTCGCGGCCTTCGCGGACGTGGTTTGCCAGCCACCATGATACCGGGACAATCTGGTTGTACCACGGGTAGCGGGTTTCGTAGGAATGGCAATCGTAGCAGGCTGTTTTCAACATGGTTGCTACCTCGGTGGGCGGCTGAAGCACCTGCATAAAGTCCTGGGCAGGATCAATAGCCGGCGTCGAGGTATCCGGGCGGATCAACTGAATGGCCAGCACGAGGCCCAACAAAATAAATAGGATCTTTTTTTTCATATCAAAAAGTGTTTTGCGTGCAAGTAAGGCGTTTCAGGCAGGAAATTTCTTGATCATTTTCCGAATTCCGGCTTCTATTTCGCTGTACGGTACGGCCTCTTTGGCTACCAGCACCAGCATGAGCACGATGTGACGGTCGGCAACAGCCAGTTTTTTGTACAGTTCCGCTTTGTGCAACCGGAATGCTTCGCGGGTTTGGCGTTTCAGGCGGTTGCGAGCCACGGCGGTTTTGAACACGCGCTTGGGCACCGAAATAGCCAGCTGGGCGCGGTTTTCCTCAAAAAAATCGAGGGCGCTATCTGTTTCTGCAATCGGCAGCCACACCACCCGGAGCGGGTAGGCAATATAGGAATTGCCCTCCCGGAACAACCGTCCGATCAGTGTGTGGCTCTTCAGCCGTTCGTGTCGTGAAAAAGTAGGCATGTAAAAACTTTCGGCTGCGCCAAAAATAGAAAAAGTCGTCAGTTTGTATGCACAAACTGACGACTTTGAATTGGTCAACAAAACTCCATGCGGAGTGAAGTGGCTATCGTATTATTTCGGGCGCGACTCATCCGAAACGGAGAGTTTGGCGCGGCCTTGCCTTCTGCGACGCGAAATCAGTTTGCGGCCATTCTTGGTCGCCATGCGGCTGCGGAATCCGTGTTTGTTCTTACGTGCACGGCGGGACGGTTGGTAGGTACGTTTCATCGCTAATCGAAATGGAAAATTAAATACAGTACGAAAAATTGGAGCGCAAAGGTAGAAGCCTTTTCTCAAAAACCAACACGGGGGCTAAAAAAAACCTGAAAACAAAAAAGCTATGCGCTCGCATCCGGCCCATTTTCCACACAAACCGTCCACACAAACGCCCCGGAGGCATTGGGCAGCACGGTTTTTTCAAAATACAGCCGGTATGCCTGCCTGAAATCGCCCTTGCAGACCCACCCCGTTGTTTCTGCATGTAGGCCCGACCAGGCGAACGGATCGAGGCGCAAATGCTCGCGGAAGTCCAGCTCCTTCAGTCCGTACGCTTTGTACAAACTTTCCTTGGCCGTCCAGAAAACGTGCATCAGGTCGAATTGGTCCGCTTGCCGGAACACCTGCAAAAACGCCGCTTCGTCGGTGTGCAAAAATTTGCCCGCTAGGCTGGGCATTTTTTCCACCAAAACCTGCAAGTCGCAGCCGCACACGCCATCGGCCAGCATGGCCCCGACGATGCCGTGGGAGTGGCTCAGCGAGCAATGCAGCTCCGGCCGATCCAGAAAAAAAGGCTTGGCAAACGCATTTTTTCCCAACGGCAGCCGCGCTTCGGCGCCGGTAAGTTTGTGCAGCAACCAGCGACCGGTCAGCCACTCGAGGCGCCGGATGCCTTTGTAGCGCGCCAAATCAGCCTCCTCCTCGGGCGTGAGCGGCAAATCCTCGCGGAAGTACAACTCGTCTTCGGCAATTTGCCAAACGCCAAAGGTGAGGGTCTGTCCGGTGCTGATGGTGATGTGGCGGGTGAAGAGTAACGGCATACGATGTGCAAAAAAATCGCGTGCAAAGTACGACATCTGATGAGACGAAGCCCGCCACCAGGATGCAGACAAAAAGTGGATACTACAAATCCTATCGTCGCACCAACCGAAAAGCAATATCGCGCCCATGTCCTTGCATAATAGCAAGGTTTATCCAGGACAATGATGCTCAAAAACTTAGGATTCATTGGATAACAAACCGATTTTATTGCCTTCTGTATCTGTATTGATACCGGAAGGGGTACAGGCCCCAATGTGTTTCCGAAATCTTCTACGCTCGTGGCCCTGCGGTGCTGTGAAAAAAGCAAAACTCCTTGTATGTTGGCGCCAAAAATCATGCAACCTAAGCTACTGCTATTCCTCCTGCTGAGCGCTACCCCCTGGTGGAAACTCAGCGCCCAATTCATCAATTTTTGTCCTGGCCAAAATACCAACGGCTATGTAGTGGACTTGGTGGAACATCAGGGTCAAGTGTATGCCACCGGTCTGTTTTCCCGCATTTGCGGCACCGTGGCGCCTTCCGTAGCGCGCTGGGACGGCAACCAGTGGAATGCGCTCATCAACGGATCAGGTAGCTCACTTGACGGCGGCCACGCCTTGGCTATCATCCAGAACAACCTGTATATGGCCAAATACGAGTGGTCGGCAGACTCTAACTGGCTCCTTCGAATGGATAGCACTCATACGCTCCGGAAGGTGCTGCCAGGCTTTTGGCGCACCAATCCCAACCCTAACCTCAATCAGGTACCCATCCTGTATGATGTAGAGGAATACAAGGGACAGATCGTGGTCTGCGGCGAATTTGACCGCGCCGGGAATCAGTCCATAAACGGCATTGCCGCCTACACCGGCAACGGCTGGGCGCCACTGGGGGGCGGACTCACCGGCTACATCCCCAACACCTACAGCCTGGTCGCGCCGCACAACATGCTGGTCTGGAACGGCGACCTCTATGTAGCGGGCAACTTTCTAAAAGCAGGCAATGTGGAGGTGAACGGCGTGGCACGCTGGGACGGCAGCCAATGGTATGCCCTTGGCGCAGGCTTCAACAAATCCGCCTACGGCTTCGGTGTGCTGAACGGCGAACTCTACGCCTGTGGCGCATTCACCGCCTCCGGCAATACACCCCTCGGCGGCGTGGCGCGCTGGGACGGCAGCCAGTGGGTGAGTCCAGGATTCATGCTCGGTTCGGAATCCCCCGACGAGAATTGGTATGCCCATACGCTCCGCGAGATTAATGGCGTGCTCTACATCCTGGGCGGATTCAACAAAGCTGTGGTGCAAAACGACACGCTGGCATGCAGCGCCGTAGTGGCTTTCGACGGCAATACCCTCGATGTACTGGGCGGCGGATTGCCCAATGTGGATGCAGAAGCGATTCTGCCCTACGGACAGGGTATTCTGATCGGCGGTGGAATCATCAACGGGAACTCGGGACATTTACATTTCTATAGCGGACCTTCCAGTACCGTGTCAGAAACTGCCGGAAGTCTGCCGTTTATCATCAGCCCCAACCCAGCATCGGACGAGATCACCCTGCGGGTACCCATCGCCCGAATAGCAATCCAGTATGCGTGGTACAATGCCCTGGGCAGGCAGCTGGGCGCCGGCACGGCTCAATGTCCCGAAATGGAATGGCGCATAGGCGACTGGCCCCCGGGAATGTATTATATCAAGGTTTGGGCGGAGGGTGTCGCGCCGGTAGTCCGCGCGATCGTCAAGCAGTAGTACGTAACCCGGTCATACGGTGCAACCCAGCCACTGGCATTCAGGCCCTCACTCACAAATACACCATGCATCCGTAAGCGCCGTTGTCTGCACGGTCACAGGGCCTGGCTGCGTACCGCCGGGAACACAGATTACCAGCGAACCTGTATTACCGCCAAAGGTTTCGCTGAATGTACCGATGACATTGCCCCCCGACAATATATTGCCGGCTACCGTAAAAGCCCCGGTTCCGGTGAGTACCACATCCAGTGTACGGCAACCGCCGGCACAGAGATCGGGGTTCGGGGCGGCGAGTTGTACCGTTGGTAACGGCTGCCAAACAACCTCCAGGGCATTGGAAAAATCCAGACAAGGATCGTTCAGGTCAACGTTGCCGTTCAGGTCATTGCCCACCACTGCGGCAACGTAGTAGGTGACGCCGGCCTGCAGGGGTGGCGCAAAACTGAACGCCGGCGTATTGGAAACAGCCACGATACTTCCTGCCGTATCGGCTGGATTGGAAAAGAGCACGTATTGCAGCAAGTCGTCAGCTTCCACGACCGTCTGGGTGGCGGCGGGTATGTTCAGGGTGCTGTTGACACAGGTATTGAACGGACCGCCTTGAGCCAGTTCGCCGGCATCGCTCGTGCAGCCGGAAATACAGGGATAATCGGGCAATCCGGCAGGCAGCGTCGTCAGGCTGATGATGGAAAACTGGGTATCAATATCACAAATGGTAGAGACCGTACCGTCCTGCGGGTTGTAGAAATATATCGTATGCGAAGCATCGGCAAAAAACAGCCCTTCGTCGCCGTTCCAGTTTCCCCCTTCGCCATCGGTGTAGCCCACGGTCCAGGGCGTAATGACGGACTGCGCCGGATTTCCCACATTGATTTCAATCAGTATAGGGTCCCCGGATTGATTGACCCCATTGGCATACAAAACACCATCTATATAAAAAATATCGTACACGTTTAAGACGTCTGCCGGCCAGGGGCCGATAAATATGATCGTGTTGTTGGCCGGATTATAGGAGGCTAACCCGGAAGGCCCGACGAGATACACCAAGCCGTTGGGCGCCAACTGTCCCGCCGTCGAATATCCCTGCGGACTGGCGGCTTGCCAGATAATGTCCACAGAGGGTGGCGCTTCCAGCCTTCTGATGCCCCCCAGGTCCATATTCAGGTGCGTACCATCGGGCAGCATGACAAAATCCTCGGTACCGATATTCTGTGAGGTTGGACTGATGATACAGGATTCACAGGTAGCCATATTTATGTAAAAAATCGTGGCCACACCTCCGCTGTTTACGGCGCTGGCATACAGGATCTGAGCGTTAGCGGTTGTTGTTATACAGCCGTTCAGGAACAGTACCAGTGCAGAATACAGGGTTTTTCGGAGCAATCCAGTAAGCGTACCAGGTTGTTTTTGCTTCATCGCAAGGTGTGTTTTTTGAAAAACACCAGACGGCAGCCAAGGTTTTTGATAATCGGGAATCTGCCAGAATTGAGCGAAACAGGTAACAGCACACCAAAGGGAGAGCGATTCAGTAATTATTCGTAATTTTGTTGCCTTGCGAAAAACTGCATGGCAGAAAAAAAACATGTATCAACCACCCGAAATCAGATCGGTGCATATCACCCGCTACGTCACGCCTTTGCGCGAAGGCGGCTCTTTGCCCGCCATTGTAGAGGCCGACGATGAGTTCCTTTATGTTGCCAAATTCCGGGGCGCTGGCCAGAGAACCAAGGCACTGGTGGCCGATTTCATTGGCGCCGAACTCGCCCGGGCTTCCGGATTTCGGGTACCGGAGCTCGTATTTGCCAACCTCGATGAATCGTTTGGCCGTACCGAAGCCGATGAAGAAATTCAGGATTTGCTCAGGGGCAGCACCGGTGTCAACCTAGGCGTACATTACCTTTCCGGATCGGTCACTTTCGACCCGGAAGTAACCACGATAGACCCGGAAACTGCCTCGCGGATTGTGTGGTTAGATGCCTTACTCACCAATGTGGACCGCACTGCAAGGAATACAAATATGCTCACCTGGCACCGTGATTTGTGGCTGATAGATCATGGCGCGAGCTTGTATTTTCACCATACCTGGGACAACTGGAAGGAGCAGTCGCGCAAGCCTTTTATCCAGATTAAAGATCATGTATTACTACCGCAGGCTACGCTGCTGGATGCGGCAGATGATACAATGAAAGCCTTGATTACCCCGGAAGTGATTCAGGCGATTGTTCAAACAGTTCCGGATACCTGGTTGCAGGCACCGGACCTGGAGCAGTCGCCTCAGGAACGCCGCGATGTTTATATCGCCTTTTTAATGGAGCGAATCGGCAATACCGCCATTTTTATAAACGAAGCCAAAAATGCCCGTGAATTGCTTGTTTGAATATGCCATCATTCGTGTAGTACCCCGTGTAGAACGGGAGGAATTCCTGAATGTCGGGGTGGTATTGTATTGCAAGCGACCTGATTTTTTGCAATTGCGATACCAGGTGGACGATCAGCGTTTGCAAGCACTTTTTCCGGGTACAGATATAGCAGAAGTGCACCAACATCTGCGTGCTTTTGAAGCGATTGCTGAAGGGACTGCCACCCATAGCCCAATTGCCCGCCTCGACACTGCGTCCCGATTCAGGTGGCTGACTGCCAGGAGAAGTACGGTGCTGCAAAGCTCGGTGGTGCATCCCGGCAATTGCAATGATCCGACAGAGACGCTCGACCGATTGTTTCGGCAAATGGTAGCCATACAGGAATAAATTTTAAATGCCTGATATGATGAACCCCGCTTGCATATAGTATGCTTTAAAACACACCACCACACTGCTTGTGGCTATGCTGGAAAACATAAATAGTCCATCGCCCATTGGTGCGATTAGATCATGGTGTAGCCGCCTGATGCAGCACTACTTGAGAGAACGGAATCGTGATGCTGTGCTCATGAAAAGCAGCCACGATGGCAAACCGCAACTGACTTTTAACCGACTCGATGCGGAACATGTTATTGCTCCAGAAAATGAGTTGAAAATCGAGTGAAGAGCTGCCAAAATTTATCAGCCGTACAAAAGGACTGTGCGGCTCGACCTGCAGCAAATCACCGTTCTGCCGCGCACAAGCAAGAAGCACTTGTTCCACTTGCCGAATATCCGAGGCGTAGTCCACGCCTACATTTAATTCGAAACGCGACGGCGTGGCGTTGTGCGTCCAGTTGATAACGTTCTCTTCAATAAATTTGTGGTTGGGAATGATGACAGCATTGTCTTCCCGGGTGACAACGCGCGAGGTACGCAGCGACACTTCCTTAACCTTGACCACCCAACCATCTATTTCAACTACGTCGCCTGCCCGCACCGTACCTTCCAGCAGAATAATGATTCCGGAAACAAAATCTTTGAACACGTTTTGCAAGCCCAGGCCGATGCCAATCAACAAAGCCGCTGAACTGGCTATCAAGAAAGTGATGTCCACACCCAATACTTGCAAGCCGAAAATGATTCCGAGAATCCATACCACATAGCCCGTCAGTTGCAAAAAAGAGTCCTGGCGCCCTTCAGGCACTGACCTGGCACGCATGGAGCGACGCAACACGGTCTTGAGCAGCCTCAGCAATAAATACCCACCAGCCAGAATCAGCAGCAACGAGACAACATTGCCGACTGTGATACTGTAAGAGGCGATGTGAAGCAGTTTGTAATTGAAAATTTCATTCATAATGTCAATGTAAAAGTAAGGTATAATGTACCCGAGCCTAAATGATGAGCCGCACCCCGCCTAACTCCGCTACCAGGTACGGAAACCGATCGCCGGGCGAACCAATAAACATAAAGTTTTTGGGAATGCCCCATTTTCGGGAGAGTTCGTCAATGAGTCCCGGGCCGAAAACACCCTCAATTTCCACATACTCAATCTTCACCTCCGGATACGCACGGTCCAGAACTTCGAGGTCGTGGCGCAGGGTATCGTTACGGGTTTGTCCGGGCGTCATCACCGTCACAATTTTAAGTCTCCCTGTTTTTTCATTGGATTCTACATATTGCAACACCCGGTTGAGTACCGCCACATTGTCGCCTTTAGTAAAAAAGACAAACTCTTGTGCGTTGATTTTTTCCAACATTTTTTGTAAATAAGTACGTGGACAAAATTATTTAATAAAATTAAATTCACTGAATTGAATAAACAGGTCTTTACCGACGGCCCCCAAAGCCAGTACTGTTGCCAAAAATAGCGATTGACTGCTGATGTAGTCCTCTGGCTTTAGCCA